>CP070819.1:2131266-2135487 GCA_020344295.1 Dehalococcoidia bacterium | reverse complement strand
GACATTCACGGAAAAGACGCCTAGTAGTCATTTTCTCAATCCTTGTGGATTTTCAAATAACTGAAACAGTAAGGAGGTATGACTATGAAGAAGGAATACGACGCTATTATTGTGGGTGGAGGCCCCGGCGGTCTGGCGATAGGGTGTCTGTTGGCCAAGGAAGGTGTGTCCGCGGCCATTATCGAGAAAGACCCGGCGCTGGGTGGGCGATTTCGCTCTGTGGATTTCCACGGCTGCCGGACGGATTGCGCCATTCATTTCATGGCATCACTGGTCGGGCCTGTGGAGAACACGTCCATGTACCAGATGTTCAAGCACCTGAGTCTGCCTTTAGAATACAAGATAGTCCCCTGGGCGATGGGCATGGTCACCAAGGAGAAGCCTGGAGAAGTGGAATATCTGGCAATGGACCCGGAGCTGGGGGCTGCCAACTTCTTCAATTTCTTTGCATTTGCGACCGGCGTCGACATGAACGATTCGGCGAAGGACGAGTTGATGAGGGTAGCCGATATTACTGCTGACATGTCGGATGAAGAGTGTCATAAGGTTGTGAATATCTCGTTTGCTGACTGGATAGATCAGAATGTCACTGACCCTATAGCCCAGGCGGTAATGTATGGAATGGAGCCTATTGTCGGCGCTTCCCCCAAGGATATAAACTTCGGCTATGTCGCCAAGGGATTCGGTGCCTTCAAGAGCCACGGGGCCACCCTTATCTGGTACCCGAAGAACGGTACGCTGGAGACTGCTTTAATCGTCCCGATGACAAAATACTTCACGGATCACGGGGGCGAGGTTATCACCAACAGGATGGTCAGCAGCATCGATATCGAGGATGAAACGGTAAAAGGAGTAACTGCCGTAGACCAGGGTAACCGTTTCCTGATGGAGGAATACAGTGCTCCCGTTGTAATATGTGCTATGCCCATCTTTCAGGCGGTCGCCCACAATATCCTGAGGGCTGAGCATCTGACCCCTGATTGGGCGGAATCTATAAAAAGATGCGCGGCCCTGTCGGGCCCTGACATGTCGGGATTCTTCCTGCTCAAAGAAAAGGTTGTTCCCACGGATGGATACGGATGGATACATATTTTCGATACGGACTATGGCCTCCCCACTTATATAGGTGATCTGACAGTGGGTTCATATGTAAATGCTATCGAGCCGCCGGGTAAGCAGCTGATTAACTCACTGGCCATAGGCTCCACACCTGTGAGTCAATTCGGGCTCAACCCTACGATGGAGACAGTGCGGGCAGCACACAGAAGATGGAAGGAATCGGTGGAGAAGGCTTTCCCGGGATTTAACGATGCTATCGAATACGAGGGTATAAACCTGCAGCTTAACTTCACCAGATACGCTTATGCTATCGTTCAAACGGAGCTCGATATACAGTCGCCGAATATTAAGGGGCTCTACTTCGGGGGCGACTCGATCTGGGCTGTGGGCAATCCGATGTCTGATAAGTGCTTCCAGATAGCGTTCCCACTATGTGAACGGATTTTGGAGAATATACGCTCTTAGAAGGTGTCCGAAAACCCAGCAACACAGAGTGTCCTGGAGCATCTGCTTCAATCGTGCCCTAATTCTCAGACAGGATTCTGGTTCTGAGCGAGCTTGAGCAGCGGTAAAGCGAAGGGACAACAATTTCTGAAAGGCGAAGACACAGTTATGAAAAAGGATTTCGACGTCATCATCATTGGAGGAGGGCCAGGAGGGCTAGCTGTGGGAAGCATGCTGGCTCGTGAAGGGGTATCCTCAGTCATCATAGAGAAGGACTCAACAGTCGGGGGTAGGTATCGCTCTGTTGACTTCCATGGTGCCCGCGTGGATTGCGCTGTCCATTTTCTGGTTTCACTGGAAGGTACTGTAGAGGGAACCTATATGTACAGACTGTTCTCTCACCTTGGGCTCCCTCTGGAATACAAAGTACTACCCTGGGCGATGGGAAAGGTCACCAAAGAGAAGCCCGGTAATATAGATTTCCTGGAAATGGACCCGAAGCTCGGAGCCGGGAACTTCTTCGCGTTCTTCGCCTTCGCCTCAGGCGTTGAGATGGAAGACTCGACAAAGAAGGCTCTCCTACGGATGGCCGACATCTGCGAGGATATGTCTGAGGAGGAATGCCGCAAGGCAGTGAATGTACCATTTTCCGACTGGATCGATAAGAATGTTGAAGACCCCATGGGAAAGCTGGTTCTTTATGGCATGGGCCCCGTCATCGGGGCTCCGGTAACTGAAGTCAACTTCGGAATGGTGGCCAATTCCTGGCGGACATTCAACACCGTTGGGGCCCCTTTAATCTGGTACTTCAAAAACGGCAACCTGCAAACAGCGGTACTTGATCCTCTGACCAAGTATTACACGAGCCACGGTGGAAAGATAATCACTAGCAGGACAGTCAGAAACATACTCATAGAGAAGGGGAAGGCAAAGGGGGTACGCATTTCGGATGAACAGAACAACAACATGATGGAAGAGTATCACTCTCCCGTTGTTGTATGTGCAATACCGATTTTCGAAGCAGTACACAAGAATGTCCTGGAACGCAGGTTTCTAACAAAGGACTGGGCTGAGGCGGTTAAGCAGTTTCAGAAGCTGGCTGTCTATGACCTGTCCGGGTTCTACCTTCTACGGAAGGATGTTATACCCAGAGATGGAACTGGCTGGGTAAACATCTACGACATGGACTATGGCATTCCCACCTACATCGGAGACGTGTGCTCGGGTGAATTCATCAACTCTGCCAACGAACCCCCCGGAAAACAGATTGTGTGCTCCATGATCCCTGGCACTCTAGAGGGAACCAATTTCGGTATCCCTACTCGTTGGGATAAGGTGATGGAGGCACACAGAAGGTGGAAGGATGCTGTGGAGAAGGCATTTCCCGGCTTCAATGACGCCATCGAGGATGAAGCGATAAATCTTCAGCTCAACTTCACCAGATACGCCTATGCAATCGTGCCCACGGAGGTTGATATCCAGTCGCCGAATATTAAAGGACTCTATTTCGGCGGCGACTCGATTAGGTCCATAGGCACTCCGATGTCTGACAAGTGTTTTCAACTGGCCTTCCCTCTGTGCGATCGAATTCTGGATTATGTTCGTGCCTGAGTCCAAAGTGGGGAAATGAGGAAGGAGGCAAGGATGCGCAGGCTGCTACGAGTCAATCTCTCCAGTGGTTCTATAAAGGAAGAGGGTATTTCGAATAGTATAGCTGAGTCCTTCGTTGGCGGGCGGGGCTTTGGTGCCAAATATGTTTATGACGAAATCCCGCCTAATACTGAACCTCTAAGCCCTGAGAATAAGCTGATGCTGGGCACCGGGCCTATGGCGGGGACCAATGCTCAATCGCTCTCCAAGTGGATGGCTTACACTAGGAGCCCGTTGACGGGCACCTACACGCGCAGTTCCGGAGGGGGTGATTTCGGGGCCTGGCTCAAGTGGGCTGGATTCGAGATGATGATCATCGAGGGTAAGGCAGCTCAACCTGTATACCTGTATATTAAGGATAACAAGTACGAATTACGCGATGCCGGCTTAATCTGGGGAAAGACTACCGGCGAAGCCCAGGCATATCTCAGAAAAGAACATGGGGCCAGGGCGCGGACACTCTGTGTTGGCCCCGCTGCTGAGAAGCTGGTCCGCTACGCCGGTATTTTCAGCGGCCGGCGCACCGCCGGGCGCGGCGGCACCGGCACGGTGATGGCTTTCAAGAATCTCAAGGCTGTGGTCGTCGAGACCATGCGAAATGAGAGCCTGGCAAACCTGGAGGCGTTCAAGAAGCTGGTAAAGCAGCAGGTCAAGGGCTACAAAGAGGCTATGGGATTCGAGCCATTCCGTGACTACGGTACTCCCATGGGCGTGGATTTCCCCGGTTTCGCTGCCGGCACGTTTCCGGTGTGTAACTTTCGTTCGGGGATTCTTGAAGGGTGGGAGAAGCTCTCGTTCATGCAGTATGCCGCGATCACACAGAAGCACACCGGCTGCTATTCCTGCATGCTAAAGTGCGGGAAATTCCGGGAGGTCGCCGATGGGCCCTACGCGGGAGTTACCAGCGAGGGCCCGCATTACGAGACGATATGGGCCGTCTCCGGCCCGACGGGCTGCACTGATCTCGGGGCGACAGTGGCCGCCGACCGTTTGTGCTGTGAGTTGGGTCTTGATACAATCAGCACCGGCGTGGCCATCGGCTTTGCCTATGAGTTGTTCGAGCGGGGC
>CP070819.1:2126491-2131166 GCA_020344295.1 Dehalococcoidia bacterium | reverse complement strand
GGCAGAGGTGGTGAAGGTGCGGTGACTTTTGCACATGTTCTGTGCGCATCGGCAACCTATGACGGTAATTTCGGGCAGTCTTGCATGTCGCCGGCTATTGAGCGGCGGGGCGCTCCTGTGGAAGCGTACGCAAGGATAGGCGACAGGAAAGTAGCGGAGCGGGGTGCAATTTTAAATCCTGATATCGTTGTCCTGTTGAATCCCACACTGACAACTGCCGTCAACATCGAGGCCGGCATGAACGACAATGGCAGGATCGTGGCTAATTCACAAAAAGACCTCGGTTTCAGCCATGAGTCAGTCTATATCGATGCGTCTTCCATTGCTCAGCGGATATTGAAGCTCCCGATTACGAATACGACAATGCTGGGAGCCTTCGCCGCCGCAACAGATCTCGTCACTCTTGATTCACTGGAAAAAGGAGTGAGGCTGATCCTTGCGAGATTTTCAGAGCAGAAACTGAACCTCAATATAGAAGCTATCAGGGCCGGTTACGAAGAGGTGAAACGTGGCCAAAGTGTACATTAGAGGCGCGGGCATTCATAATTCGGGTACCATCGCACTTGTCAATAAAACGGGGACATGGAAGATAATGGAGCCCGTGATCGATAATCCGAAATGCATCGGCTGCAAGATCTGTTCACAGTTTTGCCCTGACGATTGCATCGAAAGGCTCGTCGTGGAGAAAGATGCACCCCCTGAAACGCCGCGCATAGTAATAGATATGGAATACTGCAAGGGATGCGGTATCTGCGCCCATGAATGTCCGACTCAGGCGATCACAATGGTACAGGTTGAGGCATAGACCATGCAGATGTTTTTATCAGGAAACCAATGCATAGCACAGGGCGCCAAGTGGTCCCGGGTAGAGGTAGTAAGCGCCTATCCCATAACACCAGCGACACCGGCCTCGGAAGAACTCCACGAATACGTTGCCATGGGTGAGCTCGATGCTGATATAGTTAATGCGGAATCCGAGCTCGGCGCCATGGGCATCTGCGTCGGAGCTTCAGCCGCCGGTTGCAGGACATTCAACTGCTCGGCCTCTCAGGGACTGGCACTCATGCGCGAGATGCTGTGGGCCGCTTCAGGAATGGCGCTGCCCACCGTTCTAGCCGTTGTCAGTCGAGAGATCGGGATTCCACAGGGTCTCCTCAGCGACCACTCCGATTGTCTCTCCGAAAGGGATGCAAGCTTTCTCCAGTTTATCTGCGAAGACGGCCAGGAAATCATAGACTCCATAATCATGGCCTATAAAATTAGTGAAAACGAGAAGGTACTTCTTCCTTCCTTCGTGGTTACAGAAGGCCACAGGGTAAGCCACAGCTTCGAGCCTGTTGATCTCCCCGATCAGGAAAAGGTGGACCAGTTCCTGCCTAAATATGAACCAAAACACGTATTCGTCGATCCGAATTACCCGGTGAGCATGGGGACTGGCGTAATGCCGCAGTATCCCAGCTTCAAGATGCAGCAGTACGAGGCAATGCTGGAAGCGAAGGGTGTCATTCGTGATGTCTGCCAGGAATTCGGTGAGCTCTTTGGCCGTCATTACGATCTGATAGAGGCGTATAAGACCGACGACGCGGATTACGTTGTGGTAGGGATGGGCACAGTGGTGAGCGTATTAAGGGAGAAGGTGGATGAATACCGGGAGAAGGGTATTAAGCTGGGCATGTTAAAGATCAGGGTTTTTAGGCCCTTCCCCGAGGACGAGGTAATAGAGGCACTCTCTTCAGCCAAAAAGGTTCTGGTAGTTGACCGGGCGGCTTCACCGGGGAGCAAATACGGCGTTTCCTGCATAGAGGTACGATCAGCGCTTCAGAAGTCCCAGGCCGTCATTTCCAATATCATTATCAGTGGAAGGGAAGTCAGCAGCCAAGACGCCGACGAGATATTCGAGAACTGGTTGAACCGGGATGACGAATTCACTGTGTGGCATAAAGCGGACTTCGACGAACGCGTGGCAACGATGTCCGGTTATGATAACTATGAAAAGCTCCGCAGCGGGCAGACGGTTGGGAGAGAGTTGGTCGAGGAAGGAGAAGGATGCCTGAGCAAGGGCATTATGTCCTGTGCCGGGTGCGTCAGTCTCGGTGCGATCAGGACGGCCCTGAACGTCTTCGGTAAAAGAGCGGTGGTCGTTAACAACTCTGGCTGTCTGTCAGCAGTCGGTGCATATTACCCGGCAACAGCATGGAGGGTCCCGTTCTATTTCTTTACCTACAGCCACGCCGGTGCGGCTGCCAGCGGGATGGAAGTCGCGATGAAGCGTAAGGGAATCGATGCGGACATCGTACTGATTGCGGGCGACGGCGCTCTATTCGATATCGGTCTTCAGACTTTCTCCGCTGCACTTGAAAGAGGCCACCGCATTGTATATGTCTGCTATGACAACGAGGCTTATATGAATACCGGCGTCCAGAGAAGCGGTTCAACACCTCATTTTGCGAAAACCAAGACCACAGTAAACGGAAGCACTGTACGTGTAAAGAATATCGAGCAGATAGTGGCCGCCCACGGCGATGTTTATATTGCCACCGCCTCACCGGCCTTCCACGATGATTTCGTTAAAAAGATGAAGAAGGCCAAAGAACTGAAAAAACCCGCATTTATCCACGTCATCTGCCCCTGCCCTCCAGGCTGGGAACACGATCCGGCAGTAGGCATTGAGATAGCGCGACTTGCCGTTGAGACCGGCACTGTGGTCCTGTATGAATATGAAAATGGCAAGATCACAATTAACAGGGTGCCCAAGAAGAAGAAACCGGTGGAAGAATATCTGATGAAACAGGGAAGGTTCTCACATCTCACTAAGGCTCAGATAGCCGAAATCCAGGAAGAGGTAGACAGGAATTTCGCTCAACTGACAGCGCAGAGCACATCACAGGGGGGATGAGATGATAGAGACACAGCCGGGTGATACCCTTGGCACTATACTGGGCAGGGTTGGAGCTAAGTACCCGAAGCAGGAAGCCATGGTCTGCGGATCAGAACGGGTAACATACGACACGCTGCTGGATAGAGTGAACTCGATCGTAAGCGCTATGCTGAAAATGGGTATTAAGAAAGGGGATAAGGTAGCCATATGGATGAGCAACATCCCCCAGTGGGTTTACGTCCATTTTGCCTGTGTCAAGATCGGGGCTCCTGTAATACCCATTAATACACGGTATAAGGTCCACGAGCTTGAGTATATCCTCAAGCAGTCCGACTCCACAACGCTTTTCATGATGGATAAGTTCCTTAAAATAGATTTCACGCCTATGATCTACGAAGTCTGTCCGGAATTAAAAACGGCCCAACCGGGTGATCTAAACTCTAAGGCACTGCCACTTCTCAAACGGGTAATAGTGGTTAATGAACAGAGCTATCCCGGAATGATCGACTATAAGGATGTGGTTGAATCGGGCAAGGACTATGCCACCAGTCCTGATCTGGATAAGGCCCTGAAGTCAGTGCAACCAGAGGATACGTATCTCATTCCCTTTACCTCGGGCACGACGGGATTCCCCAAAGGTGTAGTCACCACACACGATCAGTATGTCAGGGTCATCATCGGCTTCAGCAAGAGATTTCAGATGACGGAAAATGACCGTATTCTGGTTGTCTCTCCTTTCTACCACAACATGGGGAATATGGCAGGTATGACCCTCGGGGCCTGCCACGGCACATGTATACTGCCCATGGAGTCCTTCGATCCCGGTGAGGGTTTGAGACTCATCGACGAGGAGAAGGCCAGCAATTTCAGCGGTTCACCCACGATGTACATAATGATGCTGGACCACGCCGATTTTCCCAAGCGTGACACAACATCGATTAAAAGCTGCATTATCGGGGGCGCGGATGTGTCTCCGGATCTCGTAAGGACTATACAGGAAAAGATGGGTATCAAAGACGTGATATCTGCGTACGGCATGACTGAAAATTCAGGCATCAGCACCTGTAGTCAACCGGGAGATCCCATCGATCTGATTGCCAACACGGCGGGGAAGCTGATGTTTGATGACTGTGAACTGAAGATAGTAGATCCCGATACGGGGGCAGATGTTCCTCCAGATACGCAGGGCGAGATCCGAACCCGTGGCTGGTACGTTATGAAGGAGTACTACAAACAGCCCGAGGAGACAGCGAAGGCATTCGATGAAAACGGTTGGTTCCATACCGGCGACCTGGGGACAATGGATAAGAACGGGTATATCAAGATAACCGGCAGGCTCAAGGATATGTTCATCACCGGAGGCGTTAACGCTTATCCGGCGGAGATTGAGAGCTTCTTGATGACTCATCCCAAGATAAGCATGGTTGCGGTAACAGGCGTTCCCGACAGAAGGATGGGCGAGGTTGCCATGGCCTTTGTCAAGCTGAAGGAAGGCCAGACCTCAACTGAAGAGGAAATCATCACATTTGCCCGAGAGAAGATGGCGAATTACAAAGCCCCCAAGTACGTTAAGTTTGTGGATGACTTCCCTATGACAGCGACGGGCAAGATACAGAAGTTTATCCTGAAAGACATAGCTGTCGAGGAACTGGGGCTCGATAAACAATAATGGCTTCTGAGTTTTACCAGGCGTATATCAACAGGCATCAACTTGCGGAGGGGTGGAAGCAGGAGGGGAGGAAGGTTTTTGGCTATTTCTGCAACTATACCCCAGAGGAGATTATCTATTCGGCAGGC
>CP070819.1:2123866-2126391 GCA_020344295.1 Dehalococcoidia bacterium | reverse complement strand
CGGGCGTTCCATCCCGCCGTATTCCCGAGGCCATCCTATCCAGAGACATCCTTTGCTTGCCAGTCGGCGAACACACTAGTTATAGACTGTGCGCTCGTCGTCAGGCTCTGCCTCGAGCTCTTTAAGGAACTCGGGAGGGAATTCAGAGTCGAAGAAATCGCGGACCTTCCCTTTAAATGTTTCTTCCTGTTCAGTAGTTCTGAATTCCATGGTGGTCTTGCCTGTCAGTAGAGTACAGCTAATCCTCCGCTTTAACCTCGGCGGGAAGCTTCTCCTTCAGAATCACGATGGCCTCCTCCACCATATCGTCCACGATCTGTTTCGCGCTTTTCCGTTCCTTGAGCATTCCTACTATCTGCCCGGCGAACCAGGCCATATATTCTGTCATCCGGGCTTTTCTCAAGCCCAACTCGGCCTCGCATATCAGCAGAGTCTGTAACGGCATGGGGAGGGCCTTCCCTCCGGCCTTATCCCATGCTTCAATGAACTTATTGCTGAGGAACCTGGCTGTCTTGCCGGTATATATTCTGGTAACGCGGGTGTCCTCCTCTGTCGCGGCAATAATCCCCTCTTTCCAGTTTTCGATCTCCCAGGGCTCAAGGGCGTAGGTATCAACTCCCAGGTTGGTGATCCAGTCCTTGGGGGCATCGATACTTGACTCATGGGCGAGCAGGAATGCGCTGCCGACCCACACTCCCCAGGCCCCCATCGCCAGCGAGGCAACGAGGCCCCTGCCGTCTCCTACTCCTCCGGCGGCCACTACCGGGAGCGGGTGAACAGCGTCTATAACCTGCGGGACCAGGGCCATGGTGCCGATACGGCCGGTATGCCCCCCGGCCTCATGTCCTTGAGCTACAATTATGTCTGCTCTTGCCTCGGCGACGCGCCGGGCGTTTTTCACATTGCCCACGAGCCCGATTACCTTCATGCCCTGGGCATGGGCGCGCGGCACTATGGATTCCGGATTTCCCAGGCCGGAAGCGAAGACCGCTACCCGTTCCTCCATTATCACGTCTATAAGCGTCTTTCCGCCAGAGAGGAAATCCGACCACACATCGTACTCAGGTATCTCCACATCCGGTATCCCGATCTCTTTCTTGAGTTTATCGACGAAGGCCAGATCCTCGGCGGGCAGGAAAGCCCTCAGTTCGCTGATGGAGAGCTTGCCCGACATGGGAGGCAGGTCTATCTTGGGCAGCAGGAGGTCCACGCCGAAGGGCTTATCGGTTAGTTCTTTCGTCTTTCTTATCCAGTCACGAAGCTGGTCAGCGGAAAGCCCCGCCGCACCCAGCACCCCTAGCCCTCCGGCGTTGGAGACCGCCGCTGTCAACGTGGGGCCAGCGACGCCGCCCATGCCCGCCAGGATTATGGGATACTCAATATCGAGCATATCGCAGAGTTTGGTACGGAGAGTCTTCGAACCTTTGCTGCTCATTCGCCTGTCCTCTTTTCACTTATGGATGATTTCGGTCTATCCTGCCTCCACACAGCCGCAGTCCCTACCTGGCCTTCATTATATCCATAGCTTGCAGGTACTCGTCCTTGCCGCGAAGTGGCGAGAAGTCAACCACGCCGTACAGCATTCGGTACGTTACCCGAGACCGCCACTCCCCCACCTTCGCCTCCCATCTTTTAAGGGCCGGGTCGTTCAGCGCTGCTTCACGGATCGTGCCATACTCGGTATTTGAGTTACCGCTTGTCCAGATCTCGATGACTTCATTGCTGTCGGCATGTCCTGCTACTGTCCTGTAGCAGCCCACAAGGTCCCTGCCCCAGCCCTTCGCCATTGGGATCATCTCGGTTTCAATGGAATCGAGGTAAGCATCTACTTTATCGGGCAATACTCTGGACAGGGAGTAAAGATACATCATGACCCGGTACTTATCGTCCTGCGTGATCTCTGCCAGTGTAGGTGAGAAGGGAACTGGTGCCAGAATTCTGCGCACCCAGTCTGTTCTGTAGTGGACTGATTCCAGTCTCCAGATCTCCATCCACGGGTCATTTTCATGATACTCCTGCAGCCGGTCGAGAGTTGCCCAGTCGTCCACCTCCCAGAGGGCAAAATGCTCGTTGTAGCGGATACCTACCATAAACAGACCGACGAGGCGCATTCCCTTCTGCTCCACATCGGGCAAATAGTCCTTCCTCATTATTTCATGCAGCTCGCCCCCAAAACCACCGTGGGGAATAACTGTCAGATTCTCTTGAATGTAAAGCATCACTCCTACCCCCAAATATGTAGTTTTCTGCCATTCAAACCACCATCGAGGTTTTTATTTGAGCAGCGACCACTCGGCCGGTATCCAGAAGGTATAGCTCCAGTCCTTGCGCCACGACAGGGCTTTCTCCTCCCACTGCCTATACGCTTTGTCCTTGGCCCGTGCCTCGAGTATCTGCCCCCAATGTGCCCAGTTCTTCACCGACCAGAAGCTCCTGATCTCGTTGGGCTCGCCGCAGCCGGAGAACCAGCGATAGCAACCTGCGAGCTTCATACCCCGCCCTTCCTCCATGGGGACCAGTTCCTT
>CP070819.1:2120298-2123766 GCA_020344295.1 Dehalococcoidia bacterium | reverse complement strand
GATCCACAGTGAATCGTAGTAACGGGAACATGACTGTCGTGATTGTCATGGGCTATAACTGCCAAAGAAAATACTAGGTTTGCATAGCATGAAGAACAAAGGCCCTGTCCTGGATGGGGAACCGACAATCCGGTTATTCCGGCTGGACCGAGAAGGTCATCGTCTACACTCGAAATCCAGTCTATACTTTCGTTCAGGAACGCCAGATTTTCGCCCAGAATTACCATGGAGTTTATATCAGTCGATCGGTTATAGGCTTCAGCATACTCTTTTAAATATCCCACCTGAGCAGGGTCAATTCCCATTATCGTAGCTCCCACGCAGTCACAAGAAAATGTGTCCTGACTGGCTATGATTACATTCTTACGGTGGGCAAGTCCAAGCAGCGTGTCCGGCCCCTTTTCCAGCATGTAGATTCCATCGATTATCGTCAGATCGCAGCTGATAATTTCATTTAACAGAACGATCATATGTTCCAGGCCCTTTTTATGAAACACCTTTCTTGAATCGTAATCTATACAGCCTTTTAAATTCTTCAATCCTAGCGATACTTTTACCTGTGAATGTGTTTTAAGTACCGGAATATTAATCAGGAAATCAGACTCTAACACTAGGTTTGCAACGCCGATTTTTTCACCGCCTATGGATATTCTTTCGAAAGGCCCTTCGTTTAAATCAACTGTTTGGACTCCGTATTTATTAGCTACTTCCTGTATGCCCGTCCGCCTGTATCCTACGGTGGTTCTTGATCCTAAAACACCTGAGATTCCGCCCTCTCCTATATAGATGTTGCTGCATCCATATTCAGCCAGCATATATAATACACCTTCCACTACTCTCGCACTGGTAACCATGCCATATAGTGGTATGGGCATCCATCCGGAGAAGAGAATGTTTGGTTTAATCAGTATCTGTGAGTGCCTGTTAAGTTTATCAAAACCCCCGCATAATTCAATAGCATGGCATATTGAATCGAGAGTTTCGTCAAATCTTACTACCGCTACTGTCATCTAACCTACTTTTTAACCGATGACGCTTCTTCCGCTGGGTAAATATGTACAGCGAACTCACAACGATTTATATAGGACCTGAGTTCTGCAAGGTACATATTCAGAAATTTACATATTGTATCCTTTGAGAATAGAAAATCGTTATACTAAATCGATACATACAATTTGTTTGCGTAGCTGTACATAACAATAATAAGACCCATTGGTGTAACAGTAGGCCCAACTATGTAAATGTTGCCTATCATATTTGAATGAAACAAATATGGTCATGGACGAAACACTCTTAGGTCGATTCAATGTCAATACATGATATCATATTAATACAATTCTACAAATATATCGTCATATTTTTTCTATTAAGAGAGTCTTAAAGGCATTATATTGAGTCCATTTTATCCGTCTGTGAGCCCTCTGATGCAAAGCTAAGCACACGTGCTTTAGAAGGTGTTTTAGTGCAGGAACCTGCCTATCAGCTCAGCTTGATACGGGGAATCGGAGACAGTTGGTGTTCGCTGTTCCTCCCGTATTATTAATGTCTTGAACGGCAATGATAGCTGATGATATTATCAGGCAGGTATGTGTTCCGGGGGCCTGACCAGGTTCATTCTCAGAGCCTGAGGTTCACATACCAGAGTGCAGACTCCACATCCCCAGCATTTCTCGGGATCAGCCACAGCCTTCAACCGCTTGGAGCCCTCCGGCTTGCGCATTTCAATAGCGTCGAACTGACACCGGTCTACACAGTCCTGGCAACCGTTGCACAGGTCCGGGTCAACCCAGGCCTCATAGCGGCTCTTGGCAAAGACGGCGTCGTTCGGCACCTGACGTATATCGGCTGCGTGCCAGACGGTACAGCAGCAGCGGCAGCAACTGCATAACGCGTAGGGCTGCGCCGCCTCGATCTTGGAATGGTTCATCCACTGATGGACCAGCCCCTCATCTTCATTCCTGTCGACAATCGCCAGAGCTTCATCTACCGATATCTGTCGACCGTGTCCTCTTATCAGGGAGTATTCTGCAGACTTGGCGAACTGCAAACAGTTGGCGTCAGAATCCGATTTGAGGCAGGGAGTGCCGATCACCTTCTTGTGCTTGCGACACGAGCACGAGACAACGGTTATCAGCGGCTGGACCCTCACGATCTCTCTGGGGTCCTCCTGGGGAAGGATTTCGGGACTGTCCAATATTGATTTGTACGCCGGTACGATCCTCAGGCCGTTGATGCCCATTGCCTTTAGGTTGTGCCAGCGTTCAGCGGTCATGTCGGCGTAGTCTGTTTTCTTCCAGGCCTCCCACAGGTGGAAAAGCTCTGTTATCTCTTCCCCTGTGTACATGTCCATGCCCATCAATGATTCGCTCACTTCCCATAGACGCTCGGCGTATTTACAGATCATGAAGTAGTCAGGATTCTTATAGTCTCTGGGGACAACCACGCCTTTTCGCAGCAGCTCCTCAAGGTCAGCTTTCACCTTGGCCAGGTCGTGTCCGCTTTTCTCCGCTATCTCCTCTACGGAGCCCGGTAGAAAGGTTACCATTTCGGCCTGCTCAGGAGTCATGAGGAACCTGAGTACACGGAGATAAGATTGTGACTTGCCGAATCCGTGCCTTTCAGCAATAACCGCGTATGAGTCGCTGCTTCCCGCCATGGATTCTCCTTTCACTGCAAAAGCGCTTAAACGTTACTTTAGTTGAAAGTTTTTAAACTGCCGCACTACCTCGGTAACGGCTTTCTCGACGGGTATCCTCTCGATGCTTGAGGCCCCGACGAAACCGACCGCCTCCGTGTGCTCATAAAGATAACCCGTGTCCTCGGGGGTGGCAATCCGTCCCCCGTGAGCCAGGCAGATGATATCCGGGTTCACTTGTTTGGTTGCGTCGATCATTGTCTGAACGGAAGCAACTGCCTCCTCCAGAGGTGCTGCAAGTGAATCGAAGCCGACCAGGCCTCCCGACGTTCCACCTGTATGGGGGACCATGCAGTTGACGCCAGCCTCGGCCATTGCCCTGGCATCCGCTGGAAAGAATACGTAGGCCATGGTGAATACTTCCATTTCTCTCGCTGTCCGGATCAGATCGATCTCCCGTGAAAATCCAATACCGTTGGCCTCTCTCTCCCTACGCCAGGCTTCGTCGTCGAAGAAGCCGTACGTGGGGAAGTTGATGATACCGGAGAATCCAGTGTCGATGAATGTCTTCACCAGTTCGGCCAGGTTCTTGGCAGGGGGATCTGTGGTATCGATACCGCCGATGATCGGCGTGTCCTGCACTACGTTGTTTATCTCCTCGAACATCTCCAGGGTTACCGCATTGGAGTTCTCGACCAGGGTCGTCTGAAAGCCCTGTATTCGGGACCTGCCTGAGCTGTAGACCATGATCAGGTCGGCCCCTCCAAGCTCGGCGCACTTGGCAATAATACCAGCGCTGCTGCCGGCGGCAATGATCGGCTTCCCCTCTTCCG
>CP070819.1:2107725-2120198 GCA_020344295.1 Dehalococcoidia bacterium | reverse complement strand
GCTCACCAGGTGTCTATTTTACTCTCGAAGAGGATCCGACTACCGGACGAAAGCTGTGTTCTACGAAGTTGATTCCAAACCGCGGCGCGTGGTTGGAGTTCGAGACCAGCAACCATGACCTGATATCAGCAAAGGTTGACCGAAAACGAAAGATCCCTGCTACCACCCTGATTCGTGCCATCAGCGACCCCGATCATCGGTATGGTACCGATGATGAATTGATGGCTCTCTTTGCAGATATTGACACGAATCCCGATCACCATTATATCGATTCCACCATCGAACGCGATCCCTCCGTTAGAACCGAAGAGGAAGCGTTGATAGATATATACAAGCGGCTGAGACCAGGTGATCCCCCCACAATTGATAACGCACGCGGTCTAATTAACGCCCTTTTCTTCAATCCGAGGCGCTACGATCTGGGCAAAGTAGGGCGCTATAAGCTCAGCAAGCGGCTGGGTATGGAGCATGTTCCTACACAAAGAGTCCTGACGAGAGAAGATATTGTCGCGATCATGCGGCAAATCATCAGACTGAATAACGGTGAAGATAATCCGGATGATATAGACCACCTGGGTAACCGGCGGGTACGAGCGGTTGGCGAACTCTTGCAGAATCAGATACGCATCGGGTTGCTGCGTATGGAGCGGGTTGTCAAAGAACGCATGAGTCTGCTGCCGTCGGACACCGCAACGCCCAGCACGCTGGTAAACAGCCGCCCTGTTGTTGCTGCCATCAGAGAGTTCTTCGGCAGCTCCCAGCTCTCCCAATTCATGGACCAGACCAACCCTCTTGCCGAGCTAACCCACAAGAGAAGGCTTTCGGCCCTCGGTCCCGGAGGATTGTCAAGAGAACGGGCGGGCTTCGATGTACGTGACGTTCACCTGTCCCACTATGGCAGGATATGCCCGATCGAGACCCCTGAAGGACCAAACATCGGGCTCATCGGCTCTCTGGCCACATACGCCAGGGTCAATGAATACGGCTTCATAGAGACACCATATCGTCGGGTGATAAAGGAAATCAACAGCGATTCGCCCGATCTCATAGGCAAGACGTTGGTCGAAGATGTGGCCACTTCCAAGCGCGTAGTTGTGGCGGAAGCAGGGACCCTGGTCACAGCAGATTTGGCATCCAAGCTCGCAAGGCTGTCGCGCCGACAAATCAAGATCAAGCCTTTCGTCTCAGAGGAGATTATCTATCTCTCTGCTGATGAAGAGGAGATGTACGTAATAGCTCAGGCTAACTCCCTGCTCGACGAGAATAATGAGTTCACGGAGAACAAAGTCGAGGTTAGGCATGGAAAGAAGTTTTCTCTGGAGACGCCGGAAAAGGTGGACTTCATGGACGTGTCGCCGAGGCAAATCGTAAGTGTGACGACATCGTTAATACCGTTTCTAGAGCACGACGACGCGAATCGAGCCCTCATGGGTTCCAACATGCAGCGCCAGGCGGTTCCTCTTATCCTTCCCGAGTCTCCGCTAATTGCCACAGGAATGGAGAGGGAGGCAGCTCGCGATAGTGGCCAAGTTCTTTTCGCCAACCGCCCAGGAGAGGTGACATCAGTCTCAGCCTACGAGATCACAGTCAGAGATGACACCGGAAAAGAATGGATATATCCTCTGGCCAAGTTTGCCCGCTCGAACCAGGGGACGTGTATAAATCAAAGACCCGTTGTAAGCAAGGGTGACAGGGTCAGGCAGGGACAGGTTCTGGCAGACGGCTCATCTACAGAGGGAGGCGAACTTGCGCTGGGGCAGAACGTACTCTGCGCCTTCCTCAGCTGGGAAGGATATAACTTCGAGGATGCTATAGTCATCTCCGAAAATCTGGTCAAAGACGATAGGTTCACTTCCGTCCACATCGAGAAGCACGAAGTCGAAGCCCGGGACACGAAACTGGGGCCAGAGGAGATAACGAGGGATATACCCAACATAGGTGAGGAGAGCCTGAGGCACCTCGATGAGTATGGCATCATACGGGTCGGAGCGGAAGTGGGCTCCGGCGACATCCTAGTTGGCAAGATCACCCCTAAGGGCGAGAGGGGGCTAACAGCCGAAGAGAAGCTGCTGAGAGCCATTTTCGGGGAAAAGGCTCGTGAGGTCAAGGATACCTCGCTCAGAGTGCCACACGGAGAGTATGGCAAGGTGATCGACGTCCACGTACTGACACGTGATGACAACCACGATCTGCCACCAGGCGTAAACCAAATGGTCCGCGTGTTTGTAGCACAGATGCGGAAAATTTGCGAAGGCGACAAGATGGCTGGGCGGCACGGCAACAAAGGAGTAATAGCGCGAATCGTGCCCGTGGAAGATATGCCCTTCTTGCCCGATGGCCGTCCGGTCGATATTATACTCAGTCCTTTGGGTGTGCCCTCGCGAATGAATATCGGGCAACTTTTAGAGACTCATCTAGGCTGGGCAGCTAAAAGCCTTGGCTTCAAGGCGATGTCCCCGGTCTTCGATGGCGCAGATGATGCCTCGCTCGAAGATGCATTGGCGAAAGCATGGATAGTCGGCAAGGCCGGCGCGATCGAATGGGGTCATAACGGAGGCGATACCCTACAACTGGAAAAGGTAAAGTCCTGGCTCGCCGAGCGTGGCTACGATCCAGGGGAAGTATTCAGTGAGTCGACTAAAGGCGCAGCGAGGCAGGTCTGTCTTCGATTATGGTTGGAAGAAGTCGGTATCGATGCCGCAAAGTTGTCTGACGAAGAAATAAATAGCGTTGTAGACGATCTAGTTCGTCATAAGAGCATGTCGCCCCCCGTTTATGGCAAGACACTGCTTTATGACGGACGCTCCGGTGAGCCCCTAGATCAACCGGTAACGGTAGGGTATATCTATATGATGAAACTGATCCACTTGGTTGAGGACAAGATTCACGCACGATCCACAGGCCCATATTCATTGATTACACAGCAGCCACTGGGAGGAAAAGCACAATTCGGCGGACAACGCTTCGGCGAGATGGAGGTCTGGGCACTCGAAGCTTATGGTGCCGCCCATAATCTTCAGGAGATGCTTACCGTCAAATCAGATGACGTGGTAGGACGAGTAAAGACCTACGAAGCCATTGTAAACGGTGAGGACATTCTCGAAGCGGGTGTTCCGGAATCATTCAAAGTACTAGTCAAGGAGCTGCAAAGCCTGGGATTGGCCATCGAGGTGCTTAATGAGGACGAAGAGAGGGTGACATATCTTATGGAGTCTACGACAGAGACGCCGAGACTGGGAATAAATTTGGCCGGATTTGAGGAGAGTGAGTAATGCTCGAGGTAAACGACTTTACTACTATTCGTATCTCGCTGGCCTCGCCAGAGCAGATAAGGGGATGGTCATATGGTGAGGTTACAAAGCCCGAGACCCTTAATTACCGTACTTTGAAGCCGGAGAAAGATGGGCTCTTCTGCGAGAAAATCTTCGGCCCGACTAAAGATTTCGAATGTTACTGTGGCAAGTATAAAAAGGTACGCTACAAGGGTATAGTCTGCGATAAGTGCGGGGTCGAGGTGGCTCGCTCTAAGGTGAGACGAGAGCGTATGGGGCATATTACACTGGCCGCCCCCGTCAGTCACATCTGGTTCGTAAAAGGAACACCAAGCCGCATGGGGCTACTCCTCGATATCTCGCCCCGCAATCTAGAGCAAGTTATTTACTTCGCCAAGTTTATCATAACCCGCGTCGATGAGGAGAAAAAGCTGCAGGCAATCAAGCAGCTTCGTGAAGATGTTTCTCGTGATCTGGCGGAGCGGGACAAGTTGCTCGCGGAAAAGATCGAGGAACTGAAATCCGGCGAGAATGGAGACGAAAACGAGGAGAAACTCCTTCAGGATATAAACCGACTGCAGTTGCTGTTTGGCGAGGAAAAACGGAATATCGAGAATGAGTTCAGGTCGAGAATTGAGGAACTGGAAAGACTGCAACCACAGAGCTTATTGAGCGCCGGTAAATATCGTGAACTGAAACAAAGGTGGGAGGATGTTTTCGAGGCGGCTATGGGGGCAGAGGCAATGCTCGATATACTCGGCAACATCGACCTCGAGCAGATGCGTCAAGAGCTCTACGAAGAAACAGCCTTAAGTTCAGGACAGCGACGTAAGAAAGCGATTAAAAGGCTGAGAGTAGTCGAGGGATTCCGCAAGAGCGGTAACAAGGCGGAATGGATGGTCCTTTCCGTGCTCCCAGTCCTACCGCCGGAGCTTCGTCCCATGGTCCAGCTCGACGGCGGCAGATTCGCTACCAGCGACCTCAATGACCTATACCGGAGGGTGATTAATCGCAATAACCGCCTGCGGCGTTTGCTGGAGATCGGGGCCCCTGAGATCATAATTCGCAACGAAAAGCGAATGCTTCAGGAAGCCGTGGATTCGCTAATAGATAATGGGCGTCGGGGCAGAGCTGTAGTCACCGGGAATAACCATAAACTCAAATCGCTATCAGATATGCTCAGGGGTAAGCAGGGTAGATTCAGACAGAACCTCCTGGGTAAACGCGTGGATTACAGCGGAAGGTCTGTAATCGTAGCCGGACCTGAATTAAAGCTCCACCAGTGCGGGCTTCCCAAGAGAATGGCATTGGAGCTGTTCAAGCCGTTTATTATGCGTCGCCTCGTGGGAAGAGGACTGGCGCTCAACATCAGAAGTGCTAAGCGAATCGTGGAGCGGGGCAAGCCGGAAGTCTGGGATATCCTCGAGGAGGTGGTAAAGGAGCGTCCCGTTTTCCTCAACCGGGCGCCAACTCTGCACAGACTGGGTATCCAGGCGTTTAATCCCGTACTGATAGATGGCAGCGCTATCCAGATACACCCGCTGGTCTGTGTCGCTTTCAATGCCGACTTCGACGGCGACCAGATGGCGGTCCATGTGCCACTGTCAAGGGCAGCTATGGAAGAGGCAAACAAGGTGATGCTGAGCACCTACAACCTGATGTTACCGAGCTCCGGGGAGCCTGTTGTAGCGCCAACTCTTGATATTGTACTCGGCTGTTACTACATGACGATGATCAGACCCGGGACTAAAGGCGAGGGCATGAAGTTCGGCAGCTTTGAAGAGGCCAAGCTAGCTCACGAACTGGGTATTATCGACACAGGGGCCGAAATCGAGGTCAGAGACCGGGAAAACGGAGCGAAAATGCTCAAAACCAGTGTCGGCCGGATCATTTTTAACGAGGTTCTGCCCAAGGAGCTGGGCTTTCGCAACCAGATCATGAATAAAAAGGCCCTGAAAGAGGTCGTCGCCGAGTGCTTCCGGATTCTGGGCAATGACAGCACCGCGGCGATGGTTGACGAGATCAAGCGGCTGGGCTTCGAATACGTTACCCGGTCAGGTATCACTATAGCAGTGAATGATATCGAAGTGCCTGAGGAAAAAACAAGAATTCTGGAGGAAGCGGAGAACAAGATTGCAGACATCGAGAAGCAGTTCCAGAGGGGCCTGATCACTGAAGACGAGCGCTATCAGAATGCGGTAGCGGTATGGACACGGGCCACGGATGACCTTCAGGCAGAGCTTGAGCGATCGATGGACAGGTACAGCTCAATCTATCTCATGGCTTCTTCGGGAGCAAAAGGTAATGTCTCCCAGATCAGGCAGATGGCCGGAATGCGCGGTCTGATGACCGATCCCTCCGGCAGAATTATCGATCTGCCCATTAAGGCCAGTTTTCGAGAAGGGCTGGCAGTACTGGAGTATTTCATCTCCACACACGGTGCTCGCAAAGGCCTCGCCGACACAGCGCTCAGAACCTCTGACAGCGGTTACCTCACCAGAAGGCTCATCGACGTATCCCAGGAGGTAATTGTCAACGAAGAAGACTGTGGAACAATGGCTGGCATATGGATCGTGGAACCCTCCGAGAAGAGCATGCTAGCGTCATTAACAGAGCGAATCGTGGGCCGGATCGCGTCCAGCCCGATTACCCATCCCGAAACCGGTGAGATTCTGGTGGACTGGAATGAATTGATCGATGAGGATAAAGCCGATGAGATCACCGCAGCCGGGATTACCCGAGTTCAGGTCAGGTCCCCGCTCACCTGTCAGTCGCGTCGCGGCATCTGCCAGCTCTGTTATGGACGAAGCCTCGCGCGGTATGAAATGGTTTCAATGGGTGAAGCCGTGGGGATCATTGCCGCCCAGAGTATTGGAGAGCCGGGAACGCAGCTCACAATGCGCACCTTCCACACCGGCGGTGTCGCCGGTCTCGACATTACAAGCGGTCTGCCCCGTGTGGAGGAACTCTTTGAGGCCAGAGCGCCCAAAGGACAGGCTGTTATCTCAGAGATCGAAGGTAAAGTCGAGATAATCCGCACAGAAGAGGGAAGAAAGATCAAGGTTGTAAGCTCGGAGATTTATCGTGATGAATTCTCTATCCCCAAGGGCTATGAGGTGCTAGTAGAGAAAAACCAGCAGGTCGAGGCGGCGACAGTGCTGGCACGGCCGCCGGTTTCCGAGGATGAATCAACGACTGAAGTGGCAGCTCCACTTATCGCTCCGGTCGGGGGCAAGGTAGAGATCAAAGGCAGTAAATTGTCCATACTGTACGAGGAAAGGGAGGAGCGCGAGTATATCGTGTCTCCCATGACCCCGATCCTGGTGGAGAACGGCCAAACTGTCGAAGCTGGAGACCAGCTTACTGAGGGTCTTATTCACCCCCAGGACACCCTCCGCATAATGGGCCGCGAGTCCGTGCAGAGATACCTGGTGGACGAGGTACAGAAGGTATACCGCTCCCAGGGCGTAACCATTAACGATAAACACATCGAGATCATAGTCCGGCAAATGCTGCGCAAGGTCAAGGTCGATTCCCCAGGGGACAGCGGATTCCTTCCCGGAGAGCTTGTGGACAGCCTGGTGTACGAGGATATCAACGCCAAGGTTCTAGCTGAAGGCGGCGAGCCGGCAACAGCACAGCCTGTATTGCTTGGGATCACGAGGGCTTCACTAAACACCGATAGCTTCCTGGCTAAGGCATCCTTCCAGGAGACAACGAGAGTGCTCACCGAAGCCGCCGTAATGGGGAGTACCGACCGGTTAACCGGCTTGAAAGAAAATGTCATCATCGGCAAGCTTATTCCCGCCCGAAGTGCGGTCTCAAGGGCGGCTGAAAGAGAAGCGGCGACACCTTCGCTACCATTCCAGGATGAGCTTGAAGCAGCAGAGGGTGAGAGAGAAACCGGGCTGGAAGAAATCATGGAATCCATTTTCGAAAGTGTAGGTTCCGAGGCAGTTGCCGCTACAGGAGAACTGGAGATGGATGATGAATCCGATCTGCCTCTGGCAACGGATAAGTTGAATACAGAGGTTGAGGTCGAAGATGAGACCGATTCTGAGGAAGCCGACACGGAGATACCTCTGATAACCGATGAGCTTGAATCTGAGGCGGAATCGGAGATCGAAACCATAGATGATAACGCTACGGAGGAAGCCGAAGCGGAAGAAGGTGAAAGCCAGATTGAATCAGATGACGATTCAAAGCCTGATACTGAGATTTAATGTTTATTGAGTATAGTCAAGGAGTAAAAGAAGGACTGAACTAAATAACAGCGGCGATATACGAAGGCCACGAACAGTTGTTCGTGGCTTTCTTCTTATCCGTGATGAAGAAATTCGATCATCCGATAACGCTATGCCTTTGACGCCGTAAGCAGGGCACTGTAAAATGGAGGACGATATCCGGAGTTCGAGGTTGTATTTCCGATGACGGCACGAGGACGAAGCGGGATTCCTAGCAGCTATGACCCAAGGCAAGTCGAGGAGAAGTGGTATCAGTTCTGGCTAGACCGGGGCTATTTCACTCCCGAGATCGACGATAAGAGAAAGCCATTTGTGATCATAATGCCGCCTCCCAACGTCACCGGCGAGCTGCACCTGGGCACTGCGTTCACGGCGGTCCTTGAGGATACAATGATCCGCTGGCATCGCATGAAGGGAGAGCCTACACTGTGGCTTCCGGGAAGCGACCACGCGGGCATCGCCGGACAGAACGTTGTCGAGCAGCTCCTGGCCAGGGAGGGATTGTCACGCCACGATCTGGGTCGTGAGAAATTCCTGGATCGAATGTGGCAGTGGATGGACAAGTACAGGGGTATCATCGTTGAGCAGCATAAGAGGCTTGGCGCCTCCTGTGATTTCACCCGTGAACGGTTCACCATGGACCCGGGGCCGAGCAAGGCAGTGCGCACCACCTTCTTCAACCTCTACAGCAAGGGCCTGATATATCGGGGAGAACGTATAATAAACTGGTGCCCCCGATGTGCCACAGCGCTCTCTGACCTTGAGGTAGATCACAAAGAGATGTCAAGCCATCTCTACTATGTCCGCTACAGGCTGGAGGATGATGGAGATCTATTCATTACCGTAGCCACCACCCGCCCTGAGACCATCCTCGGCGACACCGCCGTGGCGGTTAACCCTGGTGATGAGCGGCATCAGAGTATTCTGGGCAAGAAAGCGATCCTGCCGGCAGTGAAAAGACCTGTCCCCATAATAGCCGATGAAGCGGTTGATCCCGCTTTCGGGACGGGTGCGGTGAAGATCACCCCTGCTCACGATCCTGTGGACTTCGATGTCGCCCAGCGTCAGGGACTCCCCTCGGTCAATATTATGAACCTAGATGCTACGATGAACGAGAATGCGGGGCCGTACGCCGATCTCGACCGCTTCGAGTGCCGCCAAGCGTTGCTTGTCGATCTGGAAAACGAGGGATTGCTGGTCAAAACCGAGCCCTACCAACATTCGGTGGGCCACTGTCAGCGCTGCAATACCATGGTCGAGCCTTTGCTTTCCAAGCAGTGGTTCGTTAAAACGGCGCCGCTGGCGAAACCGGCCAGCGAAGCCGTAGCTCAACGCCACATCGAAATCGTCCCTGAACGTTTCACCAAGGTTTACCTGAACTGGATGGAAAACATCCGCGACTGGTGCATCAGCCGCCAGCTGTGGTGGGGCCACAGGATACCGGTCTGGTACTGCGCCCGATGTGACGGCAGCAGGATAAATATAATCCTGAGGGATGAGTTCACGGAGCAGAAGGGCCTGGAGCAGACAACCTATCAGTATGAATCAGTGAGACAAAAGGGTCTGTCACACGGGGAGATCGAGCATAATATAGACTGGGTCATAATCGACCTGTCGGCTGTCCCCATAGTCTCCGTTGAAACACCTCAAGCATGCCCGAAGTGCAGCGGCATCGATCTGCTCCAGGACCCCGATGTTCTCGATACATGGTTCAGCTCGGCACTGTGGCCTCATTCGACACTCGGCTGGCCCGATGAGACAGAGGACCTGAAATATTTCTATCCCACGACTGTGATGGAAACCGGCTACGATATACTCTTTTTCTGGGTAGCCAGGATGATCATGATGGGGCTGGAGAACACGGGCCAGATACCCTTCCGCCACGTTTATCTTCATGGATTAATACGGGATGAGACACGCACGAAGATGAGCAAGTCCCGCGGCAACGTAATCGATCCAGTGCAATCGATAGAGCAGTATGGCACCGATGCTCTGCGCTTCGCCCTATCCACGGGGAATTCACCGGGAAATGACATGCTGCTGGGTAAAACCAAGCTCGAGGGCAGCCGCAACTTCACCAACAAGCTCTGGAATGCTTCCAGGTTCGTCCTCAGCAATCTGGAAGGTGTGGAGATCACGGCGCCATCCGGCGACCTGCCCGCTGAGGACCGCTGGATTTTGAGCCGGTTGAACCGCCTCATCGCCGACGTGACCGAAGTCCTCGAATCGTTCCTTTTCGGCGAGGCACTCCGACGCATCTACGAATTTCTGTGGACAGAGTACTGTGACTGGTACATCGAGATCGCCAAGATCAGGCTTCGCAACGGTGACAAGTCAACATCTCCATTACCGGTACTGGTGCACGTGCTTGAGACCTCGCTGCGCCTCCTCCATCCCTTCATTCCCTTCATCACCGAGGAGATATGGCAGAGGATAAGGGAACACCGGCCGGAAGGAACGCCCGACTCGATCATGATAGCCCCGTATCCTACTGCAGACACCGGCGCAATCGATGCTGATGCGGAGCAGGAGATGGAATCGATTGTATTTGATCCTATTCGAAACTCGCGAAATGAACGCGCTGAGAGCAAAGTCCCTCCTGGCAAGATTATTGATGTTACTATCGTAGCTGACGTAGCTAGAGCAAAGGTTGAAGCTCACGCACCGACTATTAGTGCTCTTGCCAAAGTGCAGCCGAACATAGTATCACCTAGCGGAATTCCAAGCAAAGAACAATTTGGCGAAGCTAAAGTAATCGTATTAAAAGATATGGAGATTATTATTCCGCTGGAGGGCATGATCGATCGTGATGAGGAGAAGAGCCGATTATTAAAGGAGATCGAGGCCGGCAAGTCGGAGATCACGCGCATCGAAGGCCTGTTAGCCAATGAGTCCTTCATCAGCAAAGCACCGGACTCTGTCGTGGAGAAGGAACGCCGGAAGCTGACTGAACGTAAAGATACCGTGACCAGGCTCGAAGAGAGGCTCGCCGGTCTGGGTTAAGCGATAGCCCAGGCCAGTGGAGTTGAGATTAGCAGCCGGAGTCAGGGGAAAATAAACCCTCTGTCTGTACCAGGGATTCTAACATGAATATCGGCGTTATGGTGGTGAGGCTTCGCCTCCCCGAAAACCACTCCCTTAAGGGCAAGAGAAAGGTCGTGAAATCGATCACCTCGCAGGTGAGCCATAGGTTCAACGTCTCTGTTGCCGAGGTGGACGACCATGACCTGTGGCAGGTGGCTACGCTCGGGATAAGCTGCGTCAGCAACGATGGCCGGCATGCTAATGAAATACTGTCGCATGTGATGAGCTTTATCCAGGCGAACCGGGGCGACGCCGAAATCCTGGACTACGAAATCGAGATTCTGCACGCATTATGAGAGGGTGTGGGGAACAATGAGTATCTCGGCCTTTCTTCCCCACCTGATGAAACTCCCCGCCTATAGAAACCAAATCGCCCATATAGAGCATATCAGAGCGACAAACGCAGTATACGGCGAACTGGAGGCCCCACTCCATCCCAGGATACAGGCATCGCTTGAGTCGAGCGGACTCTACCCCCTGTACAGCCATCAGGCCGCGGCGATAAACTCAATAGGCTCAGGCAATAATGTGGTCGTCGTTACTCCCACAGCGAGTGGCAAGACTCTCTGCTACAACGTCCCTGTACTCGATACCATACTGACCAGCAAAGGCAGCCGGGCCCTCTACCTATTCCCCACCAAGGCGCTCGCCCAGGACCAGATGCGTAGCCTTAGAGAGCTCACCTCCAATCACGGAATAAAACTGGATTATGCTACATTCGATGGCGACACCCCTCAATGGGAGCGGGCCGAGATCAAGAGATTAACGGAGATCGTGCTGTCGAATCCAGATATGCTGCATGTCGGCATCCTGCCCAATCACAGCGCATGGAGGGGGCTGCTCTCAAGGCTCAAGTATGTAGTGATAGATGAGGCCCACATCTACCGGGGTGTCTTCGGCTCGCACGTGGCTAACGTGATCCGCCGCCTCAAGCGCCTCTGCACGTACTACGGTGCCAGTCCCCAATTCATCTGCTGCTCCGCCACCATCGCCAACCCCAAAGAGCACATAGAGCGTTTGACGGAACTCCCCTTCGATGTCGTGGCCGAAGATGGCTCCCCACACGGCAGCAAGGAATTTATATTCTGGAATCCACCCTTCATCGATGAGAACAGGACAGCCCGACGGAGCGCCAACAGCGAAGCGACGCTCATATTGACCGAGCTGATCCAGCAGCACATCCGCAGCCTCGCTTTCACCCGCAGCCGCAGGCTTACCGAGCTGATCTATCTGTATGTCCAGGAGCAGCTTAACCAGAGAGAGCCGCGACTGGCGGAGCTGATCAAGCCTTACCGCGCGGGCTACCTCGCCGAGGATCGGCGCCAGATCGAGCGCGAACTCTTCGATGGCGATCTGCTGGCCGCCGTGGCCACCACAGCATTAGAGCTTGGAGTAGATATCGGCGATCTGGACGCCACGGTGCTCACCGGATATCCGGGAAGCATCGCCAGTACCTGGCAGCAGGCGGGAAGGAGCGGCCGGAGCACCGAGAGCTCCCTCAGCTTCCTCATCGGCCTGGACAACCCTCTCGATCAGTACCTGATGCGCCATCCCGACTTCTTCTTCGGCAAGAGCCACGAGAACGCCCTGACAGACCCCGACAACCCGCACATCCTGAAGCCACACCTGCTGTGCGCCGCCTGGGAGCTGCCTATGAGCGGCAGTGAGGTGGCCAAACTGGGAGACTCCGGCAGCCGGGCAGTGGCTGAAATGGAAGAGGAGCACTTGCTGCACAAGCACCGTGGCCGCTGGCATCCCTCGCCGGCTGCGGTTTACCCCGCCCAGGACATCAATATTCGCTCCACATCCTCCCATAACTACGACCTGGTGGATGAGACCAACGGCCGTCTCCTGGAGACGGTCGAGGAGGCCA
>CP070819.1:2102146-2107625 GCA_020344295.1 Dehalococcoidia bacterium | reverse complement strand
CCCGCGTAGCGATGGGTTTTTTCTCTCCGTTAAACAGGTCAGACAGAGCACTATCCCATCCCCGGGGAAGATCGCCCTGCAGGTCTATCCCCAGCCCGAGGGCAACCTCTGGGAAAGCCTTCCCGTATTCCTCCATTCTCGCCTGCCACTGCTCCTGCCAGAGCTTTCCCCGTTCTTGGGCCTGACGCATGTATACCAGGGCCTCCGGGGGGATGGCGAAAGGCTCGGCGTAAGGCCATGCCAGTCGTTCTCGAGTCAGTTTAACTTCCTCTTCACCCAGGGGCTCGCCATGGGCCGCCGCAGTACCAGCCTTATTAGGGCTTCCGTATCCGATAATGGTCCTGCAGATTATGAGGCTGGGGCGATTGGCCTCGGCTTGGGCCATGCGGATTGCCGACTCTAAGGCCGGTATATCCATACCATCTATGACCCCGAGTACATGCCAGCCATAGGCCTCGAAACGCTGCCCCACATTCTCAGCGAAGGCGATATTGGTATAACCCTCGATGGAAATATCGTTGTCATCGTAAAGGTAGATGATCTTACCCAGGCGGAGCGTCCCTGCAAGGGAAGCTGCTTCCGAGGCGACACCTTCCTGAAGGTCTCCATCGGAGACGATTGCGTAGGTGTAATGGTTAATTATCTCATGTCCCGGCTTGTTGTAATGCTTGGCCAGCCATCTCTCGGCTATGGCCATCCCTACCCCGCTAGCGAACCCCTGCCCCAGAGGGCCTGTAGTCACTTCGACGCCGGGGGTTACCCCATACTCGATATGCCCGGGTGTTCTACTTTCCCACTGCCGGAACAGCTTTATCTCTTCGAGGGATAGATCGTATCCCGTAAGATGGAGCAGTGCGTAGAGCAACGCGGAGGCGTGTCCGGGAGAGAGGATGAACCGGTCGCGGTCCGACCATTTAGGATCCGCGGGATTATACTTGAGGAATCTATCCCACAATACATAGGCCATGGGTGCCGCGCCCATAGGTGTCCCGGGATGACCCGAATTGGCCTTCTGTACAGCGTCTATGGCCAGGAAGCGAATCGTATTAATGCACAGCTCATCGATCGTATTTGCGGCCATACTACATCCCTTTCTAACACATGATACATCGTTCCTGACATATTGTGGCAGGATTAACCAGATATTCCTCATACGTAAAACGAGCTTCTATACAGAGTGAGGCAACCACATTTATTAGGATAAGTGCATGGGGATAAAGAAGTCATATAATGAGATAGGAAAAGATAAAGAAGTTATCACATTATGGTTGCGATTGTCTATGCGTGGCCGGACTAAAGGAGTTATTGTGAGTTACGCTAACGCAGTTTCCAGTGAAGCATCATGGTGGAATGCGGCTATATCACGGGGGAGAGAGTTGTATCGACAATCTGCATGTGTCAGTGCCCGATAATAGGGCGCTATCTACTATGTCAGCTTTTACAGGCTGTTTGAGAACTGTCTGGAAAAGGGTTTCTCTCGCGCTTTTACTACATGTACTACATATTAAACAATCTGGCTGTGTATCTAGATTGTTGATTATTGGGCACCAACATTGTCCATGACAATATGTGTCCTCGTAGATAACATCACCACTTCTTTTAAAACTTCTATGCCCCAGGGAAATCGTATTAATGTTGCTGATAAAAGTATCCAAATCTGTTTTAGTGTCTATGCCGCTATGTTTGAGAAACATCTGAGCACATGCCTTACCTATTTCCCTTAAGCATGCACTCCTTAATATTTCATCAAAATTAGGACTTAATATTTGCTCTGTGGCACTTAAAATCATGCGCTTTACGTAGTGCTCAATGGCTATGAAATGAAAATCGTCACCTACAATCATTTTAAACGGTTCTGTCCTATAAATCTTCTTATAGAACTCCTGCTCTGCCACTTTGTCTTCCCAAAACATCGCCTGCTCTCCAACAAGTACTATTATATACTCAATACCCTGATGATAATATGCAGTAATACTATTTAGAAAAAAGCTTGAAGTCAATGCGCGCTAGTCAAAATCAGATCAAGAGGCGCATCATGCCTAATCTTACGGTCACATATGCTGAAAGACTTCATCTAAAATCTTCTGTGATTCCATTCCGTGCTATGATCCCAAGCCAAATACCAACTGAGGCATGAACCTATTACTTCAGTACCCCTTGCTTCTTCATTTCGTCGATCTCCTGCTCTCTCAGCATCCTCTTGAATATCTTATCGGTGACAGTCAGGGGAAACTCATCTCTGAACTCGACAAATTTTGGGACTGCTGTAGCCGGGAGTTTCTCTTTGCAGTATTCAATGATATGACTTGCGTTCAGCCTACCCTTGTATTCTTCCTTCGGCCTGATAAAGGCCTTTATTCTCTCGCTGCCCGGCCGCTCAGGATCGGGGATTCCCACAGCTGCCGCCATGGCCACTCCCGGGTAGCTGAATAATACCTCGTCAACCTCTGTAGTGTAGACTTTGTATCCTGAGATGTTTGCCATATCCTTGATCCTGTCTTCGAGTACAAAGTAGCCATCTTCATCCATTCGTGCGATATCACCCGTATGAAGCCAGCCGTTATCCAGCCCGCTACCGGGTGTAGGCCAGTAGCCTTTCATGGTCTGAGGCCCACGGATTACCATCTCCCCGATTTCACCTGCCCCAAGTTCCTCGCCTGTCTCTGTGTCGATTATCTTTACATCTGTATCGGGGGTGGGCAGACCAATACCTAATTTCTCCTTGGATACGAAACCAGTGATCTTAGAAAAGCAAGAGAGATTACCGTGAGTTATTGGCCCACACTCAGTTAAACCGTATCCTTCCGTTATCGGCATCATAGTATCCCGCTTGATGGCCTCAAAGACCTCCGCTGGGAGCGGAGCCGCCCCAGACAGGAACATGACTGGCAATCTTCCAATTGTGTATTCGGTCATCTTCATGAGGTGAGTGGGGACAACGCCCGCAATCAGTGGACGGTGTTCTTTTAGGAGGTTGACCGCCTGCCTGATGTCCCTCGGATCGGAGACCAGGAGAATCCTCATACCCAGCGCAATACTTGTCTGTACTGCGACATGTCCCCAGGCATGAAATATGGGGATAGCTATTTCCGAGGCGGCCTTTCCCTTGACACCCGGCCACAACGGCTCAAATATCCACATGAATTGATGGATGTTACATGCCCTGTTGAAGTGTGTAATCATCACACCTTTGGGCACGCCGGTCGCACCACCGGTGAAACATAGGTATGCCAGATCCTCTTCGGGATCGATGTCAACTTGAGGAGGCTTCGCCTCGTGTTCCGCTAAAAGTTCTTTAAATTTATAGGCACCTGTTGTGTCTTTTGCCTCGGGCTCTTTAGTAGTGTAATCTAGCGGCGAAGTGACTATTATATTATTAAGCCTCGTTCCATCCTTGATTGACTTGATTCGATTTATTACCTTGTCTGAGCATATAACTGTCTCTGATCCTGATTCGCCTATCTGATACACCAGATCGCGAGTGCTGTGAATGGTGCTGCAGGGGACAAGAGTCGCACCTGTTGTGGATACAGCGTAATCGGCGATGATAAACTGTGGGCAATTTGGAAGGACAGTCGCCACTTTATCACCTTTTTTCACTCCCAGCCCCGTAAGCGCATTTGCCAGTTTGTCGACACAGGTTCTCAGCTCGCTGTACCTTATCTTCTCCCCCAGGTAGTCAATAGCGACCTGGCCTGGATATGCTTCCGATGAGTTGTCCAGAAACTGGTGCATAGGAACCTTGGGATACGGTTCCAGACTCTTTTTCAGTGGATACGGCCCGAGCTTATAGTGCTTGATCCACGGTTTATCGCTTCCCTTTACTTTATCTGGCATTGCATATCCTTTCTGTAATAGCCAAACCTATATGCTACCCTGTATTAGTTAACACCAACAAAATATGAACAAGATTTTACAACAGATCGCTAACTGAACCAAGTGCGGCACTGCAAGCACGGGTGATGGAAGTGTTCACTTACGGAAAATCCACCAGTCGTTACCTGTTTGAGCGATTCCTTAATCTATCCTGGATAGATTTACTGGTGAGTTCCCTGAGTGCATCTGAGGCAATCCACTTTGCGCTCTTGGAGTCCATTCTCGATATATCTTGTGCAACTTCAATTGATTTCTGGTTCAAGCTACGATTGCGTTTTCCGATCTGCCTGAGCGCCCAATTGACAGCCTTCTTGACGAAGTTCCTGTCGTCTGTAGCTTCCTGCTTGATGATAGGGAAAAATAACTCCAACTGGGAGTCACTGGCTTTTTTATCGCTGACGGCCAAACGTGCCATCATTACGAAACCGGCTCTTTTAACAAATTCCTCTTCACTCGCACTCCAGTCCACAGCTTTTCGATAGGCGAACTCAGTCTTTTCGAACAGATTCATGCAACATTGATCGCATACATCCCATGAGTCAAAGTCTTTCACCCAGCTATCCATTTGTGCTTCAGTGGTCATCCTAGGATAAGCAATCATGCCTGCCAGTATCCTGGCTTCATGGATGCCCGACTCCCATAGCTGTTGTGCCAGACCATGATCCCTGCCAATTTCCTTGGCCATTCCCCGCAAGGTCGGAATAGAAATCCCATAAGTTCTTTCCGGATTGATACCATACCGGGTCATCCCTTCGACAGCTTTAGGATTGGATAGGGCTTTCAATTGTCTGAGTATATCGTCATAGTTCATATACTCTGCTCTCAGCTTGTTGGGAGGTTTCGCTTGATTTCATCGAGTCGCTGCGAGTAGCGAGTTTTTAATTCCTGCTCAATTTGAAGCCAAGCTGATGAGGTCTCGATCGACGGCTCTATGGCGGAGCCGGATATGCCTAGCTGCCCCAGTTCACTCCGTTTTTCCGCCTCCAGCTTACCGAGGTTTTCCTGTCTTGCTTTATCAATTACAACCCGATATTCATGGAGGATATCACCGATAGTTGCTGTCAATTCAGATTCGGGGGATATATGCTTAATAGCGGCCAGCATCTTCTCACTCATGGAATCCTGGCTGAAATTAATATTTTTCACAAGATGAGATAGCAGGTGGTCTCTGACAATGCCGTATTCTTCCTCCTTATGTTTTGCTAACTCCAGATCGATATCATTAAGAGGTAATCCGTCCAGGTAGCGCCTAGCCAGATCTTCAGCCGCTGTCACAAGCTTCTCATCTTTTTGACGTTGTTTTTCATCCTCCGAAAGATCGCCAAGCTTTTCAGCCTTCTCCATGGCGATCTCAAGCGCACTCTTTATTCGGTCGTTTTCGTTTGGCATCTCGCAAATACCCAAGACGTTTTGTGACGAGTACAGGTACTCACCGTATATAATCGTAAGCAGTTACAAGTAAGGGAAAATGTGCCTTCTAATGAGATCGAAATTACGCTGTATATCCTCCTGCCCCACGATGATTCCCGGACTGCCGTATTGATGGCCTGTCAGCAAATACTCGATCTCCAGTTCGGCTACCCGCTCTATGCTCTCTTTCAGC
>CP070819.1:2091864-2102046 GCA_020344295.1 Dehalococcoidia bacterium | reverse complement strand
TTGGCAGCAAGAAGCAAGCTCAGGAGGCAATTGCTCAGGAAGCAATGCGTTGTGGTGCATTCTATGTGAATCAGCGCTGGCTGGGTGGTATGCTTACAAATTTCTCGACGATTCAGTCTCGGATAGACTACCTAGTGCGATTGGAGGATCGAAAAGCAAGAGGTGAACTGGAGCGCCTGCCTAAAAAAGAGGTATTGAAGCTGGAAAAGGAGATGGCACATTTAAACAGGCTTCTCGGCGGTGTAAAGGAGATGGAGCGTATTCCGGGGGCTTTGTTTATAGTCGATCCGACGAAGGAGAGAAATGCTGTTGCTGAGGCCAAAAGGGTTGGTGTGCCAATAATAGCAATAGTTGATACGAACTGTGATCCTGACGAGATCGATTATCCTATTCCAGGGAACGACGATGCGATAAGAGCAGTTGCCCTTTTCTGCAGCGTTATTGCGGATGCAGTATTGGAGGGAAAGCAGGCGATAGAAATAATGGCGGAAAAGGAAGAACTTGAGGAAGAAGAGGAACTACCGGCGCATTACGAGGCAATATTTGAACCGGACGAGGTTCTGCCAAATTCCGCTGAATATGATGGCTAGGGGGCTAGATGCAGGTCTCAACTGATGCGATAAGGGCTCTAAGGGAGCAGACCAGTGCGGGAATAATGGAATGTAAACGTGCTCTTCAGGAAACAAGTGGGGATTTGGATGCTGCTGCGGCCATTTTAAGGGAGCGTGGATACGAGATTGCTAAGAAGAAAGAGGAGCGTATTACGAGTCAGGGATTAATTGAGTGCTATATTCATACTGGTGGTAGAATCGGAGCTATGGTTCAGTTGGATTGTGAGAGTGACTTCGTAGCCCGAACACCGGAATTCAAAGAGTTGGCGCATGATATAGCTATGCAGGTTGTTGCCACATGCCCCTTATATATCAGTAAAAACGATGTGCCAGAAGGATCGGAAGCTGAAGATGATAGCCTCCTTCTATCGCAGCAGTTTATAAAAGATCCTTCAAAGAGTATTGAAGACATCATCGCTGAAGCCGTAGCTAAAGTCAGGGAGAATATAAAGATTAGAAGGTTCGTCCGATTTGAGTTGGGGTCAGACGGACATAATGAGTAAAACGGAATACAGACGTGTTCTTCTAAAGATCAGCGGCGAAGCGCTTATGGGAGAGGGGGCGTACGGCATAGACGCGCGAACTGTTGCCAACATAGCTGTACAGATCAAGAGGGTTGTAAGTAAAGGTATACAGGTAGCAGTTGTAGTCGGAGGTGGCAATATATGGAGGGGTGCAGAAGCTGAAGGTTGGGGCATGGACCGTGCAACGGCCGACTATGCAGGAATGCTTGCTACCATAATCAACACTCTTGCCCTACAGGATGCTCTGGAAAAGGAAGGGGTAGTAACCAGAAGTCAAAGTGCTATAACCGTCCAAGCGGTAGCTGAGCCTTACACACGGAGACGTGCCATACGGCATCTGGAAAAAGGGCGCGTTGTGATATTTGCCGCAGGTACCGGCAATCCGTTTATGACAACGGATACCGCAGCAGCATTGAGGGCAATAGAAATTAACGCTGACGTTTTATTAATGGCAAAGAATAAAGTCGATGGGGTATATGACTCTGATCCACTGACCAATGCTAATGCGAAGAAATATGATGAACTGAGCTACTTAGAAGCATTACAATTAAGGCTGGAAGTGATGGACTCAACAGCACTTTCGCTATGTATGGATAATCACATTCCGATAAAGGTCTTCGATCTCCAGGCTCCTGATAGTGTGGAAAGGGTGCTTGAGGGAGAGCTTGTGGGTACCATTGTGCACGATAAAGCACAAGTCTGATAGGTTATCCTTTCGAGAAATCGGGAGTGCATTGCATGAAAAATGGTTGAGTCTATTGTTTTTTACCACCTAAAGTGCAGGAGATAAGAAATGAGCGCGGATGATGTGCTGACAAGTGCGGAAGGAAAGATGAGTAAAGCGGTAAGTGTTTTAAAAGACGATTTGTCAGCTATTCGCACAGGTAGGGCAAGTGCCGGTCTTGTGAATAATGTGAAGGTGGATTACCATGGTGTGCCTATGCCTCTTAATCAGATCGCAAGCATCTCTGTCCCTGAAGCCAGAATGATTGTGATCCAGCCGTGGGAGCGGGACATACTGCCTTCAATTGACAAAGCAATTTTAAAATCGGACCTTGGTCTGAATCCAACAAACGATGGCAACGTAATCAGGTTAGTCATACCTCAACTTACTGAGGAAAGGCGTAACCAGTTGGTTAAAACCGTACGCAAAAGGGTAGAAGACGGTAAGGTTGCAGTACGCAATGTGAGGCGAGACGGCCTGGAAAAATTGAGGGAGATGAAAGACGGTAAAGAGTTATCGGAGGATGAGCAAAAGAGAGCATTGGGGCAATTGCAACAAATTACGGACAGATTCGTTGACGAAATCGATAAAATAGCGAAAGGTAAAGAGGCGGAATTACTTGAATTCTAATAGGGCAGAAAGCTGTGGTAGAAGCAAGAACAGAAGCAGCGTCTGAAGGTAAAATAGCTCCACTCCCCAACCATGTAGCTATAATAATGGATGGGAATGGGAGATGGGCGGAGAAGCGTGGACTGCCGCGGCTGCTAGGGCATCGTGCAGGCACGGATAATATGCGTCTTATTGTTGATGCCTTAGAACTTTATAAGGTGAGATTCCTCACCCTGTATGCTTTTTCAACAGAGAACTGGAGACGTCCCGACTTGGAGGTCAGTGGATTGCTGAGAATTCTGGCTGCAATGATCGAGCGAGAAACAATGGCTCTCCATGAGAAAGGTGTGAAATTAGGGCATTTAGGAAAGGTTACAAGTCTTTCAGAAGAACTGCAGGGCAAGATACACAATGCAATTGAATTAACCAAGGACAATACTGGGATGACGTTAAACATAGCTTTTGATTACGGTGGGCGTGACGAAATTCTTGAGGCAGTAAAGCGTATAATTAAAGACAAGGTTCCTCCCGAGGATATTACCGAAGCCCTCTTTAGTCGATATCTGTACACAGCAGATGTGCCCGACCCCGACCTGATTATACGTACCGGCGGTGAGATGAGAATGAGCAATTTTCTTATATGGCAAGCTGCATACAGTGAGTTCTACTCAACGCCCACTCTTTGGCCGGACTTTAATGAAAAAGAATTAAAGAAGGCTTTAGTTGCCTACAGTCAGCGGGAAAGACGCTTTGGCGGGTTGAAAGCGGAAGGGGAGGCGTGAGAGGGCTGACACTAGTGAGCCCTCAGTTCCTCATCGATTTATGCTCTGGCAAAGAGTACTGAGTTCAGTAGTCGGCCTGCCTATTATTATCGTTGCTATCTGGTTTGGCTCTCCCTGGTTTTCTCTTCTGGTAGCAGCTGCTGCGTTGATTGGGATAATGGAGTTTCACTCCATATTTACACACGGCAAGATGCAATTACCTACTTATACAGGCATGTTATGGGTATTAGTATTTCTGGGTCATGGCCATTATGCCTATTCATACGATACCGAGACAACCCGGTCAATTGTTACCTACGTGATTGTGGGTACTGCAATACTATCTACCATGCTCCTCGCTCTGTGTAAAAGGTCAACGGAGGAAAGGCCGTTTATTCAATGGTCAGTGAGCATGGCAGGTATATTGTACATGGGATGGATGTTGAGCCACTGGATAATAATGAGGAATTCCACTGAATGGTCAGGAAGGGAATGGGTACTTATAGCGTTATTATCGACATTCGCTGTTGATACTACAGCGTACTTTATTGGACGTGCTTTTGGTAAACATAAACTGGCACCTTCGATATCTCCGGGAAAGACATGGGAAGGAGCTGCTGGGGGGCTAATAGGAAGTATTGCCGCTGTCATAATATTATCATTTGCCCTGCATGTTGATACGGGTTACGACAAACTGGTGCTTATCGGGCTGCTTATCGGGATTTTCGCACAAGTGGGAGATCTGGCAGAATCGAAGCTGAAGCGAGTTGCGGGAGTGAAAGAATCGGGCTCAGTCATACCGGGACACGGTGGTATCCTCGACCGTCTGGATAGCGTTGTCTTGACTGGTGTAGTGGTGTACTATTGTCTTGAATGGTTCCTGTAATGAAAAGACTTGCAATACTTGGTTCAACAGGCTCTATAGGTAGGCAAACGTTAGAGGTTGTTCGAGCCTTCCCGGATAGACTGCAAGTAGTAGCACTCGCATGCGGGGATAATGTGCCACTTATCAGAGAGCAAATAGCGGAATTCAATCCCAGTCTGGTTTTTACAAACGTGGAGGATGTATCTTGCCTATCAGGAGGAACACAGCATTTATCTTTGAAAGAGATAGCCTCGCATCCTGATGTTGACATGGTGATAGTTGCGACTGCGGGTAAGGCAGGACTGGGAGTGACCCTTGCCGCTATTCGAGCGGGAAAGAAGGTCGCACTGGCCAACAAGGAAGTGCTGGTCATGGCAGGTAAGCTAATTACCACAGAGGCGAAAACAAACGGGGTGGATTTGTATCCTATTGACAGTGAACACAGCGCAATATGGCAATGCCTGACGGGTGAGGATAAAGAAGAGATCTCTAAGCTAATCCTGACGGCATCAGGAGGTCCATTTCGCTTAAAGACCGAAGAGCAATTGGATGCTGTTACGCCTGAGGAAGCACTGAAACATCCAACCTGGCAAATGGGCGTAAAGGTAACTATAGATTCTGCGACATTGATGAATAAGGGTATGGAGTTAATCGAGGCTCGCTGGCTATTTGATGTCCCTCTATCACGAATCGAAGTGGTAATACACCCGCAGAGTATAGTGCACTCTATAGTAGAGTTCATTGATGGTTCTTCGAAGGCTCAACTGAGCATGCCGGATATGAGATTGCCCATACAGTATGCTCTTACATATCCAGATAGGTGGGAAAGCCCTTATAGGCAGGAAATCGATCTTGGTAAGATTGGGCTACTTCAATTCGAGCCGGTGGAGCTCAATAGATATCCTTGTTTGAGGCTGGCTATGCTGGCCGGGGAAAAAGGGGGGACCTACCCCGCGGTAATGAGTGCTGCTGACGAAGTTGCTATAGAGATGTTTCTGTCAAAAAGAATTAGGTTTACCGATATATCTGGGTTAGTGGCCCAAACCCTAGACCAGCACGTGGCGATAAACGAGCCTTCATTGGAGGAAATTATTGCCGCTGACGCTTGGGCTCGGGAAACAGCAATGGCAAGTATTGGGGTTGCGGAATGATCGTTGTCAACATAATTATCTTCCTTCTTATACTGGGCTTATTAATCTTCGTGCACGAATTAGGCCATTACGTGACTGCGCGCATGGTGGGGGTGAAGGTTGAGGAGTTCGGCATTGGCTATCCACCCAGGATATTTGGCATCAGACGCGGTGAAACACTTTATTCGCTGAATATGATACCTTTAGGGGGATTCTGTAAGCTTCTAGGTGAGGAGAACCCAGAAGAGCCTCGAAGCCTCGCCAGTAAGAGCGCACTAGCACGACTGTTCGTTCTGAGCTCAGGATCGTTCATGAATGCCATACTGCCTATAGTGCTGCTTACAATTGCGTTTATGATTCCGAGGCAGGTAGCTGTAGGGGACGTTATGATAGAAGAGGTAACCCCGAATTCGCCAGCAGAGGAGGCTGGCTTGGGATCGGGTGATAAGATCGTCAGAATAAACGGAAATGAGGTAAGGAATATCGGCGAAGTTATATATGAAACGCATCTCAGTCTCGGTGAACAGACTGTAATAGAGGTCGCGGGAAATGATGGCAATTTAAGAACTGTTGGTCTGATACCCCGCTGGGATCCCCCTGAAGGGGAGGGCCCCATGGGAGTAGCTCTCAGTCTTACGAACATCTACGAAGTAAGCGAATCATACCCGTTTTGGGAGGCAGTGCCCAAAAGTGCAAGTACGTTGGTGCAGACCTTTGAATTGCTGAGGAACGAAGTTAGGAGCTGGTTCGCAAAAGGAGCCGCACCGGAGGTAGGAGGCCCTGTTGCCATTTTTCAGCTTACGGGTGAAGCCAATGAAGCAGGACCATCATACCTGCTGCAATTCGCCGCATTTCTAAGCCTTAATCTGGCTATTATCAATCTGTTCCCGCTACCAGCACTGGATGGCGGACGTATAGTGTTTGTGTTTCTGGAAGTGGCAAGGCGAGGAAAGCGCGTCTCACCGAGGACGGAAGCAATGGTCCACTTAGTCGGATTTATCATGCTGATCACACTGATGGTAGTTATTACTTATGTTGATATTCTGCGTGTAATAAGAGGTGATAGTCTGGTTCCATGATAAAGAGACGTGCATCGAAGGTGATAAATATTGGGGGCGTCGAGGTCGGAGGTGCGGGCAGTATCGTTGTTCAGTCGATGACTAAAACTGACACGCGAGATGTGGACGCCACAGTAAGACAGATCAGGCAGATGGAGGAGTGTGGTTGTGAGATAGCACGCGTGGCGGTGCCGGATAGTAGTGCAGCGGAAGCACTTGTTGACATAAAGAAGCAGGCGACTATACCGGTAATTGCTGACATTCACTTCGACTACAGGTTAGCGCTTGCGTCTCTGAATGCTGGTGTTGATGGCCTAAGGTTGAATCCGGGCAATATAAGTGATCCCGAACAAATAGCAAATGTGGTGCATGAAGCCAAAGACCGTGAAGTGCCGATAAGGGTAGGTGTGAACGCGGGCAGTCTGCCCAGGGGACAATCGAAGGATGCCTCTGTAGTAGAGCGAATGGTGGATGCAGCGCTGCAGGAGGTACGTTTGCTGGAGAGCCTGGATTTCGACCTTATAAAGGTATCAGTCAAGGCATTTGATGTGCCTAATACAGTGAAGGCATATCAGGCGGTTGCTGAAAAGATACCTTATCCGTTGCATCTAGGTATAACGGAGGCGGGCCTGCCAAAGGTGGGTGCACTAAGGAGCTCTGTAGGATTGGGGATATTACTATACGAGGGCATAGGCGATACTATACGGGTGTCACTCACTACGGCTGATCCATGCGAGGAGGTTGAGTGCGCCTACGAGATACTGAAGACTCTGAAAATGAGGGAGAGAGGCCCTGTACTGGTGAGCTGTCCCTCGTGCGGTAGGGCTGAGAGTGATGTTGTAAAACTGGCAATGGATGTCGAGCAAAGACTAAGAATGATGGATAGTACGATCAAGGTCGCGGTAATGGGGTGTGTCGTTAACGGACCTGGAGAAGCGAAAGATGCTGACGTGGGTATTGCCTGCGGTAAGGGTAGAGGGGTTATATTCCGCAAAGGTGAAAAAGTGCGGACGGTTGATGAAGGTGACTTCTTGGAAGCGTTAATGGGAGAGATCGGCAGAATATTTTAAGATAATGAGTTTAAGTCAATATCTTGGTACTGATCAGCTCTGATATGTATACAACGAGGTGAGCATATAATGCGCTTGTCACAGATGTTTGGTAAAACACTGCGTGATGTTCCGGCTGAAGCGGAGACTGTCAGCCACCAATTAATGCTAAAGGCCGGTATGATCCAGCAGGTGGCGGCAGGCGTATATTCATATCTTCCCCTGGCATGGCGTGTTCTGCGCAAGATAGAAACCATAATTCGTGAGGAGATGGACGCAGCCGGGGGGCAGGAGCTGAGTATGCCTGTACTTCAGCCGATTGAGATGTGGGAACAGAGTGGTCGGGACCAGGCTTTTGGTAAGGGGCTCTTTACCCTTGTCGACCGCCGGGATAGGATGCTTGTCCTAGGCCCGACTCACGAGGAGTTGATCACAGATCTAGCGCGACGCAATGTGCAGAGCTACCGTGCCCTGCCGGTTATGCTGTACCAGATACAGATAAAGTTCAGGGATGAGCCGCGCCCTCGTGGAGGACTGGTGAGGGTAAGGGAATTCACGATGAAGGATCTATATAGCTTCGATGTGGATGAAGCTGCTCTAGATGTGAGCTATCGTAAAATGCTCCAGTCTTATAGGAACATATACTTACGATGCGGTTTGGATACAATTGTAGTTGAGGCGGACAGCGGGGCTATAGGCGGTAAGGAATCACATGAGTTCATGCTCATCGCCGAAACCGGAGAGGATGAGATAATCTACTGTGGCCAATGCGATTTTGCGGCTAACGTGGAGAGAGCAACCTTTAAGAAAACAAACAGGGAAGAAGAACCGCCTTTGCCTTTAGAAGAAGTCGCTACTCCAGGGGTGAAGACAATCGAGGAAGTGGCCGACTTCATAGGAGTGACTAGAGATCGAACACTGAAAGCTGTTTTCTATTCGACCGATGGTGAACTGGTGCTGGCAACGATACGTGGTGATATGGAAGTAAACGAAGTCAAACTTAGAAACATTATCAAATGCGCCGAGTTGAGGATGGCAAGTGACGATGAGTTGCGGGAGGCAGGTCTAATCGCAGGATCAGCATCAGCAGTAGGTTTGAAGGACATAAAAGTGGTTGCCGATGATTCCATAGAGCTGGGGCGCAACTTTGTAGTGGGAGCTAATAAAGAGGATACACATCTGAAAAATGCTAATTACCCTCGTGATTTCGAAGTAGATATAATGGCCGATATCGCCCAGGCAGAGGCAGGTCATACGTGCGCTATATGCGGAAATGTACTGTTCTCAACTACTGGTATAGAGGTAGGCCATATTTTTAAATTGGGGACGGCATTCAGTCAAAGGCAAGGCGCATTATACTTGGATAGTGATGGTAGTCAGAAACCTATGGTTATGGGATGTTATGGTATTGGAATCGGTCGGCTGCTGGCTGCAGCGATAGAACAAAATCACGATGAAAAGGGAATAATATGGCCGGTACCGATTGCGCCTTATAGTGTATATCTGTGTGCGTTGGGGATGGAGGATAGTGACATAGTATCGGCTGCCGAAAATCTGTACAAAGAACTCCAAGACAATGGTGTAGAAGTGCTGTTTGATGACCGCATTGAATCTGCAGGAGTTAAATTCAATGATGCTGATCTTCTGGGGATACCAGTACGGATCGTCGTGAGTAAGCGTACCTTGAGATCGAAAGAAGCAGAAATGAAACTAAGGAAAGTGGAGGAAGCGGAATTAATAGCCCTGACCGAGGTAACGCAGAAAGTAACAAATTTATTACACTAACACCAGAAGACGGCTTACATATCGTGTCCGATGATTGACAATTGAAGCTAATGGTGATATTATAACTTCAAGGAGCCAAGGGGCGCCTAGTCTATCTAAGAGGGGGTGCACTATGAGGCTTCACAAATTGTACGGAGTGATGCAGATTGACAACTGAGGCCCTGCCAAGTGGTGGGGCGACAAGGAAATCGAGTTTGGCTCCAGCATGAAATGATAAGGCCAGTCTGAAACAGCAGAGGCCTCATTCGATGAAAAACATCGATAGGAAGCCAGCTCGATAAAGTAGAAACGCAATAAGAGGAGGGTGCTGAATTTAGCGCCCTCCTCTTCTATTTGCACATCTTTCAGGAGATGACGTTATTATTGATAGCGTCTACTGTGGAAGACATTGAGAAGGCCGGCAGCGATGATGACGAGAGGCCACATAAATCCCTACATCCACCATTAATCATGAGTGTGATTAGATTTAATTTAAATACAATCATATGAAATGTGGACCGAATGTAATACTAACGATGGTCTAGAAAGAGCAGCAGGGGTTGCAATATAGAGCGAAAAGTGGTATACTCTGCTGTGCAAGAATGGGAAACTGAAGTGGGTGCCACCCACTTTTTTGTTGGGTTGTTAAAGGCGGGGGTGGGAAAGGAGGCAAGGCAAGATGAAAACTGATTTTCTACTTGCCATTACACAGCTAGCTGCGGAGAGGAACTTGCCGAAAGAAGTCGTGTTCTCGGCAGTAGAGGCAGCCCTTGTAACTGCATTCAAGAAAGATGAAATCGGCTCACGACAGAACATATCGGTGAAGATTCATCCTGTAACTGGTGATGTCAAAGTATATACCACAAAAGTTATTGTGGAGAATCCAGCGGATGTGTATCAGGAAATCTCATTGGGTGACGCTAAAAGGATAAAGAAGGACGCACAGTTAGATGAGTTAATCACTGTCGAAACGACTGACTTCCACTCTGGAAGAATAGCTGCCCAGACTGCAAAGCAGGTAGTGCTGCAGCGGCTTCGTGAGGCTGAGCGCGAGTTTATTTTTGGGGAATATATCGACCGTGAAGGG
>CP070819.1:2086082-2091764 GCA_020344295.1 Dehalococcoidia bacterium | reverse complement strand
GAAGGCTCATACTTCGGGGACAATAAAACAGGCTAAGCACATCTTTCCAGGGTGGACCAAGTCCACCCTGCTTTTATTTATGTGGATTTGCCATGTTTCGCAGAAAAGGCTAAACTCAAATCGTATCATCTCACTCAGTAAGCATAGTACAATAATATAGAAGGTCCTTAAAATATGCCTGACACATTCCAACTATCAGACTGGTCCTATGGCGCGCTCGTAGGGCTAGTACTCGTCTGCGCGATCTTCGGTGGAATTGGTTACGCCATCGCCTCACGCCGCGTTAAACAGCCGCTGCTGGCTTTCTTCTTGCGGTTTGCGGTTGTCTTCCTACTGCTGGTAGTTATAGAAGCAGCCATCCTCTCACTTTGGCCATCTGTACACGAAGCCATCAGCAATTTCACAACAACACTTGTGGGGGGAATGCTCGCAACCGTGGGAATAAGCGAGTCTGTGACAGGTTCACTAATTACACTACAAGACCCATTGCTCGTATTCAGCATAGATGCTGCATGTTTAGGGGGCCTGCTTTTCTGGGCATATATAGCGTTGGTTCTCGCTGAATCGAGGGCGAGTACCAGACAGCGCATCGCCGGCCTCTTTATTGGATCAGCGATATTGCTAGGCTTCAATTTCATCCGTATTATATTGAGTATCTATCTCGAATGGCTTACTGAAGTCCATGTCCATGACTACTTCTATATAATTAACATGATAGTCGTGCTGATGGTATGGGCAGGATGGTTGAGAGTCATAAAACCCGGGACGACATCAGTTGCCAGGCCTTCGCCGCCGCGAACATTTGTTTCGGATTCACAGAACGACTAGCCCCGATACCTTTAAAACAGCTAGCTTGGCTGGACATCCGGTCTCACCGACACCGATTCAGCCTCTTTTTAGCACCGGTTCGACTATTTTAGGTAAGATTTCTCCGAGCTTTCCCTGTAGCAGATAATCCGATATACCATCGTTAGTGAGTGGCGTAGGCTCTGCATTCACTTCTATTATCACCGTGCCTGATCCGTGGCTCATCCTCGCCGCCCGGGGCAAGCCGGCAAACGGATAGACAACTGCTGATGTTCCACAGATAAGCATGACATCACACTTCTCGACCTCATCCTCCGCCTTCCCCATAACATCGAGAGGGATTGGCTCCTTGAAATGCACCACATCCAGTTTCAGAAATCCACCACAGTGACATAATGGAGGTAATGTCTCCATTGCATCTTCTTCAAATCCAGACCTCGAACCACAGGAGGCACACCTCAGTTTGTTGACACTGCCATGAAACTCTATTACGTTCTTGCTTCCGGCTTTGGGATGTAATCCATCGATATTCTGCGTAATGACGCATTTTATTACACCGGCCTCCTCCAGGTTTGCCAAAGCGTAATGGCCAGCGTTCGGTTCCGCCTTTCTCAGATCATTATAGAAAGCCCCATGTGCATCTTCCTTTCCCAGCATCTCCTCCCAATATGCCCGAGGGTCCCTCAGAAAAAGATCATATCTTTCATATGCCTTGGTTTCTGCCTCTTTGTTTGTAGTCCAGAGACCCTTAGGGCCCCTGAAATCACGTAATCCGGACTCGGTTGACATACCGGCCCCGGTCAATACAATAGCATGCTGGCTGTTTTTCAAATCATTTGCAGCTCGTAAGATTAGATCGCCCATCATTAAGCCCCGCACACATTTATTGTCTCCGACAACCTCCGTTGCTCTACAGACCCCTGAGAAACTCCGGCCGAAGCGACTTGGGATCACGGTTCGAGAGGACGTTTTCTATCTCCTGTATCATTTTATCCTTATCTTCCGAGAGTACCCCGCGTACCGAGAGATAGTTCGATGCATGCATCGAGCTGAAGAAGCAATCGCTGAAACTCGAATTCTCGATGATTCCCTTGAGCTCTTCCAAGAACTCGAAAGGAGACATTAGCTTGAACCTGCCCTGTTCCCATTCCCTGTATAGAGGGGTTCCGGGAACCAGTGTTAAGGTCAAGGCCCCGACATACTCGGGATCAATGGCAGAGAGCACTCTCGCCGTCTCTATCATATGTTCCCTGCTTCCGTCAACTCCTCCCAGCCCGAGTATAATTGTAAGGGAAAGTTCAATTCCAGCTTCCTTCGCCTTTCTTCCAGCCTCGATCAACTGATCACTGCTCACTGCTTTCCCAACTCTTTGAAGCACCTCGTCGGCACCGCTCTCAATCCCGGTATAGAGGATGCCCATTTTCAACTTTTTCAGCTCTCGCAACTCGTCCACAGTCCTTCGTAAAATGTCCTGAGGCGTAGCATATGTACTGACTCTCTCCAGGCCGGGCAACTTCTCATTCAGGTATTGCAGAGCTTCCACCAATTTAGGATACGGGTAAACCAGCGCATCTCCATCCTGTAGAAACACCCTTCTGCCGTCCCAGCCATGGGCGATGGCATACACTATGCTTTCCACACCAGCTAAACGAACGCCATTCCTCCAATATAAAGCAAGAGCATCTATCTCCGCTTTAACCTCGCCAACATCTCTTATCCGGAGTCTACAACCGTATAAACCGCAGAACGTACATGTGTTGTTGGAACAGCCGCTTGTCAGTGGTAGAAAGTAGCTCTTCCTCTCACTAGGAGGGCGGAATATGCCAGGCCGCTCAAACCTCCTGCTGTCTTCTTGTCCCTGCATATCTCCCCTGACGTAACCTAATCGTTCAGCTAATATGTGGTTATGCACTTATGATGAGTTTCTCACCCGCCTTCAACCTGCTAAGCATACCTTGCATCACTTCACGATCTCCATCTATGTGCCCAATTACAGTCACCGCGCTGATGGGGCGAATTTCATCACCTTCGCTGATTGGAGTGTCGCCGAAGAATATGCACAGTGCTCTTCCCTCCGGCCAGTATGCGATATCCCCCAACCTCACTGTTTCCTGCCCATTCTCTAGCTTAGCGTCTACAGGAATCGTGAAATAAATCTCATCACCCCAAATATTCACTCTTGAAGTGATGGGAAGGACATTAAGAACTTTCATGGCAGTATCAGTATCATTGAGTTGGGCTTGTCCCTCAATCGTACCCGTTCTGATTTTTATTTGCTGACTCACTTCGCTCCCGTTTCATCGCCGATCCACGACAAGTACTCCCGATTACCGTCTATTATCGGTAAAGCTATAATCTCAGGCACATCGTAGCTGTGAATCCTTTTAACCAGATCAACAATCTCCTGGAAAAGATCAGCCCTGCTCTTGATCACGAGAAGGATTTCTTGATCGTCTTCAATCTCGCCTTACCACCTGAAGATTGAATTGACCTGGGGCACCATATTCACGCATGCGGCCTTTCGCTGTGCAACCAGAGCTTCGGCTATATCACGACCTTCCTCTTGACTTCCGACTGTGACGAGAACAACCAGATAGCTAGATTCAACCATATTCTTACCTCTAACATGCCGGTGCATTCCGGCGTTAACTAAATCCAATTAGGGAGCAGCCACGACGTGGTTTCTTAAGGTACCGATACCCTCTATCCTGACCTCAACGATATCACCCGGATTCATCCGGCCAATGCCCGAGGGCGTGCCCGTAGCTATAACGTCTCCCGGTAATAGAGTCATAACGTTCGAAATGAAGCTTACCAGCTCAGCTATTCCGAAAATAAGATCACTGGTACGCGCAGATTGTCGCATTTCCCCATTTAGATAGGTCTCTATTTTAAGATCATCCGGGTCTATTCCTGTGGTTATGTTGGGCCCTAATGGAGCAAAAGTATCATAACCCTTAGCTCTGGTCCACTGTCCATCCTCCGCCTGTGCATAACGCTCTGAGACGTCGTTGACACATGTGTAACCCAGAATATAGTCTTTCGCCCTGTCCTGTAAGACAGCCTTTGCCTTCCTGCTAATGACAACGCCGAGTTCGGCCTCATAGTCTACGCGTTTCGAATCACGTGGCAGGACTATCTCCTCGTCAGGTCCTATCACTGCAGTGGACGGTTTAAGAAATATGAGTGGTAGTGAAGGTATAGGCATCTTGGCCTCTTCAGCATGACTTCGGTAGTTCAATCCCAGGCACACTACCTTAGACGGAAGGCAGGGAGAGAGGAGCCTGATCGTGCTTGCTTCATCAGTTGTTCCATCAAACGTTATCTCATCGCTCTGCTTCCTAAAGTGGTAAAAGGGTGTCCCTCGAATGCCATGCACTACCTCGTCGTCCCAGATACCGTACTTCACCTTACCCCTAACGTCATAGCGAACGAATTTCAAAACATCTCCTACTTTCGGGGGATAGCCTTCTCTGATGATTGTGAACCTGAATGGTGGTTATCTGTAGTCTTCAATATGTATTATGGTTGCACTCCAAGGACAGAAACGCTCAATGGTGTCAATCCAGTAGTCCAGGTTCTCTTCTATATGTGATGGAAGGCCATCGCATAATGCGATAGTAGACTCAGCCATGTGAATGTCCTCGGTATCTATATGCCAGCCCCACGGTAAATTGTAACACTTTGAACCCCTTACCAGTTTACCGTTGGGTATAGTGGCCTGACTTTCCCCTCCTTGCACAGCGAATGCTTGCTCTATTGTGTCCTCATTGGTGATGAAAACGTTATACATCTCCCCATCAACCTCGAAGGTAACCACAATACCACCGCAGAGAGACGATTCCGACCTGATACATCCACTCAGCAACGTGAAAAGAAGTAAACTCGTTAGTCCTACTACAATAAGCTTTCTCATCTTAACAGCTTTCTTGGATTTCCCTTGACTGTCTGTGGCAACTGTTTTCCGATACTACCAGATAATATATCTGAAATCACCATGACCTGGATGCAGGCTCTAATCTTAGGCACCATTCTATCCAATGTCAACCGTAACGATTGGCTTGATGAACAAGGGCCCTTCTGTCCCGATTTTTTCATCGCCAGTGATCCTTTTCGTTAAGCCTCAGCAAACCACCTTCACATCATCGGACGCTAATCTACCAATGAAAGAGGCTGGGTATCATATAAATGTACTCAGCCTCTTTATGGAAATTAGACTATAGGACTGTAGAGCCCAACTTCTTTTCTACCACTTCAAGGTGATAGGTTTGTTTTGAGCATAGGCTGGGGGTCTAGCTTCCTCCATATGCAATTCTTCAGCCATTTTGTCCCGAAGAGGACGCAGGCTTTCTTGTAGACGTTTCTGCTCCTCCTCCGACATTTTGGACATGGCCCCGGTGATCACTTTCTTATAAACCTCTATCCCAGGATCGCAGGCTTTTTCACCCTTAGGTGTCAACTTGACCTCAGTGAAAGGATGTCCTTTTCGCTTGGGCACCCTTTTAACGAAGCCATCTTTCTCCATCCTATTCAGCAGACCAGCGATGGTCTGATTCTCACGGAACAACAACCGTGCTATCTCGGCAGGAGTCAATGTGCCCTGGTAGTCTCGACAGAGCCATAGTACAGCTGCATTTTCAGGCGTTAGTCCAACCTTGGCAAGCTTTACCTCCGCCACTTTATTGATTGCAATCCAAGTTTGGCGAAGAATCGTCCATGTCGTCATGGATGTGTCATTGAACTGAAGATCGTACATTCAATCCCTCCAAGTATACGAATAATCATGAAAAATTATATCACAAGACTCTCTTTATATCAAAGCTATAAACCTCAAGTCCTGAACTTACAGATGATACACGGATATTTATTTCACCT
>CP070819.1:2076487-2085982 GCA_020344295.1 Dehalococcoidia bacterium | reverse complement strand
AATCTAACTGTGGGGATGCAAACAGTGGTGTTAATTGACTCTGATGGGCTTATAGCTGGCGGTCAATTTGAAGTCACGAGGCCAACCCTGACGGTAGATCCCACAACCGGGCCCGTAGGTTCTACGGTGGCCGTACAGGGAACCGGATGGGTTCCCAACTCACAGATAACGCTCAACTTCGCTGGCTCTCAGATGACCGTAATGGCTGATGCCAACGGCAACATCGCGGCTGCTATGCAGGTGTCCTCAGCAGCAGCACCAGGACCGAACAAAATTACCGCCACTGATCCAGTCTATACCAACACGGCGGCGCCTGCCACCTTTACGGTCCCTGGTGCTTACATCAGCCTGGATAAGGATGAGGGCAGCCCGGGTGACACTGTTACTGTGACCGGCAGCGGATTCCAAGGCTACGCCGCGATTCAAGTGAGCATTGGTGGCTACACCTTCCCGGGCATAGTATTAGCCAGTCCACTTGGTGACTTCAGTATGACTGCTACTGTTCCTGGTGTGGCACCGGGTGCTGCAGTAGTGGCAGCAATAGTAGGGGGCAATCCGGTTGCGACAACCTACTTTGTTATTAAAAAGGCACCGGTGACGGTGGAGACTGTTATGGCCCGCATAATGAATGTACTGGATATCGTCTGGGGCTATGTAGAGAAGGACGGCGTGCTGGATTGGTACTTCTACGATCCAGATGATAAAGAGGGCAGCGCAGGGCCGGAAGGTCTGCCGGGCCTTGAACCTGGTAAAGGCTACTGGGTCAAAGTCAGTGAAAATACGGTGCTGATAGCCGGCGGTCACCAATATGTGCTGTTAGCACCCTGGACCAACATCGGCTGGCTCGGGTATTAGAGGACAGCGAGATTTCTCTGAGGGGCCGTACTGACGGCCCCTCGAGGAGCCACTCAAATTAGGAGGAAAGAGATATGACCAAGCTGAAAGTAGTGGTTTTGCTAGCAGTGGTAGCGCTTCTCCTCTTCCCGGCCATGGCGTTTGCTCAGGATATGCCACCGGACAGACCGTGCCGATTCTATGGCACGGTGCAGGTGGATGGAGTGGACGTACCAGCCGGCACCCCTATACAAGCCATCATCGGCGGCGAGATTGTAGCTGAAACTACAACATGGATAACCAGTGAAGGACGTTCCTATTACGGTGTGAGGATAACGGAACCGGAGGGGGCACAATACGACGGCGTTACCGTTAGCTTCAACATCGATGGGGATGCTGCTGAGCAGACGGGAATTTGGGAACTTGGCGAAAACTTCGCGACGAATCTCAGCATTGGAGAAGCAGGACCGTCTGATGGCCAGGGTCCAAAGGGTGACAAGGGCGACAAGGGTGATCCAGGCCCACAAGGCCCCAAAGGCGATAAAGGTGATCCTGGTGAACCCGGTGAAGACGCTCCCGGTGGAATAGCATTACCGGTCGTTGCGCTGGTCATAGCCATTATCGCGGCCATCATGGCAGCGATGAGCTTGCGGCGCAGGGTTTAGGACGAAAGTTAAAGTAACGAAAGCCGTCCGTCACTTGGCGGGCGGCTTTTGCTTTCTTCCAGGTAGTTGACGGCGGTTTAGTTTTTATGCTAGACTTGTGGATTGAATAAGAGAGGTAGCTCTCTTGGGAAGCTGGAGGTGAAAAATGAGGGTTGGTGTTATCGGTATTGGTCAGGCCGGGGGTAGAGTTGCTGACCATTTGACATACCATAGCTTGTGGGGCAAACACCAGGGAATCGTTCCATTCGCACTGGCTGTCAATTCAGCTCAAGCTGACCTGCTGGGCCTGAAAACCATACAGAAGAAGGACAGACTCCTGGTCGGTCAAACGGTGGTGAAAGGACATGGTGTCGGGCTGAATCGCAAGGTGGGAGCAAAAGTCGCCAAGCACGGGCTCCATTCTATTATGCACGCAGTCACGGAGAAGGTTATCCATCATGTGGATGCGTTCCTGGTCATAGCCGGCCTCGGCGGCGGCACTGGCTCCCGAGGAGCGCCTGTTGTGATTTCCAAGATCCGACAGGTTTATGAGGAGCCGATCTATTTCGTTGGTGTTCTCCCCAGTGAAGATGAAGGTAAGCTAATGGCCATGAATTCCATCGAGTGCCTGCAAGAGATTGACGGGATGGTAAACGGCATCCTACTTTTTGACAACGACGTATGGAAAAAAGAGGGACTCCCACTTGAGACTGGCTATGGCATCATGAACCACGAGCTGGTGAAGCCCCTGCCTCTGATGCTGGGCGCCGGCGAGACGGCAAATGACAGGGTCGGTATCAAGGTGGTTGATGCCTCCGACATTATCGACTCCTGGGAGGGGTTCAGCTATATCGGCTATTCAGAGCTGAAGGCAAAAACCGCACGGGACAGGCTCTTTTTCTTCAAGAAGAAGAGCTCAATAGACCAACTGAGTCCAGCTATGAGATGCTATACCGCCATAAGAAACGCAGCTACGTTGAGATTGACCGGCGAGTGTGATATTAAAAAAGCAAAAAAGGCGCTGATGATTATTGCCGGACCGCCTGACGAGCTGAATATGGAGGGCTTTTCCCACGCCAAGAGCTGGTTGGAGAGTTGCATCGCTACGCCGGAGGTCAGAGGAGGAGACTGCCCGATCCGGGGTTGGGATTCGGTGGCCGGTATGGTAATGCTTTCGGGCTACACAGAGATACCAAGATTAGGCGTTAGCATAAACAACGTGAAGCCGCCTGTGAGCATGCGGGCCTCGGCGTTCGAGGCTGAGTGAATCTCGATAGACGTGCTGTCTCTTACTTGGATAAAGTGAGAGTAATGGTGTTATGTTGAGCGTAAGACCAATTTGGTGGATCCCGAAAGCGGCCTGTATTATTCTCGGTTTCTTGTCTTTTATACCTATAGATACATCTGTGGAGGGCACGTTTCTTCCCTACCAATCGTTAATCCCCATGGCTCCACTTAGCTCCATACTGATCTGGGTTATCGGCGGCGGCCTGTTCTACCTGCTGGGGCGTTGGGCTACGACGAGGCCTATCCGTATACCGTAACGTTAGCTTCCTTCGCATTCGGAATCCAGAGCACTTCCAGTACTACGAGGCGCCCTGTTTAATGAGGCGTGGAAGTCCGCGGCTGAGAGCTCTGGCTCAGATTGCTAATGGTAGTCGAGTACTACTACGCCGGTATCGGCCGGCAGACTTGACCTGCTGACAGGGAGCTTTGGCTGGGAGATAATCTCCTTAACCCCCATTTCCTTGAGGAAAGGCTCAACAGGCGCCAGATCCATACTGATCACCTCTGTTTTAAAGTGCATGGGTATTACGATCTTCGGCTGCAGCAGGCTTATTGTCTCTACTGCCTCCGTTGCACCTATGGTGGTTCCTCCCCCGACAGGCACCATTAAAACATCGATACTGCTCATCTGTTCGATCTGCTCTGCTGTGGGAACATGCCCCAGATCACCGAGATGACAGATGCTCACCTCTTCTATTTGAATGACGTAGACAGTGTTCTTGCCTCTGCTCTCCCCCCTGTCAGCATCGTGGAATGTAGTGATGCCGTTAATGAAAACGTTAGCGATCTCATATTCGCCGGGTCTGCTGACAATCTTGGGGTTTCCTGTGACACCTGCTATGAAGCTGTGTTGAGGATGTTGATGACTGACGGTTAAGATGCTGGCTGTCGGCTTCTTCACTGGGTAGCCCAGGGTTTTATCGAAGGGATCGGTGACTATGGTAGCTTCTTTACCCCTTATTCGAAAACATGAGTGGCCCAGCCAGGTGATCTCCATTTCAGGCAGTCCTTTCGTACCCTATTGATTATAGATACTCTGTAAGATAAATGCCACCCGGCATTCTACTGATTTGATCCCTGCTGCATAGCAAAACCTGCCATCCGGGTTATCCAGCTTACGCCGAACAGGAGTACCACACATACGCCGAGTCCCACCAACTCGAGACGCTCAACCTCTAACAGATTTGCTGCTTGCAGTCGGTTAATAGCTAGAGCTGTACCTCCACCTCCGATTATGGCCGCTATAGCACCAGCCGCATTCACCTTGAGTTTGTCTCTGTAGAATCCCGCTACTACCGGAATCACGATTCCACTGGTGAAAACTGTGTACGCTAGTAACAGGGAGCTTATTATGCCCGGCCGCTGCCAGGCAATTAACAAGGCGGCGGCTCCAATTATAGCTACACCGACCCTGGTTATCATAAGGCTCTTCCCCTCGGATATATGGCGCGAAAAGCGTCCATAGATGTCCTGGCTAAAGATGGTGCCTGTGGTGAGCAGAACTGTATCTGCGGAAGACATTATCGCAGCAAGCAGGGACGCTGCTACGAGGCCGGCCACTCCCATAGGGAGAATACTTTCAATCACTGTGGGGAATGCCAACTCGGACGCCTGTACCATCGATAGGCTGGGGTGCTGGGCTTGGAGGTCAGGAAAAAGAACCATCGCTCCCATCCCGATGAGAACTATTACAAAAGCAATAGGTATTGCCACCAAACCCGCGCTGATGGCTGATACCCTAGCCACTTTTTCATTACGTGCACAAAATAGTCGGGAATATATATCGGGGCCCACAATATAGGTTGAGCCCGTCAGTATTAGGAGTACTACTAATGGATACCATTCGAAACTGGAGTTGGTCGGGAAGGTAAAATAATCGGATGGGAGGGCTGAGGTTAGCCCGCCAATCCCGCCTGTCCGAGATAGGACATAGCCCAAAGTTACCAAGATTCCCAACATTAATATGCCAAACTGTACAAGGTCGGTGCGGATTACAGAATACTGGCCTCCAAGAACTGTATAAAGAACGAATACGAAAGCTGAGATGGCCATTAATTGGGAAAGATAGAAGGGTATAAAAACGGTGAGAACCTTACCAGCAGCGATTATCTGTGCAGCTACAATAGCTATCCACGCTACGACGATTAGGATTGAAGCTGCCACGCCGGCTATGCTACCGTATTGCTTCTCCACCAGCTCGGGCAGGGTGTAGAGACCACCCTTCCGTACTTTGCGTGCGAAAAAAAGGCCCAGTATTAACAGACCGATAGCTCCGACAAGAAGCCACCACGCCCCGGGCAGTCCCATCCGGTATCCACGCCCTGCCATACCAATTGCGACAGATGAACCGATAAAGGTGGCGCAAAGTTATCCTATAATGAGCATCTTGCTACCACTTCGGTTAGCCACGAAGAAACCGTCATTACTTGACGCATGCCTCTTGCCATATACATAGATGCCTATGGCTACCATCATCAGAAAGTAAACGATAATAATCGCCAGGTCTAACATACTATTTACCCTTTATCAGACCAACGCTCGATATCACACGCGTTTTGTCACGGCTCCAGTTGATTATAGGCTGGAATCCAGAAGGGTGAGAGGAGGACATTCAAGCCCCGGGTGCAGCCTCACCTGGTTCCCATTTGAGCACCATTGCAGCCCAGCTTAGGCCGCCTCCAAACCCGACGAGCACTAGGAGATCTCCATCCTTGACTTTGCCTTCCTCGACAGCCTCACACAGGGCGATTGGTATGGAGGCGGCCGAAGTGTTACCATAGCGATCCACATTCATGAAGAACTTCTCCGGGGGGATGCCGAGCTGTCGGGCTGCGGAATTGATGATGCGGGTGTTGGCCTGATGCGGGATTATTAAGTCTATATCCGACAGTTTGAAACCAGAGGCGGCAACAACTTCCTTTGTGGCTTGGCACACGATATTAACCGCGAACCTGAAAGTCTCGGGGCCTCTCATCCTTATGAAGTAGCGCCCGTCATTTACGCCGCAGGGCCCCGGGGTGTAAATAGTGCCAGCACCGGAGCCGTCATTGCCAAGAACGAAGCTTACCGGCCCCGGTGAGGAGTCGCAGGCCTGTATTACCACTGCTCCCGCGCCGTCGCCAAAGAGGACACACGTATTGCGATCCTGCCAGTCCAGAATGCGTGAATAGATATCGGTCCCAACGACCAGGATGTTGTCATAGGTTCCTGTAGCTATGAACTGGTAACCGATAGCCAGAGCGTAGATGAAGCCACTGCATGCGGCATTGACATCGAATGCCGCCGCCGTTTTTGCTCCCAGGGAATCCTGTACGAGCGCGGCGCAAGCAGGGAATACGTGGTCAGCGGTACAGGTGGCAGCTATCACCAAGTCTAGGGAATCTGCTTGAACCCCTGCAACCTCGAGAGCCTCTTTGCCGGCATTCAGTGCCATCGTGGACGCCGTTTCATCGGCGCCGGCGATTCTTCTTTCCCTGATCCCAGTACGACTACTGATCCAAGAGTCATCAGTACTGACTAACTGCTCCAACTCCTGGTTGGTGAGCACCCTGTCGGGTAAATACTTACCCCAACCGATGACCCTTGCATATCGAGCCAAAGAGGTCCCTTTCGAAAGCCTTGTCGTGGGGCAGTATAGCAAACTTGATACTCGAGGTCAAACATTCCTGAGTGAGTTGCCTATTTTACGATTACTAAATACTGTTCTTCCACCCACCCGACCGAAATCTAGCTTCGAGGCATTAACACAGGCATACCACCATAGCTTTTAATCTGTGAACGCGCAGCCCCCGGAGGGCGGGAGCAACCGCGATCATAAAACAGTCTCATAAAAGACGTCGTTACATCTTGACAAAACTGAGAGCCAGGTGATAGAGTGATTTGTGTAATTAGCACTCTCGTCTTAAGAGTGCTAATTACTGTGGGGGTGCAGATGCTTACTCAGAGGAAGAAGCGGATCCTTGAGATCGTTGTGGCTGAGTACATTTCAACAGGCTTGCCCGTAAGTTCGGAGAACGTTGCCCGCAAAGGTGTAAAGGTGAGCTCGGCTACGATCCGCAACGAGATGATGGATTTAGAGGATGAGGGCTATCTTACACAACCCCATACATCCGCAGGACGCATCCCCACCGATAAAGGATATCGCCATTACATTGAGTCTTTAATGGGGGATATCCAGCTGTCTCTCGCCGAACAGCGCCTTATCAGACATCAATTCTTCCAGGTGCAAAGTGAGATCGAAGAGTGGACCCGCCTTGCCGCCAATGTATTGTCCCGCATGGTTTCCAGTGTGGCTTTTGTTACTATGCCCAAGCCCGCCGAGTCCCGTTTTAAACACTTGGATCTGGTTTCCCTTCATGAGTTTTTGGCTCTCCTTGTTCTAGTGCTGAGAGAAGCCAAGCTAAAGCAGCAAGTGCTTGCTTTAGAGGAGGCTGTTTCTCAGGAAGAACTCAGTGCTGCTGCCAGGAGGCTTAACGCTAGCTATGGTGGACTGACCAGTGCCGAGATATATAGAAAGGGCCTTGCGCTTTCTTCACTTGAAAGCCGCGTAATGAAGACCGCGACCGGTATCATGCAGGCCGAGGAGGAGGAAGTGTATGAGGAGCCCTGTGTTGACGGCCTGCGCCACATACTCAGTGAGCCAGAATTCGCTTCTCGCACCAAGCTGTCCCAAATCATTGAATTCGTAGAGCAGAGGAGTCTCCTGAAGTCTATGCTGCCGAGGGTACCTATTGGGGAGGGGGTGCAGGTCATTATCGGAAGAGAAAACAAGCAAGATGTTATTCAGGATTGCAGTGTGATAGTGACCAGGTACGGGATTCCCGGTGAGGTCGGAGGTGCCCTAGGAGTTATGGGGCCGACACGAATGCAGTATAGTCGTGTTATCCCAACGGTTGGTTTTTTATCGTCTCTGATGAGCGAGATGGTAGGCGAGCTGTACGGGTAAGTGTGTAGTATAGCCGCTCGGTAGCTGGAGAGGGGTGATTCGTTTTGAGCAGTGGGAAGAAGAAACACCCGGTTACGAGGAATGAAAACGCATCGGGCGAGGTAAAAGATGTTGCGGAGACGGAGGACCTTGAGTCGATCAAGGCAGCACTTGAGGAGGCGAAGCAGAACGCAGACAAGTATCTAGCCAACTGGCAGCGGTCAGAGGCTGATTTCATTAACTACAAGAGGCGTAGCGAGCAGGAACGGGCGGATCTGGCCAGTTTCGCCAATGCGAATCTTATGACTGCCCTGCTTCCTGTGGTGGATGACCTGGAGCGGGCTCTGGAGAACGCCACAGACGACATCGATATTGCATCCTGGATTGATGGTATCAGGCTAATCTATCGCAAACTGAAGGCGGCTCTCGAGGAGCACGGCCTCTCAGAGATCGCTGCAGAGGGCAAGGAGTTCGACCCTAACCTTCACGAGGCGGTGATGTGTGTGGAGGGCAAAGAGGGTATAGTCTGCGGGGAGATACAAAGGGGCTACAGGCTTCGAGAGCGATTACTCCGTCCTTCGATGGTTGCGGTTGGCAAAGAGGAGGGGGGTTCTAAATCCGGTGAAGGCCACGAGTAAATAATTCTTAAATCCATGGAGGTCGAATATGGGCAAGGTCATTGGTATTGATCTGGGGACAACTAATAGTTGTGTTGCCGTCATGGAGGCAGGCGAGCCGGTGGTAATCCCCAGCCAGGAGGGGGGACGTGTAATCCCTTCAGTGGTGGCTGTGGGAAAAACCGGCGAGAGAATGGTGGGGCAGGTTGCCAAAAGGCAGGCGGTTACCAACCCTGACAACACCATTTTCAGTATCAAGCGGTTCATGGGACGGAAGTATAAAGAGGAGACGGTGACGGCTGACCGGAAGCTTGTGCCTTTCAAGCTAACAGAGGCAGCGAATGGTGACGTGAATGTTAAGATGGGCGATCGGGAATACAGCCCGGCCGAGATATCGGCCATGGTCCTGCAGAAAATAAAGACGGATGCGGAGGCATATCTCGGGGAGAAAGTTACTGAAGCGGTGATAACGGTTCCCGCCTACTTCAGCGACAGCCAGAGACAGGCCACCAAAGATGCTGGTAAAATCGCCGGTCTTGATGTACTTCGCATAGTAAACGAGCCCACGGCCGCTTCGTTGGCCTACGGACTGGACAAGAAGAAGGACGAGACAATTGCAGTGTATGACCTCGGAGGGGGAACTTTCGACATCTCGATTCTGGAGCTGGGGGAAGGGACCTTCCAGGTAAAATCGACAAACGGTAATACCCATCTTGGCGGTGACGATTTCGATCAGCGCGTGATGGATTGGCTTTGTGATGAATACAAAAAGGATCAGGGGATCGATCTCAGGCAGGACAAGATGGCACTGCAGAGGCTCAAAGAGGCTGCTGAGAAGGCTAAATGTGAGCTCTCCTCGGTAATGCAGACTGACATAAACCTTCCGTTTATCACCGCCGACGCCTCAGGGCCCAAACATCTAAATATTACCCTTACCAGGGCTAAGCTGGAGCAATTGGTAATGGAATTTGTGGAGAAGACCATTGATCCCTGCAATCAGGCTCTGGCTGATGCCGGGATAACCTCGGCTGGGATAGATGAGGTTGTTCTCGTCGGCGGCCAGACCAGAATGCCTCTGGTGCAGCAGAAGGTCAAAGCTCTCTTCGGTAAAGAGCCGCATAAAGGTGTCAATCCTGATGGGGTGGTCGCTATCGGTGCAGCGATACAGGCAGGCGTGCTCAAGGGCGAT
>CP070819.1:2068645-2076387 GCA_020344295.1 Dehalococcoidia bacterium | reverse complement strand
GCTCGACACTTTTTCTTGCCTCATCGGCAATCTGGATTGCTTTTTGCTCGGCGGCAGCAAGCATGCTGTTAACATCATCCTCAGCCTTCTTCCGCTCCTGTTCAATAATCTGCTGACCTTGTCGTTCAGCCAGGGTAAATGCGGCGCTTGCTTCATCCCTTGCCTTCTTTATGGCCTCATCGATAATATTGCGCGCTTCAGTTTCAGCGTCAGTCACTACCTTTCTAGCCTCGGGCTGGGCCTTTTTCTTCGCCTCATCGATTATCCGTTGGCCCTTCGCTTCGGCATCATCGATGATTATTTTTACTTCGGGTTTTGCCTTTTGCTTTGCCTCGTCAATGATCACAAGAGCTCTTTTTTCGGCCTCTGCAATCACCTTCTTTACTTGTGGTTCCGCCTTCTTCGTCGATATATCAGCGATAAGCCGGCCCTTTCGTTCGGCGTCCTCAATAATCCTACTGGCGTCGGCTTCACCTTTCCTTCTTGCCTCATCTACTATCTGGGCGCCTTTCTGCTCGGCCTCGGCGATAATCTTAGCAGCGTCATCTTTGGCTTTGTTTTTAGCTTCGCTGATAATCTGGGAACCGTTTTGCTCAGCCTCGCTTATTACCTTCTTTACATCGGGCTGGGCCTTCCTCTTTGCCTCCTCGATAATCTGAACGCCCTTCTGCTCAGCTTCGGCGATAACCTTGCCGGCTTCCGGCTTGGCCTTTTTCTTTGCATCATCAATAATCTCGCTGGCCTTTCTCTCGGCTTCTGCGATTAAACGTCTTGCTTCAATATCTCCTCGTTTTTTCGCTTCCTCTATTATCCGGACACCATCCTGTTCAGATTTCGCAACTATCTTTCCAGCCTCGTCTTCAGCCTTCCTCTTGGCTTCATCTTTCAGCCCCGCTTCTTTCTGCTTGGTTATATCGTTAATGAAGTCCTTTACCTCGGCTTCTTTAAGACCCTCTTTCACTATGTGGAACTCTCGTCCCCACAGTTTCCTCACCCGGTTATTACCCATGCCCCCTCCTTCTGAAGTCTGGAGAGAATAAAACGCTATAGGAGATCTTCCAAGGTTACTATATATTACGGATTTGCAGTATAAACGTTTTCATTTTTATTGTCTATATGGTTTATTGACAATATCGATGTAAATTCATGATATGTGCTAGAATGTATTTTGTATTTGATTACGGAACATATCTGTATATGGATCAGAGTGAAATAGAATATACTGGCGAAAGAGTTGTGCCTGGCATAACACCTCCTGATATCTATAAAGAGCATACGGACCGGTATATTTTCGCCGCCACTCTGACCAGAGATAAGGATGTTCTGGATGTAGCATGTGGGACAGGTTACGGCACGGGGTATCTTGCCGAGTTGGGGGCAAGGCTTGTAATAGGTGTTGATTTTTCACTTGAAGCAGTAAATTATGCATATGATATGTATGGCGACGGAGGGGAAATAGCCTTCTTGTGTGCTGATGGAGTGCGAATGCCCTTTTGCCAGAAGGCTTTTGACGTAGTTGTGTCCTTCGAGACACTAGAACATATCAGACCATATAGAAGCTTCCTGGCCGAATGTAGAAGGGTCCTGCGAGATAATGGGACTCTGGTCTGTTCGACGCCCAACAGAAGGGTTTTTTCTCCTAATATCAAAAAGCCGCTGAATCCATTTCACGTAAAGGAATTCTGGCCTGAAGAGTTTCACGAACTGCTGTCAAATTACTTTAGCGACATCAGCCTGTATGGACAATGCGATGTCACGATGGCTGACAATTCGGTGGAGCGAGACCGTGGGGTGCATGACTTTACAGACAATGAGCAGATATCATCCGGTTATATTATTGCTGTTGCTAAAAAGTAAATCATGGATTGTTGGAAGTGTCTTTACCTAAAATAGAAATAATACTTGTAAACTGGAACAACTACGATGACAGCGTACAGTGTCTGGAGTCTATCAAGCATTGCACATATCAGAATCGGGAAATCACGGTGGTAGATAATGGGTCCGATGGGAATGATTCACAGCTTCTAGCTGAAAAGTTCGGTGATGACATCAGGATAATTGAAAACGAAAAAAACCTAGGTTTTGCTAAAGGGTGTAATGTGGGGATACGGGATGCTCTTGCCAGGGATGCTGATTATATCGTTCTGTTGAATAACGACACAATAGTTGCCCCTGATTTCCTCGATGGATTGGTTCGTGTGTTACAGGGAGACGGGGAAGTCGGCATAGCCGGAGGCAAGATACTTTGTCATGAATACCCTGACTTAATATGGTCTGCCGGAGGGACTATTGACTACCGCACTGGAAGCACTCCAATGAGAGGAAGCGGTGAGGTTGATGATGGACAATATGATAAAACAACGGAGGTCGACTGGGTCTGTTCATGTTTCATGGTAGTGTCGCGTGATGTTTTGGAAGATGTCGGACTGTTTGATGAGAGGTTCTTCTTTGGCTGGGAAGACGCTGATCTATGTGTTCGTGCCACACAGAAGGGGCACAGGGTTATTTATATTCCAGGGTCTGTGGTGTGGCATAAAGGGTTCGGGGAGGAGAAGAAAGAGCGGCTTAAAGGGAAACCACTGTATTATGCAACCAGAGGCCACTTTATATTCATAGGCAAGCATTTCAACAGGAAGCAGATTTTAAGCTCGGCTCTGCATTTTATCACCAGATTCCCAAAAGCTATGTGGGACTACTCACGGATAACAGGCCAGTGGATAGGGCCTATGTACATGTTCCGGGCTGTGTTTGATTATATAAGAATGCTGCTGAAGAAGAGAAGGTAATTTCTTAAATTAACCGCTTCCAGCAAAGCAAATATAATGCTAATCTAGAACATTATTAATCTATCGCCTCAGCGATCAGTTCCGCCACATCCATAGCTTTGAGAGAAGTCCCCGCTTCAAGAGCAGTGATACCCTCTTCAAACATCTGGATACAAAAGGGGCAGGCCGATGCTATTATGTCGGCGCTGACATTAATGGCTTCCTCAGTACGCATATGATTAATTCGTCTTCCAATCTGCTCTTCCATCCACATCCGGCCACCCCCAGCACCGCAGCAGAATCCATTTCTTTTTATATTTTCCATTTCCAACGGGCTTTTTCCGCATAAACGGTGCAGAATTTGTCTTGGCGGCAAATAGATATCGTTGTGCCTTCCCAGATAGCACGAATCGTGATAGGTTATGTTCTTGTCAATATTACGTGAAAGGCTTAGCTTGCCTTGATTTAGCAAATCGGCTATTAACTCCGTATGGTGCCATACTTCGAAGTGGCCGCCGAATTGCTGATATTCGTTCTTTAGGGTATTGAAGCAATGAGGGCAAGCAGTGACGATTCTTTTAACTCCATAGCACGAGAAGCTCTCGATATTCTCCTGGGCAACTGTCTGAAAAACGTATTCATTGCCTATTCTACGGGCGGGTTCTCCACAACACTGTTCTTCGGTACCCAGAATGCCGAAGTTCACTCCCGCAGCTTGCATTACTCGAGCGAAGGCTTTAGCGATCTTCATGTTTCTTTCTTCCAGGGCTGCCGTGCAACCAACCCAGAACATGATGTCAACATCGCTGTCTTCTGACAGCTGTTTTACTTTGAGGCCTTCTGCCCAATCTACTCTCGACACTACCGTACCCCGCCAGGGATGCCCTCTCTGTTCAATACTTCTCAAGGCCCCCATGGCAGTCTCAGGGAATCTCGTTTCCTCAAGTACAAGATTGCGCCGCATATCGATTATCTTGTTGATAGGCTCAATGAACACCGGGCACTGTTCCTGGCAAGCGCGACAAGTGGTGCATGCCCATATCTCATCCTCAAGGATCAAATCCCCAATCATAGGGCGATCGTTTTCTCCTAAGTCACATGTATCTCCGCTCTTGAGAATAATGGGGCCTTTTTCTGTCATGCGAGATTTAAGGTCCTGTATAAGCTTCTTAGGGGAAAGAGGCTTTCCGCTGAGATAGGCGGGGCAGCTGTCCTGGCAGCGACCACATCTGGTGCATGAATCAAGGTCCAGCAGGTCCTTGAAAGTAAAATGATGTATTTCGTCAGCTCCGAAAGTTTCACATTCTTCGAGGACAAGTGGTCTAAGCGCTCCCTTAGGCATACCTGATCGGAAAAATGCGTTGACTGGCGCGACAACGATATGTGTCAGCTTGGGGAACTCCAACGCTATATAGATAATCGTGACGATTATAAGGATGGAATGGAACCACCACAGGCCCTGATACCACCCCAGGATATGGCTGCAGCCCTGGAAAGCCTTGGCGAAGCCGAATCCCAGGAATGACCATTGAGCCCATGACCATATACTGTCGGCAGATGATACCTGCGGCTCTATAAGGGTATAATTATTCGCCGTAGCCACGATGCGAAGACCCTCGAGTATAAAGCCGGTAATTACAATAATGAATATTATTGCCAGGCCAATGCCATCGGCGGGAACGTTGTCCAGTCTATCCGGTCTCTGGATGTATCGCCTGATGACGACCATTATCACGCCTATTGTCAGCATTAAACCGCCAAGGTCTGCTAGAAATGAGATAGCAAGATATGTATTGCCGTGCAGGAATTCGATGATATAGTGACTGATCACATCGAGCGCGGTTGCTAGCAGAAGCAGCATTGCGCCGAAGAAGAGAAAGGCGTGCGTTATTCCCGGAAAGGGTTCGCGGATTATTTTACGATGCAGAAGACCATCGATAACAGCAGTATAGATGAAGTCCTTTGTTTTTCTCCTGAGATTACTAAAAGTATCGTCTCTCCCTCCAAGTTTCCAGAGAAGGGAGCGGCGGTAAAATCTGTATACCAGGAATGCAACGGAAAGAACGGCCAGAATGTAGATTATCCAGCCGTTCGATATCTGAAACATTATCTCGCGAAATGCGATATCTTCCATTTGTCCTCCTAAAGACATCGGATGAAATTCTAGCATAAAGTTGAAGCTATGCCAAATGAGTAAGGCGCCTATTTGAAACTGAAACTGGTGGCGATTATTGCGATGCATTGATATTGTTGTTACAATTGTGCGCGATCAGTCGCGATTTTGCGGATAGCCCTATATAAAGCGGGAGAAATAACGATGTGGAATGAATTTGTTTTAATATTTGGGGCGTATTTACTGGGGTCAGTGCCTTTTATGTATGTTATGGGCAGGCTCAAAGGTGTTGACCTACGGGAACACGAGGACAGTCATATTGCGCTTTGGCAAGAGGTGGGACGTCTCCAGGGCTTCCTTGGAGTAATTCTCGATTTCACTAAAGGATTCAGTATAGTACTTATCGCACGCGCGGTGGGGTTTGAGATAGGATGGGTGGCATTCGCTGGGGTAGCCGCGGTTGCGGGGCAGATGTGGCCGATATTCATGAAGTTTGATGGAGAGAAAGGCAACAGCATCGGGCTGGCCATGTCGGGAGCATTAGCGACCAAGGCACTGCTGTTAAGCCTGATACCGATAACGACGGGTTTTCTGGTAAGGACCATACCCAGGCTACGCCGGGCCAACCAGTCAATGGATGAGCGCCTGAAATTCGGAGGCCCTCCTAGCAACAGTCTGCCACTGGGAATGGCTATTGGTTTCGGCGTAATGCCACTTGCTGCCTGGGGTCTGGGTCATGTATGGTCAATTGTGGCAGCACTAACGGGCTTGTTTGCATTGATAATGGTGAGAAGATTGACGGCCGGAGTAAGTGAGGACTTAAAGCGGCCTTCGGGCAAGAAGCGCATGCTACTGTATCGTCTTCTATATGACAGAAGTGACCTATAGGCTATGATACCTCGCATCAAGGCATGAGGCTGCAAATCTACCGCATATTAGTGACTGGCACTAAATATCGTTTTGGTAACAACCCGTGAGTAGACGATATGGGAGAAACCGCTGCAGATGTAAGGATACTGAAGGAATCTCTGAAGGATATACCGGAACCTGTAGCCAATCCGGTATTTATCCTGGTTTGTGGTCTGCCTGGAGCGGGCAAGTCTTACTTTAGCCGAAAGCTTGTAGAGAAGCTGCCGGGAACAATTGTTGAGAGCGACGCAATGCGTAGAAGTCTATGGCAATCACCTACTCACAGCGCTCAGGAAAGTCATCGTCTATTCAGTGCGCTCTATGTTCTTATAGAGGATCTTCTCAGAGGTGGCATTACGGTAGTACATGATGCAACAAATCTGCTGGAACAAAATAGAGAGCGACTATACAAGATTTGCGAACGTCTTAGAGTAAAGATAATTATTGTTTGGGTTCAAGCACCGCGGGAAACAATTCTGGAACGAATGCAAGGAAGAGCGATGGGTGTCGACCCAATGGACAGCTCTGAGGCAGACTGGAGTGTCTATGAGCGGATGAAGACACGGGTAGAGCGGATACGTCGTAGTTATTTCGCCGTCGATACATCACATGATATTGGGCCGGTAATAAACAAGATAGTGCGTGAAGCCAAACGCTAGAGATTTGAATAATTATAATTTAACTTGAATACCGCTAAGGCCCTCCATCGAATGGCGACTTTCATTGCTCCTCACTCGCTTCTGTGCTATATTTAGAAAGAGGCTGATAATCTCTGGAAGGGGGCAGAAGTGTACGAGGAATTGAAGGTTTTCACCGGCAACGCTCACCCTCAGTTAGCTCGCAGTATATGTGACTATTTAGGTATTCCTCTGGGCAGGATGAATGTATTCGAGTTCAGTAATGAGAATATCTTTGTTCAGGTCCAGGAGAACGTACGGCAGCGTGAAGTTTTCATAGTTCAGCATGTGTGCTCCCCGGTCAACAAGAACCTCATGGAGCTTCTAATAAGTATCGATGCCATGAAGCGTGCCTCGGCGGGAAGAATAACGGCGGTAATGCCATACTATGGCTATAGTCGTACTGATAAGAAGGATCAACCTCGAGTTCCTATTACAGCGAGACTGGTGGCCGATCTGATAACGGTGGCCGGAGCTGACCGAGTGTTGACAGTAGATCTGCACGCTGGACAGATCCAGGGATTCTTCAGCATTCCCGTTGATGAGCTAACTGCAGAATATATAATCAGCGACTATTTCGCTGAGAAAAACCTGGGTGATTTTGTTGTGGTTGCGACGGATGTGGGGATTACCAAACGGGCCAGAGATATCGCCGAGAGGCTGCATGTGCCATTGGCTATCATAGAGAAAAGGCGTGTCGGGAATGAGGACACTGCGGAGACGCTTACTGTCATCGGTGAAGTTGAGGGCAAATGCGCCGTACTGGTGGATGATGAGGTTGATACCGGGGGCTCTACATCAAACGCTGCAGAGGCACTGAACGGACATGGTGCCACGGTGATATATGCGTGTTGTACGCATCCCATTCTTTCAGGAAACGGTGTAAAGCGTATAGAGTCGAGTTACATTAAGGAACTGGTGGTTACCGATACTGTACCTATACCCGACGAGAAAAAATCTGACAAAATAGTGGTACTTTCTCTAGCTTCCCTTATAGGAGAGGCGATTCATCGCATTCACGCAGGGCTGTCAGTGGGCGCAATGTTCCAGTAGGAGTTGGGGAATCTGCCATGTCCCCTAATGGAGATTTCACTCTACCCCCAGAGGAACTCGAGAACTACGGAAAGGTTCTATCCAACTGGGATGACGAGGATGTTTCAACTTATAGAGACATCATGGAGGCAAGGGAGGATGTTGAGCTCTTAGGGGGAAACATCCTGGTTGAGATGGATGAATCGACGGCAGAGGCCCTCATCGAGCGGGCCAGGGAGAGGGGTA
>CP070819.1:2063289-2068545 GCA_020344295.1 Dehalococcoidia bacterium | reverse complement strand
GGGCTTGGGACTTCGACGACGATGGCGTAGTTTACAGTAACGAGCAAAACCCGACACACATTTTTAAGAGAGAGGGCCTCTATTCGGTTAGTCTCACAGTGTTTGGACCTGATTGCCAGCATACACTGAGCAGGACCGGCTACATACGGGTATACCCTGTCAGTCAATGCATGGCCGACTTTATCGCCAGTACGACAGCCGGAACCGGGGTTACGACCGTACAATTCACGGATATGTCTACGGGCGATATAGATACCTGGGCCTGGGATTTAGATGGCGACGGCACAATCGACAGCACCAAGAAGAATCCAAAGTACACATACAGTAAAAACGGCTACTACTCGATTAGCCTTACTGTTGCCGGCAGAGACTGCGATAATACCTTAACCAAGAAGAGCTACATCCGAATAACCGGGTGCCGTACCTGAGGTTAATTGACCGGCGCCCGTGCGGCGCTTTTTCTGAAAGCCCATTTAGCAAACAGGCAGCCCACCAAACTCCATGTCCTGACCTCTTCCTGTATTCGAAGTGATCGTGATGACATCTGTGCATGCGTATAGCATCGACAAGCGGGTGAGATTGACTTAAGATATTGGTCGATACCGGTGTGATGCCGATTTGCCGGTGAAGGTGAATATGAGGATCGTAATTACCGGTGGAACAGGGCTGATAGGACGGGCGCTCTCAGCCGACTTGGCCAACGACGGTCATGATGTAGTCGTGCTCAGTCGCTATCCCGGACGGGATGCCGGACTGCCCGGCGAGGTGCGTATCGAGCGCTGGGACGGGCGTACCGCCGGCGAATGGTCATCCCTTGTGGACGGCGCTGATGCCGTAGTCAACCTGGCCGGTGAAAACATCGCGGCCCGGCGCTGGTCCAGTACTCATAAACGCCTTATACGCGACAGCCGCCTGTGTTCAGGCGGAGCTGTTTTTGCTGCGATTGAGGCCGCGAAACATAAACCGCGAGTGGTCATTCAGGCTTCCGGTATCGGTTATTATGGCGACTGCGGTGATGAAGAGGTCACTGAAGAAACGGCGCCGGGGCAGGATTTTCTGGCGCAGTTAGCCGTAGAGTGGGAGTCGTCAACATCCCGTTTACAGGAGATGGGCGTTCGCTGGGTAGCAATAAGGACCGGAATCGTACTCAGTATGGAGGGTGGTGCTTTATCCCGCATGATCTTTCCGGTACCGTTCCTCAACGCCGGGCGATTTGGCAGCGGACGTCAGTGGTTTCCCTGGATCCATATAGCGGACGAGGTGGAAGCAATCCGTTTCCTTATTGAGAATGAGGCCGCCGGCGGCCCTTTCAATCTGGCCTCGCCGAATCCGGTCACAAATGCCGGATTTGCCCGCAGCCTGGGTAAACAACTGGGACGGCCATTACTGATGCCGGCCCCTGCTCCCCTGCTGAGAGTGATGCTGGGGGAGATGGCTGCCGCGTTGCTTCATGGACAGCGGGCAGTACCGGGACGTCTCCTGCAGATGGGCTACACGTTTCAATTTACAGACTGTGACTCAGCGTTGCGCAATCTACTTCATTGAGCCTGCAATGAAGGCGTTTCTCGCATGGTTATAATTAATTCGGGTGGATACAGTGGACGAAAAAAGCCTGGAGATGCTGGAGTTCCACAAGGTCAGAGAGATACTTGCCGGCTTCACTTCTTTTCCGGTAAGCCGGGAGCTTGCGCTGAATCTGCTGCCATCGCCTGATCCCGGCCTGGTCGCCGGATCACTGGCCAGATCGGCCGAGGCTCGCCGCCTGCTATCGATGGAGCCGGACTTCTCGATTAGAGGAGCCCTGGATGTTCGTGAGTCCGTTGCTCTGGCGGCACGGGGCAGGGTTCTCGAGCCGCAAAATCTGGTAAATATCCAATATACGCTGGCTGCGGCGCGATATGTTCGCAAGGATTTACACAAGCTATTAGATGAGCTTCCTCTTCTCTGGGCTATTGCGAGTAAGATTGTTGAGATACCCTCACTGGAGGAAGAAATCGGTAGGTGTTTCTCTTCTACAGGTGAATTACTGGATGCAGCATCGCCGAAACTGGCCAACCTCAGAAATCAGTTAAGGGAGACTCAACACCAGTTAGTTGATCGCCTGGAATCCATAATCAGGTCACCCAGGGGAAGAAAGGCTCTCCAGTCGAACTTCATTACGGAGAGAGAGGGCAGGTATGTTCTTCCCCTGAAAGCTGAGTTTCGAAGGGAGCTTAAGGGTATAGTACATGACGTGTCTAATACCGGGGCCACTATATTTGTCGAGCCCTGGTCAACTGTTGACCTGGGCAATGATCTTCGCCAGTTGACCATCGAGGAGAGGCGTGAAGTAGAGAGGATTCTGACGTCGCTGAGCGGTCAGGTGGGAGCGCACGAGATTGAGATATCGCGGAACGTGGATTTACTTGCAGAGCTGGACCTGGAACTGGCCAAGGCCCGGTATGCGGAGAAGACCAACGCTACAGAACCCGTGATCTGGTCGGCCGATCTCACTAATGATGGAAATGCCGCCGCGAAAGCGGGTGTAATTAAACTCGCCAATGCGCGGCATCCTCTGCTCGCAGGGAAAGCGGTGCCCCTCTCCATTGAGATGGGGAGTGACTACTCAATACTGATTATTACCGGACCGAATACGGGAGGCAAAACCGTAGCACTGAAGACAATCGGACTGCTGTCTTTAATGGCTCAGGCAGGCATGCCTATTCCCGCAGGTGAGGAGAGCTGTATCCCTGTCTTCGATGGAATATACGCGGATATCGGAGATGAGCAGAGCATTGAGCAGACCCTCTCCACTTTCAGTTGGCACATGGGTAATATAGTTCGCATTATCGAGTCCTCCACCGAAAAGGGCCTTGTCCTCCTTGATGAACTGGGCACGAGCACGGACCCCAACGAGGGTGCTGCACTGGCGCGGGCTATCCTGCTCCATTTCCTGTCGAGAGGAAACATGGTTGTGGCGACGACGCATTTCAGTGAGCTCAAGGTATTCGCCCATGCAACGGGTGGACTGCGAAATGCATCGCTGGATTTCGATCCCCTTACGCTGGCGCCGACATATCATCTGACGATGGGCATTCCGGGCGGGAGCAATGCACTGGCGATAGCCACCCGCCTTGGCCTTGAGCCTGGTATTGTGGATTCCGCCAGGGATATGATGTCGAAAGGCAGTCAGGATATTGAAATACTGCTTGCCGATCTTATGAGTGAGAAACTGGCAATTGAGGCACTTAGAAACGGCATGGAGGAAGAGAGAGGGGTGGCGGAGGGATTGCGTGTCCAATATGAGAACGCGCTTAAAGGACTGCAGGAGCAGGAGAACCGAATGCTCCGTGAGGAGAGGGACAGGCTAGCCGGAGAGGCGGCGGAACTGCAGAGGGAGATCCGCCATGCGGCGGCGGAATTAAAGAAAGCAAGGTCACAGGAGAACATGGAGCAGGCCGAGCGGGCACTGGCCGCGATACGCGAGCAGTTGAAGGGCGTAAGCTCGAGGATCAAGTCGGCACGTGGTCGTTTGACAGCGGAGGAAGCTGATACCGGTGAGATCCAGGTGGGCGACAAGGTGTGGCTTGCTGATATGGATATGTGGGGAACTGTCCTGGATATAAGGGAGGAGGACGCCCAGATCGAGGTTCAGATCGGGCAGACACGGCTTCGCATGGGCTTGGACGAAGCTGAGAAGATTAAACCTCCTCCGGGAAAGAATCTTCCCGAACCGCCGATGATAAAGAGGAAGCTGAGCACGCGTATACCCACGCTGGAGCTCGATCTGCGGGGAAAGAGAGCGGATGAGGTGATTCCGGAATTGGAACAGTATCTTAACGATGCCTCTCTGGCCGGTCTGAGCCAAGTTCGCATCATACATGGCTATGGAACCGGCACAGTGCGTCAGATCGTCAGGGGAACCCTTGATTCTCACTCACTGGTTAAATCTTTTCGTCCCGGGGAGCGGGGCGAAGGTGGCGACGGAGTTACCATAGTCAAGATGTAAGCAACGGCACAGTAGTAACAGATAACGCTTATGCTAGTATCCAGCCAGAGTAAAATCGGAAGACTGCGAATGCTTCATCTACTCGAGCGGTTGGATGCCGCTGGCGGGCTGGCGATATCATTCTATATGCCCCCGGGATTAGCTGATTCTGAGATAGAGAGAACACTTAGTATCGTAGCAGGTACAGCAGAGGCCCTTCTGGAAATTACCAGCGCCGCTGCGCGTTCGGAAACAGGTGCTATCCTTTTCTGGGGTGAAGAAGAGAAATGCCTAGTACTGCCGCCGTTTTCAATCACCGAGAAGCTATTCTGTAGCAGTTATGACGTCGAAGCTCTGCGCTCACTTCTGAAACAGGAACTGATGGTTGCTTTGATACTGCTGCGACTGGGAGCATACGCGATAGGGGTGTTTCAAGGCGATCGTCTTGTGTCGAGTAAAGTTGGCACGGGGCATATCCACGCTCGACACAAAAAGGGCGGCTCATCGCAACAGCGTTTTGCGCGAGGACGTCAGAAGCAGATTGAGTTTTTCTTTGACAGTGTTTGCGGTCGGGTACGGGAGCGCCTAGAACCCTATGTCGGGCAGTTGGACTATATGGTCTATGGCGGGGAACGTAACACGCTGCTATCATTTCGCCGGCGATGTGAATTTCTGAAGTCAGTCAATGACCGGGTTATGAGAAGGACGTTGAATGTCCGTACACCGAAGCAGGCAACGCTGGAAGCAGCGATAGAAGAGGTCTGGGCCAGCGAGGTCATTAGCTGGCGTGAGGTGAACTAGGACACATTTTCAGAAATAGATCGACACGTATATGGCCGAGGATAGGGGCGATCAGCCGATCGCCCCTATATAAATTTCATGCCGGTTAGACCACGAGATTAAATGCGCTTGCTCCCGTTCAGGACGGGCCGTTATACTATAAGTAGGTCAAATTCTAAATTCTAATTTAGAAAACGTGATTCACAGTAATAAAAACCGTGAGATGCAACAGAGGAGCGATATGGTAGAAGGCGCGCTGAGTCATTTAAAGGTGCTTGAGCTATGTAGTATGGTGGCGGGGCCCTACTGCACTAAGGTGCTGGCAGACCTCGGTGCTGAGGTTATTAAGATCGAGCAGCCAGGTCGGGGGGATAGCGTTAGGTGGAGGGGACCGTTTCTTCAAGATCAACCGGATCCAGAGTTGAGCGGGGTATATCTATATCTCAATACCAATAAACTGGGCATTACACTCGATGTTACCACAGGTACAGGGCAGCGTATTTTAAAGG
>CP070819.1:2054777-2063189 GCA_020344295.1 Dehalococcoidia bacterium | reverse complement strand
GTAACCTTCGCATCCTTCTCCAGGATCTCAAGGACCTCTCTGTTCATCTCCACCCCCCTTTGTGCTGTTCACCGCCCACTCCCGGACCAACCACGTATCAGTGTCGTCATAATAACAAAGCTCGAACATCCTGTCATCCTCGGTTCTCAATCGAAAGTGCATCTCCCCGGGCTCGCGCCATTCGCTTTCTACTCTCTTGACCCTATGCTCCTGTCCATTCCAGTGGAAGGAGATCGGTCGTTCAGCGTAGGTACGGCCTGAATAACAGGTGACACGCGCCGGTTCATGCTCCATTCAGAACAGGTCTCCTGTGCCGCCACTCGGTGGCCTGCTCATAGGCAAAGGCAGCCCGAAACAAGGTCTCTTCCGCAAAAGGCTTGCCCAGTATCTGCATACCAACGGGGAGGCCATCTACGAATCCCGCAGGCACAGATATCCCGGGGATGCCGGCAATGTTGATAGGGAGAGTACACACATCGGCGAGATACATCTGCAGCGGGTCATCCACCCTCTCGCCGATGCGGAAAGGCACCGTCGGAGAGGTGGGAGTGACCAGCACATCACATTTGGAGAAAGCCTCAGCGAACTCCCTCGTAATCAAGGTGCGCACCTTCTGCGCCTTCAGGTAGTAGGCCTCATAGTAGCCGGCCGAAAGGGCATAGGTCCCCAGCATTATACGGCGCTTGACCTCCGGCCCGAACCCGTGCTGCCTGGTCTTCTCCATAGCGTCCCACATACTCTCAGCGTCGCGCGCGGAGAAGCCGTATTTTACCCCGTCATACCGCGCTAGATTGGCCATAGCCTCGGAGGGAGCGACGATATAGTAGCAGGCAAGCGCAGCAGGAGTACTGGGTAGCGATATCTCCCAGTTCACCTCAGCCCCAAGTTCCTCCAACTGGTCTATAGCCTGCCTAACGACCTGCTCCACGCCACGCTCCATGCCCTCCACGAAGTATTCACGTGGCACACCCACTCTCGTCCCTTTCAGGTCAGGAACCAGAGACTTTGTATAGTCAGGAACCGGCTGATCTACAGAGGTGGAATCACGCGGGTCATGTCCTGCGATGGCGTTCAGTACGAGAGCGCTGTCGGTAACATCCCTGGTCAGCGGGCCGATCTGGTCGAGTGAGCTGGCAAAGGCGACGAGTCCATACCTCGAGACCCTGCCATAGGTAGGTTTGAAACCGACGACGCTGCAGAAACCCGCAGGCTGGCGGATACTGCCCCCCGTGTCAGAGCCTAGAGCATAGACAGCCTCACCGGAGACCACTGCGGCTGCACATCCGCCACTGCTTCCGCCGGGGACCCTCTCAAGATCCCAGGGATTGTGTGTGGGATAAAACGCCGAGTTCTCGTTCGAAGAGCCCATTGCGAACTCATCCATATTCGATTTGCCCAACATCACCATACCCCGGTCATTTAACTTCTCTACTACCTTAGCATCGTAAGGGGGCACGAAGTTCTCCAGCATCTTCGACGAGCAGGTTGTCCTCGTCCCCCTGGTGCACATGTTGTCCTTGATCAACACCGGGATCCCCGTTAGCGGAAGACACTCGCCGGCCTTGATACGCTCATCGGCCTGATGCGCCTGGTCGAGGGCCAGATCTCGAGTGATTGTGACGAAGGAACTTACTTTGCCCTCCACCTCCTCGATACGATCCAGTACTGCCTGGGTCAGCTCAATAGATGAGATCTTACGGCTCTTCAACAGTTCGTGCACTTCATGTATCGTGAGATCGTAATCCATGGTCGTGCTTAACCTCTGGCTATTCCCAGGTATTCGCTGTATCTTACTAAATGAGCCAGCACTCTGGCCGCCCGCTCAGGTGTCAGAAACGGTACAAAATGATTACCCTCCAGCTTCTTATAAAGCTCGCCTTGCTTCTGATTAGCGGTGGCCAAATTGCAGTAAACCGCCGGTTTACGATACTTCTTCGTAAGCTCAATCAGTTTCTCTACGTCCGTTAGCTCACACTCCTCCGTCATATCGATCCACTGGTCGACTGCATCTCTAAATGCGGCAGGAATCTCAATCCACGCCGAAACAGCGTTCCTTTCTATGCCGGCAGCGCCGTATATCAAGGCAGAGTCAATGTTTTCGTCCTCCATCAGCACCCACAGGCTCTCATAATCGAAAGGGTCTCCACCGTTGTCTATGGGGTTTCCGCGGGACCACCTCCGCGAGAATATGGAGTTCAATTTCTCCATTGTAGCTGGCGACAACGCAGGCAGTTCCAGTCCTTGCCTCATCAGGGCATCCGCGGCCATTACCGCCGCACCACCAGCCGTGGAGAGCACGCCCACTCTTTTTCCCCGAGGCAGTGGCTGGCCCAGCAAAGCCAGAGCGACATCAACCAGCTCGCTAACCTCATCCACCCTGATTACCCCGCATTGCTTGAACGCAGCATCAGCGATCGTATCCGCGCCAGCCAGCGATGCAGTGTGTGACATCACGGCCCTGGTGCCAGCTGCAGTTCGCCCTGCTTTCAGTATCACGACAGGCTTCTTCGTAGTGATCTCCCTCGCCAACTCGAAAAAACGCTTGCTATCTCTAAGACCTTCGACATATGCTAGGATTACCCGTGTATTTTCATCCTGGGCGAAATACTCCAGAAAATCCGCCAAGTGCAGGTCCGCCTCATTCCCACTGCTGACATATTTACTGAATCCCAGACCTACTTCATGCGCCAGATAGACTATCGACTGACTAGTGTTTCCGCTCTGAGCGATAAGTGACAACGGGCCCTTTCTCAACGGCGGCATATACGGCACCGTTTGGAAGTTCGTAAAAGCGTTGAAGTTCCCCATGCAGTTTGGGCCTATAAAGCGCATCCCGCCTCTCCTAGCGATTTCTACCGCTTTCCTCTCAACACTTGCGCCCTCTGCTCCGGTCTCGGCAAGCCCTCCCGATATAATGACACCAGCCTTGACACCCTTGCTGACACAATCCTCCATTGCAGCAGGGACATCTTGAAACGGGACCGTAATGACGGCTACATCCACAGGCCCCGGCACCTCGCTAATGCTACGATAAGCCTTCTGTCCCTGCACTTCGTTTCCATTTCTGTTTATGGCGTAGATTTCCCGTCCGCCCCTGGTGAGCAGTATGTTGAAGATGTTGAAACCCCACTTCATCATATCGTTCGATGCCCCGATCACCGCTACGGACCGGGGATCGAACAGACAGTCCATCTGCTGCTTAAGATTCATGATCACACTCAGATAAGCCGGTGGTTATTCCAGCACCGCCCTGACCCGAAAACAGCCTTCCTCCTCCTGAGGGGCATTGGCCAGTATGTCAGCAGGAGCGAAAGACGGCGTTACTTCGTCTTCCCTCAGCACGTTGCTTAAGGCAACCGGGTGAGAGGTCGGAGGCACATCTGTGGTATCCACCTGCTGTAGAATATCAAAGTTCTCCAGTATGTTGGAAAGCTGGACGCTGAATTTCTCGAGGTCACTCTCATCCACACCCAGCCGTGCGAGGAGTGCGATATGCTGAACTTCTTCTCTACTTAATTTCAATTGGACACCTCGGAAACGAATCGCCCTTACAGATACAGGGGAATTATAGCATCAGCTTCCAATATGGGCAACGGTTTGCCTCAGCGACAAGCTCAATCTATAATTGATGCAAAAAGGGCTGTATTCAAAGCAAGAGGCCGCATATTAAATCAATAAACTCAAAGGAGCGGTGTGAGACCGAGGGCATATCTCGAACTGGCAACCATAGCATTGATAATAGCAGCCCTCGTGTTATTATCTGCCTGTTTAATTCCCTCAACGAACACGTCATCAACACGCACTGAAGCGGAAGTAGAGGACGAAATATACAGGCTGGTTAATGAAGAGAGACACAGTGCAGGAATAGGCATCCTTGCTAGAGACCCGATATTGGATTCGCTGGCTAGAGAGTACTCAGCCAACGGCTTCTCCGATGTTGTCGAGCGATCCAGTGACATTCGCTTTTTACTCAGCAACTCCTGGCGGGTTACCTATCGAAATGGCTCGCCACGGCTCGGCGATGATACTGCCGGAGACCAGGTTGACTACTGCCTCCAAAGCTACGACCTGCACAACACGATGCTCAGGAGCGATGCGAGAGCGACAGGCATCGGCGTGGCTGTTCTTGGCAACACGGTGCACTATACCCAGGTATTCGACATCTTGAACACGGTATTCGGTGATGGAGACCTTGTGACTCTCTATGAGAACGACCGCGCAGAGGACCCTTCGTGGATCCAGCTCCGCCAGTTCGTGCTTAACGATGATACGGATGAACAGCTCTACGAGGCTGGCTCTTTCATTTGTACAGACTTCGCCGCCATGCTGCATGACAGGGCCGAAGCTGCTGGAATCAGAACCGCATATGTTAACGTAGATCTCACGGCCGGTCCCGGCCACGCTCTAAACGCATTCAATACAACGGACCGCGGCATGGTTTACATAGACTGCACGGGGCCGGGCCTGAATATCACTACATCCGGGGGTATAGAAGAAGGGGATGATACCAATGCGAGTTACGATAAGGTGGCATACCTGTCAACAGGGAGCGAGTACGGACTAATAAGCATTGAGAGAGTGTCCTCCTTCGACTATGTGTTTTATGAACAATGGACAGGACATTGGGAAGCATATCAAACGGAGATAGAGCTGTACGAGCAGAAGCGTCAGGCTTATGAAGAGGCCTTGGGGGGAAGAACAGTCATACGAGACTCCGATGAGTATGAACTCCTTCAGAACATGGGCAGAGAACTGGAAACGCTGAAAGAGGATCTAGAATTTTGGGAAGACCAGCTCGGCAGCTATTACTGGGAGTCAATGGGTATCGTTGCGGACTACTACGTTCATTGGTAGCGCACAGATGAAATAGAGAAGTGGGGTGTGGTAGAAAATGCCGAAGGCTAGCATCAATGGCATAGACATGAACTATAAAGTCGAGGGGCGGGGGGAGCCTATCATTCTCATTATGGGATTTTCAGGCGGTCGGATGTCCTGGTTCCTGCATACACGTACGTTTAAAAAGGCCTTTCAGGTAATCACCTTCGATAATAGAGGCGCAGGAAAAACCGACAGGCCAATTGAACCTTACACGATCAAGACAATGGCCGATGACACGGTTGGGCTGATGGACTATCTGGGTATCGATCGGGCGCACATACTGGGTGTATCAATGGGAGGTATGATCGCCCAGGAAGTTGCTATCAACTACCCCGAACGTGTCAAGAAGCTTGTTCTGGGATGCACTTTTGCCCGAAGAGACGAGACCAGCGGTCATTCGGCCGAATATCACAGATTGCTGGGGCTCGCTGAGGACTGCCCCAACGATGTTATCCTGAATATCCCTATCGATAAATACATGAGTACGATCTACTCGCTAGCCAGCGGCAACAGGCTGGTTCAGATGCTGATGGGACCTGTGGCGATGATTCGCTTCAAATTAGGTAATAATACTGGCGTCAAGGGGCAACTGGAAGCTATCTTAAACCACGACACACAGGAAAGACTGCATATGATTCAGGCTCCAACCCTCGTGATGACCGGAACAGAGGACAGGCTTATCAAACCCAGCTCATCGGAGGTGCTGGCCAGCAGGATACCGAACACGAGGCTGGTAAAGTTCGAAGGTGGAGCGCATGCGTTCTTCGTGGCTATGCGAGGAAGGTTCACTAAAGAAGTCCTGGATTTCCTGACGGCTGGTTGAACAGCGGTTACCTATTTGCGCCTCTTTTTATTGCCATATCTATTGCCTCCGCTAGCTCTTCAGACCTCTGTGAACCGATCAGGATCCGAGAGCCGTTTGAAAGCTCCAGCTGCACTCCGCGATTGCCGCCGACATTATAGGCCCTGCCCTTCGCGCCCCACCTGATGCCACCACCACCGTACTCTCGCAGGGGGCTGTATGTCCGCGCTTCACAGCTCCTTATATCTTCGCCCGATATCTTCCGAAAGGTGAGGTGGAAGGGGAAGAAACGATAGTACAGACCGTCACCGCGGACCTCGGTAGTCAGGTTCACGATATAGAAGAAAACTGGGAACATGAAACCGAAGACGATTACGATAATAATAAGAACCATATCTGAGGCGGGATTATCGCCGAAGGGTGTGCCCAGAATCAACTGCTGCACCATGGCATAGAATGTGATCCCGGAGATGCCCAAGGTGAGAAGCCACAGCCACACCTGCCGGAAGTGCTGGGTCTCACGATAGAGCACATAGGTGTTCATGTTCAGCCCAATACGGGTATTCTATGCGATTTGGGATGAAATCTGAAGTAATGTATTCATAATACCTTGCTGTCCCAGCTTCTTTAACTTAGAATTGGACTATGAGGAAGGCGACTAGGACAGGTGAGGCACACCTCCCTCTCCATGGCGGCAAGGCGCCGCGCTGGCTGTTCGACCGTATGACGAAGCTCTCCCGGGAGATGTCGATAGCAATAATATCCGAGTTCGGGCCCGAGGAGATGCTGCGGCGGCTGTCGGACCCGTTCTGGTTCCAGGGCTTCGGCTGCGTCCTCGGATTCGACTGGCACTCCAGCGGCGTCACCACCACGGTATGCGGCGCGTTGAAGGAGGGGACGAAAGGGCTCGAGAGTGAGCTGGGCTTCTATGTTGCTGGAGGCAAAGGCAAGACGTCCCGTCAGACTCCGGCACAGATTACAGAATACTCCCATAAAATTTCCCGGGATCCCTCACAACTCGTCTATGCCAGCAGGATATCCGCCAAGGTGGATACATGTGCGGTACAGGACGGCTACCAGCTCTATCATCATACCTTCCTGTTCACGTCACAGGGCGACTGGGCAGTTGTCCAGCAGGGAATGAACGAGAAGAACCGCTATGCCCGCAGGTATCACTGGCTGGGAGAGGAAGTGAAGGACTTTGTCTGCGAGCCCCACGCGGCCATTTGCTCCCAGGGTTTCGAAACTGTGTTAAACATGGTCGCTGACGAAAGCGAGGGGGCACGCAGGGTATCTGCCGAGCTCGCTTCCGAGCAGAGGCCGGAGGCTCTTGTCGGGGAATTGAACAAACTAAAATCGCTTGAACTTCCCTCACGACACCACCTTCTAAGGCAGGACATGCATCCCGAACGCCTAGAGAAGATATTTCTTACCACTTACGAACGCAAGCCCGAGGGATTCGAAAACCTGATCGGTATGGAAGGGGTAGGGCCGAAAACAGTCCGCGCTCTCAGTCTCATCTCGGAGCTCGTCTGGGGGGTGGCCCCCAGTTTCCAGGACCCCGCTCGTTACAGCTTCGCCCACGGCGGTAAGGATGGGATTCCCTACCCCGTTGACCGTAAAACCTATGATAAGACCACCGATATACTGGCGCGCGCGGTCCGCAAGGCCAAGCTTGGTAATCGAGAGGAGATGGAGGCCCTGAAGCGGCTCCACAGAGTATTTCCCTGAAATGGGCAAGATACTTTTCATAGATTATGACGAAACCCTCCACGATACATTGTCCAAATTCGCCATAAAGCTCGAAGGTATATACGGGTTGAGCGCTAGGGAGTTGATGGATGCCTACCTCACATTACACCGCGGGATCATCCACACACGGTATCCCGATAAGCATGATGATTTCTTCTTCCACCAGAAGCTGCTAACCGACCATCTGGGAAAGCCGTACGATGAGAATATGGCTCACCGAATGGCTGTGAGTTTCAAAGAGGCGCAGGAATCAAGTTGGACCGAGCCCAATTTCTTCCCCGATACCTTTGTCTTTCTGGACAAGGTTGAGGAAAGGCATATATTATGCCTGACAACCGGCGACTACGCCAGAGAGAAGGCAGATGCTGTGGAGAAGGCGGCAGGTACAAGTTACTTCAGCTACATCTTCGATCACACCCATCTGGGGATAAAAGGCAGCAGCGCCTATTTCGAGAATGCACTTATGTCAACTAATTCCCGGCCCGAGGATGCCATCGTTATCGGCGACAGCCTGGAACACGACGTAGCCGCCGCTAAAGGAGCCGGGATCAGGGCCGTGTGGGTTAACCGTCGGGGTATGTCACATATGGGCGACACACCCGTTCCAGATTACGAGGCAAGGGACCTTTTCGAGGTGCTGAAATATCTGGACGGATATTAAGTGTCCATGCCAAACTAGTAAATATACACCACCAGTTCAATTGATCGTAAAGGAGGGAATTAAATGGATATCGCCGTATCCGGTTTCTATGAAATCCTTTCACCGAGATGCACCGTGCTCATTTCCACAACCGACAAGGACGGGAATGCCAACGCTGCACCGTTCAGCTTTATTACGCCGGTTTCATCTAACCCTCCTCTGCTTCTATTTGCGGCCGCCCCTGAGAGACATACCCTGGCCAACGCCAGGGAAACGGGCGATTTCGTATTTAACATCGTGCCTGAAGGGCTCCTGGCCAAGCTCATGGTCTGCGCCAAGG
>CP070819.1:2047806-2054677 GCA_020344295.1 Dehalococcoidia bacterium | reverse complement strand
GCTAATTGCGCCGCTGCTAATCAGTGATTAATATATCCAACATTAGTTCATGGATTTAGTCTTCAATGACTTTCAATTTATTAAACGGTCACCCGGATAATAGAAAGGGAATGGGAAACAGCAGGTTGAAGCAGTCAGGCGCTATGTTTCTGATTAACCGCGTGGGAAGGGTGCTCCTCGTGGGTCCTGCGGGTGATTACAACAGGCGAGCGCCCTGGATGCCTCCGAAGGAAGAGATAGAGGTTGGCGAGAAGCCACTGGAAGCGGCATTACGCGCAACCGCTGAGGAGTTGGGCCTATCTCCCGATTCCTACAGCAATGTCAGAGAACTGGGCTTTATCACATATAAGTCGAAGTCCAAAAAGGTGTGGTGTTACTCAGCGCAATATCTGGGAAAGGACGATGATATCCGTCTGGACTGGGAGAATGACCGGTATGGCTGGTTTGCAATCGAGGAAGCCCGATCCGTTGTCAAGGAGGAGTTCGTGCCTCTGCTTGGTCATCTTGAGAACACAGCAAAAACCTAGAGGATGTATATGTCGATAGGTGCCATGTAACAAATCCCCCAATATATGAATGAAAATTCCATGATAGGTCTGTGTTGAGGCCCATCAGAGAGCGCAGGTCCGGCGGATTAGAACAGGGGAGTTTGAAGATACAATAACAAGAAGGCCGTAATAGCCCATCTTATTGAGTCCTTACGGCCTTCTCCTTAAGGCAAAGGGCGAATGCCGGGAAGGTCGACCAGTATTCTCATGATGTGCTTGACGTCATCTCTTTCTCGTCGTAAACGACCACCTTCATAATCCTGCCGGAAGGGAGAACATAGGTATATTTCTTCAATCCCAGCAAAGGGGGATTGATATGGCTCACAACCGTTTTGTGGTCTTCACGATCCTGATGAAGGACGCCCTCCATTGGCCGCCACCTCCTTATCGAATTGTGCCTCGGGAGACTTGAATATACAATCCTACGTGCGTACTTTTTTTTAACGTACTTTAGTCATCTGGGAAACGTAGGATAATGCCAATTCACGGCAACAGTAATGTTCTTATAAGATAAGTTGTTGTCGGACGGTGTTGTTGCTTCACCGGCTCCCGCTCCTTTGAGCTTTGCCTTAGAGGCATTGAGGCTGCAGGGACAGAGCCCCTGAATAAAAGCAGGATGTGCGAGAGTAGAGAAAAGACTATTAAACAATTTCTGAATAGGGAGCTTGTATTCATGTGACTCATTGGTCTATAATGAGCGTTAAACTGCGACTGATACTGTCTGTATTGCGGTTTACTGAAGCATCAGATCCGCAGCATGGTAATGCTAGATGAAGATATGCCTCCTGACCTATCGCGGTAATATGTACTGCGGCGGTCAGGGAATTTATATTCACTACCTCTCCCGAGAACTCCGCAGGCTCGGTCATGAGATCCATGTTATCTCCGGGCCTCCCTACCCTACAGTGCCCGATGGGGTAACACTGCACAAGCTGAAGAGCCACAGCACGATCGTATCCCAGTATGGCAATTCGAACCACTCCGGCCCGATTCGCAGCCCCCTAGATCTTTACGAATTTGCAGCCACCCGTATGGGTGTTTATACTGAACCGCTCGCTTTCAGCATGAGAGCCTATCAGGAGATCAAAAGGCTCATTGGGGAGGTGACATTCGACATTATCCACGACAATCAGTGCCTAGGCTACGGATTGACGATGATGAAGAGATTGGAGCTTCCTCTGGTCACTACTATCCACCACCCTATCTCCATCGACCGTGAAGCCGATTTCGGGCAAGCCCGAAGCCGCCTCGAAAGATTGCGCCGCCGCTGGTTTTACTCCTTCTACATACCCATGCAGTCTCTCGTCGCCCGACGCGTTGATCAGGTGATAACCGTCTCCGAATGCTCCGCACTTGAGATAGAACGTCTTATCGGAATTCCCACAAGCCGGATCAGAGTGGTGTACAACGGCGTCGATACCAACCTCTTTCGCAACAACAACGGAATTGCCAAGGAGGCTAGGAGCATGATCTTCGTCGGTAACACAGAGGACAGGAAAAAGGGTATTATCCACTTGCTCCAGGCACTGAGGATGATCAAAGGCGAATGCCCAGTTAAGCTCACCATCGTCGACGGAGGGGCGCCGGAGACAACCTATGCCCCTGCCCTGGTGAGCGAGTACGGATTGGAGAGCCAGGTCACCATTGTTCGCAGATTGAGCAGTGAGGACCTTGTACGCCGCTATTCATCTGCTGAGATAGCAGCAGTTCCCTCTCTGTTCGAGGGCTTCGGCTTTCCCGCAGCCGAAGCCATGGCCTGTGAGCTTCCCGTAATAACCACCAAGGCCGGAGCACTGCCGGAACTGGTATCGGATGGTGACAACGGTATACTGATTGATCCCGGAGACGTTCGGGCGCTCGCCGCAGCCATAAAGCTTCTTCTAGAAGACAAGGAAATGCGGCACAGGATGGGACATGCCGGCCGTGAAAAAGTAAAAAGGAAATTCAACTGGGAGCAGGCTGCGAAACAAACCCTTGAAGCATACCAGCAGGCAATGTAGATTCGACGAGGATATTGAGCCACTGCAGCTCCACGATCGATTATGAGAACATTGTTGGTAAATCCACCCTACGCTTTCTCAGAGATACCGATTCTGCCTATGGGTATCTCGTACATCGCGGGAATCCTGGAACACTACGGGCATGAGGTACAGATTCTAGACCTGCTAGTGTCCAGGTATTCGAGGGAAAAGATAGTGCGCAAAATCGAGGAGTATCAGCCGGATATCGTCGGCGTCACCTCGGTAACGATGAACTACCCAATTGCCTCGGAAATACTCAAGCACTGTAAGAGTGTGGACAAGGATATCACAACAGTAATCGGTGGCCCTCATGTGACTTTCTCCGCTGTTGAGACTCTTAACGAGGCCCCGTGGATAGACATCGTGGTGAGGGGCGAGGGGGAGCAGACCATCCTCGACATCTTAGGCGGAGTAAAGCCGGCAGATACCAAGGGAATCGCTTATAGGTCGGATGGTGAGATAGTAATCACCGACGGACGCTCACTGATCGAAAATCTGGATGAGATTCCGCTCCCGGCCAAACACCTCTTTCCACTTTCACGATATGTTGCGCTCGACGTGCACGCCAGCGTCGTCGCCGGCAGGGGATGTCCCTTTAACTGTATCTTCTGCGTAGGTTCCAAGATGGGTGGTAGAAGGGCTAGATACCGCAATCCCAGGCTCGTAGTAGACGAGATAGAGCAGGCCCTAAACTACGGTTTCAAAGAGGTGAATTTCGAGGATGACCTGCTCACTCTTAACCACAAGCACGTCTACGCCGTCTGTGACGAAATAATACAACGGGGCTTAAAATTCAACTGGAGTGTTTTCGCCCGGGTAGATACGGTGAATCTGGAGTTGCTGCGGAGGATGAGAGAAGCAGGATGTAACTGGATGCTTTACGGCGTCGAAAGCGGCAATCAGCAGATACTAAATACCGTGAGAAAGAAGGTCACACTGGACCAGATCCGAGAAGGCGTCCGATTGGGCAAAGAGGCGGGCATTAATATTATGGCATCCTTTATTATCGGTCTGCCCGGTGAGACAGTAGAGACGATGAAAGAGACCATCGAGTTCGCCCTTGAGCTCGAAACTACCTGGGGCTTCAATGTACTCTCGCCCTTTCCCGGCACCGAAGTGCGCGAAAAAGCAGACGAATACGGTATTCGAATCCTGACGGATGACTGGACACAATACGATGCCAACACGCCAGTCTCCCGGACAGAAGCCGCCGGCCCGGCGGAGATAGCGGCTGCTCTGAGCCGGTACAATGAAGGACTCATGCAATATCTGGCCGATCTGACAAAAGAGGGAAAAATCGACCCCGCCGAAGCTATCCATTCGAAGATGCGAAGCCCCCTCGCCTGGACCCTTCTACACGGCGACATAATTGAAGACTTGGGGCCAGTAGAGTCGAATGACGACCCAGTCGATAGCCTGGTCGACAGACTTGAGGGAATCGTTTCCTATACGCGTGAGCAAATCAAGGAGAACATCGCAAAATGGGTTGAAGAAGGACTGTTGAAATATGAGCTGCAGGAAGGGGATCTAATCTGGCGGTGGGGTTAACACAGACTATTAACGGAGCTTCTAACTATGTGGCCGGTTAGACTGCCACCTTCAGCCTAAGAAGGTTGTACGCCGCCTCTGTGGCGCCGTTTGAACCACCGTATAAACACAACGGAAACCAGCACCAGCAATCCTGCTATCACTGCTTTCTCAGCTGGCGTTGTATCCACAGCTACAGTGCTGACGGCTATCACCGGAGTCAGCGCAGCCCTGGCTAATGGCTTAACTGATGGATGATCATTGATAAATTTAGCGACCGGCGGGCTCAATACGTTATAGTACAGGGCCACTATACTGCGACCCACCAGGTCAGTCATAAGGTAATCATCACGGAATTCTCGAATTTTATCCAGGTCGTCATGGTCTGTCGCGTCATAGGCGCTGGCTATCGCACAGCAACCTCCTGAAGTCCCTCCATCGGTCTCATTCCCCTGTGCATGGCTATGCCCGGTAACGCTAAGCACAAGTGCAGCTATAATCAACACCGCCGGAATAATTGACAGACTTCTCATTTCCACTCCATTGGGATTTGGGGGGTTTTATTATATCAGATCGCAACAATGAAGGTATTATATAATTATACCCGGCTGTCCTGAAGCGACTATCCAGACATTCAGCCATCCAGATGCCTGGGTATCTGGGCATCTTGACAGCAATAATTGTCTCATATACTATGGGACGGGGGGCTGCCATGTCCATACTGGCTGTTTCCAATCAGAAAGGAGGATCGGCCAAGACGACCACCGCTATCAACCTGGGCGCGGCAGTGGCTGCTCTGGGCAAGCGCGTTCTCCTAGTTGACGCCGATCCCCAGGGGCACTTGGCTGAGGGCTTCGATGTCGCTTCCAGCGCCCTGGACAAGGAGCTTTCCCTCGTCCTAGACGGCAGTCTTTCACTGACTGACATCATAGTTAATTTACGTCCCAACCTGGACCTGGCTCCCAGCAATATCAGGCTGTCCTATCTGGAAGCTACACTCTTTACCAAACACCGTCGCGAGGACAAGCTCAAGAACGCCCTAACCGTAACCGAGAGCAACTATGACTTCATAATCATCGATTGTCCACCCAGTCTGGGGCTGCTCACGGTCAACGCTCTATCTGCCGCCGAGTGGGTTCTTATCCCTATGGTTTGCGACTTTTACGCTATGCTCGGCGTAAGCCTCTTGCTCGGGGTGATCGAAGACATGAGGATTGAGCTCAATCCATCTCTGCAGATCCTGGGTATCCTCCCTACCCGCCTTAACCGAACCATCCATGCCCGTGAAGTTCTGGAGCGTACCAAAGCGGAGCTTAAGGACCGTGTCAGAGTATTCGATCCGGCAGTAAACGAGAGTGTGCGATTCAAGGAGGCGGCTGCTGCGGGCAAAACCATCTTCGAATATGCGCCCGACATCCAGGGAGCGGAGGCTTATCGAAACCTGGCCAAGGAGATTGTCGATGGAATCTAAAGAGAGAACACTGGGTTCAAGGGCCAGCATCTTCAAAAAAACTGACAGAGTCATTCCGGAACTTGAACAGCAGGCTGAGGATGTAAAACGCCCTGCCAACAAAGCTGCAAAACAGCAGCGTATCAAAGCTACTTTCTATATCAATCCCGAGGATGTGCTGGCGATCGATGAGATGCAGAGCAATGAGTTCAGGCAGACAGGCAAGAAACCGGAACGTTCCGATATCGTCAGCAGAGCGATCCAAGCTTACAAGGAACAACAGGACGAACTGGCCACGCGGGAATAACTCTAGCCGAGAGATGATCTGTGGGCAATCGAGGTTAATAATACCTACCCGGTGGTCCGGTACTTACAAACAGCAATAGCCTCTTGTAATATTCTGTACTCGATATTATCCTCAACGTTGCTTATATAACAATCGTATGATAGACTCATCCTGTTCTGTGACATAACCACTGTTAACGAAGGTCAGTATCAATGATATCCAGCTTAGAGTACATCTCCGATGGTACAATTACCTCTCCGCGGGGCTTTCTCGCTGGAGCTACGTATGCTGGGATAAAGCGTCCGGACAGAGATGCCCTTGATCTGGGCATTCTTTACTCAGAGGCGCTGTGCGTCGCCTCCGGGGTCTTTACGACGAACCGGATTAAGGCAGCTCCGGTAATTCTGTCCCACCGTCGCCTTGGGAACAGCAGAGCCCAGGCGATAGTGATAAACAGCGGCTGTGCTAATGCGTGCACGAGCGAACAGGGGCTGATTGATGCCGAGGGAATGGCGGATATGACCGCCAACATGCTGGGATTGAGTTCGGAACTGGTTCTGGTTGCAAGCACAGGTGTAATTGGCAGACATCTGCCTATGGATTTAATCCAAAATAGTATTGAACAGATCAACCTGTCTAAGAATGGAGGACACGAACTGGCGAAAGCGATCACTACCACCGACCGTTTCCCCAAAGAAACGGCGATCCGATTGAACCCGGAACGCCAGGGAAGCAAAATAAACATAGGCGGCATCGCCAAGGGATCGGGCATGATCCATCCCGACCTGGCAACGCTGCTCTGCTTCCTGACAACAGACGCCGCTGTCGAGCATGAATTGCTCACCAGCGCGTTAAACAAAGCGGTCGGTACTTCGTTCAATATGGTAACGGTCGATGGAGACACCAGCCCCAATGACTCTGTTTTTATTATGGCCAATGGGCTTTGCGGTGGTGATATAATTCAGGCGGGGACGCCGGAAGCTGAGGATTTCGCAAAGGGACTGAAGACGGTCTGCATTACCCTGGCCAGATTGATCGC
>CP070819.1:2033119-2047706 GCA_020344295.1 Dehalococcoidia bacterium | reverse complement strand
CCAGTATCTTCTCGGTGAGGCCATCGGGGAGATAGCGCTGTATCTGCTCCAGTTTTTCTTCAAAAGATAGGTCCACCTGAGGTTTTTCTCTTGACGTTGTCAGGTCATGGCCGCACTTGCCGCAGAACTTCCTGCCCAGCGGTATAGCGGCTGCGCAACTAGGACAGGCCAGTTCTAGCTTGGCGCCACACTCCTCACAGAAGCTTACGTCGGATCTGTTCTCAAACTGACATTTGGGGCATTTCATCTCTTGGTATTCCAATAGCAGTGAGGTTTCTATTCTTGGGTGCGCCTATCGTAATTGATATGTGTGCAGCATGTCAATTGTATAAGAGCAGGCTGGATTAACAATGCCTGTTGCGCCCACCCGCCCACCCACAAAATATCTACGGGGGCAGGCGCCCCCGTATTCCCTCACGGGTTTGGGGCGAAGCCCAGAGGGTGGGCGGGTTGGCAGAAAACAAGGAACCCTCCGTCTGGAGGGTTCCTTGCAGTAGAAAGAGATTCGATTATCTAGTAGATACTGTTTCTAGTACTCTGGTTCATAGTCAACCCTGTCCTCGTATGACACCGTGCCGCAGTAGGACCGCAGGGCGAATGCGACCACCCAGGTGGCGATCCAGCCAACGAAACCGTGGGGGACAGTGAGCAGGCCGGTGCAGAGGCCGATGACGAAGATCAGGAATCCGATGCCGAACATCAGGATCGTTAGAGCATTTGCCTCACGGCATATCTGATACCGGGCAACTCTGTTCTTTCTCTGCCTCTTCGCCTTCATCTCCCTGAGTATTGCCTCGGGGTCTATCTCTGGTCTGGCGTTCATTTCCATTGTAACCATTGTTCTAGCCTCCTTTGTTCTTTCTGACACTAATACTAATGGGGATAACTTGAGAGTGTTATGAAGGGGATCACACAAAGAATGTGAGGTCGGTCACATTTCAGTTAGTTTCGGAGCATTAAATATCGAGAAAGCCCGCTTATTATATCTTAGAATATGCTAGCTCAATAAATTTGCAGGGTAGTATATATTATTCACGGCGATGGATATGTCGTTGGAGATGCTGGAGGCATACCGGGCTCAGTTCAAAGAGTTACGGGAACGGCTGGGAGTCCGAAGCTATAGGTCATCACCCCGGAAAGGGGAAGCCAGCAGCGCGTCTGTCTGTATGTGACCTATGTCATATACAGCCATACTGTTATAGCGGAAAATTAGTTTGTCCGGCTCGCGCTAATTAGGTGTTTAATACACCATATTAATCGTCTTTATGCGATGAGCAAAGGACCTAAGATAGGAGGCAGTAACTCGAGACTGCCTCCTTTTTGTGCCCGGTTATAAGAGGTCTTCACTCTGAAGCTGGATTGTTGATTTTTTTCTTATTACCGCCTGATTCGCGAATGAGCAGCACCGGAGTATTTGCGGCATGGAGGACTTTATCCGTAATACTGCCGAAGGCCCAGCGGCTGATACCGGACCGTCCATGCGTTGACATCGCGACCATGTCGGCAGGTATTTCATCTGCAAGACTCAGAATCTGATCAGCCGCTGCGCCAACTATAACTTCTATTCGCGTGTTGACCCCCTTCTTTTGGAAAGCGGCCGCGACTGTTTCCAGATAATGTTCGGCCTTTTCCCGGGACCGCTGCATATCCTCAGCTGTTAAGGGCATCTCAACAGTCTCACCCGGTATACTGTAGACGAAGTATGTGGGTGCTATCACATGGAGGAGTACAACGTTGGCCTTGAGCTTGGATGCCAGTTCCTCAACAGGGCGAATCGCTGCCTCACTTTCCTTCGAGCCGTCCAGAGGAAGAATTATATTGCTGATCTTGGCCTTTTTACTTGCTTTGAGCCCTTTTTCATCGACTCGGATGAGTGCCACCGGTCCTTTCGTCGCCCTCGCTACCTTGGCCGCCACATCTCCCAGCACCCAGCGCTTGATGCCGGATCGGCCGTGAGTCGCCATTAAGATGAGGCCGATGCTTTCTCTATCCGCGTATTCCACTATCTGCTCTGCGGGGTGACCGATGAGAAGGGCTGAATCCACCCTGGCTTCTCCCTTCTCTCCTGTACCCAGACGGCTTTTAACACCGCGCTTAGTAGCCTCAACTATCTTCTGGAGGTATAGCTGGTGCATACGGCGGTATTTCTCGTCGTCCGATTCATAAGCGTGAATCAAGATGACCTCGGAGCCGAGCCGTCCCGCCAGCTCCTCCGCGTAGGGCAGGGCAGCTTCCGCCAGCTCCGATCCATCCAGTGGAACAAGTATTCGCTCGTACATCGTGTACCTCCTGTCATTTGTCGCGTGGTTCCCGTCTCGACCTGTAACTGTTAATTAAAGCGTTATCGGTCTATTCTTTGGCCTTCTCCTGAAGCTCGTAGAGCTTGGTAATGGCTTCGAGTGGAGTCATAGAGGAGACATCCATCCCGAGGATTTCATCTATAATAGGGGGCTTCTGCCCAAACAGCAATAGCTGCTCCGAGGGAATCTTCTCCCGGCGAACAGTGGGCTCTCTCCTGGCTGCTTTCTCCCCGGTGTGGTTCTCTAGCTGGTTCAGAACTTCCTCGGCGCGGTGTACAACTGCTCGCGGCAGGCCCGCCAGCTGTGCTACGTGAATGCCATAACTCTTGTCGGCGCCACCAGGGATTATCTTTCGCAGGAACACTACCTTGCCTTCATCCTCTGTGACAGCGACGTTCAAGTTTCTCACGCGGGGAAGGTAGTTGGCCAGCCCTACTAGCTCGTGGTAGTGGGTGGCAAACAGCGTCTTTGCTCCGAGCCGGGGATGGTTATGAATGAATTCAGCAACGGCCTGTGCTATGGAGAGCCCGTCGTATGTCGAGGTACCGCGCCCGATTTCATCCAGTATGATCAGCGATTTTGAAGTCGCGTTGTTAAGTATGTTAGCTGTCTCCAGCATCTCTATCATGAAGGTAGACTGGCCCGTCACCAGGTCATCCTGCAGACCGACCCTGGTGAATATCCGGTCCACGAGGCCGATGGTGGCCGAGTCGGCGGGAACAAAGCTGCCGATCTGGGCCAGCAGCACAATTATCGCTACCTGCCTCAGGTAGGTCGATTTGCCCGACATATTCGGGCCTGTGAGGATGATGAGTTGGGCGTCCTTGTTCGACAGGTAGACGTCGTTGGGAACGAACTGATCATCGACAAGCGCCAGCTCAACCACCGGATGGCGTCCCCCTGATATTGTAATAGAGTCATCCAGGGTCAGCCTGGGGCGACTGTAACCATGACGGGCAGCCACTTCCGCAAAGGCGCAGAGAACATCGATCTGGGCCACGGCAGCGGCAATGCTCAGGACTCGGTCGCCCCAGCCGCCCACCTGACGGCAGACCTGGCGGAAGATAGCGGTCTCCAGTTCCGTGATCCTTGACTCCGCGCTCAGGATCAGGGATTCGTACTCCTTGAGCTGGGGAGTGAAATAACGTTCCGCGCCGACAAGTGTCTGCTTACGTATATAATCCTCGGGGACACGGTGCACATGCGGCGAGGTGACCTCGATATAGTATCCGAACACCTTGTTATAGCCGACCTTGAGCGACTTGATGCCTGTTCTCGATCGTTCGATCTGTTCCAGTTCGGCCAGGTATCTCCGGGCATTCGATGAGGAGGAGCGGAGCTCATCCAATTCACTGGAGAAGCCGCTCTTGATCACTTCGCCATCAGTGACCATCGCCGGGGGCTCCTCAACAATGGCCTGAGAGATCAGCACAGCCACGTCGTCACATGGTTTGAGTTCCGAGCATAACCATTGCAAGTCGGCTTCATTTTCGAGTTCGGATCTCAGCCGGGGTATCTGCTCCAGGCTGCGCCGTAGCGAGACCAGCTCCCTTGGGGTGGCGATACCTGTCCGTACCCTGTTGATCAGTCGCTCGATATCATTGAATTTGCTGAGGAGGCCTATCACGTCCATCCGGTGCGGAGATTGGAAGCAGGAAACGACCTGCTGCCGCTGCTCCAGTTGTTTTATGTCGAGTGGAGGCTGTCCCAGCCATTTCTTGAGCAGCCTTCCCCCCATTGGTGTCTTGGCCAGGTCTATGACAGACAGAAGCGAGCCGCTGGTCAATCCCAGGCGACTGCTTTGAAACAGCTCGAGATTGCGGCGCGTCTGGGCATCCAAAGTCATGTAGGACTCGGTTGAGTAGGTAGAGAGGCTGTTTATCTGTTCCAGTACACCTTTCTGGGTCTGTTCCAGATACCGCAGAATGGAGCCGGCTGCTCTGACTCCAAGCGGAAGGTGGGCGCAGCCATAGCCTTCCAGAGAGGCTGCGCCCAGACCGTCTAGCAGGGCCTGCTGCGCCGTATCGAAATCGTACCAGTGATCATCGAGTTCAGTCGATGGGGCTTCGAACCACGACTGGGGGAACTGTGCACCATCGGGAATGAGTACCTCGGAAGGACTCAGGCGTTCCAGTTCGAGGGGGACCCTCTCGATAGCGATCTGGGTAGTAGCAAACTCGCTCGTCGTTATGTCAATGTAGGCTATCCCTGCCATTTCGCCTTCGACACACAGGGAGACGAGGTAATTATTCGTCTTTGTCTCCAGCAGATTGGGCTCGATGATGGTTCCCGGTGTCACCACCCGAACGACCTCCCGGTCGACTATGCCTTTGCCCGCCTTGGGTTCGCTGACCTGTTCGCAGATGGCCACCTTATAGCCCTTATTGATAAGCCTGGCCAGATAGTTGTCCAGGGCGTGATGTGGAATCCCCGCCATAGGATAGCGCTGTCCCTTGCCCATCTCCCTGGATGTCAACACGATCTCCAGTTCACTGGAGACTATCTTGGCGTCTTCATCGAAGGTCTCATAAAAATCGCCCAGCCGGAAGAAGACAATAGCCTGGGGATAGCTCCGCTTGATCTTGAGGTACTGAGTTCTGATCGGGGTTGTTCTCTGTGTCATTATCGGATCGCCTGCGCTTTGGCTATTTTACTAGAACCGCTCTTACAAGGAAAGATTTAATTGAACAAGTGAAGCGCGGGATGTCCTGTAAGTTATTCCGACCTGCGTAAATAGGTCACCACAAAAGTGACAGGTTACGCCTTTGATTTCTCCGCAAATAAATTGAAATAAAAGGGCATTCACCCTATTGACAAATTGGTCATAGCCTGATATTTTATATGGCACTCGTTCTCGAATTTCCTTATAGTCCTCTATGCTGAAGTGTCAGACTCGGTCGCCTCTTCAGAATAGCCTCGAGTGAGGAGAATCGACACTACTAGCACTCCAGAAATTGACACCGCGAATCCAACTGGCGAATTTCTCTTTCATATTTGACTCTGATCATCACAATGAATAAGAAACTGTTACTGATTAATCCAGTTCAAGATGCCAGGCTAAGTTTAGGTATTGTCGCTCCTATCAGAGTTCCGCCAATAGGTTTGGGGTACGTAGCCGCATTGACTCCATCGGATTGGGAAATAAGGATAGTCGATGAGAATGTAGAACATCTGTCGTTTGAAGATGCTGACTTGGTTGGGATAACTGCTTACACCAGCAATGCTCCTAGAGCGTATGAAATAGCTGAACAATATAGACGGAGGGGCATCAGAACAGTGCTGGGCGGTGTGCATGCCTCACTGTTGCCCGATGAGGCCATCCAGTTTGTTGATTCTGTCGTGATAGGGGAAGCAGAGTCTGTCTGGCCACAGGTGGTTCGTGATTCTGAAAGCAACGGATTAAAACATTTCTATCAAGGACAGCTTATATCCCTTGAGGAATGTGTCAAACATAGATGGGATTTATATAAATTACAGGATTATCATACTAAAGTACACGTAGAGACAGCAAGGGGCTGCCCGATGGACTGCGAGTTCTGTTCCGTTACAACCCTGTACGGTCGTTCCTATAGACAGAGACCTGTTGAAGATGTGCTGAGCGAACTGGAAGCTACAGATTATAGGAATCTATTATTTATGGATGACAATATATTAGGTCACGGAGAAATTGCAGAAAAAAGGGCAATCAGGCTGTTCCGAGGGATGCTGGAGAGACGACTGAACAAACGATGGGCTTGTCAAGTAGGGATCGATTTCGCCACTAACTCTGATGTACTGAAGTTAGCTAAGAAAGCGGGTTGCTTGGTAGCTTTTATTGGATTTGAGTCTCTAAATGACGAATGTCTAAAGAGTATGAATAAGGTTAGGAACTTGAAGGTTGGTGCAAGTAACTATAAAGATGTGGTTAGGAGAATACGTGACCATGGAATTCTAGTTGCTGGGGCATTTGTTCTGGGCGGTGACGGAGACATGAAAGATGTGTTTGACCGGACAACCCAGTTCATCTTGGATTCAAAGATGGACGGAGCACAAATATCGATTCTGACCCCGCTTCCAGGAACAAGACTGTACAACAGGTTAAAACAAGAAGGAAGGCTGCTGCTCACTCGTTATCCTAGCGACTGGAAGCACTACGGGTTCACGGAAGCTGTATTCAAACCTAAGCACATGACACCCGATGAGCTGGAAGAAGGTGCAACCCGGGTCTATAGAGACACCTGCTCTATGGTCAAGTCATTTAAAAGGGCTCTTAATTCTGCTGTCCAATCAAGGAGTTCGTATGGAGGCGTTATCATGTTTTCATATAATCGTGGATTTCGCACATTCTGGCTAAGGAACTGCTGGCATATCAAGGATACACGTTCCTCAAGAATCGATGACTGGCAACCGGACGCCTCTTTGACAAGCCGGGAGAGCTGCGATGAGGAAGCAATTAGTGTATGAGACATTTTTTGCCCTTGGTAAAAGAAAAGGATAATATGTCAAAGAAACTGTTACTTGTGAATCCAAGTGATCAAGCCAAGCTGAATGCAATCGACGTCCGCATTTTCCTATTGCCCCCGCCGAGCCTGGCATATCTGGCCGCAATGACGCCTCCCAAATGGGATATCGTGATTGCCGATGAGAATGTCGATCCCCTGACTTTCGAGGATGCCGACCTGGTAGGGATCACCGCCATGACCTGGAACGCTCCCCGGGCATACGAAATCTCGGAGCTATACAGGCAGAGGGGCGTCAAGACAGTTATGGGCGGCATTCATGCCTCTATGTTGCCCGACGAAGCCATCCGGTTCGTCGATTCCGTTGTAATAGGCGAGGCGGAATCCGTCTGGGAGAGAGTACTGCATGACTTCGAAAAAAATGGGTTGAAGAGTATCTATAAGGGGGAACGTATTTCTTTAGAGAACCTCGCCAGACCTAGAAATGACCTTTATTCTGACAAATACAGGATTAAAGCTTCAGTACAAACAGCGAGAGGCTGCCCCATAGACTGCGAGTTCTGTTCTGTGGCAACCTTTCACGGTCGAACATATAGACAAAGGCCCGTAGAAGACGTGCTAGATGAACTGGAGGCCCTGGATTGCAGGGAGTTGTTTTTCTCCGACGATAATATCCTGAACTATGGTAAAGAGGCGGAGCGTAGAGCTATCCGGTTGTTTCAGGGTCTGGTGGATCGCGGCCTGAAAAAGCGCTGGATCTCTCAGGTGGGAATCGATTTCGCCATTAATCCCGAGGTATTAAGCTGGGCCAAGAGGTCGGGCTGTCTGGCAGTACACATCGGTTTCGAGTCCATCGATGAAGATGCACTTCAGGCTATGCACAAGGTAAGGAATCTGAAGGTTGGAGCGGGGAAATACACGGAGTTAATCAAGAGAATACATGAACACGGTATTGGCGTGCATGGGGCCTTCGTCCTGGGGAGCGATGGCGATCGCAAAGACATATTTGAGCGGACTATAGACTTTATACTGGATTCGAAGATAGATACGGCCTCATTCACCATCTTAACACCTCTCCCGGGGACCCGGCTATACAGTAGATTGATGGCTGAGGAGAGGTTATTGCGTACCAATTATCCTGAAGACTGGCGGCACTACGATTTCGAGGAGGCAGTATTCAGGCCCCGGCACATGACCCCGGATGAACTGGAAGACGGTGTATATCGAATATATCAAGGGATTGACTCGAGAGCGGTGTCATTAAAGAGGGCTTTCAACTCGTTTCTGCAAACAAGGAGCCTGCCTCTGACCGTAGTCGCGTATTCGTTGAATCGAGGACTGGGCTCATTGGCGACGAAGAAGTATCAGTACGTAAAGTGTGTTGCCTCATGACACCAGACCACATCATATGTCTTCCCATCTACCAAATTTGTCCCTAAGACCCCTTTTGCCCTCGAAGTTGATAAGGCTCATACCATTGACTGCATCGTGTAGATTAAGTTGTGAGCAAGGGATAGCCACTACAACCGGGCTGAGTATCATCTAGGATCGCTGTGGCTGAGGTGCCGAACCGGCACCTATACTCAGCCTCAGGTTCCGCAGCCAGTGATCGTAATATATTCCTGTCTGGTTAGCGTATCCTCACATTCGGCTGTAGTGACGGTAAGAGTAGCCGAATAAACACCGTTTCTCAAGTAAGTGTACGTCGGATTCTGCTCTGTGCTGTCGATCCTGCCGTCACTGTTGAAGTCCCATTCCCAGCCGATAACGGTGCCGAGTGATGGATCAGACGATGATAGATCGGTGAACTGTATCGGGTGTCTGCCATCCATTGATGTCGGTTCTGCGATGAAATCGGCGAAGTTCGGGCAGGGGATTAACTCGATATATTCTGACTTTACCTCGGTATCGTTGCCATCGGTCCCGCTCACGGTCAGGCTGACTGTATAGGTGCCCGGATTGGCGAATTCATACTGTGGGTTCTGAAGTACGCTATCAACCACCCCATCACTATTGAAATCCCACGCCCAGGAAGTGACGTTGCCTTGAGACTGATCGGTAAACTGCACCTCCTCGGGCGCGTAAGCTCTGAGGGGAGAAGCATCAAAGTCAGCTTCGGGGGCATCAGTCCCACAGCCCACAATACCAGCCAAAGCGATTACGAGCAAAGCAGCAACAACTAATATCCTGTTCATTGTCCCCCTGCCGGTCATAATATATTCCTGCTATACATACTATATTTGATCTGCACCTCCGTCAATATGGTCTTAAGAAACGTAACAATTATTTACCCTGGAGATAGGCATCGATCGAGGCGGCGGCTCTTTTACCGGCACCCATTGCGCTGATCACAGTCGCCGCCCCGGTGACGATATCGCCACCGGCCCATACCTTTGCCTTGGTGGTCTTTCCTGTTCCTTCATCGATAATGACCGTACCTCGTTTAGTGGTGTTCAGGCCCTCAGTGGCAGAGGGCACCAGAGGATTGGGGGAGGTGCCCAGGGACACTACCACAGTATCGACATCAATTATGAAATCACTGCCCTCCCTCGGCATCGGCTGCCGCCGGCCGCTGTCATCGGGCTCACCAAGATCCATCTCAATGCATTCCATACCGTAAACCCATCCCTGGTCATTACCCAGGAACCTTAGCGGATTAGTGAGTAGATTGATTATGAGCCCTTCCTCTTCAGCATTCTCAAGCTCCTCCAGTCTGGCCGGCATCTCGTTTCGAGAGCGGCGATACACTATGTGGACCTCGCCGGCACCGAGCCTGACAGCGCACCTGGCAGCATCCATAGCTACATTACCGCCTCCGATAACAGCGACTTTCTTTCCAACCTTGATAGGTGTGTCATACTCGGGGAACAGGTAGGCCTTCATAAGATTGATACGGGTAAGGAACTCGTTGGCAGAGTAAACCCCGTTTAGATTCTCACCAGGGATGTTGAGAAACATGGGCAGACCGGCCCCTGTACCCAGAAAGACTGCGTCGTAACCCACTTCCTGCAGTTCATCGACAGTTAATGTTTTACCAATCACTGAGTCCAGCTTGATCTCCACGCCCAGCGACCTGACGTAGTCTACCTCGGCCTGGACGATTCTCTTGGGCAGTCTGAACTCGGGGATACCATACATAAGCACACCACCGGCTACATGCAGTGACTCGAAGATTGTTACCTGATGTCCCCGCTTCGCGAGATCAGCTGCTGCAGTCAGTCCCGCCGGGCCGGATCCGACCACGGCTATCCTGCTGCCGGTTGCAGGAGCAACCTCCCGATTCGAATCGTTTTGATGGTTCAGCTCCCAGTCAGCGACATAGCGTTCCAGACGACCGATTGCCATGGGCGCACCCTTCTTGGCCAGGGTGCATACCTCCTCGCACTGTGTTTCCTGCGGACAGACCCGACCACAGACGCCGGGCAGGGCGTTCTTTGCCTTCAGCGATCTGACAGCTTCAGGCATATCGTTATTCCTGAGCGCATCAATAAACTCCGGAATGTCCACGCCCACGGGGCAACCTTGGACGCAGGGGCGTTTCTTGCACTGGATGCAGCGGTTGGCCTCGGCCAGGGCCTCCTCGTCTGAATAGCCCAATGCCACTTCGTCGTAGTTCTCAGATCGTGCTTCGGGCTCCTGCTTGGGCATGGGCACCCGGTTCAGGTCAAGTTTCGCCATAAGTCTTTATCCCCCCGCCTGCTCCTGCTGCCACATCTCCAGGGACCGCTTTTCCTCATCGAGGTAAGTGCGCTGCCGGGCCATGAGTTCATCCCAATCTACTTTATGACCGTCGAACTCGGGGCCATCGACGCAGGTGAACTTGACGGCGCCATCAACAGTTACGCGGCAGACGCCACACATGCCGGTGCCATCTACCATTATGGGGTTAAGGCTCACTACAGTGTCCACCCCGAATGGCAAAGTGGTAATCGAGCTGAACTTCATCATTACAGTGGGCCCGATTGCAATCACACGATCTATCTTCTGGGTACCTTCGAGCAGTTCTTTCAGGGGGACTGTTACCACGCCCTCACGGCCGTAAGAGCCATCATCGGTAGTAATGATGAGTTGGTCGCTGAATCTGCGCAGGCGGTCCTCCCAGAACATCAGAGCCTTGGTGCGGAAGCCCATTATTGAAATAACCCTGTTCCCCGCTTGTTTCATTGCCCGGGCAATAGGAACGATGGTGGCGATGGCGAATCCACCGGCGACGCATACTACTGTACCTGACTTCTCAATACGGGTGGGCCGGCCCAGAGGGCCGACGAAGTTGGCGATAGAGTCTCCTGCCTTGACATTTGCCAGCTTCCGGGTTGTCTTTCCCACTTCCATAAAGACAACAGTGACCGTGCGCTTCTGCCGGTTCCAGTCGGCTATGGTAAGAGGGATGCGTTCCCCTTTCTCATCCAACCTGATAACGACGAACTGCCCCGCCTGTGCCTTTTTAGCTACATCCGGGGCATGTATCTCGAGGAGATGGATTTGAGGCGTGACGTCTTCCTTCGCTACGATTTGGTACATCGTGATCCCAGATACATTAGAAACGTTGGACGATAGACCCTTCTCAATCAGCCACCGACCCTCACTGCTAAGCAGGAGTAAATCAGCTTCATACGAGTTACAGGTGACGAATGCTTATGCAGCTGTCTTCTCTACCCTTACAGCACAAACCTTAAGCTCAGGGATTTTAGACACAGGATCCTGGGCAGTGCTGGTGAGCAGGTTGGTCCGGGTCTCAGCAAAGTGGAAGGTCATGAAAACCGTACCTTTAGCCGCGCTCTCCGTCAGCTTTGCCTTGGTTGTGACCTTGCCTCTTCTGGAGGTTACCTGCACCGGATCGCCATCAGCGATACCGAGTGCCTCGGCATCCTGAGGATTTATCTCCACCTCCTCTACGCCCTTCAACTCGTTGAGCCCCTTCGATTTTCGCGTCATGGTTCCAGTGTGGAACTGAAACAAGTTGCGCCCCGTGGTAAGAACCAGGGGGAACTCAGAATCGGGTATCTCCTGAGGAGGCTTATACTCCAGTGGGCTGAACTTGCCTTTACCCCTGGCGAAACCGCCTTCATGCAGGCATTCCGTCCCCGGATGATCGACGTTAATGCAGGGCCACTGCAGGCTGTCGCTCTCCAACCTCGCGTATGTTATGCCGCCATATGATGGCGTCAGCTGTGCCATCTCCTCCATAATCTCCGAAGGATTGGCGAAGTCGAAACCCTTCGAGCCCATCCTCTGTGCGATCTCACATATTATCTCCCAATCAGGCCTGGAGTCGCCCACAGGCTCTACTGCCCGGCGCACTCGCTGCACACGGCGTTCGGTATTGGTGAAGGTTCCGTCCTTCTCAGCGAAGCTGGCTCCCGGCAATACCACATCGGCGTACTGGGCGGTCTCCGTCAGGAAGATATCCTGGACTATTAAGAACTCCACCTTCTTCAGCGCATCTTCGATGTGCTTTGCATCGGGGTCGCTGAGCACCGGATTCTCGCCCATAAGATACACGGCCTTGACCTTCCCCTCCTCCATTGCATGGAACATCTCGGTGAGCACCAGACCCGGCTCCGCTCGCAGCGACGCGCCCCAAGCAGCCTCGAATTTCGCCTTAACATCCTCATTTGCTACCTGCTGATAACCGGTATATACATTGGGCAGCGCCCCTAGATCGCAGGCGCCCTGAACGTTGTTCTGTCCACGCAGCGGATTCACACCCGAGGAGCGCTTGCCGACGTTTCCGGTGAGCATAGCGAGGTTGGCAATGGCCAACACGTTGTCCGTACCGTGCGAATGCTGAGTTATCCCCATAGCATAGAGAATGGTTGACGGTCCACTGGTGGCATATATTCGAGCCGCCTCCTGGATTTTATCCGCAGGCACGCTGGTGATCTGAGATACACGATCTATATTGAATTCGTCGAGAGAGCTCAGGAACTCGACTAAGCCCTCACAGCGCTCTTCAATGAACGCTTTGTCCAGCAGGTTCTCATCGACTATTACTTTCGCCATGCCCATGAGCAGGGCTACATCCGTTCCCGGACGGTGACGAAGCCAGATATGAGCCATGCGACACAGCCCGATCTCACGCGGGTCGACAACTATGAGCTTGGCCCCGCTATCCACCGCCTTCTTTATCTCGAGTGCGATCACAGGGTGGTCTTCGGTAGTGTTTGTACCAATAGCCAGGACACAGCCGGCATCCGCGATTTCTCCTATGGGGTTGGTCATGGCGCCGCTGCCGAAGCTTGTGGCCAGACCGGCCACAGTAGGCGCATGTCAGAGACGGGCACAATGGTCGATACTATTAGTGCCCATCACCACCCGTGTGAATTTCTGGAAAACGTAATTATCCTCGTTGGTGCACTTGGCCGAGGATATAGCGGCGAACTGGTCCCCCTTGTTATCCGCAAGCCTGGTCACTATCAGGTCGAGCGCCTCTTCCCACGTTGCCTCTACAAACTCGCCGTCCTTTTTAATGAGTGGTGTCGTCAGTCTGCCCGGATCGTTGACGAAGTCCAGCCCGAACTTGCCTTTGACACACGCCTGGCCTCTGTTCGCTGGTCCATTTATATCAGGCACCACTCGCACTATTTTCTCATCCCTGACGTCGAGATTGAGCTGACAGCCCACCCCGCAGTACGGACAGATAGTGGACACGGTCCGATCCGTCGAATCCATCCAGCGTGCGCTGCGCTCGATCAGCGCCCCAACCGGGCATGCATCCACGCAGGCGCCGCAGAACTGGCAGTTGGCGTCCTTCAGCAGTTTTTCATCGGGAGGTGCGATAACATTGCACTGGAGACAGCGCATCCCCTCGGCCACCGCAACATCTGGCTCTACCGCCAGTTCCACCTCGTCGAAGCTGGTGATCCTCCCGTCCGGAAGGAGGTGAGAGAAGTGGGCCAGTTTCTCCATCGGTAGTGCTTCCACAGAATGCGTCGCCTCCTCAGGTCCGACGAGCGATTCGGAAATATCTCCGTCTCCGCCCAGATAGAGATCGATCGATATGGCTGCCTTTCTGCCTGCCGCTATGGCCTCAATGAATGTGGCCGGGCCGCTGACACAGTCGCCCCCGCTGTAAACACCCTCTCGACTGGTCTGCATGTCGTCCCCGACCTGCAGCACATTGCCGCGCCCCAGTTCGATGTTGAAGCCTTGGGGAACATCGGTGCGCTGCCCTATAGCCGCTATCAATGTATCGAGTTCGACGGTGAACTCGCTGCCCTCCACCGGAACAGGGCGGCGTCTGCCGCTAGCATCGGGCTCTCCCAGCTCCATGCGGATGCACTCGAGTTTCAGCTTGTTATTATCGCTTGAAACCTTGGAGGGAGCAGCCAGATAAACGATCTCGATACCTTCTTCAATCGCAGCATCGATCTCCTCGGGATTGGCCGGCATCTCATTCCGCGTGCGTCGATAAATGATCGTTACTTTCTTGGCACCGAGGCGCAACGGAACACGGGCCGCATCGATCGCCACGTTGCCTCCTCCGATTACTCCCACCTGTTCACCTACAGCTATCCGCTCTCCCAGGTTTACGCGGCGGAGGAACTCTGCAGATTCGATCACACCGGGGAGGTCCTCTCCATCCACCCCCAGGCTCATCCCCTGATGCGCGCCGATGCCGAGGAATACAGCGTTGAATCCCTGATCGAACAGCAAGTCCAGTGACTCGATCTTCGTATTTAATACAATCTGTACACCAAAGCTCTGAATATCCTCGATCTCACTGGCAAGTATGTCGCGCGGCAGGCGGTATTCAGGGATACCCACCCGTGCCATGCCTCCGGGCTCGGAGAGGGCTTCGAATACGGTTACATTATGTCCCTGCTTTGCCAGGTAATACGCGGCGGT
>CP070819.1:2023641-2033019 GCA_020344295.1 Dehalococcoidia bacterium | reverse complement strand
CGATGATGAGCCATGAACGCCTCCAACCCGGTATTACAGTTCAATCTCCGTCAGGTCTGAATCTATAAGCAGCTTTGGCTCTGTCAAATCCTGCACCTCTTCAGCCGTCCATCCCGGCGCCACCTCCCTGAGCAGCAAGCCTTCGCCTGTAACCTCGATCACTGCCACGTCCGTCACTATCAGGTCGACGCATTCCGGCGCGGTCAGAGGCACACTGCACTTGCTCACTATTTTTGGCTTACCATCCTTGGTAGTATGTTCCGTGGCCGCAATCACCTTCTTTGCATTGAATGCCAGGTCCATACCTCCACCGATGTTGCCCACTCCCCGTCCCGGGAACATCCAGTTGGCGAGATCTCCCTTTTCACTCACCTCCAGGACACCCAGTATCGTTATGTCTATGTGGCCACCACGGATCATGGCAAACGAATCGGCGTGGTGGAAAAAACACATGCCGGGGAGCGGCGTTACATACTGCCCGCTGGCATTGACCAGGTCTATATCCGCCTTCTCCTCCATGTCCTCCGCCGTTACCACAGGGCCGAATCCGAGAGCGCCGTTCTCCGTGTGATAGATAACGGTCATACCCTCAGGTACAAAGCTCGATACGAGTGTAGGGAGACCGATACCCAGGTTCACCACGGCACCATCGAATAGCTCTTTAGCTATCCGCATCGCCACGACTTCTCTGCTCAGCCGCTCTTTCACTCTCCACTCCTGTAGCTATGTTCGCTTTGCCCAGAATACCCTGTCCAGATTGCGAGGGAAGCTCGGATCTTCCGTAACCTTCACCATCCTATTTACGTAGATTCCCGGAGTGATGATAACCTCGGGGTCCAGTTCCCCCGCGTCCACGATCTCATCCACCTCTGCAATTGTAACCCTTGCCGCAGTGGCCATAATGGGATTGAACTGTCTCTGCGTCCCGCGATAGACCAGATTTCCCATCGTGTCAGCCTTGTAGGCACGTACGAAAGCATAGTCGGCCTTCAGGGCAAGCTCCAACAGGCATGGCCTGCCGTCGAAATCCCTGGTCTCTTTGCCATCCTCGATGACCGTTCCGAATCCGGTCGGGGTATAGAACGCAGGGATGCCCGCACCCCCAGCCCGAATCCGCTCCGCAAGTGTCCCCTGTGGGAGAATCTCCAGCTCAACCTCCCCAGCCAGAATCTGCTTCTCAGCAGGACTGGGACGGGAAGGAGAGGTCGAGAACGGAAACGACGCGATGACCTTCTTCACCTGCCTGTTCTCGAACAGGATGCGGTGGTCGTCGAAGTCAAGCGTAAGCCCGATGCCGCCGGCAGTGTTGGCTATTATCGTGAGCTCCTTCGCCCCCTGTTGGCACAGGGCCCTAATCAGATAGAACGGCGTACCCCCGGGCCCGGCGAAGTTACCGATCATAATCACCGCGCCGTCGGGCACATCTGCTACTGCCTTTTCGAATGTTTCAACTACTTTGTTTAACATCTCAAAGTCTCTTGAATTATAGGAATTTGGGCTAAAGGCCCAGCTCGCGGGCCACGATTGCACGGTGATAGGCGCCGTCACCGAACATCATCTCGCTGGCCTTAGCCCTTCTATAGTAGAGATGCAGATCGTGATCCATGGTAAAACCTATAGCGCCGAATATCTGGTGCGCAGTGAGGGTTACCCGCCCGTACGCGCCGCTGGTCCAGGCTTTAGCCACAGCCACATCCATAGCAGCCGGGAGCCCTTCGCTCACCTTCCAAGCCGCTTTATAGGTAACGAACCGTGAGCCATCCACATCGCTCACCATATTGGCGCAGTAATGCTGGATGGCCTGAAAACTGCCGATCGGCCGGTTGAACTGTACCCTCTCCTTGGCATAGCTCACAGCCATCTCCAGCGCTGCCTGGGCTCCGCCGACCATCTCCGCGCATTTGGCCACCGTCGCTTTCTGCAGCATCTCCTGAACCACAGGCCAGCCTCTATCGAGATCGCCCAGTATGTTCTCCCCGGGAACACTCACATTATTAAAGATGACCTCACACTGCTTGTCTCGAGCCAGAGTCTTCAAGAGGGTAACCTCGACCCCGGGGCTATCAGCATCAACTAAAAATATGGTGATACCATCCTCGGGATCAGCTGCCTCTTTCGTCCGGGCCACACACAGAATTGTATCGGCAACGTTGGCATCGGGGACAAATAGCTTGGTGCCATTGATTACATATCCATCGTTGGCAGCTATAGCCGTGGTCTTAACCGCCGAAGCTTCGTAGCTGACACTGGGCTCGGTGAGCGCCATGGTTAGTATCTTCTCCCCGCCGGCTACCTTTGGCAACAAGTCCTCCTTCTGCTCCTCACTCCCTGCTGACAACAGCGGGAGACCTCCGAGAATCACCGTGGAAAAGAACGGGCCGGGCAGGATATTATAGCCCATCTCCTCAAGCAGCACGGTCAGATCGACGAAGCTCCCGCCACTGCCACCGTATTCCTCGGGGAACAAGAGCCCCAGCCAGCCCAGCTCCGCCATCTTCCGCCATAGTTCGGGGGAGTAGCCCTCTTCACTTTCATCGAGCTGCTTGACAAGCGTTTTGGGGCATTCATGCTGCAGAACATCCCTCGCCGACCGTTTCAGCATCTCCTGTTCTTCACTTAAGCCTAGGTCCATCTTCCGCCTCCTGCTCTACATAGACAAATAGTATTTAGCTGAGCCCTCCTACGACCAGGGGAGCCCGAGTCCCCTCATCGCAATTATGTTGCGCTGTATCTCGGAGGTGCCAGCACCCACCAACGCGGATATACAGTCAAGATAGCCGGTGCACACTCGACCCGTTATAGGTGCTAGTTTCGAATCCCGCTCCAACTGTGCATAGGGTCCCATAACATCCATCGCAGTATTGGCTAATTTCCGGCTCAACTCCGTGGTAACCAGTTTCAGCACAGACGCCTCGATGTTCGGGATAAGGCCTCGATCTAGCATCCAGGCGGTCTGCCAGAAGAAAACATCGGCGACCTCGATCTCAACCGCCAGCTCCGCCAGCCTGTCCCGAACCATAGGGTCCCCGCTCAGAGGCTGGCCATTGCCGTCGGTCCCTCTGACATACTCCAGCAACTCCTCCAGAGTACGTCTTAATCCCCCGATTGAGACAACCAGCCTCTCGTAGTCGAGGGCTGCCATCAGATAATACCATCCCTGGTTCATTTCACCGACGATGTTGCTCTTCGGCACCCTTACATCGTCGAAAAATACCTCATTAAAGGAGTGAAAGCCCAGTATATTGATCAGGGGCTTGATCGTGATGCCCTCCGATTTATTATCCACTATAACGAGTGAAATCCCCTTATGTGGAGCGACAGCAGGATCGGTCCTGACAACCATCCAGGCGTAGTCCGAAACATGAGCCCCGCTGCTCCAGGTCTTCTGACCGTTGATGATCAGATCATCGCCATCTTCAATGGCAGTGCTCCTGATCGAAGCCAGGTCCGAGCCGGAGTTGGGCTCGCTGTAGGCCAGCCAGAACCTTATCTCCGCTTTTGCTATTCGGGGCAGCCACTCCCTCTTAGTCTCATCACTGCCGAAGCGCAGTATAGTCGGGCCCGCTATCAGCGTACCAACATCGGGGCCCGGTGCTCTGTAGTAGCTCAGCCTCTCATAGAAGATGGCCTGCTCAATATGGGAGCGCCCCCCGCCCCCGTATTCCTCCGGCCATGCGATCGCGAGCCAGCCCTTCTCCGCAAGGCGCTTCCTGAATCTGTCAGCAGCGGGATTGATCTCCTCGAAATCGGGGATCGCACCGTATCCCCCGGGCCAGTAGAGGCTTTCCTCCGTCCATCCCGCGGGAAGCTCCTTCTGTATAAAGTCATCGACCTCTTTCCGGAAGGCCTCTTCCTGCTCGCTCAACCTGAAATCCATACCCTCAATGCCTATCTCCGGGCTACTGCCGGGGCAGCCCCAGTCCCCGCATGGCGACGATATTGCGCTGAATCTCGTTGGAACCACCGCCAACACCAATGGACAGCGAAGCCAGATACGCCCGCATAACCCTCGCCTTTAAGACCGACCATTTTGAGTCCGTGTCCAGCTGGCCGTATGGGCCTACAACACGCATCCCCACATTAGCGATACGCCGGAGCAATTCACTGGAAAACAGCAGCGACATTGAAGATTCATAGCTGGGATGGAGATTCTGGCTGTACATCCAGGCGATGCGGTAGCACATCATCCGCAGGACTTCATTTTGAACGGCGATCTCCGCCAGCTCGTCCTTGATCAGCGGATCGTCAGCAAAGCGCTCGCCTTTACCCTTGGCCTCGATCATGTAATGCACAAGTTCATCAATGAAACGCTGGTGAGCAGCGGCCGTGCCAATCAGAGAGCGTTCAAAGTCCAGCGCCATCACCAGCTGATACCAGCCGTTGTTCTCCTCCCCCACAAGGTTTTCCCTGGGGATGCGCACATCATCGAAAAAGACCTCATTGAAGGAATGGCGGTTTAGCACATTGATCAGGGGCCGTACCGTAATCCCGGGGGTTTTCATATCGACGAGGAACATGCTGATACCTTTGTGCTTGGGAGCATCGGGATCAGTCCTAGCGCCCAGCCAGCAGTAATCGGCGTAGTGAGCATAGCTGCACCATATCTTCTGGCCGTTGATCACCCAGCTATCGCCGTCTTCTACTGCTCTGGTCTGCAAAGAGGCCAGATCGGAACCGGCATTGGGCTCGCTGTATCCGAGACAAAAAATCGCCTCGCCCCGTCCCACCTTGCTCAGCACCTCTCTCTTCTGTTCCTCGCTGCCGAAGAGCATCAAGGCCTGCCCCGCCCAGTTCACCGAGATCTCAACCTCGATGCTTATCGGGGCCCGGTTATAGTTCAACTCCTCGGACAGTACAAGCCGCTTGATGTGTCCCATTTCCGAGCCGCCATACTCTCTGGGGTAGGCCGGCGCCAGCCAGCCCTTCTGCCCCAGCTTGCGCTGGAACTCGCGGGAGAGAGCCCAGGACTCCTCCGTCTCCTCCCACAATCCGGCGTCCAGTTCAATCCATCTCGGCGGTATCTCTTTCTTGAGCCATTCACGAACCTCCTCCCTGAACGCCTCTTCCTCCACCGTGAATCTAAAGTCCATACCAGCCCTCCGATTCCAGGCAACCTATATCATAAATATGAAGAACAGCTCTCGCCTCTACCATTATCTCCCCCACTACTGATGGACAGAAGCGTTCATACAGGATAGACGCCGTGCTTCCTGTGATGCCGGAATATCTTCTTGTCCCTGGTACGCTCCCGCGCCGTAAACAGGACCTTCCTTGTCTCTCTGGGATCGATGACATCGTCCACCAGCCCCAAGGCAGCTGTCTTATCGATAGAAATATGCGGCCTCAGGTCTCCGGCAAGCTGTTCGACCATCTCGGCCGGATTCTCCGCAGTCTCCAACTGCTTCCTAGCGACAATGGATACCATCCCCTCTGCACCCATAACAGCGATCTCAGCACCCGGATACGCGACCAGCAGATCGGGATCAAACGCCCGGCCGCACATCGCATAGTATCCAGCACCGTACGATTTTCTGACAATCAGGGTCAGCTTGGGCACAGTGGCCTCGGCCACAGCATGAACCATCTTGGCACCATGCCTGATAATACCCGACTTCTCGGCCCTCGATCCCACCATAAAACCGGGGACGTCGGACATGAATAAAAGCGGTATATTGAAAGCATCACAGAGCCAGATATGGCGGGCGGCTTTATCGGCCGCATCCACATCGAGGATACCACCCAGGAAGGAAGGGTTATTGGCGATAATCCCCACAGGATAGCCTCCAATCCTTCCGAAACCTACGATAACATTCCTGGCCCATTTGGGCTTGATCTCGAAGAGATATCCAGAATCTAAAATGAACGTGATCAGACTATGCATGTCAAAGACCTCTGAAGAGGTATCGGGAATAACATCCAGTATGCCATCATCGATCGAAGCCGTTGGGTCGCCCGAGAACTCCGCGCGCGCCGGTTTCCTGTCGCAGTTCTGGGGGAAGTAAGATAAATATCTCTTAATTGCCTGGATACAATCCTCGTCGGAATCCACCTCCAGGTCACCGCAACCACTCATCTCACAGTGTACCCGGGAACCACCGAGTTGATCGTCTGTCAGGTCCTCACCTATCATCATCTTGACCAGAGCCGGTCCGCCCAGACCCATAGCGCACCTTTTCTTTACCATAGGAACGAAATCCGAGAGCCCAGGTATGTAGGCCGTGCCGGCGTATCCGGGCCCCATCATGGCCGAGACCAGGGGAATCACCCCCGACATCAGCGCTTCTTCCTTGAACAGGTAACCAGTATCGGCGAAGAAGGGTATCCTTTCCATACTGAATCCACCTTTGCCCAGGCGGGCACCCCCGGAATCTACTAGCCATATCATGGGCATCCTATGCTTGAGGGCAGTATCTCTTATCCTGGTAACCTTGGTCTCACTGATTACGCCCATAGAGCCGCCTCTTACTGTAAAATCGTAGGCGGCTACCGCCACATCCCTCACGATAACCCCATCATCCATCTTGCCATAACCCGTGACAACGCCGTCAGCCGGAACCAACTCCGTCGAGCCCTCTTCGCTGCCAAGCTTGCCTAATTCTATGAAAGTCCCTTTTTCGATAAGGAGGTCGATTCTCTCACGGGCAGTAAGCTTCTCCTTGTCGTGTTGCTTCTTGACCGCTTCCTCCCCACCCATCTTCTCAACCTCCCTACGGAGGTCTGAAAGCTTCCCGACTTCCTCCCTCATCCTGTCACCCATCATCTTCCTCCTGCTTGTTTACTATATCAATTAGTGTTCAATAATCTCGAAGTGGTCAATATCGTGGAAGTAATCTCCCGTCCTGTCGCCGCTGAATACCGCCCTTACACGCATACCAGCTTTAATCCTAGTCTCGTCCGTTTCATCCAGGCAGTGCACGATATTAGAGTCACTCCCGTCAAGCTTGATGTATGCAGCCGTATAAGGTATCTTCTTAGGTTCTCCTTTGGTCGTGTCAGTATAGGAGAAATTGGTTACCGTGTATGCCAGCAACGTCCCTTCGCTGCTCACAGGCAGGAACTCCTCCATGGTGACAAAGCAGTCGCGACATACTATACGAGGCGGCACATAGACCTTCTCACACTCAGGGCACTTGACCCCCACAATGCGTTTGCTGTCCCTCAGCTCACGTAGAAACCTGCTGTAATAGAAACCTACATGGTAATAATATGGCATGTCGGCCATAGCAGTAATGCTTATGGCTCCCGCATCTTTCCTGTCTTTTTCCATTTTCCGCACTCCAGCTAATCCAGTTGAGGCCGCGAGCTAATTACAGTCACATCCGACCAGAAACAGCCGCCGAAACCGGTGGCCACAGCTACCTCCGCACCCTCCACCTGCTTATCCTCAGCCCTTCCCATCACCTGCAGCGCTGCTTCCCCAATCCTGAGCAGACCCGTAGCACCTATAGGATTGGTAGCGAGCACGCCACCCGAGGGATTTATCGGAAGCTCTCCGCCCATCTCCGTTACGCCGCTCCTGATAAGCCGGGGGCCCCCGCCTTCCTCGCACAGCCCCAACGCTTCCATCCACGTGACGCCGGCGGTAGATGCCGGTATATACAGCTCCGCCACATCGAGTTGTTCAAAGGGATCGGTAACACCTGCCATCTCGTACGCCTCGTGTGCGGCTCGCTCCAATGACGGCAGATTCGCGAGGCCAATTCCATCCGCCACGTGTACGAGAATGTGGCAGTCGCCCACCCCCAGTACCCAGGCGGGTCGCTCAGCTATCTTCCTAGCCCTTTCCTCTGTAGCAAATATCACTGCAGCGGCACCGTCGGTCCGGGGACATATGTCGAGAAGTTTTATCGGGTAGGATATGTACTGGGACTTCATCACCTGGTCAACAGTCATAGTCTGCCGTAGATGGGCATAGGGATTGTACATCGCCGCGTTCTTGTGATCGCGAACGGAGACTATGGCCGCGTCTTCCTCCGTTGCACCATACTTACTCATGTAGGCGGTATATTGAGCCGCGAGGGGGCCGATAGCTCCACCGCAGAACTCCCTCTCAGTAATAGGATCGAAACAGGTCGATATCGCTGCAGTGGTATCAGACTCCGAGTTCTGCTCCCAGCCGATGGCCAGCACTGTGTCGAACAGACCGGATGCGATGTGGTAGAAACCGGCATGCCCTATCGCACTGCCCGTGGTCCCTCCCGTAGTCACTTTCATAATCGGTTTCATGAATCCGCCGGAGCCATCTATGCTCCACATATCCACATAGTTAATCGACTCGAAATGGTCCATGTTGCCGATCACAACTGCATCTATATCAGAAATAGTGAGCCCAGCGCTCTCCAGTGCCCTCTTGACGGCAATACTGATCAGCTCCTGGCCCTTGCAGTCGGTGTTCTTCGATCTATGATGAGTCTGACCGAATCCTACAATCCCGACTCTATTCCTCATTTAACCCGGGCTCCATCAGATAGAATCTTTACTGTGCTCAATCCTGCCTCCCCAAAACAAACACGCAATGCCCCTGCCCACAAGCTCCTTCGATTCCATGGGCCAGGGCCACTCTAGCTCCCTCCACCTGCCTCATACCCGCCTCGCCTCTAAGCTGGAGTACCGATTCGATGATCCGCGCCATACCGGCCACCTGTACCGCATGTGCTGATAGAACACCACCGGACGGATTGACAGGCAGAGGGCCGTCCATCTCCGTCATACCGGAGTCTATCATAGAGCCGCCTTTACCCCAAGCGCACAGCCCCAGCCCTTCCATCCACATTAGCTCCATATAAGAGAAGGCATCGTATACCTCAGCCACATCGATCTCTTTCACCGGGTCCTGAATCCCGGCCATCTTGTAAGCTCTCTTAGCAGCGGAGGCCAGGGCATCGGCATCAGCCAGGTCACGATCTCCCAAATGATACGCATCCGCGCAGTGACCCACTCCAGTTATCCAGACAGGCCTGCTGCACCTTTCCCTCGCCGTCCTTTCCTCGGCAAGCACGATAGCGCAGGCACCATCGGAGACGGGAGAGGTATCAAGTAGCTTTATCGGATCCGCAAGCACCCTGGACCTGAGCACCTCATCGACCGTGATATCCATCGGCATATGTGCATATGGATTGGATTTCGGGTTCCTGTGGTTCTTCACTGATACCTTGGCGCACTGTTCCTCGGTAATCCCGTACTTGACCATATAGCTTCTCATCTGCAAAGCCGAGGAGTTTATCGCGTCGAGACCCAGGACACGCTCGTAGACCGGGTCGAACATGGCGTTGGTGATTACGGCGGGGACTCCCTCGGACACCTTGCTCTGCGCCACAACCAGAGTTATCCTGTGCAATCCCGACAGTATGCGCATAACGCCCATCAGCGCGCCGTATG
>CP070819.1:2014944-2023541 GCA_020344295.1 Dehalococcoidia bacterium | reverse complement strand
TCATAGAAGGCCTGATGTCTCAAGTGTGAAGCTCACTCGATCATACGAGTGAGCTTTTTTATTGATCTGCGTAGATGCACTTTGCCTTACAACGAAAACTAATTTAGGTAGGAAAAGATAACTAAAGGTATCTTGACTGAATAATGCTCTAACGCTATTATGCTGTTCATTCAGCACCTCCTCTACATAATCTGTTCATCCGGGGAAAGCCCGCTCCATAGTATGAGCGGGTTTTCCCTTTTAGCTCTCGAAAATTAGCATCGAATCAATACCTCAGGCTGTAATATCTCACCAAGGTCTAATGTCTTTCTCAGTCTTCTTTAATCTGTCTGTAATATTTTACTTTTATAATGACGATAATACGCTGAGAGGCTGGCCTGCTTATAGCGAGCGTTTGTGGGCGACATTGAGGGGGGAGGTCAGAGGGTCGCCGGCAAACGCTCGCCCTTTACTATTTGTGCAAGCTGTGAAAATACAATGAATTTCATGTGGGACGGTCTTTTCCTCATGGTCGTGCTTACGGGGTATACTCTCACCTAATACCCTGCAAACACATACAGGTATCACAAGACAATTGTGTTGGCTCTACAGGGTGCCTGACATATCCCGAAGAGGAGGCGATGGGGGCGTACTTACTTCAGTTCGATTCCAATTTCAACTCAATGCCCTTTTGGGCGGCCATTTGCTTGAGGGACGTGGTCAACTCTGCCCTTTTGTTTTTCCATTCCAACTGCTTCATTAGAAAAAATTTGGCCTGCCGTTTACTTATGTTGTGTTTCCACACTAGGTGTTTTAGCATGGACTCGAAGGTTTGCAGTTTGCCTGCGCATATAGGGCAATGAAAATTCAAGTCACTTATTCCCGGATATTTACTGCTCGGGGCCTGATACTGTACACGGGTGGTCATATTGCTACTAATCTGTAAAAGCTTCAGGGCCAAGCTTACGTAATATACAAACCTATGGCTAGTGCATTATATTTGACCTCATTTGTATGTTGTCAACATAGTTTTCCACGAAGTTTTCCACGAAAATTAGCTAAACTGCATTATTCTGAGGATTTCACACATTTAAACTGCCCAATAATAGGCACCATAATCACTGGAATCAGGGTGCACAAGAAATCGAATTCTACTGTACCTCTTTCCACCATCACATATTTTTTAAGGCTTCAGTGAAAACCATCTCACCTGCTATCACGTCACTAGTTATCAATCCGCCTTTGACCTTCTCTTGCATTTCATCGTTGAATCGCCGATATCCGATTTTCTTTATTCGTTCGAGGTTCTCGATATTCCAGTTAGCGTACCTTCTTGTGATTAATTCCAGGAAAGCGGCCGCATCTTGGAACCAGTTTTTATTTTCGGCACTTCGTTTACAGGGCATGTCTCCACACTCGGCACAGGTGAGGAATCCTTTCTCACTGGAACAAATTTGAATAGGACATGCCGGGTTGCCCCCTCCACCTAGGCACCCAGGGCATTTATCCCCCTGACTCCATCGCTCTAGGACATCGAGGAACTCTTTCACCTTTTCCTGCTCTGTGCCCATGAAGAAAGGGCCGACATCCGCAAAATTGAAGCCCTCTAGTATCCTGTACATCTCCTGTGCATGACTCCGGCTCCTGCCCAGCATCATATCACAGGCTCCACAGTAAATACCGCATGGAGCTATCAGACAAATCTCCTCATTGGTCAACTTATCCCTGTCAAGATTACTCATTTGCCCTATAACCTCCTTATTCTTTCAGGTGTCCTAGAATTCTAATGAAGGTATTACGTGAATTCAAGTTTTGGTACATCGGAATCAGTAGACAGGCTTACCATATATCCCACAATATGCAGATATAATATCGAATACAGGGTATTATAGCTTCCAATACGTTTTCAGGCATCGCTAGACTGACGATGCTGCTTAAGAAAGGAGATGGCGTCTTAGCCCACACCGCAAACGCCGTTGCTGCCGCAATCCGCGCCCAGAGTAAGGGCTGCTAGGATAACAAACAGAATCAACAGGATCGCAATCCACCTTCATGGCTTCTCCTTACCTAGTTGATCCCGAGCAGATGAAAATGGTTATCGCGTTCAGGCGCTTTTCTAAAACAGCTTTCGTGCCAAAATCGACCGGAGTGCCTTATCCCGCCTCGATATACATATTTCCTGCAGACGGGGCACTGGCCCTTGACACTTCTATACTCAACAGGGCGGGTGGTGTGTAATCTCGATGGCATTTTTTTCAATCCGCTGTATCTAAATCTGTAAAAAATATACATGGAACTGCGAGAATAGTATGTGATTAAAGTCACTACGGGCCATCACCATAGGGAAGTGGAGTTATACTGTACTGATTTTGGCAGATAGTAGAGGCTTCAGAAGGAGGGATGTCCCGGAACGATTTGATTCGTTGAATCAATCACTGATCGATAGAGTTTACTATTGGTTTATCCAAGTTTCCTAGTGACAAGTCTGTGAATTTTGCCTGTTCTGGAGGAACATTATAATATCCGAACCTCTATTCCTCCATTCCACAAGCTTGTGAGAGAAAAAGCTGGCCTGGCGTTTGCTGATCTCATGCTTGGCTACCAGATGCCGGGTCAAATGTTCACTGCCCGTTGTATTGGCCTTGCATATCGGGCAACGGAGGTGCATCTTTTCCTCATCGCTTCGAATACGAACGCTTTTCGGACTATCCAGAACATGAGTAGTCAAGGGATACAATCCTCCTCCTTAGCGAGTTTTGTATCCCTAGTCTAACGGAGTGATATTACGAATCCATTAAGAAGTATTAAAAAAACATTACAAGTTAGCAATAAGATGTTTCAAACAGAGGTTTTTCGTGTGCAACAGTCGGGATTCAGGTACGTACGTTGATAGACTGACAGGAAATCGCGGCCTGATATTCTACGCCAGGTCGTTATATCGTCCACATCTGGGACATATGATGACAATGTTCTGAATCTGTCCCTGTTCGATACCCTCTACAAGAAGTGCCCCGCAGTTCCCGCAAAGGTAATTGTATTCGCCGGCACCTCGAATCATAGGTACCTTATTGCTCTGCAGAACGGCCCTGGTGCCCTCGTCTGGATGGGGAATGGTTGGCAGCTTTATTTCAGGCATTATCTCACTCCTTGTCAGCTTCTATCTTGCTGCGGATCGTTTGCTAAATCAGGATTGTTGCGACATTCTACAGCGAAATATATAATATTGCTAGAAGGCCAGATGAGATGCGGGGAGGTGGAAGGGACATGCTGTATAGATGTCCGGTCTGCGGCTATACAACAGACCTCGATGATACCCTAGCCAAACATATAGCCACAACTCATACCATGCATGAATATCACCAGGAGTGGATAGAATTACAGGGTATTAGTTTGCCTGATAGCAAAGATTGGGTGCATGGAAAGTTGGGGGCGGAGTACCACAAAGCTCTGAAAGAGGTTATCGAGAAAGAATGTAAAGTCGAAGACTGACATGCTATCCAGCCCCTCCTCACCCGGAACCATCCTTTTAGGATGAGAGATCGATTAAATGACGTTTGCTGCTATATATGCCATTGTTGTCGGTTTCGCTATGATCGGGTACTGGGGTATCTCAATCTCAAGAAGGCAGGTGCCGGAGTTTAGGACCGAACCGATCCGTATTACCTTTCACGTGGCTGCAGAGGGCGTAACTGCTATTGCTTTACTGCTATCCGGATTCGGCTTGCTGTTTGACACCTGCTGGGGATTGGAGACGTATCTGGTCGCCCTGGGTATGCTGTTCTACACATTGATAGTCAGCCCGGGATACTTCGCACAAAAGGGCAAATGGCCGATGGTTTGCATGTTTGCAGTCCTTATCATTCTCGGCATAGTCAGCCTTGTCTTGATTTTTAGATAAAGAACGCTATCTTTCTGTGTAGGATGTATTGCAGTCCCAAACCCTATTTATTAAAACTCGGTCATAGAGGAGCCGCAAATGACACAAGAACATGACTCACTTCTAGTAGTAGAGCTACTTATAGAGAATGAGGAAGGTCTATGCAATCTATACCAGGCCTATGCAAAGAAGTTTCCTAAGCATGAGGAATTCTGGTCTGGTTTGGCTGTTGAAGAGAGTGGACATGCTGATTTATTGCGAGAACTTGATGGTCAGATTAGAGAAGGCTATTTACATATAGAACCAGGTAGGTTTAGACAAGCGGCAATTATGAGCTTCATTAAATATGCACAGGATGAATTAACCAGAGTTCAGAAGGAAGAAATCCTTCTTATAACCGCTCTGTCAATAGCTTTGAGTGCTGAACAAACAATGATAGAGCGCAGGTTCTTTGAGATATTTGATACGGACTCAGCCGAACTCAAGCATATACTGCATAAAATAGGCATGGCAACTGAGGAGCACGTCAAACGTGTGGAAGAATACTGGTCTAAGAACAGGTAGCTATTCTAGGGGTCTTAATAAATCATTGTATCTTAGCAGTATTACAGAATTACGGTTTTATTGTGAGTAGGTATACCTTCCCATTTTTACTTTGGCTGAACAGTCTTTACCTTCTTAACATATCCCCTGAAACCTAAAGCGTGGTTTAACCTAACCTTGAGGAAGTCGGTTAGTTCCTCTGGGGTATGGTTGTTTACCCATTGTTCATCTAGGTTCAGTGTAACCTTCACTGCAATGTGCTTGTTCTCCATCTTCTACAATCTCCTCCGAGTTTCTATTACTAATTAACAGATATATTATTGCTGAAGATAATTAGAATTTCATTAAAATTATCTTACAAATTTATTACAAATTCACTATGGTATTTGCTCCAGTGCACGTAGCAGCATGTTTGATCTACTTGGATTTGCACCATACATAAGTATAGCGATGTTGTAATTTCGAGTATGGGATAGCACACGAAAGGGATTATAGCCTAGTATTCAACAGGGTCTATGTCTACTGAGACCTGCATGCCATGGTTAATACGCCATATTCCCTCATCATGGTGTCGGGGAAGTACAATCAGGAAGTCGGGATACAATGACATCGTATTCCCACCTTGAGTGAAACTGGCATCGAAGTCGATGGGAGCATATTCCCCTGCCGGTGGCAACCTGCTATCCTCAGTGGGCACCGTACCGCTGAAAGCGAAGTAAGCATCAACAGCATCCTTTACCAGGCGCAGGTCCGTCTCCAGGGCTGCACTCCGTGCCGAGCCTGCCTGCTCCTGGGGTGTGGCTCCTCCACAACCTACCCAGATCATCCCGCTTACAAATACAAAAAGGAACAGCCATGTCAGGATTAAAGTCAGCCTGCTCATGCCACCTCCTCAATTAGGCAGCATTCTAGCTTAATAATTCGGCAGAAACAAGAGAGTGGCATTCGTAAGAGGTTAGTAGCTTAAGTGCATCTTGTTTCCGAAGTGAATATTTGCCAACTTGAGAGGCAATTGCGTTGCAGTGGCACTCCGGCTTTATGCGTTACTCCCATGTCGGCGGATCACCCATTGCCCCAGCTAACCCTGAGGCTAAGGCAATTTCTTCACAATATCGGTGAACTCGCTCTCCGTAAACGCCTTGAGCGTGGTCGTTCTTACATTCCCCAGTGCACCCAGCGTCAACAGGAAGCCCATACCGACTTCATCATTGGGAAACTCTGTAACGGCCACATAGTCATATTCCCCCAGGACCGTATAGAAGGCTACCATTTTGCCTCCAACTGCTCCCATGCCTTTCTTGGCCGCTTCCAACCGCTGGGGGAAATTCTTGATGTCCTTGAGCCCCTGTTCCGTCAATTTCATCAATGCAACATAGGTTGGCATATAACAACCCTCCCTTTCTTGGATATAACCGGAGCGCCACTGCTCTATGAATACGGGGCAGTCCAGTGATTAATGCCAGCAGGATAATCCTAATAGATGTTTCGGCGCAATGTGTATACTACTTTACCCTGCTTTTGTCAATAGCCTGGTCACATTTTGCCTGTAAAGACGGGGGCAGCCTTCAATCAATCTTGAGGCCTTCTCTACTTTATCAAGGAGTATAGAGAACGGTTACTAAGGTTAGTGCGCCTGACAATACATGGAAGACTTCAGCGTTGTGCGCTTCTTTATGTATCTGCCCTATAATTATCACCCGTCTGCTTTCACCCAATGTATGATTCGCCTTCTTTCGTCCATTTCCCCTACAGTATTTCGTTGCTTTTTTTAGTTATAACCCTCTAATTTGCGACATTCTGCGGCGACAGGTATACTAGCGCAAGATTTTTTGATATTGAGCGGAATTACTGTCCAAACCGGCAATGTATACTACATTTATTTCAGGTACCTGAGGGAGGGTTCGGGAGAAATGCGAGCTGTGGTAACTCTGGAACTGGAATTCGACGACGACGCCTTAAATCATCTAAGAGGATGGCTCAGGGGACTTCACGAGAATGAAGATGCGGAATACCTGGCTGGTGAGGGGTACATGGAGGAGCTGTTATGGCGTTCCGCGCCACATATAAGTATAAGTGATCCTGATATCGATGACTATCTGGCCGGTATTGTGGTTCTCGATGTCAAGATGGTAATCTAACACCCCACTCATTTATTGTGAAATTCTATAGCGAAATACACCGCATCGCAGGTCATTAGCTTTGGGAGTAGCATCCGAAAAACAATCAGTTCACTCTAGCATCTGATATCTCTTGCCAATTTGTAGCTGATTCTGAATACAGTAGGAGCTTCAGCATTGCTTGGCCTAAGCTCCCTTTCTTAAGCCGAGACAGCTATAACAATCCCCTCACCCTTGCACAATCGCCATCTGAGCGAAGGGGGCAGCATTATTAATTAAGTATGGCGTTCCGGAGGGAATAATGTGGGATCGAGCTTTTCTTGCTTCCATTTAATCATCTTCGCAGTAAGGAACGTTGCTTGTCGGCTACTGATATCATGTTCTTCTTTTAAGTGATTGATCATAGGATCAGAGCCAACTATAGTTACCTTACAGACAGGGCAGGTGAGCTTAGCAGATTCTTCACGCCTGTCTGCGAGAACTCTTCGTTCTACCTTTCGCCTCTCCCCTGCAGTTCGGCGGTCTATACTGACAGGAATCTGCCTCACCCGCCTGGGCCTCTCCCGCCTCTCAGGTGTCACACGTCGTTGACTTTTACGCCTGTCTTCCATTTCTCCCACCCCAACTGAACGTGCGAGCATTCTAGCTTGTGCTGACGGACATTGCAAGGGGGTAATATCCGAAAACAAAAAATAATCCAGTCTGCATCAGGTCGCCCTCGCAAATTTAAAGCTGTTTTTCTCTTGCCCCTATTTAATCTTGATCGCCTGTGTGCCCGTACTGGAAGTTCCATTGCTCAGCATCATTCTAACGTATCCATTTACGTCCTGATTACCGCCATATTGAAATATCTCACCTTCACCCACCTCGACACCACCCGAAATCCACTTTATTCCGTCGTAGTCCGTAGCCTCTATAGTTATCGTCCCCGATTCCTCGTTTATATTAATACTGCTAATCTGTGGACATGGCGGGCCGTCAATGTATCTATGTGAGAAATAGAACCTTCCCTCTACAATTGCCTCTCTGACTTTTTCATCGCTCACTTGGTCTACCAACAAAACGCAATAACCCTTATTTATGTCATTCGGTTCATGCAAGTCATCAGATGCAAATCCCCAGACCTGCCGCTCATCTAACAAATCTACTAGAATATCGTCCCATAATTCCAGATTATAGTCGGTGTCGTATCTGGACTCGCTCCTCGACCCTCCATTATAAACTTCAATTCCGAGCAAAGATGGGTATGTGCTTAATATCTCCTCATACCAGGCCAGCCCTTTATCCAACGGATACAGTGGAATATCACAATCTACATGCCAGTATGGGTGACAAATGTAGGCCAGACCGTCAAGTTCCTGTATGTCGTTTAACCAGTCACCTTCATCCGTTGATCCTGTGCTTGCGTAATCCGAATAGAGTGAAACAAAATGGTGTTTATGGAATTTCGTTAGTTCGTTTCCTTCAATCCCTATCATGCCAAGTGTTTGAGGGTCTTTCCCCCATCTGCTCCACGGCCACGTGGTATCTGGATTGTATACTACCCCCAAATCATGGTCAGTTAATGCCAGCACCGTATAGCCTAAATCATTGTACGCAGCTATAACATCATCTGGATCATCAATCCCGTCGCTCTCCGTTGTGTGAGTGTGCATGTTACATTTCAGCTGCATCCATGTATCCCAATTCACATCCTCGTAAGGGCTTTCAACTGATATAACCTCTGAGGTGTCCTTACCACAACCAGACCCAGGCAGAGAGAACACCAGTATGAATACGAGGGTTAACAGGGTCGCCCGCTTCTTCATAATCCTCCCTTACAGTTGACTGGAATTCTAGCAGACTCTGAGTACGAGCGGAAGATGAGGGGGTAGCATCCGGAAAAGGTCGATAGCCTTAGTACATCAGACCTCGGTCGCAATTATTGATTTTATTTTTTTCAAGTCAGGTCGGGTTTGAGGACAATATAAAGAGCTATTATTTACCGTTGTTATAAGTTCGGCAGTCAGTATCTTAGGATTCTATGATTGAATATCCCCCTACATCAGTAATACGTCGTTCCATCCGCACTTTGGGCATTC
>CP070819.1:2007890-2014844 GCA_020344295.1 Dehalococcoidia bacterium | reverse complement strand
AACTGACCCCAGAGAGAATGAAATACATCACCTCATCTATGCTTACCGTAAACAAGAACTGCCCTGATGGTAAAGATCGGGCGATCTATAATGAGATCGTCGACGGTGTGGTGACCGATGTTTCACTACAGGAAGGGGAATTTCCCAAGGCGGAGTTCACCATCACTGCCGATTACCAGCTTTTCGCCAGGATCTCCCGCGCGGAGACCAAAGCGAGAGCGGCTGTGAGGTGATGTCCAAATTCCCGCTGGAGGTGGAGGAGATCTAACCTGGATTATACTGTTGACTCAGCCATTATCTTAGCTAAAGGAGGTCGGAAATGGTAAAGTCTGGCGAAGAGCAGGTGATTCGAACTGTCTGTGGCATTGTGGATGGTGTGAAGTGTGGGATTAATGCCCACGTCAGGGACGGTGTACTGGTCAAGGTGTCCCCCGCCGATTTCCCCGATCGCAGGTTTCGACATTTGTGCGGCAGGGCGCTGTGCAGCACGCAGCTTGTTTATCATCCCGACCGGCTCAAGCAACCCCTCAAGCGGATGGGTGAGAGGGGAGAGGGTAAATGGCAGCCTATCACATGGGATGAAGCCCTGGACATCATAGCGAGCCGACTGACCGAAATCCGTGAGAAATACGGGCCGGAATCGCTGGCCTGGATCATTGAGGTGATAGCATACCTTAGGCTGTGCTGTGCGCTGGAGGCTACTATGATTAATCCGATCGGCTTCGGCGATGCCGCCGGTCCGTGCGGAGACGAGCTAAGCTTCGGCACCCATTACGGGGGTCTGTACACAATGGATATCGAGAAGCCGGGTATGTGCGTCCTGTGGGGGGCAAATCAATGCGAGACCCGTCCCTACTACTGGCGGAGGATCAGGGACGCGAAAGAGGGCGGGGCCAGACTGGTCGCGATAGACCCGCGCTTTACCAGCAGCGCGTCCAAGGCGGATGAATACATTTCGATCCGGCCGGGGACGGATGTAGCCCTGATTCTGGGGATGATGAACGTGATTTTCGAGAGGGGCCTTCAGGACGAGCCTTTCATCACGGAGCATACGGTCGGGCCATTCCTGGTGCGGAGTGACAACGGTCTCTTCTTAAGGGAGAGCGATGTTGTCTCAGGTGGCTCCGACAGGCATATGGTCTGGGACACCAAAGCCAGTAAGCATGCGATATTTGATGAAAAGGATGTGACACCGGCATTAAGCGGCTCCTACGAGGTCGCAGGAATACAGTGCCAGCCGGCATTCCAACTGCTGGCCGACCTGGCGAAGCAGTACCCGCTGGAGAAGGCCGCCGGGATAACAGAGGTACCTGCACAAACGATAGAGAGGCTGGCGATGGATCATGTCACGCGCAGGCCGATTGCCGCATACACCAGCATGGGAATGCAGAGGACCTTTCACGGTGATGTGAGCTATCGGGCAGTTAATGCTCTGGCGGCAGTGACCGGCAGCATCAACCTCGAGGGCTATTCAGAGGGCTATCGCAGGTTCCTGTTTAACGGCGGGACTATACTCTATGGCGAGAGCTTTCCCCGGCCGTTGTCTCTGCTGCAGGCATATGAGGCGATCACCAAAGGTGAGCCGTACCCTATCAAGTCGCTGTGGATCGCCGGTCATAACTTCATGAACCAGAACCCGGACAACAACAGAATTATAAAAGAGCTGGTGCCGAATCTGGAATTTATAGTCGTGGCGGACATGTTCATGACGAACAGCGCCCGCTATGCGGACATCGTCCTGCCGACCTGCAGCTTCTACGAGCACCTCGACTTACAAACGCCTCTCGATCTCTTTAGCCCCTATATGCAGCTACAGCCGAAGGTGATAGAGCCTCTGCACGATTCGAAGCCGGATCGGGACATTGTAAATGAGCTGGGATTGAAGCTGGGTCTGGGCGAGGACTTTGTCCTCAGCGCCGAGGAGTATGTCAGGCGTGTGGTCACATCGGGTCACCCCTCGATGGAAGGGATAACTCTGGAGAAGCTGAAGCAAGGGCCGGTTGAGGTCGGTCCTTATAATGTTACCGGATTCCGTAATCCATCGGGAAGGATTGAGTTCTATTCCGAGCGCATGAAGGAGTTCGGGCAGGAGTTGCCGCTGTACCTTGAGCCCATAGAGAGCGTGCGCCGCCCGGCTGCGAGCAAGTATCCGTTGAGCTACCTGTCTCCGCACACCAAGTACGGTAACCACTCTCTAATGGCGAACGTTGCCTGGCTGAGGGAGCTCGATCCCGAGCCTGTGCTGGAGATGAATCCCGTTGACGCCGGGGACCGGGGCATCGAGGACGGCGATATGGTGGAAGCCTTCAACGATCGGGGAAGTGTGAAGCTGAGGGCAAGGGTCCATCAGGGGGTGAGGCCAGGGGCAGTGAGCATCTATGAGGGCTGGTGGCGCGAACATTTCGCCGAGGGCACCTTCCAGGCGCTGACCCATGCTACGATAAACCCGGCACAGTCGGCTGTGTTCGAGCCCAACTCAGCCATGCTCGATGTGCTATGTGAGGTCCGGAAGGCCTAACTCTAACGACTGGGCCGGATAAAGCCCCTCGGTTTTTATACTATTCACCCGGACCGAAGAGCTGCATCAGTTCAACCGGCACGCCATTAGGGTCTTCCGTGTATCTAATCGCAGCATAGCCGCCACCGAACATATCGGTACCTTTACCGAATGGCCAGATTGGGGTTCTGAACTTCAAACCGTATCTTGCCAGGTCTTCCTCTGCTTTCTGGAGGTCGGGGACCACGAAACATACCTCCGCCAGACCTGCGGAAGTGAAGTTCCGGTGCTCGGGCGGTCTCTCTCTTACCTGTGGCGACAGCCAGTCCAGCAGCTCGATCATATTTCCCGCTTCATCCATTAACAGGACCATACGAACCCTGGCATTGCTCTCCATGAGAGCGGTATCGACTTCGGGTCCGGATATTATTTCGTCTTTGAACACGGTCAGCCCGAGTGCATCTCTGTAGAAAACGAGCGATTTCTCTATGTCCTTTACACTTATGGCAACGTGGTGAAGATGCATCTCTTATTCCTCCTCTCTTGCTCCTCGATTAATGACTGCCACATGCTATGCTTCGAGGTTGTGTTTGTCAACAGATGCTTGATTCATGTCACCTTCGCTCGTTGACAGGATCCCTTCGACAGGTTCAATGTGAATGGTTTATATTCTATTTTTTGGAAATGACATGGAAGTGTAGGGGCGATCTATATGATCGCCCATTACTGGATGTCGTGTGGGTAGAATGAAATGAACCCCCAATCTGCTGTGGGAATGGCTTTCCAGCCCGGATAACTAAGCATTGGCCCTATTGTTGCAATGCACTTAACATAAGTGTATAATCCCCCCTACATTCGTTTGTGATGTCCCTTATGGGGTTAATAGCAGATTAGCGGTAAGATATGTATCGTGGTCTATATTCATTGTTATTTCGGGCGACGTGATGCAGGAGCTAAGTGCATTTTATTTATTTAGGGAAACGCAAGCGTTGGTCTGCAGTGATGCTGTTCAGTGATAAACGAAGTTATTATTCTGTCGTGATATGGTGAGGAATGGGAAAGAGAACAGAGACAAGACGAAATGCTTCTGGCAGCGGAGGAAAGGCCGGGCAGGTATTGAGGCCTGCCGAAGAGTATTTCAGATCCCTCATAGAGAATTACCTGGACGCGGTTGCTGTTGTGGATGCTGGCGGGAACATCCTGTATAACAGCCGAACACTTGAAGAAATACTGGGATACAAAAGAGAAGAACTGTCCGGCAGGAGTGCATTCGACTTTGTGGAACTGGACGAGATAACAGCTGACCTTGAGCTGTTTGACGGGTTGAAGCAGACGCCCGGCTCGATAGTGAGCGATGAAGTACGCTGTCGGCATAGAGATGGTTCGTGGCGCATATTTGAAATCACAGGGCGCAACCTGCTGAACGATCCGGTTGTGGGTGGCATTGTTGCCAGTTTTCATGACATCACCGAGCGCAAAGAGGCTGAGAAAAGGGAGAGGGATTATACCTATGGTCTGGAGTTTTTATCAAGAACAGCGATGGAATTAGTTGAACTCTCGCCTGAAGAGGACATCTACCATTTCATAGGACAACGACTGAGGGAACTTACCGGAGACTCAGTAATCTTTGTGAGCTCGTTCGATGAGGAATCATCCGCATTTTGTGTCCGCGTAGCTTTGGGATTTGAGGAGCACACAGACGCTGTAATTGAGATGCTGGGGGCTTCCCCTGTAGGGTTGTCACTGCCGATTGATAACAATGCTAGAATTGGGTTGTCGACTAACAGGTTGGTGAAGGTAGACGGTGGTTTGTACGCACTCGCTTCGGAAAATATACTTTTGTCCCTCTGCCATAAGATTGAGCGACTCCTTAATACGGCAGGAGCATACGCTATTGGTTTTACATGGAAAGGTCAATTATTTGGCGGTGCCTCTTTACTCACCAGAGAAGGGGCGGAGTTGAGAAATCCGGGCATTATAGAGGCATTTGTAAAGCAGGCATCGGTAGCCCTTCAGCGTCGACAGGCGGAGGAAGCGCTGCGTGAGAGCGAGGAGAGGTTCCGAAACGTACTCGATAACTCGCTTGATATGGTTTACAGATTGAACCTCGTTACCGGCACATACGATTATGTAAGCCCGTCATCAACTGCCGTCATTGGCTACACCCCTGACGAAATGATCGATCTGGGTGTTGACGGGATGCATCTTCTGGCTCACCCCGATGATCTGAAGATGCTGTCGGAGAACGTTATCCTGTTGGTAACCCGGGGTGTTGGAGAAAGAGATGCCCTAGGTGCTGAATATCGTTTCAGGCATAAAGAACTGGGGTACAGATGGGTACACGACATCCGATCGGTTGTCTTCGATGACAGAGATACGCCGGTCTCTATAATCGGGAGTTTAAGAGATATCGAAGAACGAAAGCAGGCTGAGGAGGAACTGGCGAAATACAGCCGCCGGCTAGAAGAGCTGGTGGAACAACGCACTTTGAACCTGAAGGACACAGTGGAAATACTTGAGAGAGAGATTACCGAGCGCAAGAAGGCGGAGGCGAAGCTCGAGAAGCTCTACAAGCGCGAGAAAACAATGCGCAGGAAATTGGAAATGGAAATGAAGAAAAGAATGGAGTTCACCAGGGCGCTGGCACACGAGCTGAAAACCCCGCTCACGCCAGTGATGATATCCAGCGAGACTCTGACTAGGGAACTCAAGGACGAGGTCTCCCTGAAGATAGCCCGGAACATCAGCCGGGGCGCTGTTAATCTTAACAACAGGATCAATGAGCTCCTCGACTTGGCACGTGGCGAAGTGGGCATGCTGCAGGTAAAGCCCGCGAAGATAGATGCATTGGAACTATTGAAAGAGGTTATCGAGGATGTCTCCTCAATTCCCGCCAGCCGGGGACAGTCCCTAAAATGTAAGCTGCCCACCTCACTGCCACCGGTATACTGCGATAAAGTCAGAGTACAGCAGATTGTCACGAACCTGCTTAACAATGCCTTCAAGTTCACGCCCGATGGCGAGGCGATCACGCTGAGCGCAGGGCATGACGGAGGGTACCTAGTAGTAGAGATAAATGACAGAGGACCGGGAATTACCAAGAGAGAGCAAAAACGGCTGTTCAATCCTTATTACCGCATAGATAGCGATCGGGAGAGGATGAGCGGACTCGGTCTCGGGCTTGCTTTATGTAAGAATCTGGTAGAACTGCACGGTGGGCGGATATGGGTGCACAGCCGTCTGGGTCAAGGCTCGACCTTCGGCTTCTCCCTGCCCCTAAGCGGCCAGTTAGTGACAAAAGAAAAGACTCCCAGTGGAACAGGCTGATACGTCTTCAGTCAATGCATTACATAGTCTTTCACTCTAAGCTATTAATAATATCATTCTTAGTATCACCCATTTCAACAACCGTTAAGGGGATGCTGTTTCATAAATACGGGTTGGATTTCTACCACATTCATCCTTCGACACGTTCGGGGGTAAATGGAGTATATGTGGGGGTATGATCTCCGTCAGCTATTACAGGAAGGTGGTATCTAGCCACGGGGAAGGCCGAGGCCGGCGATCGCGGTGATCATTCGCTGGAGCTCGTTGGAGCCGCCGCCGATGGTGCCCATAACAGAGTACCTGTAGGCATCCTCTATTTCCCCATCGAGCGGTGCCCATGCGGAGCCTCTCTTCAACTGCCCGTGCAGCCCCAGTATCTGCATACCCATATTAGCCTGGCGCTGCTCCAGCTCGGTCACGAACACCTTTGCCATCGAAGCTTCGTAATACGTGCTCATACCTTTCTCCAGCATCCAGATCAACCGGGAGCCGAACAGTCGTGATATCTCGATCTCGATTGCAAGCTGGGCCAGCTTCTGCCGTATTGTGCGGTCATCCGAAAGCGGCCTGCCGTTTCGCTTTACTTCACGGGTATGCTTCAAGAGTTGCTAGAAGGTGTGTTTGAGGATAGCCGCCTGAACCCCGAAGGCAAGCCTCTCATGGCTCAGTGCTTGAGTTATGTACGTCCAACCCTGGTTCTCCTCTCCCACCAGGTTCTTCTTCGGTACCCTGACATCGCGAAAGAAAACATCGTTCACCCGGTATCTGCTCATAGTGGGTACTCCGCGTACCGTGACACCGGGGGTCTGCATATCGACAATCAGCAGGCTGATTCCCTGATTCCTCTTGGGGGCCTTGGGATCGGTCTTGACGCTGAGCCAGCAGTAGTCGGCGATCTCTGCTGCAGTAGTGAAGGCCTTCTGCCCGTTGACAATATACTGGTCTCCATCGATATCAGCACGGGTTTGAAGTCCTACTAGGTCGGTTCCGGCGGCGGGTTCGGAATAGCCCAGGCAGAAGGTTGCCTCCCCTTTGAGTATCTTTGGTAGATACTCACTCTTCAGTTCCCCGCTACCAAACATCATGATAACGGGTGCCGCCAGGGCTGTGGCTACGCCCACGGGATTGAT
>CP070819.1:1997215-2007790 GCA_020344295.1 Dehalococcoidia bacterium | reverse complement strand
AATTTATTATCGACCATTATGGCAGAGATCGCTTTCTGGCTCTTCTAGACACATTCAAACAGGGCTCGAGCTATGACGACGCGCTTATAAAGGTTTACGGCGTTAATACTGAGGGCATAGATAACCTGTGGCGTGAAAGCCTAGGACTACAGCCCAGACCATATAGCTCAGGGATTACGCAGCCCACTCCTGCTCAGACACCTGCTAACGAATCGTTCGGATGCTTTGCTTCAACAAACATAGCCAGTTCTAGCAGTCACCCCTTATTTATCTTGATAGGGCTTGTATTGATGCCCGGTATCAGTATTATTTACCACCTCAGTCGTAATAGAGGGAAAAGGTGAATATACGTTTTAATACTGGGCTGCTTCTTGTTTTCCTTTTATTATTAGTACTCTCGTTATTCCCTGTTGGGTGTGCCTCTGATAACGGGGATTCAGTTGATGGCATATCAAATGGCAAGATAACACTTTTCGGCTTTGATCCGGAAACACTTGATCCCGCAACAGCAAATACCTTTCTTTCACTGGATTATATCGTAAACATGTTCAGTGGCCTGGTTAGCTTCGATCCAGAGCTGAATCTGACTCCTGAAATTGCCGAAACCTGGGACGTCAGCGACGATGGCAGGATATATACTTTCCATTTACGCGACGGTGTAAGATTTCACGACGGTAAAGAAGTCAATGCCTTTGATTTCAAATATTCCATGGAACGTGCCTGTGATCCTATTACTGGCTCACAGACGGCCGGTACTTTTCTCGGTTATATCGTAGGTGTCAATGAAAAGCTATTAGGGCAAGAAGAACAAATCCGTGGTATTAGTGTAATCGACGATTACACTCTGGAGATTACTATTGATTCTCCTAAAGAATATTTCTTGTCCAAGCTGGCTCACCCGGTGGCATATGTCGTTGATCAAGAAAACGTTGAATCTGGACGCTATTGGTGGCGAAATCCTAACGGTACCGGTCCATTCCGACTAATAGAATGGGAACGTAATAATCATATGGCATTAGAGATGAATGAGCTCTACTACCTTAATCTACCTAGAATAGAAGAGGTGATCTACCTGCTCTACGCGGGGATACCTATAAGAATGTACGAAACAGGCCAGATTGATGTTACCGATGTCTCTTTAGGGGACATCGAAAGAGTGCTTGATCCTGACAACCCTTTGAACGCTCAACTTTCTATAACCCCTCAACTTAGCCTTTTCTACATAGGATTTAACTCCACCAAGCCCCCATTCTACGATGATAAGGTGCGGCAGGCATTCTGTTACGCAATTGACAAGGATAAACTGGTTAAGCTGGTTCTCCAGAATATGGTAGGCGCAGCGAAGGGAATACTCCCACCAGGCATGCCCGGCTTCAATGATGATCTGCAGGGAATACCCTTCGATCCTGAGTCAGCCAGACAGATGATTACCGAATCGGATTATGGTGATGTCTCCAACCTGCCGCCTATCACATTAACAACAGACGGACGCGGAATAGCCTCGAACTTGGAGCTTGCCTTAGTCGACATGTGGAGGCGGAACCTTGGAGTAGAGGTCGGTATAAGACAACTGGAGCCGGAGAAATATGCCTACCTTTTAATGCAGGAGAAAGATAATCTGTTCACCTTGGGCTGGGGAGCCGACTACCCGGATCCACAGAATTTCCTTGACGTTCTATTTCACAGTGGGGCTCAATACAACTTTGGTGAGTATTTTAATGTTGAGGCTGACTCTCTTCTCGAGTCAGCGAGGGAGGAGAAGGATCACGATGCCCGAATGATCCTTTATCGGAAAGCCGAGGAAACAATGGTCAATGACGCTGACTGCCTGCCTCTATTATTTGATGTATCCTATACACTAGTAAAGCCTTATGTTAAAAACCTGCCCCTCACTCCACTGGCTATACCCCGTCTTAAGTATGTTACTATTGAACCGCATTAGTCACTATTCCTCGCCTCATTCCCCAGCTGCTGTCTAACATACAATAAACGCTGCAACGCTACGAAGTTGGCGAGAACTGCAATAATCCACAGAATAACCAGCATCTGGTTGAATATCAAACCGATTGATAGCAGTATCATTCTTTCCGGCCTTGTAAATAGCCCAACTTCACATTTCAGTCCCAGGCCTTCAGCCCGTGCCCGCACATAACTCGTCATCATGGAGCCAATCAATGCAGCCCCGATAAGCAGTACCTCCTGATAGGAATTTCGATCGGCATAGTATGCCAGCAATCCCACAAACAATACCCCTTCGGAGAATCTGTCGAGTGTTGAATCTAACAGTGAGCCAAATCGAGTGGTTTTTCCACTTACTCTGGCCACTGCACCGTCCAACATATCGAAGACACCTGAAAACAGTATTAGAAATCCACCTAAAAAGAAATGGCCGGTTGCTAATACCCAGGCCACTGTACATGCCACTAAAAAACCCAATACCGTTATGACATTGGGGCTTATCCCAGTTCTCGCTATCAGCTTGGCTGGGAGCTTATTGACACGCTGCGCCAAGGTGCGCCGAGCCATATTGAGCACAGGCAGTCTCCTCGCTTCTCACTGCAGGACGGCCTTCGATCAGGTCTTCATAATAAGACATAACCTGCTCGGCAACAGAGTCCCACCCGTAGTCACTGGCTTTCACCTTTCCCATAGCACCCAGGCTTTCACGTAAATCACTGTACCGAAGTAGTCTAAGTAGCGCACCCGCCAGTTCATCAACATCCCGAGGCGGAACCAGCAGGCCATCGACCCCGTGGCTGACTACTGCAGCATAACCTGCAATATTTGTGGCAACAGTCGGTTTGCCCACCGCCATTGCTTCAAGTAAAACCATGCCGAAACTCTCTTTATCCGTAGCAGGTGAACAAAAAATATCCGCGCTTTTATAGTAGCGCGGCAGATCATCATAGGAGACATAGCCTTCAAACACCACATCTGGTATTTGTCGTTTGATCGCCATTTTACGATACTTATGCCACGTTCTCCCCTGAGGACCTACCACGATAAGACGACACTCAGGGAATTCCTTCTTCACCTTTTCCAAAGCCAGAAGTAAATATTTGAAACCTTTCCTTTTCTCCATTCTACCGACAAAAAGTATATTTAGCTTACCGTCAAGGTATTGTGGCAATGGAGATAACTCTCGGGTAAAATGTGGAAGGTCAATTCCGTTCGGTATTATTCTGTAATCACATGGGAAATACCTGTAGACAAACTCCCTTGCCGCTTCGGATACTGCAATTCTACCATTCAGCTTGTCAAACCACCGGTTGAGACATATCGGCTTCCAGAAAGGATACCCCCAGCTTCTGGCACGAGATGCATGGAACGTGCCTACGGTTATTTCATCAGATGCGTGATGTAGCACTGCCGTTGCAAGAGTTGGCATCAATGGTTCATGAATGTGGAGAACATCAAATTTCTCCTCAATAAGCACATTTCGAATCCGATCTGAGAAAACCAGTCTCGGTGATATCGGGCTTCTTACGACGGATCCTGAGGCTCGGATAGGAATCGGTTTGCCGAATACAAGTATGCTGCTATCCTGTTGAGTTTCCTTAGGTTTGGACGACGGAGCAATAATCTTCACATAATGCCCCATTTGAGTGAAATTTTCCTTGAGCCTGGAGATATGTATATTCACTCCGCCGGGGTAAGCGTAGTCATACGGAGAAACTAAAGCTATCCTCATGTTACACTATTTCTTTCGTGCCTTCTTTCTCATATCTTCGGTCGGTTTCGCTTTATCGCTCCCGCTAATAAAATCTTCAGTCAGTTTTCGAGCTTCTTCATCCGAATATTGCTCAGGAGGAGATTTCATGAAGTAGGATGATGGCCCGACCAAAGTTCCGCTCATTCCTCTTTCAAGAGCCAGTTTACAGCATCTAATGGCGTCAATCACCACTCCCGCTGAGTTGGGACTGTCCCAAACTTCCAACTTCAGCTCCAAATTCAAGGGCACATCGCCAAAGGAACGTCCCTCCATTTTGATATAACACCATTTCCTGTCTTCAAGCCAAGGTACGTGGTCGCTCGGCCCGATATGTATATTGTCGGTTCCAATATCATAGTCAAGCTGAGAGGTGACGGAACTCGTCTTTGATATTTTCTTGGAAATGAGTCGTTCTTGTTCAAGCATGTTGTAAAAATCCATATTGCCGCCGAAGTTCAACTGATATGTCCTCTCCAGTCTTACTCCGCGCTCTCTAAAAAGCCTAGTTAAAACTCGATGTGTAATGGTAGCACCAACCTGTGATTTAATATCATCGCCAATGACGGGAAGGCCGGCATTTATAAACCTATTCTGCCAGTATTTCTCACGGGCGATGAATACGGGCACGCAATTTATAAAGGCGCATCCAGCGGTCAGTATCTGCTCAACATACCACTTGGTGGCTTGCTCGCTCCCTACCGGTAGATAGCTTATTACAACATCAGTCTTCTTCTCCTTCAAAATCTTAACTAGGTCCGCAGTTTGACCGGGCGCTTTGGTGATAACCTGTGAAAGATATTTACCCAGACCGTCATGTGTCATTCCCCTCTCAACTTTAACACCAGTTAAGGGAACATCACAGAACTTGATTGTGTTATTCGGAGCCACAAATATCGCTTCGGCTAAATCTTTCCCTACCTTGTTACGATCAATATCGAAGGCTGCCACAAAATCGATATCGCTTATGTGATATCCTCCCAAATTCACATGCATCAATCCAGGCACGAATTCGTCCTCAGAAGCATGTTTATAATAATAGACTCCCTGTATCAGAGAGGAGGCACAATTTCCAACTCCAATTATGGCTACGTTTATCTTGCTCAAGTTCTAAAGCTCCTTTCATCTAGCGTCGTGAACGTGACTTGCTCTATTGTAGTTGTTATGATATTCTCGATGCCGCAGATATGGTCTACGATTTCCATACTCATACCTGTATAAGCGACGGCGCCCTATCGCCATTGGAACTAGTGCGAAGGGCGCTCGTTAATAAATACCATGCAATTGCTATTACGGACCATGTCGGTATCGGATACTTAGAAAGGTTATTAATCGAGACTACCAGAGACTGTGCACTAGCCCAAGAGCACTGGGGCATTACTGCTATTGCCGGCGTCGAGCTTACTCACGTCCCAACCGAAGCGATTGCCGATATTGCTAAAAAGGCCAAGGAACTCGGTGCCAAGCTCGTCGTAGTTCATGGTGAAACTATCGCTGAGCCCGTTCAGCCAGGTACTAATCTGGCCGCTGTAACATCTCCCTATGTCGATATTCTGGCTCATCCAGGCTTAATAACACTCGAAGAAGCGAAACTTGCAGCCGCTAACGATGTTTACCTTGAAATCACTGCGCGACAACAACATGCATCAACAAATGTCCACGTAGTACAGATTGCCCGCTCTGCAGGAGCGAAACTTCTAGTGAACTCCGATGCTCACAGCGAACTCGACCTTCTTACTCCTGAGCTGGCAAACTCCATTGCCCTCAGTGCTTCTCTAAACGAAAACGATATTGTCGACATACTGCAAGTCAATCCAAGTGCCCTGCTTAAAAGGCTCCTATCGAATTGATCTTCATGAAAGCCCATAGGTCAAAGTCTAGCTCTTTCCGATTCTATATACCGTTGTCCCACATTTACCGCACCTACCTTTGGTCGCGGGCTTTCCATTTTTAAGTTTCACTTGAGTCGGGCTTTGAATGTCGACTTTTTTCCTGCACTTGAAGCAATAGGCCTGCACAGTCTCACCCCCTCCCTAGTTGGTAAGACTATACACATGTGAAGCAGGAATTGTCAAGATTTGATATTTTTGGTAGTAAAGACCTTCCGCGGCCGCCAGCCTTTTAGGTCAATATCATACGACATAATGGCAACAAACCTTCCGTCCACTGTATACACTCTATAGTAATCCCCGCCCTTCGCGTCTTGGACGTCCCGATTCAATATGCGTCCGTTCGATATCGCGCGCTCTTCTTCTTCATCCACCGTCATATATGGCAGGTGGAGCACGGCAACATCCAATGGATGAATGATACTAGTCTCTTCCCCTTCTCTGAAGGCTTCTTCTACTTGTTCTAACGTTACACCATCATTTATATTGAAGGGGCCACTTCTTATCCTCACAAGGTTCTTGAGATGACCACCACATCCCAGTTTCTCTCCCAAATCATTTGCCAGCGTGCGTATATAGGTACCCTTGCTGCACTCTACCTCTAGAACAGCACTTGGTGATCGCCACTGCAATAGATCGATACGATATATCTCTATATGCCTCGGCTTTCTCGGGACGCTGACACCAGCTCGAGCCAGACGATAAAGGGGAACGCCCTGGTGCTTTACAGCGCTGTACATCGGGGGTGTCTGTTGAATAATGCCTTGGAATGATTCAATAGCAGTCTTGACTTGACTTATGCTCAATTTGGAGGCGTCATTTGTGGCAACAACTGTTCCCTGTGAATCATATGTGTCTGTGGATACACCAAACTCAATCTCAGCCCAATATGCTTTACTGGCATCCGATAAAAATTCCGTTAATCTGGTTGCTCGTCCTAAGCAAATGGGTAGAACTCCACTAGCTTCGGGATCTAGGGTGCCGCCGTGTCCTACCCGCCTCTCACCTATCAGTCGTCTTATGGCTTTAACTATAGAGAATGAAGTTATACCTTTTAGCTTGCAAATATTGAGATAACCGTCAATAGCCACCTTTAAACCACTTCATCGTGATCGTCTTTGGGGGCTACATCATCAATCATCTCCAGAATGCGACTTCCACGTTCGATTGAATCGTCACGAAAAAAGCTTAACTGTGGTATATAGCGTAATGTTAGACGTTCACCCAAACCGCGCCTGAGATAACCGGAAGCAGCAGCCAGTCCTTTTTCCACCTGTTTTTTCTCCTCCTCGGAGCCCATTACACTTACAAACACCTTGGCGTACTTTAGATCCGGAGATGTATCCACCTCGGTCACACTTAATAAACCACCTAGCCTCGGATCCCTTATCTCGTGCATAAGAAGGCTACTAATCTCTTTACGGATAATGTCATTGACTCTGCTGATCCGCCGTGTACTCATTGAAGACCGCTAAAGGTTTGGTTTAAGTAACTTTCTCCTTCCTGTAAGCTTCAATGATATCGCCAATCTCTAATTCCGTGTATCCTTCCACGCCTATACCACACTCGAATCCTGCGGCCATTTCTCGAACGTTGTCTTTAAAATGACGCAGGCTTGAAATGGATGACTCGTGGACTAATTCCCCATTACGTATTACTCTGGCCTGTGCTCCTCGAGTCAACTTTCCATCGGTGACATATGAGCCCGCTATTCTGCCTTGCTTCACATCAAATAAGGCCCTGACCTCGGCATGCCCTTCGATAACATCTTCATAAGAAGGCTCCAGCAGGCCTGAGAGTGCTTTTTCCACATCTTCAACGAGCTTATATATAACCTGATAACAGCGTATATCTATGCCCTCGCTATCTGCCAGTAGTTTTGCGCCCGGCTCCGGTCGAATATTAAATCCAATAACGACTCCCTTTGATGCGGCTGCCAGCATTACATCGTTCTCAGTAATATTCCCAGTTCCGGAATGCACAATTCTTACTTTCAATTCTTCGCTGCCTAATTTTTCCAATGATGTCCGTATCGGTTCCAGGCTCCCCTGTACATCGGTTTTCAATATAATATCCAGTTCCTTTACCTGTCCGGCTTGAATTTGCTGGAAGATATTGCTTAATCTGGGAATTGCTGCTTTACCTATTGCCTCCTTCTCCCTTTGACGTTGTTGAGATAATGTCCTTGCTTCCTTCTCACTGCCAACTACTACTAGTTGATCACCCGCTTGAGGGATACCGTTGATGCCTAGTATTTCAACGGGCATAGAAGGACCGGCCTTTTTTACCCGCTTCCCATGATCTTCGAACATCGCTTTTATCTTTCCCGATTGTTCACCTATTACTATGTTATTACCGACTCTAAGAGTTCCTGTTTGGACTAACACAGTTGCCAGAGGACCTTTACTGCTGTCCAGCTTGGCTTCGATTACTACACCGACCGCTTGCCTTTCCGGATTAGCCTTCAATTCTTGAACCTCCGCAACAATAAGAAGGTTCTCCAGAAGATCAGATATACCATCACCCCGCTTGGCGGACACCGATACACAGACAGTATCCCCGCCCCACTCCTCGATCAGCAAATTATTATCAGCAAGTTGCTGTTTAACTCTATCAGGATTGGCGCTTTCCTTATCGATCTTATTAATTGCCACTACAATTGGAACGTCAGCAGCCTTGGCATGGTCTATTGCTTCTACAGTCTGAGGCATCACTCCATCGTCAGCAGCGACTACTAAGATTGCAATGTCAGTAACCCTCGCTCCCCGGGCACGCATCGCGGTGAAGGCTTCGTGTCCGGGTGTATCGAGAAATGTTATCTTTTGACCGTGCACATCTACTTGATATGCTCCAATATGCTGTGTTATGCTGCCAGCTTCGGTTTCGGCAACATTAGTTTGTCTTATTGCGTCCAGTAGTTTTGTCTTTCCATGGTCAACATGACCCATTATTGTAACTACGGCGGGACGCGAAATTAGTACGCTGCTATCCTCATCAGCAATACTATATGCGTCTTCTTCTGATTCGATCTGTGCCGACTCCTCTTGTACGTTGTAGCCCAAGTCAGTTGCAACAACAGCCGCACTATCGAAATCTATTACCTGATTAATATTTACCATAATGCCATTTCTCATTAGGTGTTTGATCACCTCAATAGCACTGACGCTCAGGATATCAGCGAGTTGTTTTACCGTTAGCGCATTGGGAATAGCAACAACTGCCGAGCTGGCTGCCGCCCCACTACTACCTGTGCTCTCGCCATGTTTGACATCTCTGTCTTTTGTTGTCCTACGCCTACTGGCCCTCTCACTCATCCACAATCTCCATTACATCCAACTTCAGCTACATTTCTGCGACTCTTCGGCATTACCAAGTATTTCACTTACATATGAAAGAATCGCTTTTCGCTCCTCTGACGATATTTGGTATTTAAGTGCATGGTCCAGCCTTCTTCTCTTGAAACTTTCTTCCCAGCATCCACGTTGTCTGCATAGATACGCACCCCGCCCTGCTTTCTTACCTCTAAGATCGATCACTATACCATCGTTTGTTGTTTGTACAATCCTCACCATCTCCCATTTGGCTTTTTTACCTCTACAGGATACGCATGTTCTCTGCGGAACGTGTTTGGTACTGCCTCCAGATCCACTCATCTGCAATCCACCTAATCTTCACTGAAATCGTCATACTCCTCATCCATGCCCACATCGACAGTTTTTCTCCCCTTCTTAGGCTTAGTTGCTGCTTCTAGCCTTTCTTCACGAGATACCTTTTTCTTCTTACCCTTGCGTCCGCCCTCAGTACTGGCGGCTACTGCTCTATCCCCGAAGATATCTTCTGCAAAGCGCAACTGTGGCTTCTCAGCTGCTACCTCTTCCTCAGGCGGTGCTTCGTAAGGAATAAGATCAACCTCCTCCTCCATTTCTTCCGCAACGATCTCCTCAATTTCCCCTACTGCCTCTTCCTCTTCAGCAATCAATTCAGGTATTTCCTCAGCTGTTACTTCCACTTCGACAGCAGGTAACTCTACCTCCTCTATCACCTTTGCCAGCGTTATATCAAGCTGCTCAAGCCTCTCCTTCACTTCTAACAGGGATTTCTTACCGAATCCTTTGATGTCAAGCAACTCTTGGTCACTCTTTTCAAGTATTTCCCCTATCCTATTAATGTTACTTGAGATTAGTAAGTTGAAAGTACGTCCTGATAGCCCTAGTTGTTCCAGAGGCATTTCATATTGTGCTCGATCTGCCTCAGCTACCACCTTCATGGCCTTCTTTTTTGCCTTTGTCGGGACAGCCTCTTCGCCCTCAGCTACCAATACTCGTTCTGCCTCGGCAACGGCTTTCTCCGCCTCGACAGCACTCACACTCTTTATGTCGATCCTCCACCCGCTGATCCGGGCAGCAAGTCTTGCGTTCTGCCCTTCTTTGCCGATCGCCAGTGAGAGCTGATTATCGGGTACCACACCTACAGCCGTATTCTCATCCTCATCAACATCGACACTGACCACCTGTGCCGGACTCAAAGCATTCGCAATGAATAACTTGGGATCATCATCCCATTGGATTACGTCTATACGCTCACCGTTCAACTCATTGACAACGTTCTGAATCCTAACCCCTCGCAGTCCAACGCAAGAACCCACAGGATCAAGGCCTTCCTGCTTCGCCGCCACCGCTACTTTACTACGGTGGCCAGCCTCGCGAGCTACCGCTCTTATCTCAACATTTCCGTTGAAAATCTCAGGAACCTCTAATTCAAAGAGCCGCCTTACCAAACTGGGATGAGAACGCGACATTATCAGCCGGGGCCCTCTATTTGTACGATTAACCTCAAGTAAGAATACTTTGAGTCTCTGGCCTACCCTGTAACGCTCATTCCTCACCTGCTCGCTGATGGGAATGATGCCTTCTGTTTTACCCAGGTCTACCACAATCTGTCTGGGTTCCACCCTCTGTACGACCCCGCTTACTATAT
>CP070819.1:1989504-1997115 GCA_020344295.1 Dehalococcoidia bacterium | reverse complement strand
GGCAACCGTGCCGCAGATTACTATTGCCATAATAAAGCTCTACGGAGGCGGGCCGTTAGCCATGCCAGGCACAACGCTGGGGGGCGACCTGGACGTGGCCTGGCCTACCGTGCAGCGCGGGCTGATGGGTGCAGAGGGTGCAGTATCCTTCATCTACAAGAGAGAATTCCAGGCCATTGAGGATGAGGCAGCCAAGCAAGAGAAACAGGCGCAACGGGTTGCCGAGATGCAGCAGAAATTCGAGTCATTAGAACGCGAGTGGGCTCAGGAATTCATCGACCCCCGGGATACCAGGCCTTTCCTGATTAAGGCGATCAACACTCTGAAGAAGCGGCATGAGGGAAGGCCGGAACGCAAACACGAGAATATACGATTGTGATCTAGGAGGAACACGATGACAGATATGCGAGATAGAGTTAAAGAGCTGGAGGAGCGAAGGAGAAAGCTGCAGCCCGGGGGAGGACCGGCTGATATAGAGAAGCAGCACGGCAGGGGTAAGCTGACTGCCTGGGAACGGATCGAGAAGCTCTTCGATCCGGGAACCTTCCAGGAGATCGGGATCTGGACGCAGCCGATGAAGACCGGCTTCGATATCGATGACCGTGAGCTTCCACGGGATTCCGTGATTGTTGGCTACGGTGAGGTTAATGGCCGTGATGTTTATGCCTATGCGCATGACTTCACCGTACTGGCCGGTACGCAATCGACGATCCAGAACAGCAAAGTTGCCCGGGCAATGGAACAGGCGATGGAGGAGGGTATTCCACTTGTGGGAATGGTCGATTCGGGTGCGATCAGAATCCATGACCTCTTCGGCAGGTCGGGATTCAAAGTGCCGGTGCGCGGCAGTCCGGTCGGCGGTGGCGGCGGATTCATGTACTACCCTCCGCTGATGTCGGGCGTAGTGCCCCATATTAGCCTCATGCTGGGTCCATGCTATGCCGGCTCAGCCTATTCTCCGATCATGGCTGACTTCGTTATCATGCGCCGGAACATAGCTTTCATGTCCGTTGCTTCACCTCCTATCCTGAAGGCAGTCACATTCGTCGATGTCACCGAAGAGGAGATCGGAGGAGCACTGCTGCATTCGGAGATAACCGGCTCTAACGATTTGCTTGTGGACAGCGATGAGGAGGCAATAGAAGCATGCAGGGAGCTGCTTACCTTTCTTCCGTCCAATTGGAAAGAGAAACCGCCCGTAGTTGAAACCGGCGATGATCCGAAGCGTGCCGAGGAGAAGCTCCTTGATCTGGTGCCGACGGAGGTTACTCAGCCCTATGATATGCACGAGGTGCTCTCTCTCATAGTGGATAATGGGCACTTCTTCGAGTTGCAGGCGCTGTATGCGCCCAACATGATAATAGGTTTCGCACGCCTGGCGGGCCAGTCGGTGGGAATCGTGGCCAACAATCCGGCCGTCGGCGACGGATGTGTTGATGTGAACAGCTCGGATAAGCAGGCGCGTTTTATCAGGTTCTGCGACTGCTACAACATACCTGTGATCACGTTGGTAGACACCCCGGGATTCCTGCCGAGTCTGGATCAGGAGCAAAGCAGGGATGGCCTCGAGAGGAATGCAGCCAAGCCGGTATTCGCCATCTGTGAGTCCACTGTGCCCAAGATTACAGTCTATATCAGAAGGGTTTGGGGCGCGGGGCGCTTGGTTATGGGTACAGAGCGCATGGGATGTGATGCGGTCTATGCCTGGCCCTCAGCGGATATCCGGGTGGAGGGCTTCGATAGGGCTGCCGATGCACTTTATAAAGCGGAGATCGAGACCGCGGAGAATCCCGAGGAGATGCGCCGGGAGCTGATGCAGAAAGTGCATGATGAATACGCTTCTCCGTATCACCTAGCGGGCATACAGGGCACAGATGACATTATCGATCCCAGACAGACGCGGCCAGTCCTGATCAATACCTTGAAGAGGCTGTCTAAGAAGCTGGAACCATCGAGGCCGTGGCGGAAACATTCCCTGATTCCGCTTTAGGCAGAACCATTCTTTCTGTAAATAAGTAGGGGCGACTCTCAGAGTCGCCCCTACTTTATTCTGCCCCTTATATTTATAATCGCATGTTTTCGTGTTTCTTTCGAGGTCTCTCTTCGTGTCTGTTCTCTAGCGTCTTCAGCGCCTTAATCAGGAAGGGCCGGGTGTCTCTGGGATCGATGAACTCCTGAGCCCATTCCTGCTCCAGTGCCTGGAAATTATGCTTCATCTCCGCTACTAACTGAGCTCGCCTCTCCTCCCTCGCTGCTTCATCCTCGATGGCCTGTAGTTCTCTCTTGTAAATGATGGATACTGCTCCTTCCCCTCCCATGAGCCCTCGCTGCACTGTGGGCCAGGCTACATCCAAGTCGCCACCCAGAGTTGTGCCAGGCATGGCTACGCCACCGCCCCCAAAGAGCTTTCTCACGGCAACGGTTATCTGAGGCACTGTAGCCTCGACATTAGAGAATACCAGCTTGCACCCGTGCCTGATGAGCCCTCTCGTTTCCTCATCGACAGCCGGCAGGAATGCGGGGGTATCTGCCAACCAGACCAAGGGTATGTGAAACGCATCGCAGAATCGGACGAACCGCGCCATCTTGTCGGCGGCATCCAGCGTGAGGGATCCACCCATTACCTCGGGGTTGTTCGCTATGATTCCCACGGTCCGTCCCGCCAGGCGGACGAATCCGGTTATCAGGTTGTTCGCCCATAGCCGCTTAAGCTCGTAAAGATCACCGTTGTCAGCTATCAGGGAGATAATCCTGTGCATGCTGAAAGCCTTCATAGTGTTGAACGGGACTATCCCCAGAAGCCCCTCTTCTCTGCGATCAGGATCGTCGCCGGTATCGATCAGCGGTGGAGGTTCCTCATTGCAGGATGGAAGGTAATTTAATAGCTCCCGGCAGTGCTGAAAGCACTCTTCCTCATTGTCGGCTAGAATGTCGCAGCATCCGGTTTCCTGTGCATGAACGACGGGATCGCCTGCAACTTCATTGGATGTCCCCTCCGGCGGCGGTGATACACACATATAGCTCGTATTCTTGACCATGAACACGAAATCGGCCATACAGGTGGATATAGCCATCTCCCCAACACACGGACCCATGATTAGCGATATCTGTGGTATTACCCCCGAAGCCATGGTCTGAAAGTAGACCATCGCCTCCGGCGAGTAGAAGCGGTAATACTGGATAGCATCCTGCAATCGGGGGCCCTCCGAGTCGATGATGCCGACAATAGGTACCCTGGCATGGATGGCCTTCTCCATCACCATTGCTATCTTTCGTGCCTGTACGTTGGCCAAAGTCCCGCCCAGCACCGTTGCGTCCTGGGCCCAGAGATAGATCGGACGTCCGTTGACCTGACCGTAGCCCACAGCAACTGCATCCGCAGGTCCTTTGCGGTAGTCGATCAGCGATTCTGTATCCATCGGGGTGCCCCAGATGTCGAGTTCCTGAAATGTGCCTGTGTCGAGCAGTTTGTCGACCCTCTCCCGCGCTGCCAGCTTGCCCTTCTGACGCTGCTTTTTTACCTCGGCAGCACTGCCCCCCTGCTGGAGCCTGCTTCGCATTCTCTCGATCTGTGCCAGTTTCCGTTTGGTCCTGTCTGCTTTCATAAGATATCCCTTGCGATATGCCGTGGTTTGCTTCAGGGCGCTGGTGAAGCTGCCCTCCTGGTCGCTGCCAAGGGATGGTTGGACTGTTGTACATAACTATTATAAACGTGTGGCCTGTATAGAGCAAACCTGATGGTAGGTATGGTGAGATTCGGACGCCACACTGGGTCAGCTTGACACGAATTCGGCCTGAGATTAAACTATAAAATGGTTGCCTTCCGCAGGTAGCGGAAGGCAATTAAAAACGGAAGGATATATTGGAAGGAGAACTACATACGATGTCTCAAGAGGTAATCGAGGCTCCGATACCGGGCAAAATCGTCAGTGTGTCGGTTAGCGCCGGTGATAAGGTGGAGGAGGATGGAGAGCTTTGCTCGCTGCAGTCAATGAAGATGCAGAATCCGATACTGTCTCCGGTCGACGGGACTGTCGTGGAGGTGAAGATCTCGGAAGGGCAGACGGTGGAGACGGGAGACGTTCTGATAATAATCGAAGAGGACTAAGGAACTCAGGCTTCATAAAGGGAGATGTAAGGGATAATGTTTAAGAAAATCCTGGTAGCAAATCGGGGTGAGATCGCGCTGAGGGCGATGCGGGAGTGCAGGGAGTTGGGCATCGCCTCCGTTGCTGTATACTCGGATGCAGATGCCGAAGCCTTGTTCGTGAAGCATGCAGACGAGGCCATCTCTCTGGGAGATCCGGAGCCCGCAGGCAGCTACCTGAACGTAGAGAAGATTCTGGACGCAGCCAAGAAGACGGGGACCGAGGCTATCTATCCGGGATACGGTTTCCTTGCCGAGAATCCCGGATTCGTGGAGCAGTGTGAAAACCTGGGTATCGAGTTCATCGGACCGCCCAGCAAGTCGATGAACGCCGCGAAGCCCAAACACCGGGCCCGCGACCTGATGAAGAGCAAGGGTATCCCCGTCGCTCCAGGTTCCGACGGCGCGATCGAGGGCAAGGCAGACATGGCCAAGGCCTTTGAGATCGCGAACAATATCGGCTATCCGGTTATCGTCAAGCCCAGCGGCGCCGGCGGCGGCATAGGGATGAAGGTAGCTGAGACGAAGGATGACCTGGCGGGAGCGATGGAGTATGCCACCTCGCTGGGCAGCGAGGCCTTCGGCGTGCCGGCTTTCTATCTGGAGAAGTTCATCGCCAGAGGAAAACATATCGAGTTCCAGATCCTGGCTGATAAGAAGGGAAACACTGTCTATGTCAGCGACCGCGAGTGCTCGGTTCAGAGAAGATACCAGAAGCTGATCGAGGAGGCCCCGTCACCCATAATGACGCCAGAACTCAGGGCGAGGATGGGGGGCACGGCGGTTGAGATCGCGAAGATACTGAACTACGTGAACGCACTGACCGTCGAGTTCATGTACTCGCTGGATGACAACGAGTACTACTTCAACGAGTGCAATACCCGCCTCCAGGTGGAGCACCCCCTCACTGAGTACCTTACGGGGATCAACCTGGTCAAGGAGCAGATAAGGATAGCGGCGGGTGAGGACCTGGGCTATACACAGGATGACATTAAGCTCAACGGCTGGAGCATCGAGTGCAGGATCAACGCGGAGGATCCATTCATGAACTTCATGCCCGCTCCGGGTAAGATCGAAGCCTATGATCCCCCCGGAGGTTTCGGCGTCAGGGTTGACGGGGGCGTGTACAGCGGCTACGCCATTCCGTTCTACTATGACTCCCTGATGGCGAAGCTGCTGAGCTGGGGACGTACCCGTGACGAGGCGATTGAGACGATGAAGCGGGCCCTCAAGGAGTACCATATCGAGGGTGTCAAGACTAACATCCCCTTCCACATTGTAGCTCTGGATAACGAGTCATTCAGGGCGGGCGACTATACCACCAATTTCGTGGATGAGCAGAAGATATCGAAAACATTGCGACAGCTCAAGAAAGACGGGGTGTTCGCCTGATCTGACGCCGGTCTGAAAGTCTATTGTGTTAGAGACGGGTCCTGCTGCATGAAGCGGGGCCCGTTTACATTATCCGGACTGACGTCGTGACAAATACGTCGACGTCCTGTAACATTACGCTGACGCTGTCGGGTACGAAGAGGGCAGTACATGTCAAGTGAAACATGGATGTGGATCGGCTTTAACGTAGTCGTATTCATATTGCTGTTCCTGGACCTCAAGGTCTTCCATCGCAAAACGCATATCATCGGTGTCAAAGAATCACTGCTCTGGTCCGCTTTCTGGATCGGCCTGTCCCTGCTCTTCAACCTGGGCATCTATTTCTGGCGCGGTTCTGAGACCGCGCTCCATTTCCTAACCGCCTATCTGGTCGAGAAATCCCTCAGCGTTGACAACCTTTTCGTTTTCCTGCTGATTTTCACATATTTCGCCGTGCCTGCTGTCTACCAGCATAAGGTGCTTTTCTGGGGAATACTCGGCGCCATCGTGATGCGGCTGGCATTCATTCTGGCGGGTGTGGCGATCGTGGAGCGGTTCCACTGGGCGCTGTATATTCTGGGGGCCTTCCTCGTCGTAGCTGCGATCAGGCTGGCCCTGCGCAAGGACGAGAAGATAGACCCGGGGAGAAACCCCGTGCTTCGTCTGTTCCGCCGGTTCTTTCGCGTCACGGAGGACTACGAGGGCGACAGGTTCGTCGTCAGGCGGGCCGGACTCCTGATGGCCACGCCGCTGCTTGTAGTAGTGCTGGTTGTCGAGACCACGGACATCGTCTTCGCCGTGGACTCAGTGCCCGCCGTTCTCGGTATCACGCTGGACAGGTTTATAGCATACAGCTCCAACGTATGCGCTATCCTGGGGCTCCGTGCGCTCTACTTCGCGCTTGCCGGTGTTATGGGGATGTTCCGCTATCTCACCTACGGGCTGGCCACCGTCCTGTTTTTCATCGGCGTTAAAATGCTGATCATAGATGTCTACGAGATGCCGGTGGGGATTGCCCTGGGTGTGGTTGGCGCTGTATTGCTTATTTCAATCGTTGCGTCCCTCCTCAACCCCTGCGAGGAGGAGTCCGAAGAGGCAGTATGCCAACTGCCGGCAGGGGAATCGGAGAGCGGACACAGCGGGTACGAGGAAGAGTAGCCCTGATGTGCATCAGGTCTGAATCAGTTATGAGGTCGGTGGGGAAATGGAAGTAGCTCCAGGGGTTCACTCGATTCCGGCCGGCTCCAGCAAGTTCATGGGGATGTATGCCCCCAATGTCTTCCTGGTGATCGGCGACCGAGCCGCGTTGATAGACTCCGGGTATTTCGATGCGCAGACAACGGGGGAGAGACTTGATTATCTGATGAGACTGGCTCATTTGAAGCTGGCGCATATTCTGATCACCCACCCCCATCCCGACCATATAGGCGGTTGCTGGGCCATCAGGGAGGCTACAGGGGCTGAGATAGCAATCTATGCGGCGGGCGCGGCACATCTGAAGAACTACGGGATCGCGGAGGACCGGCTGTTGGCTGACGGGGAGACGCTGGACATCGGCGGAGCAATTATCAAGGTGATCCATACACCCGGTCATACCTCTGACAGCGTCTGCTTCTATCTCGAGGAGAGCGGGATACTGTTCACCGGGGACCATATCGTGGGCTTCGGCACGTCCGTCATCGATACGCCGGGCGGCGATGTCGCGCAGTATATCGAGTCCCTGAAGCACCTCTTGAACCTCAATATCAAACTGATCTGCCCCGGCCACGGGCCGCTGATACGCGAGCCCGAGCGCAAGATCAGGGAGCTCATCGATCATCGGCTGGAGAGGGAGCAGCAGGTATTGAACTACCTGGAGCGGGGGAGGAGGAGCGTGGCTGAGCTGGTGTCCGAGATCTATCCCGAACTGGACGAGCGCCTGGTCGAGCTGGCCCGAAAGCAGGTCCAGGCGCACCTCACCAAGCTGGTACAGGACGGCAGGGTGACCGTCGCCGGCGACAGCTACATCCTCGAATGATTCCAGGTAGTCCGCTACACTCAGGGGCAGTGCCCTTGAAAGCTTGTGTGGAGAATAGTATCATACATCCGAGCCC
>CP070819.1:1978443-1989404 GCA_020344295.1 Dehalococcoidia bacterium | reverse complement strand
TCATTTCGATCATTTTGGGGGGCTTTTAGAACTGTTACACAGGGCCGGCAAGGAGATTGGGTTGATTGTACATCCAGATGTGTTTCTGAAACGTCGAATCAATATTCCGATAGGAATACAAGCGGATATGCCTGCTTTGGATGAGGAGTCATTGATGGGGACTAAGGCAGTGCTCCGAAAAATCGAAGGCCCTTCTCTTGTAGCGTCAGACCATGTGCTGGTAACTGGAGAGGTTGAACGAGTGACTGATTTTGAGAAAGGTTTTCCGTGGGCGGAGGCACAAATCGATAATGAGTGGATTGTAGATCCCTTCAAGGATGATCAGGGCTTAGCTATAAAGGTCAGGAACAAAGGATTGGTGGTAATCGGGGGATGTTCCCACGCTGGCATAATCAATATCGTAGAATATGCTCGTAAAATCTCACAGACAGATCACGTTCATGCGGTCCTGGGCGGATTTCACCTCACAGGCCCGGTCTTTGAGTCTGTTATTGGACCGACTATTGAAGAAATGAAGAGGATTGGGCCTGACTATGTTGTGCCCATGCATTGCACTGGGTGGAATGCCATCAATCAATTTGCCAAGGATATGCCGGACCAATTCCTGCTCAATACTGTGGGCACAACCTACGTATTTCAGTAATTCTGTTTCCCCCTAATTTAGATATCAGTGGTAGAGGAGTTCCTCCCATGGGCTGTTGAGAAAATCCTCAATAGCCTGATTGACCTCAGCAGGCTTTTCGGCGAAGACCATATGAGTACCCCCCTCGATTATTACTTCCCTTGCCCCCTTAATCTTGTTGGCGAGATATTTGGTGTATTTCGGAGGGGTCATTATGTCCTCGCTTCCACATAGAGCTAAAGTAGGCAGCTTGATTTCTTGAATCCGATCCATAACGTCAAACTTATCGCAGCACAGCATATCGTTTAGGAAGACGTTGGGGCCATTCTCGAAGGCTCTCCTCTGAATAACCTCTCTGAGCTTGGGATCTATAAGCTTATGTGAATCAGCTAAGTAATGCATTAGTATATTAGAATTGCTTTTTGCTTGCTCCAGCATCTCGAGGTAGACAGTGTTGACTCGGAGCCTCGCACCGCTGCCGATGAGAATAATCCGCTCCAAATCCTCCGGATATTTTAGTGCATAGAGTTGAGCGATGGCGCCGCCTAGTGAATGTCCTGCTAGGACTACATCAATATATCTACTGTCACGTATATATCCCCTCAGCCACTCAACATAGGAGTCAACGCTGGTACACGGCTCACCATCGGGATGGCCTGGCAGATCGATAGCGATAGCTTCAGGAAAGTGCTTAGTCTGGTAGAGCCAGACCTCCTTGCAGCCTCCTGAGCCATGAACAAAAATCAGTTTCACTTTCGGGCTACCTAATATACATTTATCATTTGGCTGTTTATTAAACGGTTTGGATATAACCCAACCCCCATAATTTTACCACTTCTAATATTAAGAGGTTCTTTCAAAGTGCTTAGATTTTAGCATAGAAACCAGACTACACATGGCATCCCCATTTCAGTGACAGAGAATTCTCCCGATGAGTCAAGTGTATCAGGCGATTTATTGAAACAAGGGCCCACTCGTAAAAACGAGCGGGCCCTTGTTCTTGAAATCTATAGACAGGTATACGCGAAATCTAAAATATGGAACAAAACTGCCGTCTCCAACGTCATTATCAGTGTAAAGCCTGAATCACCTCATACCTTTTAGAATAGACATAGCCGGAGAAGGAGGCTCGACATGAACTGGGACGCCATCATCTGGATGATACTGAGTATACTCGGTGCAGCGTTGATTATAGGCGGTATCGTCGCGTATCGCGGGAGCCAGAGGACAGCTGTCCGAGCATTCGTTGCCGCTGCTATTGCCGCCGGACTCGTTATGTGGGCCATCGTTATCGTGACCGTTCCGGTATCGGGCACGGGACATGGATCACCGGAACCTACAATACATTTACAAGAGCACACCTTAAATGAGCATGAAGGAGGAAGGTAATGAGAAAGAGGTTGGCGATATTAGCTGTGAGTTTGCTCATTATTGGATGCCTTGTTGGAGGGAGTGTAACAGCAGCCATCGTATGGGACCAGGACAAGGTCCCTGAAGAAGCGCTGAGCGTTGCCGAGTTATTAGATAATCCGGTATATAACAAACCCATCACAATTCAAGGGGAAGTGACTCTGTTGGGTGAACTCCTCTGCCCTTGTTTTGTGCTTGTTTCGGGAGGAGAGACAATACAAGTGTGGTACGACCTAATGGTGGACGATGATGGCACGGAAAAGCCTCCTGTGAGTGTTGAAGGTCTCGAGAATGGTGACTGGTTATACATAACTGGCGAACTCAAGCAGGCAGGTCAACACACATCACTCAATGATTTCTGGGCTATTAGCATCGAGAAAGGGGAGACCCAAATAGTAGGAGGTACTCCAGGCAGTTGTGGCTATGTTTGGGATGCAGAGCGTGATGGCTGGCACAGGCCCTGGGACCCCGATTCGTTCATTCCAGCTGAGGACAAACCTGAGTGGGACAAGTTCATCCCTTCTCCAGCGGCGCTGAGTGTTGCTGAGCTATTAAATAATCCACTATATGACACAGAAGTCACAATCTATGGAACAGTAAGCTTGCTCGGTGAGGTGCGTTGTCCGTGCTTTGAGTTGACTTCAGGCGGGGAAACTTTGATAGTATGGTACAACTTGATGGTAGAGGATGACGGAACACAGAGACCTCCGGTAAGTGTGGAGGGAATAGAAAACGGCAACAGGATCATCATAACTGGTGAACTCAGGCCAACTGAGGGACAGCTTCCCAGTCGTACTTTCTGGGCCAGCGACATAAAGAAACCGGGGCCAGTTGAGCCTGAAATGGTGAAGGTACAAGCTCCCATCGACGACTTGGACATTTGGATCGCAGAATCATGGCCACCGCAATACTTCCTGCATGTCGTTTCGGGGCTGCCTAACAGCTGCGTCAAATACGATGGCTATGACGTAATACGCAAGGGCGACACGATCCGAGTGGAGGTTCTTAACCTGGGGCCTGCGGATGGTGGTACGGGCTGCGCCCAGTTGTACGAGTTAGTCGAGAACACTATTCCCCTCGGCAGTGATTTCATCTCAGGCAAGACATATACGGTAGTGGTCAATAACACTTCCCAGATGTTTACTGCTCAGTAGTTACTGATTCGTAATCAACTACTAAGGTAGAATTTCTAAAAGGGTGGGCTTCCACGTCCGCCCTTTTCATTTCTACGCTATTGGGCCTTGAATTGTGACAAGCTAATGCTGAAATGCTATGCCTATCCTGACATAGTTGAAGCTGGTTTCGTAATGGGCAACGCAGTGAAATCCTACCAGCGCGCCACTTCCGATATAAACATTAACATTTTCCAGGTAAAAAGCTGCGTTTTCCTGTAGAATATCTATTAGTATTCCTCCATTATGTCCTCGGTGAAGCAGGATACAGATGAGTAGCATGGGGATTTTATATGTGTGAGTTCTGCATTCAACATGGTGAGGGAAAGAAGTGGTATTTAACGATGCGTAACTACTCCCGGGAACTCTGGGAACAGTGTAACCGTGCGGAGTACATGGAGGATTTCGGCGCCCAGTTTGAGGTGAGGTGCGGGACAGCTGTGGCCAAACTGGATGCTGTGAAAAGCATACCAGTGGTGTATAGATTCTTCCGCCGTATGGCTATGCATAAGAACAAGACCTTGCATTGGGGCCAGATAGTGCCTATCGAGGATGTAGAGCAGATACTGGAGATGCAGGACTCGATCGTGAGAATGCCATGTGTATGCAGAAGGCTTACAACAGGTCGGGAAACAAGGTATTGCTTTGGAGTAGGCATGGACATCATGGGAATGTTCGGCAAATACCCCGATTATTCACATGGACTCGAAGTCCTTGAAAAAGAGGAAGCGGTTGGTTTAGTGCGTTCGTTTGATAAACAGGGCCTGGTTCACTCTATCTGGACCTTTAGAACCCCGTATATCGGCGCTGTCTGTAACTGTGATCAGGATTGTATGGCCTACGGTATTCAGTTCAAAACAAACCTAACTCAAATAATGTTTCGGGCGGAATACGTAGCTACCGTCGACTGGAATAAATGCAACGGCTGCAAGAAGTGTCTTCTGAACTGTCAATTCGGGGCGATAGGCTATTCCAACACAATGAAAAGGCCCACCATCGACATGAACCGGTGCTATGGCTGCGGTGTCTGCCGGTCTGTGTGCGACAAGGAGGCAATCGCTCTGTTGGACAGAGCGCAGTTCGCCACCTTACCCTGGTAGAGAATAGGGCAGAAATGGAAGTACTGATCGATACTCAGACCTGTAGTAATCCGCTGAATTGCTATTTGTGCCTTGAACGCTGTCCGGAGAAGGTATTCGGGACGCAGCCCCGAACACCGAGACAGCCCGGTGCGTTGGCTCAGGACTGGGTAATCTTTCCGGTGTTTGCATCACAGTGTACCGGCTGCCTGGAATGCATCGAGTTCTGTCCCAGGCGCGCTATTACAGTACTGCCACAATCGAATTACCGTAAGCTCCGGGCATTACTTTCTCTAATTCGCGAGATATTATTTGGGAAAAAGACAGCGTGGTCCTGGAAATAGCACTTCTTTATGAGGCAGCATAACCCCCGACTGACTCTCTAACTGCCATCCGCTACCCGTGCATACCCGAGTAAAAGGAACTATTTTCCTATATGCCTCCCCCTAAAAAGGCCATGCCCTAACGACAGCGATTGTGGTAGCCTTGAACTGAGACTACGAGATGGTGTGACTTTTTGGTAAACAGAAAGAGGCACACCGTGGAGCTAGACATGACTCGCAGCAGCAGTCATAAAACAACACGATCGCCTCTAACTAACAATGGTGGCAATAGGGGCAGACATGCCGTGAAACAGCCGCTAGAATCCACGGAATTCTTTAAAGCGCTCGTAGAGAATTCGCTAGATGCTGTTGCAGTTGTTGATGAGACTGGGACAATCCTCTACGAGAGTCCATCAGTCGAACGTGTTCTTGGATACAAGCCCGAAGAGCTGATCGGCAGGAACGCTCTCGACTTCCTCCACCCCGAAGACGTTCAGAAAGTAGCAGGCAATATCGTCACAGCCAAAAAGAATCCTGAGAGAGCCTTTTCGTCCGAGGTCCGGTTCCTGCATAAGGACGGCACATGGCGTGTGCTCGAAGGTATCGGCTGCAATCTACTCCATAACCCTGAGGTGAACGGGATTGTCACCAACTACCGCGACGTCACCGAACGCAGACAGATGGAAGAAGCATTGTGGGTGGGTGAGGAAAGGTACCGCCTGATTACGGAGAACGTTGGCGACGTTATCTGGACTATGGATATGGATCTGAATTTTACTTACATCAGTCCCTCTACACAACGTCTGATAGGCTACACGCCGGAGGAAGAGACCGCCATAGGTTTGGCGGGTATCTTGACTCCTGCCTCCCTTGAGCTCGCTTGGGAGACATATGAGCGTACACTGGCTGTTGAAGAGAGCACTGACGAAAGGAAGCCATTTGGTTCAGTGACGGTGGATCTCGACCACATCCACAAGGATGGTAGCATAGTCCCTACTGAGGTCAGGATGACTTACCTACGTGACCGTGATGGCAGGCCACAAGGGATTTTGGGGATTACCCGCGATGTCACGAAACGCAAGCAGGATGAGAAGGCGTTGCAGGAGAGCGAAGAGAAATATCGTAATGTGGTGGAGCGGGCTAGTGACGGAATCACTGTTATTCAAGATGGCATCATTAAATATGCAAACAGGCGGTCATTGGAACTGATCGGCTACATGCCGGAAGAGATGATCGGCACTCCCATTGCCAACTACATCCATCCCGAAGAGCTTCCGAAACTGAAGTCTCGGTATGAGCGCCGAATGGCAGGGCAGGACGTAGAGACGGCATACGAGACAATTTTGCTGCTCAAGGATGGTAGACGGGTGGACGCGGAGCTGAACGCAGGGCTGATAATGTTCGAAGGAAGGCCGGCTGACCTGGTAATAGTCAGGGACATCACCGAGCGCAAGCGAGCGGAGGAGGGATTGCGAGAATCAGAGGAACTCTTTCGAGCGCTATTTGAGAACTCGTCAGATGCGATCGCGATTCTGAACAGCGATGGAACTATACGCTATGAGAGCCCGTCCGTTACGCGGATTCTCGGCTATTCGCCGGAGGAACTAATTGGTAAGGCCGTGATGGACTATGTGCACCCGGAAGATATACCAAATGTTATCAATGCCTTCGACAGTATTCTCACTGCAAACACGGAACAAGCTGTATCCCTGGTGGTCCGTTTTCTGCATAAGGATGGTTCGTGGCGCACAGTAGAAGGTATGGGTACCAATCTTCTCGATAATCCGAAAGTGAATGGTATCATTGTTAACTACCGCGACATCACCAAGAGTAGGAAAGCGGATATGGCGCTTCGGGAGAGCGAGGAACGGTTTCGCAGTGTGCTCGATAATTCCTTTGATATGATCTACCGCATGGACCTGCGATCCGGTAAGTATGACTACATCAGTCCGGCATCAATGACACAGCTTGGTTATGATCCTGAGGAATACCTTGCACTTGGCCCGGCACGTGCGATTGAGTTAGTTCACCCCGATGACGTCGATATGTTTTCCGTGAGCATCATCTCGCTGATGGGTCCGGCAATTGAATGCCAACATACGTCGACAGTGGTCTATCGCATCAAGCATAGAGACCTGGGCTACAGGTGGGTGACAGACAACATATCTGTGATTCGCGATGACAGTGGTGCTCCGATTGCGGTTGTAGGCAACTTGAGGGATATCACTGAACGGAAGGCAGTGGAGGATGCTCTCCGCGAATCTGAGGAGCAGTACTCTGCGGTGGTTCAAAACGTCGCTGACGCGGTTTTTCGGTTTAGGGAAGGGCAGATAACTTGGGCTAATGACAGAATCGGGGAGATATTAGGTTACTCTAAAGGAGAGATGGTCGGTTTCGATGCGAGTCTTTTCTTGCCCAGTGATATAAGCATACAGGAAGTCTACAGGGAAGTGGGTGCCGCGTTGGAGGAGCGGGGTTTCTTTCACGGCAGAACTAAGGCAAAAAGAAAGGATGGCAGCATAGCGGAAATCGAATACTCCGCTTCGTTGATTCCTGGTAAAAAGCCACCTGAACTCGTAGGGGTGGCCCGTGATATCACCGAGCGTAAAATGGCGGAGGAAGCACTTCAGAGAAGAGAGGAGTACTACCGATCGCTCTTGGAAAATGCCATGGAAGGGATCGCAGTAATTAATAGAGATGGTACTTTACGCTCCACTAGCCCATCAGCTGATTACATAATAGGCCGCGAGTCACAAGAGCGAATCGGCGCAAACATATTTGAGAACATCCATCCGGACGATCTGCCTAACATAGCCGGTTTATTTGAAAAACTGCTAAATACATCTGGCGGGACAGCACAAGCGGAAGTACGTGTTCGCCATGAAGACGGTACATATCGTACTATTGAGGTTATAGCTAAAAATCTTCTTGATGATCCCTTAGTGGACGGGATTGTGGCCAATTTCCGCGATATCACTGAGCGCAAACAGGCTGAGGAGTCACTTCTCATCAAAGACAATGCCATCGAGAAATCCCTTACGGCCATTGCCATTACCGACATCCAAGGCACTATCACCTACGTGAACGAAGCCTGCCTGCGCTTGTGGCGGATTGCCAAGAGGGAAGATGTTGTGGGTCAATCTTTTTGGGCACTCCTGAAGCTAGATGCGGACGCAGCCGACATGGTAGCCCTATCAATGATCGAGCGCGGACAATGGCGGGGCGAGCTGAAGTTCTCAAGGAGGGATGGCGAGCAGATAGATGTAGAGGTGTTAACTGCCATGGTATACGATACTCATGGCAAGGCCATTCAGACCATAACATCCTTCGTCGACGTCACCGACCGTAGGAAGATGCAGCAGCAGCTTCTACTCAGCGGACGACTTGCCGCAGTCGGAGAGCTGGCGGCTGGTGTTGCCCATGAACTGAACAATCCGCTTGCTGCTGTCCAGGCTTTCGCACAATATCTCGCTGAAAAAAAAGACCTGGATGAAAGCGTAAGGTGCGATGTCACGACGATTTTCAAGGAATCTCAGCGCGCAAGCAAGATAACCGGCAACCTGCTTTCCTTTGCCCGCAGGCACAAACCCGAGAAAACCATGATTTCGATCAATCAAGTGATAGAGAAATGTCTTGAGCTGAATTCCTATCGACTGAGTACCGGTAATATCGAGGTCCTGCAGGAGCTGTGTTCCGAGTTGCCGGAGACCATGGCAGATTTCCCCCAAATGGAGCAGGTCTTTGTCAATATCATCAATAACGCTGAGCAGGCCATGACTGAAGAGAACGGCAGGGGCAAGTTAATTATCAAGACGGAAGCGGTTGCTCATAACATCAAGGTAACCTTCATCGACGACGGTCCCGGAATATCAGAAGAGCACTTGGCGAGCATATTCGATCCGTTTTTCACGACCAAAGACGTAGGGGAGGGCACAGGGCTGGGATTGAGCATCTCATACGGGATTATACAGGAACACAACGGCCACCTGTATGTCGAAAGCAAACCAGGCCAGGGATCAGCCTTCATTGTGGAACTGCCGGTAGTGTCGGCTGACTACGCAGAAAAAGACGTCAAATAAGACTGCCCTCCTTCTCGTCAAATCGTTCCTTTAAGAAATGTTTCTTTTTATTGGTAATAATGACGCCCTGTGGCTTAGCAACCACAGGGCTCTTTTATTGTTTGAAAAGGAACGGTTTGATTTTAATTTATTGCCATTCTACGATTAGATAGAAATGGTGGGGACACTTTTGAGCCCCCACCATTTCTCAGACGGGATAAAGCTCTGGTTTTACTTAAGAGTACATGGATCGATTACGCGAATTGTGTCTGTTCCTGTATAGAGCTCATTGATCGTAAGGTTGAATGTTGCCTCGCCTACTTCAACCATATCCTTCACTATTGTAAGGTTACACTTAATGACTAAATCACCCCTACTATCAGGAAAAGTGAATGCAATGGGGAGTGATTGATTGTTCACCTCCAGTTCCAACTCGTATTGCGAACTATAGCCAATATCAGCATGTAATGTTACGACACCTCCGCTGGATCCGAGGTTCAGTACATTAGGTGACACGACTAAATTGATAGTGTTATCTTGGGCAGAAGCCATTGTCGTAAGACCAATGGCAAGGGCCAGTGTTAAAACCATACTCACCACAGATAGCTTAAAAGTTCCTTTCATTCTTTCACCTCATACGTTTTATTTTCATTTAAATTTTGAGCACCTGTGCTTCTTTACACAATATCCCCCCTTCTATTAAAAATTCATCTGTAGTGTTAAAACGAAAAAGTCACAAGAATGTCAGGTATTTGGTTTAATTAATTATTCAGGCTCTAGTAAAACAGAGGCTGTATTGACTGCCTAACTTCTGGTAAAAAAGAATCAATATCGAAACGCAGTTAGAAACTGCTTGGAATATTAGGCCAAGCAGTTGGAGGCTCAACTGGATCCATTGAGGCGTCTTCAGTATCCCAACTAAAAAGCTTGAGGTAGAAACCCTTCGCCGATTCGACATCTGTGGTCATAAGCTCCATCCAGCTGAAGGCGCCGTGTTTCGAGCTGTCCTCTTTTATTGTCATGGGTCTCTCCTATCTTAATTAATCAACAGATATCGATATCAGAGCCTACATTTTGTACTAAATTCTCATCTGGAAAGATACGCCAAAGTCACATTCTCAGAATAGTATCAAAGGCATAAAGAAGTTAAAAAACAGATACGGTGAATAGTTAAGAATCTATGACACTTTCCGAACACGTAGTACCCAGCATACTCTCATGGCTGAATCATGTGCATGGAATCGAGGACTGCTCTCTTGCTCAATGCGATAACTTATTCTAGAATGAGTCCCAGCGTGACAGCATAGTTCATTCCACTGGAGGTAAATATAATGAGCGACTTTAAAGAAGATATCCTGAAAGGCCGCGTGGCCCTGATAACCGGCGGCGCAACCGGTATCGGGAAGGAGATTGCCCGCACGCTGGGGAAACACGGGGCCAGGATTGCTATTACCAGCCGCAAGCAGGAGAATCTCGATGCCGCCTGTCAGGAATTCGAAAAAGAGGGAATTGAATGTCTTAACGTGGCATCGGATGTACGCGACGGCGCGGCGGTAGAGGCGGTCATTGCCGCTGTCATCGAGAAATGGGGCGGTCTGAACATTGTTATCAACTGCGCCGCCGGAATGTTCATCGCACCTATTGAGAGAATGTCCTATAACGGATTCAAGACGGTTGTTGATATCGATCTGTTAGGAACGTATAACGTCACCAAGGCGGCATATACCGCTTACCTGAAGGATCATGGGGGCTGTATTGTCAATATCTCAGCACCTTTTGAGCACTGGGGGGTCAGCTCCATGGCCCATGTTGCCGCGGCCAAGGCTGGTGTTGAGTCTCTGACGAGGACCTGTGCGGTCGAATGGGCGCCGTTGGGGATTCGGGTCAACAGCGTCGCGCCCGGGTTTATCTCGGATACCGAGGGTGTTAAACGGGCCGGTGAAGCTATGGACATACCCGATGACAGGACACTTAAGGGCACGAGACAGGATATGGCGAACGCCGTGCTGTTTCGTGTCAGCGATTCGGCATCCTTTATCAGCGGCATATGCATTCGTGTCGATGGTGGTGCTACGATCGACCTTTTGAGGATGCCGGTGGTGTGAGTTTTATTTCTTTGTTACTTCGGGAGGCAGCATGAGAGTCGCAGAGATGACCATGACGATTGATGCCCCGAGGGAGATGGTGGTCAGGGAGATTGCTGACTACGCCCGTACCCGCATACTGAGTAAAGGCCGCCACGTGCAGTCTTGCGAGGTGCTGGAGGACGACGGCACCACGAGCATCGCCGTCTGGCG
>CP070819.1:1972295-1978343 GCA_020344295.1 Dehalococcoidia bacterium | reverse complement strand
AACGAAGACCTTGCCCAGAGCCTGGGTATAAATGTACTCAAGTACAAACTGCTGGCGTTCGCCATCGGGGCCTTTTTCGCGGGTGTTGCGGGAAGCTTTCTGGTCCACTATATGAACTTCTCCGGTCATGAACTATATAGCACCTGGCAATCGCTGAACATCCAGATCTATGCTATTGTCGGAGGGATGTACTTCGCGATCGGAGGTCCGATTGTCGGTGCTTTCTTCCTGATACTTCTGGTCGAGTTACTCGAAGTCCCCTCGGGAGCTCAGCCACTCGTTTATGCCGCCATCCTGATAGCTATCATCTTCTACCTGCGAGGCGGGCTGATAACCCTGCCGCAGAGGCTATACACGTTTATAGTGGGACTTACCAGGATGGTCACGAGGAGTGCAACAAATGGCGCTGCTTGAAGTTACAAACCTGTCCAAATACTTCGGCGGCCTCGCTGCCGTCGATAACGTGAGCATGGAAGCGAATGAGGGAGAGATCCTAGGTTTGGTGGGTCCCAATGGAGCTGGAAAAACCACGATGTTTAATCTGGTGACCGGATTCTTTCGACCCAGCCGGGGAAAGATAGTGTTCAAAGGTAAGAACGTGACCGGGCGAAAGCCGAACTGGATAGCCGAAAAGGGGATAGTGAGGACATTTCAAGCAGCGAACACGCTATTCCAGATGCGTACCGTCCGGGAAAATGTGTTGATCGCTTGCCACCTGCAGTACAGGGCAGGTTTCCTGAGAGTATTACTGAACACCCCCTTTGCTCGCAGGGAGGAGCAGGAAACGGAGCAGCACGCTCTGGATCTGATTCAAACAATGGGGCTCTCCCCGGTGAAAGACGAATACGCCGGGAACCTGCCGCACGGTCATCAAAGGATGCTCGGGGTTTGCCTGGCGCTGGCAGCGAGCCCGCAGCTTCTGCTGCTTGACGAACCGGTGACAGGGCTGACAGCGGAAGAAACGTCGACCTTTATCGGTCGTTTACGGGAGTTGAGGGACAGCGGGATTACAATCCTGTTGGTGGAACATAATATGAGGGCGGTTATGGGGGGCTGCGACCGTATCATAGTGCTCAATCACGGGAGGAAGATAGCCGAAGGCAGTCCCGAAGAGATCAGGGCAAACGATGAAGTGATCGAAGCTTATCTGGGTGTCGACGCCGATGTTACTTGAACTCCGGGAAATCAGTGTACACTTCGGGAAGGTTGAAGCCCTAAAGGGCATTTCACTCTATGTCGAGCAGGGGCATGTAGCCTGCCTCGTGGGTGCTAACGGTGCTGGCAAGAGCACTACGCTGAGGACCATATGCGGGCTGAAACCGCCGACGTTGGGTGAGATATGGTTTGACGGTGAGAGAATAAATGGCCTGCCGGCCCAGGAAGTCGTTCGCAGGGGCATTGCCCTGGTCCCGGAGGGGAGAAGGATCTTCCCACAGATGACAGTTCTCGAGAATCTTCGAATGGGCGCATATTTGCGAAAGGATAAAAGGCAGGTAAAAAACGACCTGGACGGTCTCTTCGACTCGTTCCCGGTGTTAAAGGAGAGAACAAGGCAGTCGGCCGGCAGCCTGAGTGGCGGCGAGCAGCAGATGCTGGCCATTGGTCGGGCCCTGATGGCCCAACCCAAGCTCCTGCTCATGGACGAACCCACGCTGGGTCTGTCGCCGATTGTATGTCGTGAAATCGGCGATATTATAGGTCGCATCAATCGCAATGGCACTACAATCCTCCTAGTGGAGCAGAACGTCCGCCTGGCATTCGCAGTTGCGCAGAAGGGATATGTAATGGAACTGGGCCAGATCATGCTGGAGGGTGATACCGGTGAGCTGGCCAAGAGTGAACATGTCAAGAAAGCGTACCTCGGGGGTCCGTAAGGGAAGCATCTGACGGTTAGTATATGACTTTACCCTCTGTCAGTTCCGTAATTTCACTTGCGCTCATCCCTAGCAGCGTCCCGAAGACATAGTCATTGTGCTGCCCCATCGTGGGCGAGGTGTCGATCTTCGCGACGGTCGCCGACATCCTCCACGGCGGACCCGTGACTGCCTGCTTCCCCCGCTCCGGGTGTTCAATATCCCTGATAAAGCCTCTCTCTTTGAAGTGCCGGTCAGTGTAGATCTCCTCGCAGTTGAACGAGGGTACTGCAGCCACACCTGCCTCCTGAAGGATCTGCATCACCTCATAGTGGGTATGCTCCAGCGTCCACACGGCGATAATCCTGTCGAGCTCGTCCTGATTACGCCACCGCATACGGGCCTCTGCGAAGCGCCTGTCGCCGGCCAGTTCAGGCTCGTCAATACCCCGGCACAGAGCTCTCCACTCCTCATCTGAGGCCACCGCTATGCTGACCCACTTATCTTCTCCCCGGCATCGATAGCAGTTATGCGGGGCCATAATGTCATCGCGGTTGCCTCTGCGCCCCGGGTCCCTGTGATTCATGGTGTAATCCATCAGTACGTCGCCGATATGGCAGCAGACAGCGTCGCGCACCGACAGATCCAGGAACTGTCCCCGGCCCGTTCTCTGCCGGTAGTTGAGTGCAGCGAGTAAGGTGAAAGCGGCATGCTGACCACCCCTGGTATCATTGGCACCCCTCTCATTGGCGGGTATACCGTCGGGATATCCCGTCAGGTGGGTTAGTCCGCCCATGCCGCCGACGATACTTGCCCAGGTGCGATAGTGCCCCTCCGGCGGCGTCTGGCCGAAACCGGACAGGGAGAGCATGATTATGTCCGGCTTGATTCGCCTGACCGATTCGTAGTCGAGCCCCAGCTTGCCCACTACTCCGGGGCGGTAGCTCTCCGCCAGGACATCGCTTACCGCTATTATCCTTTTGACCAGCTCCAGCCCCTCGGGCCGGTTGAGATTGACAGTAATGCTCAGCTTGGCCAGATTCGTATTGATAAACCTAGCCTCGGCGGTCTGCCGGAGTAAGCTGGTATGCTCCATGCTCTCGATCTTGATAACCTCAGCGCCCAGCCAAGTCAGGAGCTGGGTGCCGAAGGGGCCGGCAAGTCCCGTGGTTAAATCGGCAACCCTTATACTAGCGAGGGGCATTTTATTCATTACTATGCTCTCTTTATTAAATGACGCCCGTTTGGCTCAGCTCACGCAATTCCTTACTTGAAAGGCCGATGCGGCTACACAGGATTTCCTCGTTGTGCTCGCCGAGACGGGGGACATGCTGCCGATATCGCCACGGCGTCTGCGAATATATGCACGGCGAAGATGGGCATTTTATTACTCCCGCCTCAGGATGATCAATCTCCACAAAGAGGTGCCGCGCTTTGAGCTGTTCGGAGTTCAGCACATCCTCCGGCGTGGCAATAATGCCCGCAGCACAACCGTTGGCCTGCACCTGATGGTAGATCTCCTCTTTGGTGTGTTTCAGGGCCCATGCCTCAATAATGTCCTTTAAATTCTGCCTGACATCGTCCTCCTCGCCACCGACGGGACGGGCATAGCTTAGCATAATGTTCTTGTATTGATACCTCTCGTCCTTGGCCAGCTCGGGATCGATCAGCTCCAGAAGCCCCTCGTACATGTGCTCCATCAGCGGCATTATCTCGACGAAGCCATCCTTGCACTGTACCAGTCCCCCTATGGGCAGCGCCCAGCTCGCCCGGTTTACTATCCAGCCATCGTTGTAAGGAGCGAACTCATACCGCATAAGCCCGGCAATTACCTCGGTACCGGATACATCAACATATTGCCCCTCACCGGTTATCTGGGCCTGGAAATACGCTCCCAGAGTAGCTGTGGCGGCGGCCAGACCGATATCGTACTCACCGATAAAGCCGCCGGCCTTGATGGGCTCCCGGTCGGGGTAGAGTACGTAGCCGAGGCCCGCTGGCAGCAGGTAGCCCTCACCTCCGCCATGGAAAGTGTTCAGATAATAGGACTTGTATTCCCTGTACGGTCCCGTCTGGCCGAAGGGGGTTATGGAGGTCATAACCAGCCGCTGGTTCAACCGCTTCAAGCTGTCATAGTCCAGCCCCAACTCTTTCATCAAGGAGGGCGAATTGTTCTCAACCAGGATATCGACCTCCCGCACCAGATCCTTGAATATCTCCCTGCCTCTCACTGTTTTCAGGTTCAGGGTTATGCCCAGCTTGTTCATGTTGAGATAGATGAACAGCCCGCTTTTCTCCGGATGAGGGACGTCATCAGGGAACGGCCCCCTTCTCCTAGCCTCGTCCCCAGTCACTGGCTCCTCGACCTTTATCACCTCGGCTCCCAAGTCCGCGAGCAGCCGGCTGCAGTACGGACCCGAGACGAACCGGGCGTACTCCAGCACTCTGAGCCCCTCCAGAGCAACCTCAGTCATATTACCTATCTCCCCTTAAATACAGGCTCTCTCTTCTCGAGAAAAGCGCGGACGGCCTCCTGATGGTCTTCGGTCTGGGTCAACACGCCCACGGCCTGCATCACGTCGTCCATGGCGGAGTCGAAGTCCATGTCCAGGCCCTTGTAGATCGCCTCCTTCGACTTGGTGATGGCGAGCGGCGCCCCTTTCACTATCTTTGATGCCAGCTCCTGCGCAGCCTCCTGAAGCTCATCATGGGGGACAACGCTGGTGACCAGGCCTATCCTCTCGGCTTCCTTCGCATCCACGAGGTCGCCGGTCCAGATTATAAGACAGGCCTTATCAACACCCATCAACCTGGGGAGGAAGTAGGTCCCGCCCAGCGTGGGCATCAGCCCCCGGCGGACGAAAACCGTGGAGAAGGTGGCCTTATCTGAGGCTATCCTTATATCACTGGCACAGGCGATCTCGAAGCCGCCGCCGGCCGTTATCCCGTTGATGGCGGTGATAACCGGCTTGTTTATCCTCCGCAGGAGAACGGTCAACAGCCGGTCTTTGGCATCTTTCATTTCCTTGGGTATGTCCTCGGGCTTGCGGTCGAAACCCTGCTCCAGGGTCTTGACATCGGCGCCAACGCAGAAGGCACGCCCCGTTCCCGTTATGATAAACACCCTCACCTCATCATCTCCGGCCACCTCCTCGAATATCTCGACCATCCGGTTGTACATCGAGGGCGTGAAGGCGTTCAGCTTCTCCGGTCGGTTGAAGGTCATGGTGGCAATGCCCTCGCGTACGGTGTAGGTAATATACTCGTTTTCCATAGTGCCTCCGTTTCTTTTTTCAATATCGATTACTGTTTTTAATTGGACACCCTTCTGTATTTATTGTTAGGTTTTTGCGCTTGCCCACTGAAGCCTCGCCTCACCGTTTCCAGATCAGATACGAGGGCACTAGCCCCTACAATTATATTCCGAGCGGGCGTACAGGCAACAAGCTCCCCAGTCTGCCTACTCCAAACCTTTTTTCTCGAAATAGTATATATATCCGTCAACGGTCATATCCAGGTCCTTCTCCTCCACCTCCAGGCCAAATCGGTCGGAGATATAATCCCTGATTCTGCGCATAACGTCATCCCGTGTCGCCCCCTCCCTGAGAGACTCAAGGGCTATGTCGCTGAAGGCGCGGGTATTATCCGCAGCCATTGAGATGAGTCTATCTACATCCCGTTCCACTCCCCCATGCGAATAGAAAAGGATATCGGCCTTCAAACGCATCAGCCGCTCCATAGTCGCCAGATACAGCTCCTGATCGTAGTTAGGAGGTGCGGTGTTAGGCAGCGGAAACGGGGTAGCTATCGGTGGCAGTATCCCGAGGGCATCGCCGCAGAATATCCCCCTCACCTTCCTGTCGAAGACCACCAGCTGATGGGGCGCGTGTCCAGGTGCATGAAGTATCTCAAGCTCCCTATCATTGACAGGGATTATCTCGCCATCCCCCGCAATCCTTACCTGGGATTCCTTTACCGGGAGTATAGGCCCGAAGCCTACATCAAAATCATCTCCCCATACCTGTCTAGTACCGTCGATAAGTCGAGACGGATCAATTACATGCTTCGCCCCAGTGGGATGAACCAGCACCTCTGCGTGCGGATATAAGCCGCCCAGCGTCCCTATGCCGCCGGCATGGTCTATATGAAGATGTGTGGGAATGATATAGGCCAGTTCCTTTATTCCCAGCCGCTT
>CP070819.1:1963962-1972195 GCA_020344295.1 Dehalococcoidia bacterium | reverse complement strand
TGTGCCCTTTATGGCAGCTCTTATCGTGTCGCTTATGACCCACGTTGTTACCGTAGTAACCTCGCCTATGGCCTGTATTGAGCCGATTACAGCACCTTTAGCTGTTGTACCAAGCTCGGCCCCTACTTTATTGGCAGCCTCAATTGCACCGGCGATAGTGTCGCCCATAAGTCCGGTACTTTCTCTGGCGACATCTCTAGCGCTGCGCAGGCCAACAACTAAGTTGCCCCTAGTGGCTTCTATCGTTGCTTTTCCAATGTCGCCCATGCCTTTTATCGTTTCCGACAATACATTACTTACTTGCTTTCCTAGACTTCCTAAAGCCATATCAACACCTCCCTAGATAAACTGAGCTCAACAGTGCATAAGCTATTTACTATGTAACTGGGCTTAATGTCCTTAATGTGAATTTGTGAAAGCATAGCAATAATATATTTTCCTTAGGTGAAGTCAAGAAGCTGCAGTATCCGGATTCCGTTTACCAAGTGTCTGGTACACCCAGATCTGATGATAAACATCGGGCTCTCCCTTTGGCAAAGGCTGGAATTCCTCACTTGCTTCCACCAGCTTCCACTTTCCCGCTGCTTCCACATTATCCTGTTTTTCCCTGAAGCCACTTTCCCTGTACACATCGGGGCGAAGTGAAAATATTATGTACCCACCTGGTCTGGTAATACGGATAAGTTCATCAAAGGAACTGGCCGGAGCATGTCCTACAGTAAGTACACCTACACTGATTATGGCATCGAATGAATCGGTTGCGTAGTCCAGCTTCTCCCCCAGTACCATCTGATGGAATTCTCGATAAACCTTTTTCTTTCGCGCTTCCTCGAGCATGCCTTTGGATAAATCCATAGCTATCAGGTTGGTATAGCCTTGTTTTGCCAACAGTTCACCTACCAGGCCAGTACCGGCTCCGGCGTCAAGGATCCTGGCGTCTTTGGGCACATACTTAATAAAGTATTCAACGGCCCGCTGCGGGCCCAGCCAGCCGAACCCTTCATCGAGGTCGGTATCATAGTCCCTGGACCACAGGTCATACCTTTCTGCCAGTTCTTTGTTATCACGCGAGGAATAAATCCACTGTACCCTTTCATGCCTCTCCATCTCGCTCTCCGTTTCCAGACAATCCTTACAATATGTGTTCTGTACGAGCGATAATTTCGTCTTGAACCTCCGGTGCTAGGAGGACGAAATAGGCACTGTACCCCGCAACCCTCACTATCAGGTCTTTATATTGCTCAGGCTGTTCCTTTGCTCTGCGCAGGGTCTCAGCATCCAGCAAGTTGTACTGTATGTGCAGCCCACCATTTCTCATAAAGGTTTCTGTGAAATCGGCAAGCTTCTCAGCGAATTCGCCGTTCTCGAAAAGATAGAGTGGGAACTTCTGGTTCAGGACTGCCGTCCTGGCATCGGAAAAGCCTGCCTTCAGCGCTGAATTGCAGATAGCTGTTGGCCCGCTGTTATCCGCTCCCTGTGTAGGCGATAGAGAAGCATCAGCTAGTGGCAGTCCTGCCCTGCGCCCGTTAGCCAGAGCTCCTACTCCCTTACCGCCGTAATAGTGCCATGTAAGTCCCTGTCGAATAACTGTGTATCTCGAACCGAAGGGGGTTCTTTCCGATTCCAGCAGTCTTGGTATTATCTTGCTGAGATCGCGTACCATATAATCAGCCTCATCAATATCGTTCCCATATTTTGGAGCGTCAAGGCACATTTGACGTATTTCTTCACCGCGCTCGCCTTCAAAGTCAGAATCAAGTGCCTCCAGGAGTTCATCCATGGTCAGCTTCTTGTCATCGAAGATCAGCTTCTTTATCGCTGTTAGAGAATCAGCCGCCGATACATAACCCCTGTCTACGACATCCCAGACAGGATGATCTGCCGGGTCTACCATCTGGCCTCCCATCATAATATCGTAACCGTTCTCGAGGCACCCGGTGGCGAAGGTCGAGTGCAGGGGCACACGCCAGGTCAATAGCTCAGTTTTGTAGGCTATGTGGTTGCGATGTACAAATCGTTTGACCACATACTCTACCTGCTTTTTAAATGCCTTAATGAGTTCATCGAAAGATCTAAAGCTCCTGGGATCGCCGGTTTCGAGACCGATCTTTTTGCTGGTCATCGGTGCCACACCATTGTGTAATGTAACATCAACTAGTAGGGCCATGTTTATATATGATATTGCCTTGCAATGATACCCCTGGTTCTTGGGATGGGCATAAGCACATCCCAGGTAGGCATGGTCTCTGGCGTCCTCGAGAGAAACCCCTCTATCTATAAAGTACCTGATAGTCGTATCGCCGTTTACGAATTGGGGGTGTCCGGCCCCGGTCCGGCGGTTGGTTTCAATGGCTTTCATCATTGCCCACCTGGAGATACGGTCATGCCAGGTAAAAGTAAAGTGCGGCTCAGCATATTTAAGCAAGCCCGCCATATGCAGGAAAAGGTATGTTAATTCGTTGCAGGCGTCACCACCATCTCTTGTCCTTCCAGCCAGGGTTATATTCGATATCTTGTTTGTCTGTACGGCTTCACGCATCAACACCTGAGAGCACTGTTCTCTTCTGCCCAACAGGGTAATAAAACCTCCGATGAGATCGGCAGCTTCATCTAAAGTAATTCTCCCCTCTCCGATATCTTTTTGAAAATAGGGGTAAAAAAGCTGGTCCAACCTTCCGCAGTAGTCGCCAACACGGCCGTTTTCCAGGACCTTGGCCAGCTCGATGAAGGATACTGCCTGAACTGCTTCGTGTAAGTCACTAGGTGGATTTTCCGGCACGTTGTAGCAGGCTGTAGCTATTTCCTCAAGTTCTGCCCGCCTGACCGGGTTACTCTCCTTACTCGCCAATATGCGGGCCTGTTCCGCATATCTGCGGGCAAAGCTTATCAGTCCTTCAGAAACTATAATCACTGACTGCCAGAACCATATCTTCTCCGGGTCTTCTACGCCTGTATCTTCGGCATAGGTGAGCTTTTCACGGGCCTCTTCGATTATTCCTTTTAGACCCATGGCGAATACTTTATCGTAATACGTGATACCATAACCCGGAGGACAATAGTGGTAGGGAGCCTGCCCCCGGGCCTCTATAACATCATCATGCCAGCTTCCCCAGATTGTCCTGCAGACATGCTCTTCAACATCGCGATTCGTCTTACCTTTAAAAAACAAGCTGTTTTCCAGCAGTATCTGCTCGTCCTTTTCATCTAGGATACCGATGATGTTGGTCCCGCCCATGGTGATCTTACCCTTTTGTCTCTCCGGTAAAAGGTCGAGAATGAGATTTGAATCGTAGTTAATCATAGCGTAAGAGCCGCGGAAATGCTTGGTAATGCTACCGACTACCAGTTCATTTTCAAAAACGGGTGTTGGTATATTTTCCAGCACCCTTTTTACCGCTTCCGCAATCCGCAACTGAATAGGTTGTCCCTCTGTATCCCGCCACGACTGTGCGTAATATGTATCACGTTCAGTGGCAAGTCTGGGCATGGTATCGAGGTATTGTTCTTTCAAGCCCTTAAGGCGATCGTTCAGCTGAATACTATCGATTCTTTCCAGTATGGCATGGTCTATTTCATAGCTACTTAGTGTCTTGGTTATCATTTAGTAGCACCACCTGTTATTTTGCACTCTTATAACTCCCAAACGTAAACCGGCTTTTTTTATCAAACGATTTCCGTTTTCCCCATGCTTTAGAACTATTCTTTTTGATTGGCACATTAATGTTTATATACGATAACAATTTTTTCGAAAACTTCATTCTTGTTAATAAAGCACCATTATCTGACAATGAGCACCGAATATCTGGCAAACCTGGCTACACGTTGAGCTACACTACCTAAGAGAAAGTTTTCTATTGCGCTCAACCCCTTGGCGCCGACCGCTATAAGATCGGGATTGATTGACCTTGAAAACTGTATTATCTCTCTAGCGGGGGAACCTTCCAGAAGCATAGACTCGGTCAAATAACCCTTGTTATGGAATAACTCTTTCGTTCTGGTTATTAATTCTGTGGCCGATTCCTTTTCAGTTTCCTGCAGGGTCGCAATTATCTGTCTGTTTTCCTTCATATCCAATGTAGGCATTTTGACTAATGCTTGAATGTGAGACTCTAGGCTGGTGGCTACGATAATTTTAGTTTTTCGTGGAAGTTGTATATTTAGTAAGAATCTTGCTGTCCTCTCTGAGTGTTTTGATCCGTCAGTGGCTAACAGAACACGCCTGATCCTTTTTATGTCTTCTCTAACTAACAAGACGTTAGTATGAGCATATTTCATTATCTTTTGGGCCACACTACCGATAGGGAATCCCGCATTCCCCGATCCCTTGGTGCCTATGATTATTAGATCAATGCTGTTAGTACGTGCGCACTTAAGTATCTGCTCAGGTGGATTCCCCCATACAATGATAGGTTCAACAGAGACGCCGATTGCTCTTATCGATTCTATGTGACTGTTGAGGAGCTCATTTGCCAGTTTTTCTTGATTTTTTTTAGTCTGTGCTTCTGAAGTATGTCCCCACAAGCGCCTTAGTGTATGGCCTCCTATAAACGTGTGTTCGGGTATTACAGTCATCAATTTAACTTCGGTGCGTGATGAAGGCCCAAGCGCCTTAAGCATATTGACAACCCTTGCCGAGTAACTGGATTCATCTATAGCTAACATTATTCTCATATGCTAAGACTCCTTGTATAGCTTCAAGACGGATAAATCTTTGTAACGGGAGCAGTGCCTATTTCTCATAGCTAACTAGATTGCCTTGGCTAAAGCCGCAAGATTCAAAGAATTTTACCAGGCGCTTGTCATCTCCTACAACGAAAATCCTCACTTTGACCCCCTGGCTATGACAGGCCTTACAAAACGCATCCACTAACTCCCTGCCTATTCCCATGTTCTGATATTCGGGAGCGACACCCATCATATCTATCCATGCACCTGCCTGTTCAGCCCCATATTGGGTTCCTCCCCTTATGTCCCCCAGGATGAAGCCAACTATCTCATTGCCCACTTCAGCCACAAAGTTTGGCATGCCACGGTATACCCACCAGTGAGCATCGACCCTCAGTGGCCAGGAGACAGAGCGATAAGGGCCGACGAGCTTGTGATCTACTTCTCTCACTCTCTGAAGATCTGCCTCGGTCATCTTGCGAATTTTGACCTTAGTGGCGCTTGTGCTCATGCCACCTCCTTCACTTAATTATATCAGTTGACTCAATGGATTTTGCCGAGAGTGCTGCAGGAATGTACATTCGTTCGGTATATTCCTTCATCATGCGACGTGCACAATACCTGGGTACAATAGAACGAATTGTCTCATTGATTACTTTGATCCAGCCGTGCGGCACACCCTTGTGATCAAGGTCATAGTATATCGGGATAATCTCCTTTTCCAGTAGATCGTGCAGCGCTTCGGAGTCCCTGATATCTTCTTCGCTCGGTTCATATATTGCAGTGCCGTCACCTATAGCCCAGCCATTGATTCCACTGTAGGCTTCGTGCCACCACCCGTCTCGTACACTCAAATGAGGAACGCCATTCAAGGCAGCTTTCATGCCGCTTGTACCACAGGCTTCCTGTAGACGTCGGGGTGTATTCAGCCAGACATCTACTCCCTGTACCAGGTACCTAGCCATATGAATATCGTAGTCTTCTATAAACGCTATCCTCCCTTCGAAAGCCCGGTCTTTGGCTGCGGAGTAAACCTGATGAAGCAAGAGCTTGGACGGGTAATCCGCCGGGTGTGATTTGCCGGCAAAGACAATTTGAACTGGCTTGTGAGGATTAGTTACCATTTTTTTCAAACGATCTATGTTTTCGAAGATGAGTGCCGGCCGTTTGTATTCTGCGAAGCGACGTACAAATCCTATGGTCAACACTCCAGGGTGTAAGAGTGCCCCCATTGCAGGCAACTGCTCAACAGAAAGACGGCCTTCCGCCCAACCTCTCTGTACATGTTCGACAATTGTGTAAAGCAGTTTACGCTTCAATATCTGTCGTGCGGCCCATAGTTCTTCATCTGGAATCTCCAGAACCCCATCCCAGAGACGCGCATCATCGTGTATTTCGAGCCAGTTTCCCCCCAGATATTTCTCATATAGTTTGGCCATTTCTGGTGTAATCCAGGTTGGCAAATGAACAACGTTAGTTATCTGGGAAATAGGTGCCTTATCCTCTTCGGTCTGGGGCCACAGGGCATGCCACATTTTCCTTGTAACAGCACCGTGCACTTTGCTCACACCGTTACGTAGTCCAGCGAGCCTCATTCCAAGCACGGTCATATTGAAATGCTCAGCGGAATGACCATTTTGCTGCCCCAGTTGTAAGAAATCATCGATGTTTATAGTTAACGAATCGCTATATCCTTGAAAATGATCTTTAACCAGTGTTACCGGGAAAGTATCGTGGCCAGATGCGACAGGTGTGTGTGTGGTAAAAACAGTAGTAGTACGCACTTTTTCAAGAGCTGCTTCGAAAGAGGCTCCTCCTTCAATATACTCTCTCATTCTTTCGAGCATCATGAAGGCTGTGTGGCCTTCGTTTGCGTGCCACACAACAGGCTCTATTCCCAGTGCTCGTAGAACACGTACGCCTCCAATACCCAAAACCATTTCCTGCTGCAGACGAAGTGCCTGGTCGGCGATGTACAGGCGGGATGCCAGACTACAGTCATATGATGAGTTGCCGTTTACTTCTGTATCAAGTAAGAAGAGTGCCGTGCGGCCGACTCGCACCTCCCATATTTGTATTAATACTGACCGATTTTCCAGTTCAACTTCAATTAGTAATCTCTGACCATCCGAGGCATATACGGGACTTACAGGTATCTCATCGAAATCCACATGATGGCACTCTTCTTCCTGCCAGCCATCCGCGGTTATCCGTTGTTGGAAATATCCATGGGGATACATTAAGCCAATGCCAACTAAAGGTATCCCGAGATCACTTGCCTCTTTACAAATGTCACCGGATAGTATCCCCAGCCCTCCTGCATAAATTGGCAGCGATTTATGAATAGCGAACTCCATTGAGAAGAAGGCGATTGGCCCCGATTGCCAGTCAGGATACGTAGTGTAGAACCATTTGTTACCCGAATTGAGATCTTCATCAAAAATTGAAAGAACGGAATCAAATTTTTTCAGAAAGGCGGGGGCTTCTGCACATACCTGTAAATTTTCAACACTTGTTTCCTTTAACTGTTTTACCGGATTATGTATCGTTGATTTCCATAGCGGATAATCTAAAGCCCGGAAGAGCCCCCGGGCTTCCTGGTGCCAGCTCCACCACATATTGTGCGCCAGCTCATCGAGCCTTGAAATGCAGTCTGGCAGTGTTATTGTCACAGCTTACCAACGCTTAGATATTTATCTGCATAACGTATTGAGATCATCTTCAGTTGTTTTCATATTCCACAAGTATCCAATCTTGCCATGCAGTCTAATGACTTTATCCCCATTTTAACGGTGACTATTACTAGGACTTAATAGTTTATACCCATATCTATCTCAGCAACAACTATGACTTGCGAGGTCTAACAATGAATACCGGTATAGAGGCTCTCCTTATTAATCTATCAGCAACACTACCGAAAGCCCATCTGCCTATACCTGACCGTCCGTGAGTTGCCATAACAATTGAATCGAACTGGTGTATATTCACGTATTTTATGATCTCTTCTGCAGGCTCTCCAATTAGAACCTTAGATTCTATTTTTGAAGCGTTTGGCGACATATTCTGTGCGATAGCTGCCAGATATTCTGTATATTCGTTTTGAAAATGTTCCGTTCTCTGTTTAATATGTTCTTTTATGCTTAGCTTGGCATTCGCTTTCGGGTAATCTGTTCTGACTCGGTTGATATTAACAACCCTTAATAATGTTATTTCAGCTTTCACACCTTTCTGCTTGGAAAGTGCCACTACATGGGGCAGAACGGATTCCGCCATTTTCGAGCCATCTAACAATACAAGCAGCTTCATCTCATGCCATGTGCTTGATACGTCCATCCCGTGCTGTGTTGCGCGAACGAGCCACACCGGTACTTTGGATTTTCGCAGCACCTTATCTGCTACACTGCCCAATGCCCAGCGACTTATCCCGGAGCGACCATGTGTTGCCATCATGATCAAGTCAATTTTGTTTTTCTCGGTAAAATTAAGAATCTCCTCTGCATTATTGCCTATCGCTATTGAATTTGTTACCCGGACGGTTCCATTTTTCTTTGCTCTCTTGGAACTGCGT
>CP070819.1:1959566-1963862 GCA_020344295.1 Dehalococcoidia bacterium | reverse complement strand
GTACTACTTTGGCATCAACCCCGTAACTATCAAGGGCTTTCTCGATCAGTCTTGCCCGCTGCTCATTATCTGCTTCGGTGAAATCAGTATCGACAACTTTATCTAGCAGGTCGATAGGGGGTAGAGGGCCTCTATCTTTTCCATTGGGCCTGTGCGGTGGTTCGGCAGGTGTTGTCGGATGCCCAACTGTGTCTTCGATGACGAAGCGAGTCTGCCGTGAGGTTGGCTTTTCTTCTGCTAGCCTTGCTCCGGGCTTTGTGCGATCTATCGGCGATTCTGATATCAGGGCCCCTGCGGGCATTCCGGATTCAGCAGCACGTCTGCGGCGCACTATATGCACGAATAGGAAGACAGGCACTGCAAACAGTCGATGAGGAGGATGGTTGCGGATCAAGTGCGCCAACTGTCGCCCGGAGCTGGCAACAAACAGTGACACACGGGTGAAAACTTCGGCACCCGCTGTCCTGACAGTATAGATGGAGAGTCGCAGGAACTGAAGGCTGGACCTAGGTAAAATTAATATTAGCACCCCTAATATCAGAAGTGTAAGCCGAACTGCCGGGACTAAACCGACGTCTTGATTACCAATCAGGTATTTACCGGCATCACCCCCGAGGCTTACCTCAGAGAAATTGACCTCGCTGATAATAAGTTTAGGAGGATGTAATAGAGCGAGCACTCCCCATATAGCAAATGTGAGGATAAACGCCCCAAGCACAATGTTCCAACGTGACAATAAGATGCGTATTTTTCGCATCCAAACTATCAAAATAAGAAGCACTGCCCATAGCAGCCAGAAAACGAGGCTGAAACCTATTGTCTCCAGAACAGGTTTATAGAAAATGGCTATTGCGGCTAAGACCGCTGCAATGACAACGAGCTTAAGAAGCCGCCACTGTCTGGAGATGAAGTTACTGGGGGCGCCTGCTTTGACGCGGGATGAACCGGACTTTGATTTTGGCATTACTGAGCTCTTTTTCTAAAACATGGAAAGCTGTTGCGGCTTACTCTCCTCTTCTTGGACTTCCTCATTACTGGCAAGTATAGACGGTATCTTGAGCATGTCAGCCTCTATAGTCTGACGCAGGGACTGTTGATGCAACGCGGCGGCGGGGTGGTACATAGGATAGTATATTCTATTATCGATCTTACGTGCTTTGCCATGGATCTTACTGATGGACTCTCCTGGGAAAAATTGGGAAAGCGAATAACGGCCAAGTGTAACTATCATTTTTGGCAGGATCAAGTCGAGTTGTTTGTCAAGCCACTGCTGGCAGTTCTTGATCTCGGTGGGAAGGGGGTCGCGATTTCCGGGCGGTCGACACTTGATAACGTTGCAGATATAGACATCGCCTCGACCGAGGCCGATAGTAGCAAGCAAATGGTCGAGGAATTGTCCTGCCTGTCCTACAAAAGGAAGACCTTGTTGGTCTTCATGGAAGCCAGGTGCTTCACCGATAAAAACTATTTGTGCATTCTCTGCTCCTGCCCCTGGAACCGTACGGGTACGAGTCCTCGCAAGCTCATCACACGCTTCACAGGCAGATATCGTCTTGTAGAGCTCAGCCAGCGCTGACACCTTGATCTCCTCTATTCAATAGTAACATCCTGAAACCAAAGATCAATAAGGCAATAGCAAAAACACGGGTGAGCCACTCTGCCATAACCACGCCCGCTGCCCAGGCCCCCAGCAGCGAGAAGGCAATCGCAAGAGGAGCAATCCACGTTGCCACTTTCAGGTGAACATTCCCCTGACGGTAATGTACAAGTGCTCCGGCCAGGGCAGTGGCCAGCATTGCCGCCAGAGCCACGCCCTGTGCCGTATGTTGTTCGGTATCTAAGAGAAGTACCATCCCGGGAATTGTGATCGTACCGCCGCCTACGCCGAGCATTCCACTGATCACACCAGCAGCTAGCCCTATACATAGGCCAGCTATTATATCTGTCAACAATGAATCTACCTCAGAAACAACAGTGCCGCAATGGCTATCATGTATACACTGAAAACCTGTCGCAGTCTATAAGCGGGCACCCTCATCATCAGCTTTGCCCCTGCGATGGCACCCCCTATGCTTCCGAAACCTATAGTTGCCACCAACGACCAATTTATATCACCGCGCAGGGCATAAACGACGGTGCTAATCGTCGCAATCGGGATTATAATAGCAAGCGAGGTACCATGGGCTTTATGCTGATCGAGCCATAAAAGCCCTGTCATTACCGGGACCAGTATAATTCCGCCGCCGATCCCCAAGAAGCCAGCCAGCGTTCCCGCTCCAGCCCCTGCAGCCAGACACCACACTGACTTTATTCGCATAACTACTTGTTTGAGGATGATAGCACAGCCACTATGTCAAGTCAACGAAGCTGCGCTGGGGTGGAGATAAGTGATCTAATGCATAGTGTAATATTTCGTAAGAGAATAGAACCGTGGGGCATGTGCTTTTAACTATTTATTAGAGATTGGTGGAATGACCGCTACATTATCTATTTATGAAGGATATGGCATAGCTGTGTGCAGGCTGGGCACTGGAGAAGAGAAAAGACCTTATTCCCCAGCGATGCAAATAAGACATCTATTAATGATTCAGCACACGCTTGCCGCGGAATATGGTCTTTGAATTTTAACTCCGATGATCAACTTATCGGTTAAAGCATCTGCTCAGTGATACCTAGGAACTGCTATTTCACCGGATTCAGCTCAACGTGCTTAGTCTATATCTAGTCGTCCTCTACACCTTGCTCTTTAAGATAGTCAACCGCATCCTGCACGGTTTTTATCTTCTCTGCATCCTCGTCAGGGATTTCAAGGCGCTTTGTTTCGTTGCTGAACTCTTCCTCTAGTGACATTACCAGCTCTACTAAATCGAGGGAGTCAGCATTAAGATCATCGATAAAAGACGCGTTGGGTTTCACCTCCGAATCTTCAACACCCAACTGCTCGACGATAATCTTCTTTACCCGTTCAAAGACGGTTGCCATCCTGTAACCCCCTTCTGAAATATTAGCGTGTCGTTTAAGGCTATGCGCTATTTATCTTCGTCTGGCTTATTGCCCCAAGAACACCGTTAACAAATCTAGATGAATTGTGGCTGCCGAAGGTTTTAGCCAGTTCTACCGCCTCGTTTATAGCTGCCTTCAACGGTACTCTATTTTCTACTAAAATCTCAAAAATTGCAACCCTTAGAATATTTCTGTCGACTGCAGAGAGTTGTTCCACCGGCCAGTTAGGGGCATGATTCGTGATCAGTGAGTCAATCCAAGCACTGTTTTCAACTACACCTCTTACAAGCTCCTGAGCGTAAGATACGACTTGATCGGGTAGCATCTGCTCATCTGCAATCCAATTCAAGGAGGATTCCGGGTCGTGTCCTGATGAATCGCTCTCGAACAGAGCCTGCAGGGCCGCGATCCTGGCATCGTGTCTGATGTGGGTCATGGATTCACCACTAGTTCGATACTCATGGCTAAATAGCCGATGGGCGGAAGTTGATCACAGCATAACCATACCGCCATCCACAGTCAATACATGGCCCGTTATATATCGTGCTTCTTCTGATGCTAGGAATGCAGCAGCATGGGCTATATCACTGGGTGAGCCTGCGTAGCCAAGCGGAATCTGTCTCAGGAAATCCTGCTTGGCGTTATCGCTCAGCTTTCGTGTCATTTCAGTATCGATAAACCCGGGAGCAATCACATTCGCGGTTACTCCTCTCGACGCCACCTCTCTGGCGGTAGTCTTTGTGAGTCCAATAAGGCCGGCCTTTGCCGCGGCGTAATTAGCTTGGCCAGCATTACCTATCAGTCCAACGATACTTGCGATATTGATGATACGGCCCCATCTTTGCTTCAGCATATGTCTTACCACCGCTTGAGTACAGAGAAAGGCGCCTTTCAGGTTCGTAAGCAGCACCTGATCCCAGTCTTCACCTGACATTCTCATTAGCAGTGTATCTCTGGTGATGCCGGCATTGTTTACCAGAATATCGATTTGACCAAAGGCTCCTGCAGTCTGATCAATCAGACTGGCTACTTCTTCCTGAACAGTGACATCCGCGGTAATCGCCATGCTTTTTCCATTGCTAGCTTTGATCTCGGTTGCCACGTCACCAGCGGTTGCCGGGTTGATGTCGCTGATCACAACGCTGGCTCCTCGTCCTGCCAGCGTAAGCGCTATTTCACGACCAATCCCCTGCCCGCTTCCGGTGACTATGGCAACCTTTTTAGACAAATTCATTGTACACTCACTCTACTATAGAATATCGACAGTTATATCAGCCATCACATGTTAATCGC
>CP070819.1:1948094-1959466 GCA_020344295.1 Dehalococcoidia bacterium | reverse complement strand
AATGTGGTGAGTGCCCGTGTTGTTCTGCCCGACGGAACTGCGAAGGAATTGAGCGGCTCTGACATCGATCTTGTCGCAGAGGCCGAAGGGACTACCGGCTTTATCAGCGAGCTGACAATCCGCGTCCAGCCGCTCGAAGAGCTGGAGTTTGTGGCTATCGGCTGCCCCGATGCGCACGATCTGCAGAAGCTAATGCAGTCCTTTGTAGATGAGAAATTACCTATCTGGTCCCTGCTGTTCATAAATCCCCGGATGGCTGAACTCAAGAACAGGGCTCCGTTAATGGAGCACTATGGCCACCCGGCGGAGGAAAGGGTCCTCCTGCCGGCGGCATATATTGTCACCCTGGCATTTCGCGCCAAGGACCGCGAGGCTGTAATGGGCAGGATGCCCGAGCTGCTCAAGCCCTGCGAAGCCGAGATTCTCAGCGACCGGATTGCCGAGCACGAGTGGAAGCACCGCTTCAAGCTGATGGTTGTTAAGCGACTGGGGCCGAGCCTGGTGCCGGCTGAGGTAGTCATTCCCCTCTCAGCCCTGGGCGATGTGATGACCGAGATAGAGCATAAGGTAAATCAGCCTATCGTTAAAGAGGGCGTTATCATTCGGGAGTCGAGGAATGGCCAGCCCGAGGTGGTTATCCTCGGTTTCATCCCCAGTGACCAGCGCAAGTTCACCTATAACTTCGTTTTCAGCCTGGCCATGAGCATAACCAGAATCGCGGAGAAGCACGGAGGACGCGCCTATGCAACCGGCCTCTATTTCACGAAGAAAGCCCCCAAGGTGCTGGTAGCGGACCGTGTGCGACGGCTGAAGGAGTATAAGGCCCGGATTGATCCCGGGAACATCCTTAATCCGGGCAAGGTGATTGGCAACGGGCCGGTCGGCATGTTTCTTGCTCTGGCGAGCAAATTCGAGCCACTCATGCGTCCCTTCGGTAACCGTGTTATCCCCAAGATCGGCGAACGGCCGACAGAGGACGTCCGCGGAATCCCGGCCGATGTTGCCTGGTATGCCTACGGGTGTTCACAGTGCGGCTACTGTATAGAGGAGTGCGACCAGTTCTACGGGCGGGGATGGGAGAGCCAGTCCCCGCGAGGCAAATGGTATTGGCTGCGTGAGTATATGGAAGGCCGCGAGAAGTGGGACCAGGCCATGGTGGACACCATGCTGGTCTGCACCACATGCGAGCTTTGCAATATCCGCTGCTCTGCTGCGCTGCCTATCGAGCCGTCCTGGATGAAGCTGCGCGGTCAGTTGATACACGAAGAGAAGAAGATGACCTTCCCGCCCTTCGAGATGATGGCAGCGGCCTCCTTAAAGGAGGGCGATATCTGGGCCGGATACCGCAAAGACCGCGCAGTCTGGTTCCCCGAGGAGCTTAAAGAGAAGCACGGTCCAACTCATAAAGCGAAGTCGGCGTATTTCGCAGGCTGTACCGCAAGCTATGTAGAGCATGATATCGGAATGGCCAGCGTTCGGCTGCTCGACGCCGCTGGTGTGGACTTCACATACCTGGGCGAGAAGGAGAACTGCTGCGGCACACCGATGCTGGTAGCGGGTAAATGGGATGTTTTCGCGGAGATGATGAGGAGAAATATCGAGGCGGTCAAACATGCCGGTGCCGACACGGTCATTACGTCCTGTCCCGCCTGTGACATGATGTGGCGGCACGCCTACCCAACGTGGGCCAAGAAACTGGGTATCGACTATGACATCACGGCCAGGCACTACAGCGAGGTGCTCGCGGAGAAGATCAAGTCCGGTGAGTTCACCTTCCCCGAGAACGGCAATGAGCCATGTACAGTAACCTGGCATGACTCGTGTCATATAGGCAGGGTGTCCGGCGTATATGATCCGCCCCGGGAGCTGATCGAGGCCATCCCCAATACAAAGCTGGTGGAGATGAGCCACAACCGGGAGGAGGCCCACTGCTGCGGAAGCGTGCTCACCCTAATCAAAGAACCACCGGTTGCCGCCGACGTTGGAAAGGTGAAGCTCGACGAGGCGGTCGAGGCGGGCGCGGAGAAGATACTGGCCCTCTGTCCCTGCTGCGAGTTCCAGCTCCGGGTCTCGGCGGACAAGAAACAGGTGCCAGTGGAGGTGGTGGACCTGGCGCGCTATGCGTCGTCCGCCCTAGGTTATGAGTTCCCTGACCCTAATCCCGAGGTGCAGAAGCAGTGGGCTGTTTTCGAGGCCATGATCGCATTAATGACGCCTCAGGGATTCGCCGACCTGATGGGAACCATGTGGCCGGAGCTTATCGATGCCATGCCGTTCGGTATGGGCAGAATGATGAGGCTCATGGGCAGAATTCCGGGCGCTCTCGGCCTCATGAAACCGATGTTCCCCATACTGTTCCCAAGGCTGCTGCCCATGATGATGCCTAAGGTGATGCCGGTGATGCTACAGCGGGTGGCAGAGCGCATACCGATGCCCGACTACATGGCCGAGCAGATGCCGGATATGATGCCTAAGGTCATGGGCAACCTGATGCCTCACATGATCGGAGACGTGGTGCCGCTGGTAACACAGCCCATGATCGACTACCTGAGGGGCAAGCCCGCTCAAAGCAGCTTACAGCCTGGATACGGGCTTCAATCTCGCTAGTATCTATAATATATTTCCCTCAGGTTAATATATAAGGGTGCATGCAGGACAGCTGGGATACCTAGCTGGGTGTTCTCACACCCACTAACATGTCTTTATCATTAAATACACTATTTGACAATCCGATATTTTTTCGCCATAATAGATCAGTAAAACGATAATATTAGTAATATATAATTCGTATAATTATCGTGTATAAAATAATCAATAGTTCGCAGTGATGGATTCCACCCGGTAATCCTGATCTGTTATGTCATCCATGGGCCCAGGAAAGCAACTTTAAATAATTTTTATAGCAGAATAACTAGCGTGGAGGAAAGAAATGAAGATCGATGACATAACCGTGTCCAGGGCGATAGCAGAGAGCTTCACCAAAGACTTCGTAGACTCAATGGAGGTCGACGTCGCCATTGCCGGGGCAGGGCCTTCCGGGATGATGGCAGCATATTATCTGGCGAAAGCGGGAGTGAAGACAGCCATTTTCGAGAGACAGCTCCGGGTTGGTGGCGGTATGCCGGGTGGAGGGATGATGTTCAACCGTATCGTATTGCAGGAAGAGGGCAAGGAACTGCTCGACGAGATCGGTGTGCAGACAAAGGAATACGAAAAAGGCTACTATATTGCCGATTCGCTGGAAACAATCTCGACACTTTGTTTCAGGTCCATACAGGCTGGAGCCAAGATATTTAATCTGATTAGCGTCGAAGACGTAATGATCAGGGAGCATGACAGAATCGTCGGCCTGGTATTGAACTGGAGCGCCGTTTCGCTGGCCAACCTGCATGTCGATCCCCTAGCAGTGAGATCAAAAACAGTTATAGATGCCACCGGACATGCCTCCGAGATCTGTCATATCGTGGTGAAGAAGCTGGGAGGCAAGCTCAATACCCGGACCGGCGGCGTTGTCGGCGAGAAATCATTGTGGGCAGATGTGGGAGAGCGGGAGCTTGTTGAGAATACTAGAGAGGTATACCCCGGCCTGATAGTGGCCGGTATGGCAGCCAATGCTGTCTACGGGTCTCCGAGGATGGGCGCCATTTTTGGAGGCATGCTACTATCAGGGAAAAAGGCAGCCGAAATCGTTCTTCGTGACCACGCTGATAACTAGAGCACATTGTGCTCTTTCAACAAAGCGCCGAAATGGAGAATTCTGAGACTCTGAGCTTGCGTGGCAGCTATAACAGGGTTGACAAGCCATCCGCATTAAAGATATTCTGTAAATTCGACATTATTCATATTTTTCTAGCAGCGGGGCGTATGATGAGCAAGACTATTGCCGAGATCAATGAGAAGATCGCCAAGGGACAGGCCGTGGTGGTTACAGCCGAGGAGGTCATTGACCTAGCCAGAAAGAAGGGCGTGGCTAAGACGGCCAAAGAGGTCGATGTAGTCACCACCGGCACGTTCGGACCGATGTGCTCATCAGGAGCTTACTTCAATCTAGGACACTCCAAGCCGCGCATAAAAGCGGGCGGCGGTACAGTCTACCTCAACGGTGTACCGGCATATACCGGACTGGCAGCTGTCGATATCTTCCTTGGTGCTACGGCTATCCCCAATGAAGACCCGAGAAACCGAAGCCACCCCGGTGAATTCAGCTACGGCGGTGGCCACGTAATCGAAGAACTGGTATCCGGTAAAGATGTGAAGCTCGTCATAACCGCCTATGGTACCGACTGCTATCCCAGGCGCAAAGTCGAAACCTGGATCAACCTGGACAATATGAACGAGGCGGTGCTGTTCAATATGAGAAATGCCTACCAGAACTACAACGTAGCAGTCAATCTAGGGGATCACACGGTTTATACATATATGGGCGTGCTAAAGCCGCGGCTCGGCAACGCGAACTACTCGACATCCGGGCAGCTATCGCCTCTGTTCAACGATCCTTACTACAAAACAATAGGCATCGGAACCAGGATCTTCCTCGGGGGAGGCGCGGGATACATAACATGGCAGGGAACACAGCACAACCCGAGCGTCCCACGCACCAATAAAGGAGTGGCGACAAGGCCGGGGGGAACTCTGGCAGTTATAGGGGACATGAAACAGATGAGTCCACGCTGGCTGGTAGGGAGCAGCTTTATCGGCTATGGCGCCACTCTCACGGTAGGTATTGGAGTCCCCATACCTATATTATCTGACGAGATACTCAACTATACAGCTGTAACGGATGAGGAGCTACTTGCCCCGATTATCGACTATTTCGAGGGCTATCCGCAGCGGAGCCCGGATGTTCTGGGTGAGGTGAGCTACGCCCAGCTCAAGAGCGGCAAGATAAGGGTCAAAGGGAAAGATGTGCCCACAGCCTCGCTATCAAGCTACTCCAGAGCAGTAGAAATCGCCAACATCCTCAAGGACTGGATTCAGAAGGGCGAGTTTTATCTGACCGATCCGGTAGCCCCACTGCCTGGAGCAGATTCAGGAGCAACCTGCAAGCCCATGCAGGAGCGCCCCTTCGAGGAATGAAGCTGAGCGGAAGGAGCTAGAAAGTGGCTAAAGCAAGGAAGGTCGTCCTGCGTTTCCCACACCGGCTTGTTGACAAACCGATAATATACAGGCTGGTCAAGGACTATGACCTGCAGTTCAACATCCTGAAGGCTTCCATAACCCCGGAGGAGGAAGGCCTCCTTGTGCTGGAGCTGAGCGGCAAGAAAAAAAACTACGAAGAAGCTATTAGTTTTCTGACCGGGGCGGGTGTAGAAACACAATTACTGGCCCAGGACGTTCTTCGCAACGAGGGCAGGTGCACCCACTGCGGTGCCTGTGTCACCCAATGCCCCGTCAATGCCTTTAGAGTGGACCTGGCGACAAGGCAGGTTGAATTCATAGAAACCAGATGCATTGCCTGCGAGCTTTGTATCAAGGCATGCCCTGTGAGGGCGATGGAAGTACATCTGTAGGCATGTATGAACCTAGAACCTATAGGCACTGGGTCAGCGATACAGGCCTCGTCTCTTTCTCGGTAGAGGTCAAGGAAACCGACCTACTCATCAGGGCAGACCGCGACCTGCGAACCCAGGCCCTGGCGGCAACCAGGAAATACCGTTCTGAGCTAGAGCAATACATTATAGAGAATCCCCTTTTTAGTGTCTCGCTTGAACCAATCTCGGTTAAAAAACAGGCGCCGCTGCTGGTCAAAGAAATGGCCGATGCTGCCTGGAAAGCGGGGGTAGGCCCCATGGCGGCGGTTGCCGGTGCCATAGCAGAAGCGGTGGGAAGAAAACTCCTTACGCTTTCCAATGAGGTCATTGTCGAAAACGGTGGAGACATATTCATGAAGTCTTCACAGGAGCGGCTGATCGGGGTTTATGCTGGGAAATCTAAGCTCACGGGTAGGGTCGCCTTCGCTATCCAGCCAGAGGAAACACCATTGGGCATCTGCACCTCATCGGGTACCGTGGGGCATTCTCTCAGCTTCGGAGAAGCCGATGCCGTTATCGTGCTCTCACCATCTACTTCATTGGCCGATGCGGCGGCCACGGCGATAGGCAACCGGGTCAGCTCAGTAGACGATATCCAGAGCGCGCTTCAGTTTGCGCAGAGTATAGAGGGCCTACAAGGTGTAGCCATTATCAAGGATGACCGTATGGGGCTCTACGGTCAGATCCGGATAGCCGAGATTGAGGAAAACTAGGGCGCGGAAATCATATTCAGCCTACGGGATGTAGATCCTCCCCTTCCACCTTACGCCGGCATGCCTCACAGAACGGTAGCCGGCATGGAGGCTAGCCAGCAACAGGAAGCCCATTCCGACAGGATGCAGAATAATTGACGATTTGGGCTGCGAGAATCGGCGGCCAACCAGAAAGCGCCCTAACAAAAGAATAGTAACCTGAGCAATAACAAGTACGTGCCAGTTGAAAGGTTGCTCCGACAGCAGCAGGCCGTATACCAGCCAGAGAAAAGGTGCGAGAAATAGCAGCACGACAACGATCATGAGCACTATCAATATGAAAATAGAAAGCGATGCCGCTGTATACAGCCACCTGCCGATTCCATCCCACATTGGGCCGAATTCACCATACATTTGACATGAAACCAGTTGTGACAGGTCCAAAGTTAATTGCCGGTAGTTATGACGGGTTACTTCTCTAGCCAGCCAGACGTCCTCTACTAGACGCGACTTCACAGCCTCATGTCCACCAATGTCACGATACTCCCTAGCAGAGAAAAACATGAACTGTCCTATTGCCACCGTGGGCAGGGCTCTTTCCGAGCGTTGCAGCCACCAGAGTGGCATCCAGCAGAGGAGCATGAAATACAAGAGAATAGGCAGGGCCATCCTCTGCCAAATAGAAGTAGTGCGCTGGTAAGGGAAGCCGGAGATGAGAGCAGCGTTCGAACCAAGAGCCGTACTTAATGCATAGCGCAATACAGTTGGAGCGTGCACCGTGTCGGCATCAGTAAACAGCAGCCAGGAGCCTTTAGCCTCCTGGGCTAACTGATGACAGGCGAAAGGCTTACCCGCCCATCCTGGGGGCAAGGGTTGCCCGCGCAGAAGCATGACCCGGCTATCATCGGCAGCAACTCCGGCCACTATATCAGCGGTGTTGTCAGTTGATGCGTCATCAAGCACAAGTATCTCGAAACAGGGATAGTCTTGCTTTCGTAGAGACGTAAGGCATGCTTCGATATTGGATTCCTCATTCCTTGCCGGGATGAGCACGGAAATAAGAGGAGCAGGTTCTGGTATCTGAGCAGTGGGTCTGGCTTTCCGTAGGGACCGAAGATTCAATAAGATGTTGATGAGAATGAAGGCCAGCAGAATCGAGATTACCTGCTGGTAGAGCATACCTCAGGCTCCAGATTCATTATGCCCGACCTGGCTTGTCTTTTGAGCCTCCGCCACTTCATCACCATAGATCCGTCCTTTAACGAACGACGGTAGCACAATCAACACACCGGCAAGAACCCATACCCAAGAACTGTACCACAGCCATAGAACCACAGGTATGGAAATACGAAACAACCGATTGCTCAGCAAATGACGTTTTGTAGCCACGATGGGAATGAGATAACAGGCTGCCATAATGAGCACTGGCAGAGGATTAAGCAGAACCAGGCCGGTTACGCCGATAGTGAGACCCTGGCCACCATTTCCCTTTAACCAGACACTCCAGCTACAGCCGATAACTGCCGCTACTATAATAGCCAGTACAGCCCAAGCTTCACCCACAAGGAAGTGAGCGATTAAGAAAAGGAGAATTGCCTTGGTAATCTCCATTAAAAGAGCTACAATCCCGGGAATTCTCCCTCCATGAATCATGACAGCTGTTACCGTGGCGCTGCCAGTGCCCATAGTGCGAATATCGGCGCCTGTGAAGAAGAGCATGGAGAGATAACCCGATGGGATAATCCCGATTAGAAAACCTATCAACGCCAAAAGTAAAAACATCATGTCTACAGCGCCTGAAAACGTATTGTCGCTATATATTTCTCTGAACGTACTCTACGACTTAACTTCTACCTTGTCAAGTCGACATTTTTAATAAACCACGGAACCAGAATAGGAAATACGACCGCGAGCGGTCGTATTTCCTATTCTAACACTGTAAGATACCTCTATCACAGCTATTCCAGCAGCGACATATTATTAATGAGACACTCACCTAATAATACTATGCTACCTGGAGCTACTTCCGTTTACTCACTCCCCAATGACAGAATCTCCCTGATAAACCACTCGAACGGTGTAAAATCGTTAATCAGCCAGGCACCGTTCACTTTCTCAAGGTCTATCGGCTCCCGGGCGTGGCCGGCATGGGTTTCGCCAAGCGCAGTGACTTCCCAGTCCAATCCGATGTCAACGGTCGCTTCGTCTGCGGTTTCAGCAATAATTTCCCATTCGATGTTGGATAGCTTGATATCATCTACGACTGCAAAAATCGCCTCCATCGCAAGTATGACTTCCTCTCTCAAGTCTTCGATGAAATACGATGCAAATCTTTCGGCATCCTGGGCTTCCATCGCCTCAATCGCGCCCTTCCCCGTGGCTAGAATGCCATCGACACATCCGCAGCCGAAGGGCCAGGATATTACTATCACCGCCAGTACCAGCAATAGCACCGCTTTCAGCCATACGTTAATACACCACCTCCTACTCCCTTACCCTGCCATCCATACCTTACAACTCACGCGGCACAGGCGTCTTTTGAGGCTCGTACCAGCAATACTGGTACACGCGAATGATGGACTACCCTATCGGCCACGCTACCGAGGGCCCAGCGGCCGATTCCGGAACGTCCGTGCGTGGCCATGACAATCAAATCTATTCTCTGCTTGTCAGCATATTCGACGATTCTCTCAGCAGCTTCTCCTTCGACGATGTCTGCGTGCACATCAAGCCCGCTTTCTCCGAGCTGCTTAGTTATTCTCCCCAGATAGCTCTGTGCCTCAGACCTGTGTTGAGATTCCAGCCGTTTTCTATCTCCCTCACTTATGATGTAGTCCCCGGGTAAGGGTAGAGGCCCAATTACCCTTAGAAGCAGTATCTCTACAACATTGCACCCTGCGGCGACCACCTGCATGTGGGGAAGCGCACACTCCGCTACCTCTGATCCATCCAATGGAACCAGTATCTTCCGATACATCCAACCTCCTTTCGGCTACATTTTATCACAAGCAACAACATCAACTGCTTTGGGTAGCGACATTTTCCTATTGACAAAAAGGGATCATTTGTTCTAATATTCCCCCGCATTAGCCTTAAGGGTGAAGACGAAAGGAGGTGAAACATGACCAACGAGATAGTACAGGACGAAACAGGCGAGATCACTCCATACGATGTTGAGACGGAGACAGACTCGAACATATTGGATGAAGACCTTAAGGAACGAGTGAGACGGCTCGAGGAGTCCTTAGCCTCCAAAGATAATGAATTGGCTTCCCTTAAGGGCGCATTGGCAAACGCAGTCGACAAGTACCGAACTGCTGTGTTGGCCACAGACCCCGGTGTGCCCGCAGAACTGCTTAAAGGGGAAACCGTGGAGGACATCGATGACTCCCTTGAGCAAGCGCGACGCATCGTATTGCAGGTAAGGCAACAGCTTGATAACGATGCTGCCGCGAAAAGCATACCTGCCGGTGCGCCGCCATGGAAGCCTTCTCTCTCTCTGACCTTGAAGTGCGGTATAGTTTCTTCTCTGCCGATACCTACGCTTTAGCTTCATATACATCGTCTTATATGGATGCTCGTTATATTGCAGCAGAATCAACGGCAGGTGGCAGTAAAGCGGCCGTCCTTTGCGCCCGTCAGAGCGGCATGCTTTTCGCATGCGCTAATATCATTGACGGTGATTATGGTGTTGACTGTGATGATCTGTCCTGGACTTTCGTCTCTAATATTGTCATCGATGCTGCCGTTGGCACAGGCTTGAGTGCTAACCTCAACTCCGCTATCAGGAAGCAGAACGTCACTAACAACGCTGGCACCCCCGAAAGCACAGCTAGCGGAGGTGTAATCGCATGATCATATAATTGAAGTATTCAGGCTAAGGCCATAATCTGCCTTAGGCCTCAAGGCAGAGAGATTGTCATCTCATCCTCACCTCACTCCTCTCCCATCAAAGGATATGGATAAGCAGTTCTACCTCCCCTTGTAGGGGGGTGTTTATGGGAGGGCGACAACCTCACTCGCTCGATTTCACAATCGGCAGCGAGAAGCTGAAGGTCGAGCCTTTGTTAACACGGCTCCTCACCCAGATACGCCCGCCGTGAAGCTCAACCAGTGCCTTACAAAGAGCCAGTCCCAGCCCCAGACCGCCAAGCTTCTCTCGGTCAGTGTCAATACGATGATATGGGTTGAATATCTTTTCCTGCTCCTTCTTCTCCATTCCGGGGCCCGTATCCTTTACCTCAACAATCAGGTTGTAATCCTCCTGCCGAACGCTTAGTGATACCTTCCCACCCTCGGGTGTATATTTAAAAGCGTTGTTAAGCAGGTTCAGTACAACCTGCTTCACCCTTCCCCTGTCAGCCATAGTCACCGGCAGTACAGGAGGCATGGCCGGCGGCAGCTTCGATATCAGGTGTTGTCCCCGGCTGGCAGACACCGGAGCCACCTCCTCGATCACCTCCTTCAGAATCTCCAGCACATCAACCTCTTCCAGCCTCAACTGAAGCATCCCCACCTCACCCCGGGCCAGATCGAGGAGCTCATCTATCCGATTGTTCAGGTTCTGGGCACCGCGATTGATATTCTGGGCCACTCTCAGGAACGTCTCGTCCTTAAGTTCCTGGCATAGTATCTGACTAGACATCACCACCGGCGTGAGGGGAGTTTTCAGCTCATGCGCCAGCGCCCTCGTGAACTCGACCCTCTTGTTCATCTCGTGTTCCAGCTGCCGGCGGAGCTTCTTCTCCTCTTCGTACATATTCTGCAGCTTGCCCTCAGCCTTCTTGCGTTCGGTGACGTCGATAAAAGACGCCATAAGGCAGATGGGATTCCGAGCATCATCATCCACCATGCTCGCCACGACCTCCACATCGAATATCGAGCTATCTTCTCTCCTTGCGACCATCTCCCCCCGCCAGAATCCCTCTTTAAACAGCTTCTCTATAACCTGTGCCGCCAGTTTACGGTCCTGCCAGAACGCCTCTGCGGGTCTGCCTATGACCTCCTCGCTGTGGTCATACCGCCACATCTCGAGAAAGGCGTCGTTAACATAGTTTATATTGCCATCAAGGTCAGACATGGCGATAGCGTTGATGGATGATGCCATCGCCCAGTCCTTAGTCCTCGACTCCTGTTCCATCCTCTTGCG
>CP070819.1:1936240-1947994 GCA_020344295.1 Dehalococcoidia bacterium | reverse complement strand
AATAAACTGCTTGGTTCAATCAGCACAGAGCCGCGGACCATCGTGGCACTGGAAACACCACACAGGCTGCTGGCCTCTTTGAGAGACGTCGAGCAGGTATTGGGTGACAGGAAGATCGCTGTCTGCCGGGAGCTGACCAAGCTCCATGAGGAGGTCTTCCGGAGCAGCATTAGTCAGGCCATTATGCACTTCTCTCAGCCGAAGGGCGAGTTTACGCTCGTTATCGAAGGGTCTTCGGGTTCGGAAGGCGAGGCACAGATAACGGAGTCTGTATTGGAAGAAATGCGAAAGCTGCGCCGCGAAGGGATTCCCGCCAGAGAGGCGGTAACCAAGCTTGTGGCTGCTACAGGGTTGCCCCGGAATCTACTGTATAAAGCATGGCTGGAGCTACCCTAATTTTGTCTTCTCGGCTCCTCTTGTGATAGAATAAGCTACTAGAAGCACAATGGCTGAACGCATACTAATCGGTGTTGCCTGGCCCTATGCTAACGGGTCGCTGCATCTGGGGCAGATCGCTGGAGCTTATCTTCCCGCCGACATTTTTGCCCGTTATCACCGCCTCAAAGGCAACGAAGTGCTCATGGTCTCCGGATCGGACCAGCACGGCACTCCCGTCACCTTGCGCGCGGAAAAGGAGGGCAAATCACCGGAGGAGGTGGTATCACGATATCACCGGGAGTTCATCGACAGCTGGAAGGGGCTTGGCATCTCCTTCGACCTGTTCACTACAACCGGTACCGAGAACCACGGTGAGGTTGTCCGTGATCTGTTTCTCGACTTGCTCGATAAGGACTATATATATAAAGACAGAATGGTCCTGCCCTATTGTCCCAATTGCCGACGCTTCCTCCCGGATCGCTATGTAGAGGGTGAGTGCCCGTATTGCCATAATCTCAGGGCAAGGGGGGATCAGTGTGATGAGTGCGGCAAGCCGTTGAATGCAGCGGACCTGATCGGAGCCCACTGCGGCATATGCCAGGGCACCCCTGAGTTCAGGGAGTCGGAACACTTCTTCCTGCGTCTATCTGCCTTCACCGACCAACTACAGTCCTGGATTCAAGATAAAAGCTACTGGCGACAGAACGTATATAACTTCACGCATCGCTATCTGGCGGACGGGCTAAAGGATCGAGCCATAACTCGAGATATCCAGTGGGGCATCCCTGTGCCCGTCCCGGGCTTTGAGGGAAAACGTATTTACGTGTGGTTCGAAGCTGTAATCGGTTATCTCTCGGCCTCGAAGGAGTGGGCGAAATCTCGTAATAATTTGGAGGAGTGGCGCTGTTTCTGGGAGGAGGATGCCAAGAGCTACTATTTCATCGGCAAAGATAACATCATATTTCATACGGTGATATGGCCGGCCATGCTCCTGGGGTATAACGGGCTCAATCTACCGTACGATGTACCGGCCAACGAGTTCCTTACCCTCAAGGGTAGACAGCTATCAACCAGCCGCAACTGGGCGGTATGGCTGCCCTATTACCTGGAACGATATGATCCCGATCCCCTGCGCTATATGCTTTCGATCAATATGCCGGAGACCAATGATGCCGATTTCTCATGGCAGGAGTTTGTCCGCCGCAACAACGATGAACTGGTGGCCACTTACGGCAATCTGGTGCATCGCGTGCTGACAATCGCCTACCGTAACTTCGATGGCTGTGTGCCTCAGGCTAGTGCTGACGACGCTGATTCCGAATCCCTGTTGAGCAGGGCCGAGGATACCCTTCACGCTGTTGATTCGCTCCTCTACGGCTGCCACTTCAGGGAGGCAATGAGGGAGGCCATGTCGCTAGCACAGGAGGCAAATCGCTATCTGGATAACAAAGCCCCGTGGAAATCGATCAAGGAAGACAGGGACTCGGCGGCCACCGCTATATCGACTGCGCTGGGTGTTATCTGCTGTCTTAAGACTGTACTTTATCCTTTTCTGCCATTTAGCTCGGGTAAACTGCATCGCCTGCTGGGATTTGAGAGCTCTATAGAGGATAATGGATGGGCCATTTCTGTGCTCAAGGCGGGACAGAAGCTGTTGCCGCCGGAGCCTCTTTTTACCAAGCTGGACGATGCCGTTATCGAAGAGGAAAATAGCCGTCTGGAGGAGAGTGTACTGACTCCAGGGTGATTTGTTGCAATAGGAGGAATACTGAATGTGGTACCTGACTAAGCTGTCCATGAAAAGTCGCTTTATAACTATCTTCCTGGCAGCGCTCCTGGCCGGGGCCTCTATCTGGGCGACTTTCCAGCTCAAGCTGGAGATGATCCCTGATATCGAGCTTCCCTTCAGCTTTGTGATCACCGCTTATCCCAACGCATCTCCCGAACAGGTCAATGATGACGTCACAGTGCACATAGAGAACGCTGTCTGGGACCGGTGGGAAGGAAATGGCCTGAAGTATCTGGAAGCGACCTCAGCGGACGGGATCTCGGTTGTCGTGGCTGAGTTCGAATACGGCACCGACATGAAGCAGGTACACGAGACCATACGGGAGGACATCGGTGACCTGGAGCTGCCTCCGGATCTGGTTGGTGTCCCGGGGATGGAGGAGGGGAACCCACGTGTTGTCGATGTCGATTTCGGTGAGATGATGCCTCTGGTGCAACTCAGCCTTGTCGGTGAGGTTCCCACAGCTCACTTGAGAGACGTCGCCACTAATACCGTCGCGCCGCTTTTGGAGGACGTCAATGGCGTTTTCGAAGTGCCACTCGAGGGGGGCGAGGCCGAGAAGACCATAGTCGGCCCCGATCCTGTTGAGCTGAGACAGAGCGGTGTGTCGATGTTCCAGATCGCCGCGCTGCTCTCGATGAACCCGGAGTATGACTCCCTGGATAATGTTGTGAATCTCCCTATGATGGTCGACTCCATTGTACTCGGTAACGTCGCGGGCGTGGATACAGGGCCGGCTCCGAGGACGTCGATCACGCGGACCAATGGCGAGCCCAGCATCGGCATCGTGGTAATGAAGGAGGCGGACGCCAACGTCGTCGATGTGGCCAACGCGGTGGTGGAGAAAGTCGCGGAGATAAACGAGACCCTCGAAGAGGGGCTGGAGCTTGTCGTCGTATTCGACCAGTCAGAGTTCATCGAGGAGAGCATCAGTGAGCTGACACAGATGGCGCTCATCGGTGCCGCTCTCGCTATTATAGTTGTCTTCATATTCCTGGCGGCTTTCCGCGCTTCGCTGGTTACGTCGATGTCCATTCCCTTCAGCATCATCGTCGGGTTTCTGGCGATGTACTTCACCAATATTACAGTCAATCTGCTCACACTGAGCGCGATGGCCATCGCCGTGGGCCGGTTGATCGATAACAGCATTGTCGTCGCGGAGGTCGTTTATCGTCGAATGAAGAATGGCGAGGGGTTCATGGAGGCCTCCATTGGCGGCTCAAAGGAGGTAGCCGGTCCTATCACCTCGTCGACGCTGGCTACAGTGGCCATTTTCCTACCACTCATGTTTGTGGGCGGTATCGTGGGTGAGCTGTTCATCCCCTTCGCTTTGACGATAACGTATGCTCTCATCGCGTCGCTCCTGATAGCGCTGATTGTCGTACCGGCGTTTTCCAAGTGGTTCGTTGGCAGTCGGAAAAAGGATAGCAAGGTGAGTGCCGGCGACACGTGGTATCAGAAGCTGTACATCCCTTCGCTCAAGTGGGCGCTGGGCCATCGTGTGCTCACCCTGGTGATCGCTGGCGTACTCTTTATCGGCAGTCTGGGGCTGCTGCAGGTTATCGGCAGCTCGTTTCTGCCGGGCATGTTTCAGCCCATGCTGGTAGTGGAGATCGAGATGCCGCCGGGGACGGACATCGCCACCACCGGCGAGACAGCGGCCATGGTGGAGGTGCCTATCGGAAATCTCGAGGGCGTGGAGCTCTACTACACCATGATCGGCGCCTCATCGTCTACCACACATGGCGCAGTGACAACTGCCATGGGCGGCGGCGACAACACCGGCGAGATCATGATCCTCCTCGATGACGATGCGGACCAGGAGAAGCTGCGCGACGAACTGGAGGACGCCGTCGAGGACATGATGCTGGGCGACTATGTCAAGGTCATGACCGGAGAGGAGATGCAGTCGTCCAGGATGGGATCTTCCGGTATAGAGCTCTCCGTGCGCGGAGACAACTACGATGATATCAACACGGCGACCACTCTGCTCGCCCAGCGGTTGGAGGGTATTGACGGTCTGAACGACCTGGAGTACCAGGTCACGCAGGTGGTACCGAAGCTCAATATCATATTAGACTACAATAAGATGGATGACCTGGGGCTGTCCGAGGAGGAGATCGGGAAGCTGGAGCAGGAGAGGCTACTCCTGGAAATGGGTGGTCCCCTGTCAGATGTGGAAGTCAATGTTGACGGTGAGACGTACGGCCTATTCATCAACGGGGTAGCTAGAGACATTTATGTATCGGAGAACCCCGAGGATCTGGCAAAGGCACTGCCCGTAGGATTCCCGTCGGTTGTGACATTGGGCGATGTTGCCGATGTATCCTTCGCGGAGGGCCTGACCCACATCAGCCACTCCGACCTTAGGCTCTCCGCCGCTGTGACCGGCTCTATAACCGAGAAGGATGTGGGTGCGGTCACCAGGCAGGTCAATGACGAGATCAAGGAGGTCGAGAAGGAGCTGGACGCCCTCGGTATACAGGGGGTTGAGATTGCAGAGAGCGGCATAGGGCGGGAAATGGCCGAGAGTTTCTCATCCATGGGCATGGCCATACTCGCGGCCATCGTGATTGCGTACTTAATACTGGTGGTTACGATGCGTTCGATACTGAACCCCCTGATCATCATGGTCAGCCTGCCCCTGGCAACGATCGGGGCATTCCTCGGCCTGCTCATCACGGGCTATACGCTGGATATGTCGGGCATGATGGGCATGTTGATGCTGGTCGGTATCGTCCTTACCAACGCCATCGTGCTCATAGCCCTGGTGGAGCAGCTCCGGAAGGAAGGTATCAACACTTACGATGCGCTGATCGAGGCGGGCAGGACGCGGCTGCGCCCGATTCTGATGACGGCGCTAACCACGATGGTGGCGATGGTTCCAATTGTCCTGGGAGTAGGCGAAGGCACCATCATAGCGGCAGAGTTAGCGGTAGTTGTCATCGGCGGGTTGTTCAGCTCGACCCTATTGACACTCCTGGTTATTCCGGTAATCTATAGTCTGGTGGATGGCCTGCGCCAGAGGGTGAAAAATAGAAGGGCTGCTTAGTAGATGATCGGAGAGGGGACGAGTTGAGGAATTCCCTGTTTGAACCGGTTCAGAACGAGATAGCTCTGGTGGAGGAGGGGATAAAGGCGGTGGCCGATGTGGAGTATCCGTGGCTGGTCGAGCTTCTGGGATACATCGTGAACAGCGGTGGCAAACGTGTTCGCCCGGCCCTGACTCTGTTGGCAGGTAAACTTCAGGGCGATGCGAATAATGATGCGCTTATACCAGTAGCCACCGGTGTTGAGCTGCTTCATACTGCAACCCTGGTGCATGACGATACCATTGACCGCTCACCAAGACGGCGTGGCAAACCGACGGCTGCCAGTATCTGGGGCTGGGGTATTGCCACACTGGCAGGTGATTACCTTTTCTCCAAGGCCGCAGAGTTGGTCTCTCAGGCCAACAGCGTCCGGGCCGACAGGTTGTTTGCTCAGACGCTAATGGCCTTGTGTACCGGCGAGCTGGAAGAGGGATTTAACAGCTTCGACCCGAACCAGAACCGTGAAAACTACTTCCGGCGGATTGGCAATAAAACTGCCTCGCTGTTCGCGATGGCCACGGAGTCAGGGGGGATAGTTACCAATGCATCAGAGGAGGCCATTGATGCCCTCAGCAGATACGGATACAGCCTGGGGATGGCATTTCAGATAGTAGACGATATCTTCGATTTTACCGCCGGCGAGGAGGAGCTGGGTAAGCCCGTGGCAGGTGATCTGCTCCAGGGTCATCTAACGCTGCCTACGATCATACTAAAGGAAAAACATCCGGCCGATAATCCGATCTTAGACATATTTGAACATAAGCAGGTTGAGCAGAACCTTGATCTGGTTATACAAATGATACGCAACTCAGGGATTGTCCCCGAGTGTTACGATGTAGCACAAGGATTTGTCACCGATGCGTGCCAGGCGTTGGATATTTTCCCGGGCAGCCCCTGCCGCAGCAAGCTCTTTGAGCTGGCCGATTATGTTGTGCAGCGCCGCCAGTAGGAGCGAACCTATGTGTTCACCTATCGAATAGGGGCAGACACGCAGGTCTGCCCCTATAATTTATTCCTACCGTAGGGGCGAACCTGTGTGTTCGCCCATTGGGTGTGTGCGCCTACCGTATGTGGTCAAGGAACTCCAGAGATTTTATCTCGCGTTCCAGAAGATAACGGATATACAACCTGATCAGTTGCTCCACCTCATGGGAAAGTCCACTTTTCATGCGCAGACGTTTGGCAGAGGTATGATCGTTGCTGAGAAGGAATCTCATTACCTTGAGGGCGTCAACCGAGATAGGGCGGGCGGCGGGCTCCACTCCAGCACAGTTGGGGCATAGGATGCCACCGCTGCTGGGGCTGAACATATTCCTCTGCGGAGCGATCGGGGCTCTGCATTCCAGACAATGATACAGTTCAGGTTGGTAGCCTAGGTGGCTTAGAAGCTGGATCTCAAAGTGTCTGAGTACCAAATCAGGGTCGCGTGCTTCACACAACCACAGCAGGTCGTCGCTCAGTAACCTATAGACGGGGTAGTTCTCCACGTGTTCCGCAGTAAATTGATCCAGTAGCTCCGCTATGTACATGGCACAGCCGATACGTACAAGGTCGCTTTTTAAGGGGAGGAAGCTCTCGATAGACTGGCTTTGAGTGATGATATCCAGGTTCTGTCCTTGGGCGAGAAGATGTGCGCTTCGAGTTATCAGGTCGAGGTGGCCGCCGAGCTTGCTTTTAGGCCGTCTTACTCCTTTGGCTACAGCCCTGATCTTGCCGAGGTTGGGTGTGTACAGAGTTATGATGCTGTCCGCTTCGCCCAGGTTGGTACGCTTGAGAACTACCGCCTCGGTCTTATATACACGTGGCCTGGCCATCGCATTTCAGGGTTCTCACGCTGCCTGTTGTTGAGCGCTGGCTGCTGCATCCGGACTTGCTTCCCGCTTCTCTCCATTTCCACTGGAGTAGGATGCTCTGTGGATAGTATTCATCGAGCAGAAGGGCATTAGTCTGGGTTGGCCTTCCCTGTCGATGACACCGAAGTGGAGAGCACACTTGTTGACGCGATCCAGATCGAAATTATAAGGATCCATGAAATGCATAATCCCTATTGTCAAGAAGCGGCTGGGAAGCCATTCAGTTAGGACCGATTTGATCGACTTTCTGCTTTTGGTCATCATAAGAACCGGCGCGAACTTGAGCCACAGCCTGGGATTTACATATGTCACCAGGCTGGTCGCGAGATCCCACATTATGCCAGGCCTGGACTTGTTTTGCTCGAATGCCCTGGTCATCTTGGCATGGAACTCCTCATTCTTTACGTAACGCGGCACTGGGTCCAGCTTGCCTTTTGAATGGTCAACCACGGTTATCAAACCGCAGTGGGGATGGACACAGAAATCCTGGTGTCGATCTCCTTTGGTCATCATTTTAGCCATTGTCTGGTTCATAGGGATGGTGAAGAAATCGCTCTTCTTGATCTGTCCGCCGGTCTGTTCTTCGGTCAACCTCATTACGTCCGAGGTCGTTATTCTCATCTCTTTCAACTGATTCGTGTCTATCCGTCCAGCGAAGCTAACCGGCTGGAAGACGATAAACTTGATTACATCCGAGTTCTCCACGCAGTACCTTATCATGTCGCCGACCTGATGGTCGTTTACCCCCTTTGCCAGCGTAGGGATTAGAGCGATCTTCCCGTAGCCCAGCTTGCGGGCATTCTCTATGACCTTCTGCTTCAGCGGCCAGAGATCCCGTCCCCTGGTTTTCAAATATGGCTCTGAAGATACTCCATCGAACTGCATGTATAGCCATGTGTCAGTGTCACTCAGCTTCTTAAAGTAGTTGAAGTCCTCTGCGAGCCTTATACCATTGGTCATGGTCAGAAGATAGTCGAAACCGAGCTCCTTCTCCATTTGCAGTATCTCTGGTAGATCATCTCTCAACGTAGGCTCGCCACCGCTGTTTCCTGCTCCCAGGACACGGAGAGGATAGTTATTCCTCTGAGTGTATTCCAGTATCGAACGTATCTGTTCCAGGGTCAGGTCGTTGTAACCATCAAGCTCGCCGGCTCGAGCGAAGCAGATCGGGCAGTTAAGATTGCATCTATTGGTTATCTCCATAATCACCAGAATGGTATGCGTCTGGTGGTTCTGGCACAGGCCGCAGTCGCGGGGGCAGCCAAGCTTCGACTCGATAGGCTGGTCCAGCCCCGTGCCATGGTCCCTGAATCGCTCAGCCCTAGCGTATTCTTCATAGTCGCTCCAGTAGATGTCCTCGAAGGTCCCATGGTCAGGGCAGCTCTTCCGCATAAACACCTGCCCGTCGACCTCCCACAGCTCGGCGTCCAGTACACGCAGGTCTTCGGGGCAGAGGGACTTCGTCGTCTTGAGGTAGTTACCCTGACCTGCCGGTGTCTGTGTTGTCTGATCTGCCGGTTTTTCAGCTAACATACTTCTGTTCTCCTCTTCACATCGCTTGCCTGCTCTCGAGAGCATGCGTGAGCGTCACTTCGTCGGCATATTCCAGGTCGCCTCCCACAGGCAGTCCTCGGGCGAGCCTAGTCACCCGAATGTCCAGTGGGGAGATCAACCTCTGGATGTACATCGAAGTTGCTTCTCCCTCCAGATTGGGATTGGTCGCCAGGATTACCTCTTCAACCAGACCAGTCTCAAGTCGCTTCATAAGCTCCCTTATCTTCAGGTCCTCCGGGCCGATTCCGTCCATCGGGGAGAGAACGCCATGAAGGACGTGATACAGGCCATTATAACGGCCGGTCCGCTCCAGCGCGAGAATGTCCAGGGGCTCCTTGACGACGCAGATAATATTATGATGGCGCTCCTCGCTGGTGCAGACGGCACACGGATCGGAGTCCGTGATATTCTGGCAGTGGGAGCATAGAACCGTCTCATCCTTGACCGCTGTTATCGCTTCGGCCAGGGCTCTAGCCTCGGCTTCCGGTACCCGCAGCAGGTAGTAGGCGAGTCGGGCTGCGCTCTTCGGTCCGATTCCCGGCAACTTACCCAACTCCTCGATTAAACGGGTGACCGGCTCGGCAGCGGGAATGAAGCCAATTCTCAAATCTTGAAACCTCTCATGAAAGTAGATCTGCCAGGAAACGATTCTACAGCCCGCGGTCGAGCTCTTAGAACAGTCCTGGTATATTTAATCCTCCCGTTATCTCTCCGAGCTGTTTGGAGGCCAGCTCTCTAGCCTTGTCCATTCCTTCGTTGACTGCCGCCAGCACCAGGTCTTCGAGCATCTCGATATCATCCGCATCGACAGCATCAGGTTGTATTTTCACCGAAAGCAGCTGCTGGTGTCCAGTGACGACTACGGTTACAGCGCCGCCGCCCGAGCTCGCCTCAACGGTGGCTTTCCCCAGCTCCTCCTGGGCTTTGGCCAGTTTCGCCTGCATCTGCTGCGCCTGTTTCAGGATATTCTTATTCATCATCGTGCCTAATCCTCCTCTATTATCCGACCTCCCAGCTTCACAGCCTCATCCACCAGGGGGTGGGACGCCTGTGGCTTACTCGCCGGCTTGTCCTTTTTAGGGGTTAGAATACAGCGCACCTGAAGAGGGGCGCCGAACACATCCTTAAGCTTCTTCTCCACGAGGTGACGGTATTTGCGGTCCTCTATTTTAGCCCTCTGGAAATCCCAGTAGAAGCCGAGTGTCAGGGTATCGCCCTCGAGCGCCACTGCCTCGCATGAGCTGCGAAGCAGTGCATCCAGATTCCCGCTTGAGCCCATACCACGGCAGGCATTCACGAATTCTCCCCAGTGCTGGCGCACATGTTCAATGCTATGAGGCTCGTGAGCCATTGCGACATCAGCAACATCCGCCATTATGGACTCGTCCGCTATAGGTGTTTCGGCTGCGGGGCTCTCCGGTACAGAGAACGCCTCATCCTGTACGGGCGTTTCAGCAACAGGGACGTCTGGTTCGGGCATAGTCTCAGCCTGCTCTGCCTTCACAGGAGGCGGCTGCCTGGTTAGGGTCTTCCTAGGCTTCACTGCTTCTTCTCTGGGGTGGATGTCCACTTTAGTCACTGCATTGTCGCGCAGGGAGCAGTCGACCAGAGCCAGCTCTAAAGGCAGTGTGGACTGCGGATCCATTCGGAAATCGACTTGGGCGAAGAGTTTAATAGCACGCGAAAGGTCGGCCATCGAGACATCGGCCGCCAGTCGCTTCATCTCGGATACCATCTCCGGCGAGATATCGGAGGTCTCATCCGCACCCGACTTGATCAGGAGCAGTCTCCGCAGGTAATCCACCAGCCCCCGATTGAACTGTCTGAGATCGATTCCGTCAGCGGACACACTATTGATAACCCTTAACCCCGTCCCGATATCTTTCGACAGGATATGCTCCACAAGCTCGTGAATTCGCGCGTCATTACTCAGCCCAAGTTTATCATTGACCTGATCGGGGCCGAAATTCGAGCCGTAGTGTAGTATGATCTGTTCCAGCAGGTTCTCCGCATCGCGGAGGCTTCCCGTCGCCGCCCGGGCGATGAGGGTCAGCGCCTGTGGCTCGGCCTCTATACCCTCCTGATCGCAGATCTCCTTAAGTTTCTTTCCGATGTCCGCCTTGCTGAGGCGGCGAAAATCGAACCGCTGACACCTGGAAAGGATCGTCAGCGGTATCTTATGTATCTCTGTTGTGGCCAGTACGAATATGGCATGTGGCGGTGGCTCCTCTAGGGTCTTAAGCAGGGCATTGAACGCAGGCTCGGTAAGCATATGCACTTCGTCTATGATGTAGATCTTAAACCGGGCCTGGGCGGGTGCGAAGTTTATCTTCTCCCGAAGGTCACGGATCTCATCGATCCCGCGGTTCGAGGCACCGTCGATCTCCACTAGATCCAGGGCGCGGCCCTCGTTTATGGCCTGGCACATGACGCAGGCGTTGCATGGTTTGTCTGGGCCATCGCTGAGGCAGTTAACCGCTTTAGCCAAGATTCTACCGGTGCTGGTCTTGCCCGTGCCCCGGGGGCCACAGAACAGGTACGCATGGGCCACCCGCTCCATTGTCAAAGCGTTGGTCAGCGTTGTTGTAACCGGCTCCTGCCCCACCACTTCAGCCAGAGTCTGCGGCCGCCACTTACGGTAAAAGACCTGCGATGTCATAGTATCAACACACTACTGAAGGTAAATTGAACGTAAAGACCTTCCTGGCTGCTATTATATCCCAAGGGGTTTAGTTCTTCAAACAATTGGGGGGATTTAAGCATCTAGTCAGGTTAAATGGAGTCCAAGACTTTGGCTTCCATAGCCTGCATTCGCTGCTCTGCCTCGGGGTTGGCGTGGTCATAGCCCAGGAGGTGCAGCGTGCCGTGTGCCACCAGAAGTGCCAGCTCGCGATCAAGAGGATGATTGTGCTCTTCGGCCTGCCTCTCCGCCTGGGGATAGGAGATAATGACCTCTCCGAGGTTCTGGCGGCTGTGGGTCTACCACGCCTTTCGCAATCCAGCCGCCGGCCTGAGATCGTTCAGGCTCCTGGCGCCGCTGCCGTACCGGCTCCGGACCCGCTGGATCGGCAACATCAAGGGCGCCCAT
>CP070819.1:1927534-1936140 GCA_020344295.1 Dehalococcoidia bacterium | reverse complement strand
GGGAGATGGAAAAGGAAGAGCCGGTTCGAGAGGAGATCACTTCTCTTGAAGAGATAGCACTTGAAAATGACGGGGACGAGGAAAACGAATTTGGGCTGAACGGTCAATAAGAATAGTTGCATTTATCTGAAATAGAAAGTCGAGGCATATGCCTCGACTTTCTATTTTGACGAACCCTATGAGGCATGATACACTGTTGCCGGAATTCCGAAACTGGCAACGGATTATAACATTCCTGGAGGGATCGCGGCATGGAGATAGGAACAGTCAAGCTGGTCAAAATTGAAGATGAGATGAAGAGCTCTTATCTCGACTATGCCATGAGTGTAATTGTCTCTCGTGCACTGCCCGATGCACGAGATGGCTTGAAACCTGTGCAGCGGCGCATACTCTATGCCCTGAACGATATGGGGCTGCGTCATGATACTCCCTATAAAAAGAGTGCTCGTATAGTCGGTGAGGTGCTGGGTAAATATCATCCCCATGGAGATACTGCGGTCTATGATGCGATGGTGCGAATGGCTCAGGACTTCTCAATGAGGTATCAGCTTGTGGATGGGCAGGGTAATTTCGGCAGTGTGGACAATGATCCCCCCGCAGCTATGAGATATACAGAAGCGCGTCTTTCACGCATAGCTGCCGAGATGCTGGTGGATATCGATAAGGATACCGTCGATTTCACCCCAAACTTCGACGAAAGCCTCAAAGAGCCTATAGTACTGCCGGCTAAGCTGCCCAATCTTCTTCTCAATGGGGCGTCAGGCATCGCAGTGGGCATGGCAACTAATATCCCGCCACACAACCTGGGAGAGCTCTGCGACGGTATTACCTGCCTCATAGATAATCCCGATGCTACCATAGATGATCTAATGGAACTTATCCCTGGACCCGATTTCCCTACAGGTGGTGTTCTCGAGGGAATAGAGGGCATCAGGACCGCATACACAACCGGCCATGGCAGGATGATAATTCGAGCCAGGACGCATATCGAAGAGGCAACACGCGGTGGACGATATCGGATCGTGGTATCTGAGCTGCCATTTCAGACTAATAAGGCGACTCTAGTAGAGCGGATAGCTGATCTGGTCAGGAACAAGAAGATAGACGGCATCTCCGAAGTACGTGATGAGTCTGACCGGGAGGGCATGCGTATTGTCATTGAGCTGAAACGCGAGGGACAGGCACAGCAGGTGCTAAACAACCTATATAAGCACACATCCATGCAGTCTTCCTTCTTCGTGAACATGCTAGCTCTGGTAGATGGACAGCCCAAGATGAAGACGCTGAAAGGAGCGCTGCTTCACTACATAGATTTCCGCCGCCAGGTAGTTACCCGCAGATCGAGATTCGATCTTGAGAAGGCCAAGGAGAGAGCCCATATACTTGAGGGTTTCAAAATAGCCCTCGATAATCTCAACGAGGTTATCGCTACTATTCGTAAGTCCCAGACCGTAGAGGCCGCCCGCAATAACCTGATGAAGCAGTTCGATCTCTCACAGGTTCAGGCACAGGCGATCCTGGAAATGCAGCTTCGCCGTCTGGCGGCCCTGGAGCGTAAAAAGATAGCCGATGAATATGCCGAACTGTTAAAAACTATCGCCTATTTAGAGGATCTTCTGGCCAATCCCAAGAAAATCGACTTCCTTATCAAGGAGGAGGTTGGAGAGCTTAAGTCCAAGTACAGCGATCCCAGGCGCACTGAGATCAGCGGCGAAGAGATAATGGATTTCAGCGATGATGATCTCATTCCCCGGCAGCAGATGGTGGTTACTCTAAGCAGGAGGGGGTATATCAAGAGGGTGGCAACGGATACCTACCGACAGCAGCACCGGGGTGGCAGGGGTGTTGTGGGAATGGTGACCAGGGAGATGGACGATGTCTGGCGGATGCTTATCGCCAGCACTCACCAGAATCTGCTGTTCTTCACCGATCGGGGCCGCGTGTTCCGGCTCAAGTGCTACGAGATCCCGCGAGAGACTTCACGGACAGCAAAAGGGATTCCTATAGTCAACCTGATATCGATTGATACCAAGGAACGAGTAACGGCGGTCATCACTGCCCCCGAATCGGTTCAAGATAAATTCATGGTAGTGGCGACACTTAAAGGTGAGGTCAAGAAGACAAGTCTGTCCGAGTTCGCATCCGTGCGATCAAGCGGACTGATTGCCATGGATCTGGAGCCGGGGGACGTGCTGGTAAGTGCCCAGGTCGCAAATGCTGATGATCACGTACTCCTCGTAACCAAACATGGTCAGTCGATTAAGTTCTCAGTTGCCAAGCTGCGTACGGCGTCCAGGACCAGCGGTGGGGTACGTGGGATTCGCCTTGCCCAAGGGGACAGTGTGGTCGGTATGGAGATCGCGGTACCTGATGGACTCGTTCTTGTCGTCAGTTCCAAAGGCTTCGGCAAGCGCACACCATTCAAAGCGTATCCCCTCCAGCATCGCGGCGGAGGCGGGGTGCGTACCTTCAAAGTCGTTGATAAGACGGGCGAGGTTATATCAGCGCGTGTTGTTGAACTTTCCGATGAGCTGATGCTGATATCTGCAAAAGGCATCGTTATTCGCACTACGGTTGAAAGCATACCCGTTCAGGGAAGAGATACACAGGGCGTCGCCATAATGAGGGTGGAACCGGGCGATTCAGTGGCCTCCATAGGCTGTCTCAGCAAAGAGTAGGCTCGCCATCCGCCTTAAGTGCCGGGGTGCATACACCTTCATTTTAACATTCTACCTTACGTCCCCTCTCATGCCTTCGAACGTCTGGTTAACATCCGGTTTGTAGTGCCGGGATCACATACCAGCCTGCAAGTTTACATAATGTAAAGATAGTGCATGTTGTTAGTATGCTCCTAGCCCCCGGCATGTTTGGCAAATGTGGTACACTGGCAGGATTTGATCGAAATGCTCACTAGAAAATCAGCCTCAGTAATACCTCAACAGGCATAGCACTCCCGCAGTTCATTGTCACGACAGCGGTAAAGGTGCGGTGCTGGGGCTTAAGAATGATGGTCTGCGCAGCTACAAGGTGAAGTATGACGGGCGGACTGTTATTTAGTCAAGCATTCAGTAGTGCTACGGCGAATCTGAAAAAGGAAGTTTTTTTCGTATGATTCCATTACTCAAAATCCCGTGAAAATAGAATACTTCGTGGGCGTAACTTCACATAATCTCGTGGCATTTGACAAGGTCGATGGATTTACATATTTCATGTATTCTGCTAATATCGGCCAACCCCATATTAGTAGGCAGTAATCAACGTTAAAATTCTATTATAACTCCTAAGCGGGTGGGGGTATGATCTAACCAATGAATTAATTAGGAGGTGGCGCTTATCGTGAAAGCGAAAATAATTACCAGTTTTGATGATGCAGTAGCGGATATCCCAGATGGGGCTTCTATTGCCACTGGTTGTTGGGGCTTGACCTCATTGTCTCAGAACCTGATTAATGCGATTAGAAAGAAAGGGGTAACAGGCCTAACTCTGATAGTACACAATATCGTACCATTGCCTATGCTTTCGGAGGAGGAATGTACGAATTTAACAGTCCTACTGCCACAGTTAAAGAAGATCATAACGCCTGTTGTTGGCCTTCAGAAGCTGGGTGCAGGGGCATTTGTTAAAGAATATGTGGAAAAGGGTTTGGAGGTTGAATTCACTTGCCATGGAACACTGGCTTCAAGGCTGTACGCCGGTGCCGCACGTTTAGGTGGGATATACACTGAAGTGGGTGTGGGTACTATTCTAGAGAAGGGGAAAGAGAAAAGGATTCTTGATGGGAGAGAGTACATCTTGGAAAAGCCACTAAGGCCGGACTATGCGTTGGTCAGGGCTCATAAAGCGGACCGGCTTGGTAACCTTACTTACTGGGGCGTATTTCGTGAAGACCACCCCGTGATGGCGATGGCGGCTAATGTGACCATAGCAGAGGTAGATGAGATTGTAGAGGTGGGGGAAATAGATGCCGAGCATGTAGTAACGCCAGGAATATTTGTTGATCGCATCGTGAAGATCCCCCAGGGAGGTCTGGGTAGCACTGAGCAATTAAAAGATGTTATACGCAGGCAAAGTGAAAACGAGTTCGTCCGCTATCTCTTATTCAGGTAGCAATTTAAGGTATATTACATTTAGTAGAAAAGAACTATGAAGCAGAGACTGGAGCGGGAGACCATAGCCATGAGAGCTGCCAAAGAACTTCAAGATGGTGACTACGCAAACCTGGGGATTGGGATACCAAACCTGTGTGCCCTTTATGTCCCTGAGGGCGTTGTCTTTCAGTCGGAGAATGGGGTCTTAGGATATGGTCCACTTGTAACGCTTGACGAGGTCGAAAAGGCAGATCAACACTATGTAGATGCTGGTGCAAGGTATTTCACCCAAGCACCAGGCATGTCAGTTTTTGATCTCGTGACTTCCTTCGCCATGATTAAAAGCGGCCGTTTGATAAGCATTATGGGAGGGTTGCAGGTATCAGAAAAGGGGGACTTGGCGAACTGGAACACGACTGCAGACCCCATTGGCGGACCAATTGGTGGTGCTATGGATTTAGCAGTGGGGGCAAAGAGAGTGATCATCACCATGGAGCATATGACGAAAGATGGGAAGTGCAGAATTGTGAGGAAATGTACCTACCCACTGACAGCTAAAGAATGCGTAGACTTGGTCGTAACTGATCTTGCTGTTATCGAGGTCACGCCGAAGGGGCTTTTACTTAAAGAAGTGGCACCGGGCTGGACAATAAAGGAGGTTCAAGAACTTACCGAGCCTGAGTTGATCATAGCCCCGGATTTGAAGGAAATTGAATTATGATGCGGCGATTATCTTTTAACTTCTATTAAATCTGCCATCTCATAAGGTTACTTTATTAGATTGAGTCCTTAATTGACCTATCATCTCCCATAGAAAAAGGCCCGCACGTTTTCACGAGTGGGCCTTGGCTTCAGCGCAGTATCCACTAACCTACTATCTTCGCACCTTTATCGATCCTATGTCTCCCCCCTTAACCCGGGCTGGCAGTAGGCATGGTATAATGCGGTGAAGGAAGGCATAGCCGGCTGATGAAGACCGACAATACTCCTTATGATGCAGTTGGAACTACCGGTGAAGATACAGTCAATGGAAGCAGAGAGCGCTTGAAGACCGCAAATGACTTCATACTGTCCCGGAAGATGCTTATTCGGATTGTAGCTATTCTCTTCGTAATCGCGGTCTCTGCCACTATTTTCGTTCTCCGCGATCAGGTGTCGAACCTCGAATCTTACGGATATCTGGGCGTATTCCTCATAGCGCTCATAACGACCGCCACAATCATTTTACCTGTGCCGGGCATAGTATTTATTGCAACACTGAGCACAGTTCCCGGGTATAATCCTGTCCTCATAGGGCTGGCTGCTGGGGCTGGGTCCGCTCTGGGTGAGCTTACCGGTTATACGGCCGGATTCAGCGGGCAGCTTGTATTTGAAAACAACAAGTATTATAAACAGCTGGAAAAATGGATGAGAAAGAGTGGCTCAATAGTAATTCTTATTCTGTCATTCGTGCCTAATCCTATCTTCGATATCGCAGGCGCGACAGCGGGCGTATTGAGATATCCTGTATGGAAGTTTTTAATCGCTTGCTTCGCCGGGAAAACACTCAGGTATATTATGGTAGCCGCTTTCGGATGGTTTGTGGGGACTTCCTGGTTCTAGCTTGACTGGGCAAAGCTCTTCAGGGCGAGCGTTATCTTTTCCTCCAAGCTGATGTCGGGTGAATCGGGTAGTGAGGCCGTGGCGGTCATCGCCTCTGCCGCGGAATAGCCCAGGCTGATCAGGGCGGCCTTTACATCTTCATGGGGATACGGAATTGCGCCGGTCAGCTGCTCGAACCTGCCTTTCAACTCAAGTACCAGCCGGGCCGCTGTTTTTTTACCTACTCCCGATATCGAACTTAGAAGCTCTTGATTCCCAGTTGCAATTGCCAGAGACAGGCGCTCCGGATTCAACGCCGAGAGCAATGCCAGAGCCACCTTAGGCCACCCCGGAAACGCTGATGAGGAGTTCGAACATCCTCATCTCCTCGGCTGAGGCGAAGCCATAAAGCGAGAGGTTGTCCTCTCTTACCTGAAGATAAGTATGGAGATAAACCTTAGCGCCTTTTGCTCCTAGCACGTTTAAAGTTGAAGTCGGCGCCTGAAGGCGAAAGTTGATACCATGGACATCGATGACAGCCCAATCGTCGCCAATTGATCTCAATATTCCTTCAATCCCGGCAATCACCTCTGATACTCCATTCCTCTATTTCCGGTTATTAAAATCACTGGTTATGTGCTAATAGCTCTGAAACGCGCGTCTTGCTGATGTGGCAGATAGCCACTGCCAGGGCATCGGCAGCATCATCGGGCTGGGGGACGCAGTCGAGCCCCAGTTGAATCCTGACCATCTCCTGTATTTGCTCCTTGCCCCCACGGCCGTAGCCGGAAACGTTTTGCTTCACCTCAAGCGGTGTGTATTCGAAGACGGGAAGCCCCCTGGTTGCTGCCGCGAGGATAGCCACGCCACGCGCCTGCCCGACGGCAAGCGCCGTCTTGAGATTTCGGGCAATAAATAGCTCCACAGCGACCTCAGATGGTTGGTGGTGTTCTATAAGGTGTGTAATCCCGTTGTAAAGAGTCAGCAGCCGCTCCGGTGTAGCCTGCTTGGGCGATGTTGATAAACAACCGTAATCTATGGTGGTGAATCTGTCTTTGCCATCCTCGACGAGCCCATATCCCATCAGCGCTATGCCCGGGTCGATACCTAAGACGCGGGTTGGCATTACAGCCTCGTCATCCCTGATACTTCTCCACAATATCATCGGGGAAATCAGCATTGGTGAACACATGCTGCACGTCGTCGAGTTCCTCCAGTTTCTCCATAAGTTTGAGCGACTGAAGTGCAGACTTCTCGTCCAGTTTGACCATATTCTTCGGTACCTGCAGGAGCTCGGAGCTTGAGATAGTAATCCCTTGCTCCTCCAGCGTTTTTCTAACAGCTTCCATGTCGTGCTGTTGCGTCTGTATTTCCACAACACTGCTTTCGATCTTCACATCATCAGCGCCGGCATCGATCGCAAGCAGTGCCAGTTCCTCGGCATCAATGTTGTTGACCTCGACCGTGATCACCCCTTTGGGCTCAAATATCCAGCTTACGCAGCCGCTTTCTCCCAGATTGACGTTGTTGCGGCTGAAAACATTGCGCACCTCGGATAGTGTGCGGTTTCGGTTGTCCGTTAAAGCCTGGAGTAGGATAGCGCTGCCGCCGGGACCGTAGCCCTCCAGTGTGAGTTCGGTCAATGCGGCAGCATCTGAAGAACCCGTGGCGCGTTTGATGGCGCGCTCGATGTTGTCCAAGGGCATGTTGTTGTCACGGGCCTTCTGTACCGCCAGTCTTAGCCGGGCGTTGTTCTGGGGATCGCTGTCTCCCTGCCGGGCGGCAACAGTGATCTCCTTGGCCAGTTTGGTGAAAAGCTGCCCTCGCCTGGCATCGGCAGCACCCTTCTGCCGCTTAATCGTTGCCCATTTGGAGTGTCCCGACATACCTTATCTCCTTTAACTCCATTGGTCAAAGGAGCCGCCTTAGCTTGCTTTCTTCTCGGCTACGGCCTTTCTGATGAATTCAGCGATCTCGTTGGTTGGAGTTCCGGGACCGAAGATGCCCTCTCTTCCCATTTTACGCAGCGCCGGATGGTCTTCCTCAGGGATAATGCCGCCGGCCAGCACCACCGTATTGCCCAGACCCTTTTCACGGAGCTTCTCCAGGATGACGGGAAATAGCTCAAGGTGTGCGCCGGAAAGGATACTCACACCGACGACATCTGCATCCTCTTGAAGTGCACTCTGGGCGATCATGTCCGGTGTTTGCCGCAGTCCCGTGTATATTACTTCCATACCGTTATCCCGCAGGGCACGGGCTACAACTTTCGCACCGCGGTCATGGCCATCAAGACCGGGTTTGGCCACTATGACCCTGATTCTTTCTTTGTCTGCCATCTTACAGATCCTCTCCTAGATTTGTTGATATATACCAGCTAACCCCTTGTAATTCCTATTAATCGCCGATCTGTCTATGTTGTTGTATTTTTACGCCGTTTAGCATTAACGACACTTGCTAGATTTTCTGAGCCAGCTCGATGAGCACACCTTTGGTCGAGCGGGGATGGAGAAATCCGATCTTTCCCGCTAGTCCTTTTCGGCCCTGTTTGTCTATTAGCTCAACGCCCTTCGTGGCCAGTGACTCCAGTTCCTTATCAACGTCATCCACCTCGAAACATATGTGATGGATGCCTTCGCCTTTCTTTTCCAGAAACTTGGCTACACCGCTCTCGGGATTCGTTGGCTCTATAAGCTCGATCTCGACATCCCCCACCATTATCATGGCCGCCTTTATTCCCTGATCGGGAACCTCTTCCGTGTGCGAGGGCTTGATGCCGAGCAGGTTCTCGAAGGTCTTCAACCCCTCTTCAAGACTGTTTACAGCGATGGATACATGGTCAACCTTCTTAATCATTCTGTCCTCCGTTTGTACTGCCGGAATTCCTGCTTCCGTCTGCAAATCTAAATTACCAGAATTTCCTCCTGCTCTCCGAAT
>CP070819.1:1908980-1927434 GCA_020344295.1 Dehalococcoidia bacterium | reverse complement strand
CGAGGGGTTGGGAATTGACGTCGTGTCCGGCGGCGAGTTGGCCATCGCCAGATCCGTTGATTTTCCAGCGGAGAAGGTCTACTTCCATGGTAACAATAAGCTCCGTGAGGAAATTGAGTTGGCTTTATCCTGGGGAGTTGGACGCATCGTTGTTGATAATATAGAAGAGCTTTCGCAGGTTAACGAGGTAGCTCGTGAAGCAGGCATAACGCAGAGGATAATGCTTCGGTTGACACCTGGCATCGATGCCCACACACACCAACACATAACGACAGGTGTTATCGACAGCAAGTTCGGCCTCTCGATAGTTACAGGACACGCCGAAGAGGCGGCCGCCAAGGCGCTGTCGGCATCCAATCTCGACCTCATAGGGCTGCATGTACACCTGGGATCCCTGATCTTCTCTGTCGAGCCCTACCAGCAGGCGGTAAAAATCATTATTCAGTTTGCTGCGCAGATCGGTGATCGGTATGGCTTCGATTTTCGCGAGTTCAGCCCTGGGGGTGGATTCGCTGTCACGTATACACGGGACACACCGACTCCTGATGTGACGTACTACGCCAGCGCTATTGCCGATTCTATTCAGTCAAGCTGCAGGCAATTAGGAATCCAGCAGCCACGTTTGGTCGTAGAGCCAGGACGGGCGATTGTTGGTCGCGCGGCGATAGCGATTTACCGTGCGGGGGCAATCAAAGACATTCCAGGCGTGCGTAAATACGTGTCAGTAGACGGCGGAATGGCAGACAACATTCGGCCAGCGTTGTATGGTTCGAGATACGAGGCCCTGGTTGCCAATAGAGTCAGAGAGGCAGTTGCGGAACAGGTGACTATAGCGGGCAAGTTCTGCGAATCAGGCGATATCCTGGTGAAAGATGTGCAGCTTCCAAACATTGCTGCCGGAGACCTCATAGCGTTGCCGGTATGCGGTGCATACTGTCTTCCCTTGGCCTCCAACTACAATGCTTCGCTGAGACCGGCGGTTGTTCTGGTGAACGACGGCAAGGCTCGTGTTATTCGTCGCCGTGAGAGCTACGACGACCTGATGCATTGTGACTTTGTCTAGTTCATACTAGGCACAGGAAGGCCGCAGTAACATAAGTTACTGCGGCCTAACGCTATTCCTGGAAACCAGGAATATTATATAGACTCGACTTCTATCGTATCCAGCGTATAATCGACCTTTGTTTGTCTTCCGGCGCTAATAGAGCCAAGTCCTCCTCCAGCATGGCCGGGCTCTGCTCCTCGGAGTCAACTTCAGCCTCATGAAAACCCGCAGCGATCAATGTCAGCTTCACATCCGAGCCCATCCTGGCATCTGTCGCCAGCCCGAAGATGACCTGGGCGCTGGGATCAGCCAGTTCCCTGATTACATTGGCCGCCTCATTAACCTCGTTTAACGTCATGTCACTATAAGTGATGTTGAAAAGGATTCTCGTCGCCCGGTCTATGGTCAGATCGAATAGGGGGCTCACGGTAGCAGCCCTAGCTGCATCAACAGCCCGGTTAGCACCACTGCCATAGCCTATTGAGATCCAAGTATGACCTGCCTCATACATTGTCGCTTTCACATCGTTGAAATCGAGGTTTATGTTACCCGTGGAAGCGATAACCTCTGATATCCCGTTAACACTCTGAAACAGAACGTCATCAACCATCTTAAATGCTGCTTCGATCGAAATATTAGTGTCACACATACTCAGTAGGCGCTCATTAGGGAGGACAATTATACTGTCCGCCCGCTCCTCCATCCGTATGATGCCCTCTGATGCCACCTTATCGCGATGAATACCTTCAAAGTTAAAGGGCCTGGTTACAACAGCGATTGCAAGGGCACCTGATTCCTTGGCTATCTCAGCAACCACCGGCGCTGCACCAGTGCCGGTGCCACCGCCCATACCAGCTGTTACGAATACCATATCGGCCCCATCAACAGCTTTCACAATATCGTCGCGGCTTTCTTCAGCCGCCAGCAGACCAATGGTATGGTCACCACCTGCTCCCAGCCCCTTGGTAAGCCTGTCGCCAATACGAAGGCGAGTCTCGGCCTTTGATCGCACCAACGCCTGGGCATCAGTGTTCACAGCCACGAAGTCGATCCCGGGTATATCCTCATCGATCATGCGATTGACAGCATTAGAACCACCCCCACCGACGCCAACAACCTTTATCCGGGTGATCCCATCAATGCCGGCATTAGCCGCCTCAGCCACACCTTTCAACACCGTCTCACTTATCATAGTTACACTCTCGTGCCAAAGCTTAAATACGTTCGCCCACTCTCATTCTCGCACTACGACTCCTAGGATTGGCCTGCACCTCTGCAGGGGAGGGTTTGATCGCCTTAGAGCTTCCTGACCTCAGCCGAGGGGTATGCTCGCAGATACAAGCAGGCATTCCAGGGGGGCAAATGCACCACTTTGCCTCGCGACGAAGGAAATCCTTAACCAGGCGATCCTCCAGCGAATGATAGCTGATCACCACAATCCGGCCCCCGCTGCCCAGGATATTCAGCGCCCGTTCCAGTGCAAGCTCCAGGTTCTCGAGTTCCTGGTTGACTGCAATGCGGAGGGCCTGGAAAGTCTTTGTTGCCGGGTGAATCCTGCCGTGTACCCCGCCGACAGCTTCAGCGACTACCTGTGCCAGTTCCAGCGTCGTCTTTAGTGGGCGTTTTTCTATAACACGTCTGGTTATCTGCCGGCTACGCCGCTCCTCGCCATACTTGTATAAAACCTGAGCCAGCTCCGATTCAGCATAAGTGTTTACGATGTCAGCTGCAGTGAGAACCTGTTTGTCTCCGAACCTCATGTCCAGAGGTGAATCCTGTCGAAAGCTGAAACCACGACCCGCTTCCTCAAGCTGAAGAGAGGACATGCCGAGATCAAAAAGAACACCGTTAACAGGACTATAACCATACCTGGTGCAGATATTTTCCAGGTACTTGAAATTCTCGTTTACTAAGATGACATCTTTCTTATGAGCCTTAAGCCTCGCCTCGGCCACCTTGATCGCGTTGCGATCAGCATCCAGTCCCAGCAGCTGCCCCCCGGGGGAGCTTTCCTCAAGGATAGCCAGGGCATGCCCCCCACCGCCGACCGTGCAGTCCACGTATCTCCCGCCGAGCTGTACCTGGAGCGCGCTCAGGCATTCTTCCAGCATGACAGGCTCATGGCTGAGTGAGTTAGTCAAGGCTAAAGCTGTTATCGTCATAATTCTACTGCCTCAGCGATTTCAGCGGCGTTCTCAGCCATGAATTTCTTCTCCTCGGCCCAAAGAGCCCTTGCCCAGATTTGTAGATGCGTGTACGACCCGACCATTACTATCTCGTCGCTGATGCCAGCATATTCGCGCAGGGTTATCGGTAGTATTATGCGGCCCTGCCTGTCAGGTGCAAAGTCATAGGCCCCTGAGAAAGTAAACCGGGCGATCCTCCGCGGATTGAGCTGTGTGACTGGGAGAGAGACAAGCTCCTCCGCCATTTTCCCCCACTCCGCCATTGTGTAGATGTTGAGACATCTATCGAATCCTCGGGAAAGCACCAGCCCGGCGCGAAATGCATCCCTGAATTTCGATGGGATAGCCATCCTGCCCTTATGGTCAATTCTCAGCTCATATTCACCGAGAAACATCCACTAAATCCCACTATATACCACTTTGCACCACTTTTTAGCACATCGCCGTTCTGTTGTCAATACTTCCCTGCGATTTAAGCAAGGAAACCGGCACTTCCCACTACTTGCGATTATAGGTCTACGCAGGCTATCATAGGCAGAAGCCTGTCATAATAAGTACCGCTTAACAGGTACGAGATATTCTTGGATGTGCTCTTTGCATCAAGGAATATGTGTGTTAGTATAGATAAAACATGTGTGGGGGATGAGGGACATGATTACTGTGGGCATACTCACCATCAGCGATCGGTGTTCACGAGGGGAGCAAGAAGATAAGAGCGGCGACGTCATCCGCAAGGTGATGTCCCGATTCGACGGTCGAGTAATAGAGTACGCTATCGTACCCGATGAAAAAGACAATATAATTCGGAAACTGACTGAGTGGGCTGATAAAGGCGGTATAGATATAATTATCACTACTGGAGGCACAGGTCTTGCCGAACGTGACGTAACTCCGGAAGCCACAATCGAGGTTGTGAGCAGGACCGTTCCCGGATTCTCTGAGACGATGAGAGCAAGAAACCTTAAGAGAACGGCTCATGCAATGCTGAGCAGGGAAGTATGCGGCGTTCGTGACAGAACACTTATAGTGAATTTACCCGGCAAACCCAATGGCGTGAAAGAATGCCTGCTTGCCATACTGCCGGCCTTACCCCATGCTGTCGAGGTTATAAAGGGGGAGGCGAGCGAATAGGGGAAGATTGAGGAAACTCCGGTGGTGGAGTGAGCAGGGATGGTTGGCATGCATATCGATATACTAACCCTTTTCCCCAATATGTTCAGCGGGCCTTTCGCGGACAGCATCGTTAAACGGGCGATCGACCGAGACCTGATAGACATTAAGATACATAATTTACGCGACTGGGGACAGGGCAAACATAAGGTAGTCGACGACTACCCCTTCGGTGGCGGGACCGGCATGGTAATGAAACCGGAACCGCTGTTTGAAGCGGTGGAGGCAATTAAGGAGGATAGCGGTTCCCTTTACCTGCCGGTTATCCTGCTTACCCCCCAGGGGAGGGTATTCAACCAGCGAATCGCCGCGGAGTTGGCGGCTCTGGAGCGGTTTATCCTCATCTGCGGGCACTATGAAGGGATAGATGAGCGAGTTAGAGAGCACCTGGTCACGGATGAAATCAGTATCGGGGATTATATACTTACCGGTGGTGAGATTGCGGCAATGGTGATTGTAGATGCTGCGGTGAGGCTACTACCCGGTGTTCTGGGCTCAGAAGACTCGGCAGCAGATGACTCACACGCCAGTGGTCTGTTAGAATATTCACAGTACACTCGTCCGCAGGCATATCGCGGATTGGAAGTGCCCGAAGTATTGCTGTCGGGCAATCACGCTCGGATCGCCAAGTGGCGGAGAGAACAGTCGATTATGCGCACGTTAAAACGCCGTCCCGATCTATTGGAGAAAGCCAACCTCTCATCGGAGGAGAGGGAAATGATTTCAGAGCTAATAACAGAGAAAGGATAATGATTTCGCTGGCAGCCTGTTTAGAATGGTCGCAAGCTGAGGCTATTTGAGGAGATTAACAATGGACATCGGAACAGTAATGGAAACAAAGACGAATGATGATATACCGGCATTCGGCCCGGGCGATACGCTCAGGGTTAAACTGAAGATCATCGAAGGTGATCGAGAGCGTAGCCAAACCTTCGAAGGTGTCGTGATTCGAGTGCGCCGAAGTGGAGCTGGAGCCAGCTTCACGCTTAGAAAAATATTCCAGGGAGTGGGAGTTGAGCGAACCTTTCCACTGCATTCGCCCCGTCTGGAGAATGTGGAGGTTATGCGACGGGGAAAGGTCCGCCGAGCGAAGCTCTATTACCTGCGCGAACTCAGCAGCAAGATGGCGAGGGCTAAGGTAAAATCAAGAGCAAAGGATGAAATACGCTGAGGTCGCCGTCCACTACCCCCTGACACAACAAAGAACTTTCAGCTATACTATACCACCCAATACTCCCCTCAACGTGGGGAACGCTGTATGGGTACCTTTCGGTCCACGGCTCGTTCAGGGCATTGTCCTTGCCGTGAGTGACAATCCCTCGGTTGAGGAAACCAGGGAGATAGCTGGAGTAATCGAACCACAGCCCATTCTCCTCTCCCATCAAGTTGAGCTCTGCCGCTGGATAGCGGAATACTACCTTTCCTCCTATTTCGAGGCAGCGGCCCTAATGCTTCCCCCCGGATTCGAGCGTAGAGTTGTCACCTACGTTGAACTCACTTCAGCCTCTTCAGAACATGCAATCTCTTCCCTGACAGCCTCCCAACAGAATTTGATCACCCTGCTGGAGAAAAAGGGGAAGGCCAGTGTCAAAGAGCTTAAGAAGGCAGGGATCGCCAGAATAGAAGCAGTGATCGAGCAGCTTGTGCGCAAGGGGCTGGCGGTTAAATCTACAGAACTGGAGAGGGTAAAGGTAAAACCCCGAATAGAAAAGTGCCTGCGCCTCACGGTAGCCGTTACCGATGCTGGTGAGATCGCCCGATCCCTGGAAACAAAGGGGGCGACGAGGCAGGCAGAGCTGTTGCGACTCCTGATGCATGTACCAGGCCCAATACCGCTGTCCGAAATCCGAAAGAAATCAGGGTTGACGTCGAGTACTGTGCAAACCGTATTGCGCAAGGGCTTGATCTCCGCTGAAGAAATCAGGGTGCAACGAGACCCGCTGGCACACCGTTCTTTCAAATCATCTGTCCCGCCTGTACTGACTCCCGCACAGGAGGAGGCCTGGGCTCAGATCAGGGCTGAAATGGAGCAGTCCGCCGTGGCCGAGTCGCTTCATCCCATGTCCCCCATTGTCTTTATGTTGCACGGTGTGACCGGTAGCGGCAAAACCGAGATCTATCTGAGGGCGCTCGACCAAGCAATATTAACAGGCAACCGGGCCATAGTCCTGGTTCCCGAGATCGCCCTCACACCGCAGACTATAGACCGCTTTGCGGCGAGATTCCCCAACAGGGTAGCCATAATTCACAGCAGGCTATCAATGGGTGAACAGTACGACGTGTGGCATCGAATACGGGAGGGTGCCTACGATGTAGTGATCGGGTCAAGGGGGGCTCTCTTTGCCCCTCAGCCGAACCTCGGGCTGATTGTATTAGATGAGGAGCATGAATGGACCTACAAGCAGCAGGAGCAGCAGCCCCGTTATCACGCCCGCGATGTCGCTATCAAGCTCTCAGAGCTCACCGGTGCAGTTGTGATCCTGGGAAGTGCCACCCCTGATGTAACCAGCTATTATAAGGCCCAGAAAGGCGAATTCCGTCTACTCCGACTACCTGAACGTGTTTCGAACGGAGGTGCATCTCAGCTTCCCGAGGTCGAGATCGTAGACTTGCGCCGAGAATTGAAGGAAGGGAACCGCAGCATATTCAGCCGTAAACTTGCCGAATACATCACCGAGACACTAGCAGCACATGAACAGGTAATTCTGTTTCTGAATCGCAGGGGGACGGCAACATTTGTTCAGTGCCGCAACTGTGGCCTCGTATTGCGTTGCCGGCGCTGTGACACGTCATTAACCTACCATACTGCCGAGGAAGGCTTGGTCTGTCACCATTGCAACTATAGGTCCGATGTTCCCGTAATATGTCCCTCCTGTCAGAGCCGGCGCATAAAATTCCTGGGCATTGGAACCCAGCGAGTCGAAGAGGAGGTAGTCAAGATGTTCCCGAGAGCACGAACGCTGCGCTGGGATCGGGATGTCACAAGGGGCAAGCATTCACATGAGCGTATAATGGACCGTTTTCTGGCCCACGAGGCCGATATTCTCATCGGCACTCAGATGATCGCCAAAGGCCTCGACATGCCCCTCGTATCTCTGGTAGGAGTTATTAATGCAGATATCGGGCTGTATCTTCCGGACTTTCGAGCGAGTGAACGCACCTTTCAGATCCTGGCGCAGGTAGCGGGCAGGGCAGGGCGGAGGAAGTACAGGGGTAAAGTCATTATTCAGAGCTATACACCGGAACACTACGCTATCGCCGCTACATCGAAGCATGATTATTCTTCCTTCTATAAGGAGGAAATAGCTTTTCGCTACGAGCAGGGGGACCCACCATTCAGCAGGCTGGCCCGCCTGGTATACACCCACACAAATGCCATGATCTGCAGGAAAGAAGCAGAAAGGGTATACGATCTCCTTGAACAGGGTAAGAATTTCTCTGGACTGCCGGATATCGCTTTATTCGGCCCTACGCCGGCGTTCACCCAGCGCATTCGTGGCCGATTCAGGTGGCAGATAGTAGTCCGCAGCCGGGACCCGCTTCGCCTGTTATCCCAGCTAAATCTCCCTCAGGGTTGGTCAATCGATATCGACCCGGTAAATCTGTTGTAAGCTTTACAACGCCCCTAAGGTTAGACTATAATTTCTCCGATTGCCCAGAACCAGTCATGTGGTAACGAGTTCGATTGTAACAGCAATGACCGTACTACGCCTCGTTATGATGGATGACCCCGTGCTTCACCAGAAGGCGAAGCGGGTGCGAAGAATCGACAGTTCTATCCAGAAGCTTATCGACGATATGATAGAAACTATGCACGATATCGGGGGAGCGGCAGGACTGGCAGCGCCTCACGTAGGAATACCGCTGCAGGTTATTGTTGTCGAGATGCCGGAAGAGGACCCGATCGTGATTATTAACCCTGAGCTGGTAAAAGGATCGGGCGAAAGCGAGGTTTCAGAGGGCTGCCTCAGTCTCCCAGGATATAGAGGGTCGATCAAGCGCTGGGAATCGGTAACGGTTAAAGGGCGCGATCGTAACGGCAAGGAGTTTCGACTTAAAGCAGAGGGGCTCCTGTCACAGGCGCTACAGCACGAAATAGACCATATCAATGGCGTGGTATACATCGACCACCTGGACAGCATGGAAAATCTCTATAAAATCGCGCCAGAGGACGAAGACAAATCAGGAGAGATATAGGACCAAGATGATATACCCGGATCAGGCTGTACTTATTATCTCACCTGACCTTCACTCTAGACGAAAAGAAATCCTGAATGACAAATCTCGTTGAAGAGAGGCTGCAGATTTATACCCCAGAGGAGGCATCTCCACTCCTAGCCAGGCTGAGGGAGATCCTCACAGGCCGCAGCGTCGATTGCTACGTTGTCGGTGGTTTTATCCGCGATGGGCTGCTAGGAAGGCTGAACAGTGACATCGATATCGTTGTATCCGGCGATGCCTTACCGATTGCTTCCTACATATCCGGGGCACTCCAGGCTAAATTGGTGCCGCTGGACGATATAAACCAGGTCTTCAGGGTGGTCGTGCGACTGGATACAGGCATCTGGTATCTTGACTTCGCCTCAATGCGCGGCAGTATTGAGGAAGACCTCGGTAATCGTGATTTCACCGTCAATGCCATTGCTATAAAGCTGCAGAACCTGGAAGGCAAAAATATCGAGGAGAATATGGTCGATCCCTGCGATGGGCAGCGGGATCTAAACGACGGAATAATCCGTGCAATAGGCGATTCCTGTTTTTGGGAAGACCCGGCGCGTCTTCTCCGGGCCATTCGCTTCGCAGCAACCCACGGTTTCACCATAGAGACCGGTACTGAAGCTCTCATTCGACGTGACTGTAGGCTCATAACCACAGTGGCCGCAGAGCGGCTGCTGATAGATCTGAGCCATATCCTCGAAAGCCCCAGAACATATCAGTCTCTACGTTCCATGGACCTCCTGGGGCTACTTGACCCGTTAATGCCCGAACTAAGCAGTACCAAAGACGTTGCCCAGCCGAAGGAGCATTTCTGGAACGTCTTCGACCACTCCATGGAGACCGTTGCCGAGGTCGAACGCCTGCTGCGACAGAGGGAGGACAGTGACCAGGATGATCTTCTAACTTCGGTTCCCTGGACACCGGAGCTAGTACAGCACTTCACCCAGGAGATCGCAGGGGGACGGACCAGAGGAGCCGTCCTTAAGCTGGCGGCATTGCTCCACGATGTAGGCAAGCCCGGGACTAAAACAATGGAGCAGGATGGGCGGATGCGCTTTCTGGGGCATCCCCACGAGGGAGCGGCAATAGCAACAGACCTCATGGGGCGGCTAAGGCTGAGCAACCGTGAGATAAAGATGGTACAATTGATGACCGAACACCACATGCGCCCCGGATATCTTGTTGGCGAAGACATGCCCACACAGCGCGCTATTTACAGATATTTTCGGGATACCGCTGATGTAGGTATAGATACCCTGTTCCTGGGCCTCGCAGACCACCTGGCAGCGAGGGGACCTACTCTCGATCCAGACGAATGGCGTAAACACACGGAGACCATGCGGTATATGCTGTCCAAACATTTCGAGGAAGAATCTACGATGGTACCTCCCAGGCTAATAGACGGCCACGTCCTTATAGAAAAACTAGGCCTCACACCGGGGCCACAGATAGGTGAGCTACTGGAGGCCGTGCGGGAGGCACAGGCCGCCGGGCAGATCAACACCGCCGAGGAGGCGCTGGACTTCGTGCATAAGCAATTGGAGAGATATAAGTGAACCGCGGGAACCTTATCAGGCTCGGGATAATCGTAGTCCTGCTCGGCCTCGCACTGGGTGAGGTGTTCGTCCGGACTGCGCCCAGCATCGGTGAAAGCGCGCCCGGCAACAACACGCTGGGGATGCGGCTCGGCCTGGATCTAAGCGGTGGAATCCATCTCGTCTACGAAGCCGACTTTTCTGAGATCGGCAACGAGACAAAAGACCAGGCGCTTGACGGCGTTATAGACATTATCAGCAGGAGAATAGATGCCTTCGGTGTTTCCGAGCCGGTCATTCAGAAACAGGGAGGGGAACGTATCGCTATCCAGTTGCCCGGTATCAGGGACATGCAGGCGGCGGTGGACCTCGTTGGTCAGACAGCGGTGCTTGATTACCGAGAGTTGACACCCGAAAGCTGGCAATTGGTCCAGGAGTTTACGTCTCAGGGCTATCAGCCCGATCTCGAGATCCTAACGCAAGAAGGTGAAATTGAGTGGATTCCAGCTACAGGCTACGATAGCAGGAATGAAGAGGTACAACTGACCGGAAAATATCTTCAAAGAAACGCCCAAGTAATCTTAGACCCTACCACCAATGAGCCCAGTGTCGCATTCGAGTTCAACAGTGAGGGAGCGGATCTTTTTGCCCAGATAACGGGGCGTCTAGTCGGGCAGCCACTAGGCATCTTCCTCGATAATGAATACGTCTCCAGCCCGACGGTCAGAAGCGTAATCGAGGGAGGCAGCGGAGTTATCGAAAATATTCTTTATGAGGACGCCCGTGACCTGGCCATCCTGCTCAATGCAGGCGCTCTGCCGGTTCCACTGGGTCACTGGCAGGATGACACTTTCGTCTCCGGACCTGCGGTACAGGATGAGGTAGATCCTACACTGGGCGCTGACTCTCTGAGAAAGAGTCTGATCGCCGGCGCGGTGGGCCTATTCCTGGTCCTGCTATTCATGGCGCTTTTCTATCGGGTGCCGGGTCTACTAGCCGGTGGTGCTCTGCTCATCTACGGCACTCTGATACTGGCTGCCTTTAAGCTGGTGCCAGTCACACTCACCCTCGCCGGAATCGCGGCTTTCATTCTTTCCATCGGTATGGCTGTTGATGCCAATGTACTCATATTCGAGCGCTTGAAGGAAGAGCTGAGGGCAGGGAGAACCCTGGGCGGGGCCATCGAAGCGGGTTTCAACCGCGCCTGGAACGCCATCAGAGACAGCAACATAACCACACTCATCATCTGCGGCATTCTCTACTGGATGGGCAGTAACTTCGCCGAGCCCAGAGTAATGGGCTTCGCGCTGACTCTGGCCATCGGCGTGGCGCTGAGCATGTTCACCGCTATCTTCGTTACCAGGACTTTCCTCCGCCTATTCGTGGGCACGGGCCTTGCAACTCGTCTCTGGCTTTTCGGGGCTCAGAGGCCGGAACATACACCGGAGGTTGAGGAGTAGTACAGTTGTTTGACATTGTAGGCAAGAGGAGATGGTTTTTCCTGGGATCGGCACTGGTGATCCTAGTCGGCATCATCTCCCTGATCGTGTCCGGGCTGAATTTGGGCCTCGATTTCAAAGCAGGCGTTACCATGACTCTTATCTTCGAAGACCCGGTCGCACAGGAAGACCTCAGAGACAGATTTGCCGATATCGGCTACGGCGAGGCTGTAATCCAGCACAGCCCCAAAAACGCCTTCGTGCTCCAAGGCTCTGCGAACCAGACAGGGGATAGCGAGCAGCTTGTTGAAGAGCTGCGGTCCGATCTCGATCCACAGCTCAGGACTGCGCAATTCAGTGCTGATGATGAGGTGAATGGGAAACTTGCCCTCATTTTCGAAAGAGAGGTCTCGGATACTGAACTAGAGGATACACTTAATGATCTGGGGTACGGAAACGTTACTTTCACAAGCTCTGAACTTGACTCTTTCCTGGTCCGCGTTGGCGAGCGTGAGGAGCAAGACGATTCCAGTGGTGACGTCAGCATTACCGAACAGAAACGGATAGAGGAGGGGCTGATCAGCACATTCGGTCCCGTGGACTTCCTTGACTACGACAAGGTATCCGAGGCTGTAGCATCCGAGCGTATTCGGTACACGGGATATGCAGTACTGGTCGCTGCCCTGGGCATTCTCGCCTATATAGCCTGGTCGTTCCGCAAGCTGAGAGGTTCCTTCCGGTTCGGTGTATGTGCCATCCTAGCACTTGTACATGACGCCCTGATTGTCTTAACCGTTTTCTCGCTCTTCCAGCTGGAGGTCAACTCCTTCTTTATAATCGCAATCCTGACAGTTATCGGCTACGGAGTGAACAACATAATCGTGGTGTTCGACCGCATCCGTGAGAACAGAGGCCGACACATCAACGCCCCGTTCGAGACAGTAGTAAACATGAGCATCACAGAGACGCTGACCAGGTCGCTCAATACCAGCCTGACCACGCTGCTTGTCCTCCTGGCACTGCTGTTCTTCGGCGGATCGACGATCTACACCTTCGTCCTTGCGCTGACCATAGGAGTATTCTTCGCCACCTATAGCTCGCTGTTCATAGCAGGCGAACTGTTGGTCGCCTGGGAAAACGGCGAATTGGGACGCCTCTTTAGGTGGATACCGATACGCCGGCGGGATTAACTCCTCGGCACTCAGGTAACGCAGCCTTCATAAGATGAGGCTATAGTTCACTTTATTTCAGTTACTACAAAGCTGACGATACTTAGAATTGACATTGCAGTATACTGCTGGCACAATCTAGCACAGACGTAGATATCAGCACAACGCTATAGGCGTGATACCATGAAATGCATTGACTGCCATCACCTGTTCGCCATCAACGGAGAGACTCTGCCCGATGGCGAGCGCGACCTACTGAAGGGCCGAGATCCCGAGTCTTTCACCTGGGTTGTATGCGGCAAGGCTGTTGAAGACTTCATCCATGAACAGCCGCAGATCTTCGACGAAGTACTCAAGGAACGCGACTGCAAGGTCTTTACGCCACTCAGCGTGGCGGGTATTGGTAATAAGGTTGTGTCACGAAAGGAACCAGGCATGCCGACGAGGTACAAGATTGCCATAATAATAGCAGTGCTCCTCGCTATAATCGGGGCAACAAGTGGTATTATACTGGTCATATCCTAGCCTGCAGCTAAGGTCCAAGCTATTAGTCAAAGTGTATAGAGCAGGATCAAGCTGTAAGTTTTAGAAAAGAGACACTAGCGTGGACGCTTATATGTGGGCTTTGGTTGGCATAGGGACTCCCATTGGGGTAGCAAGCTTGATCGTATTAACAATAATGATAATAAAAGATCGTAGAGATACGGGCAGTAAAGACAGGGAATAAAAAGCTAAGGCAACAGTTTGGATATCAGCTATATCATAGTGTCCGACTGATTCAGAGGCCGGTGAACTGCATCGACCCTGAACATGGTTATGGGAGAGTAAGCGGGCAGAGCAAACATAATTTGTGATCCCATTGACATCAGGTGTTGACAAGCGTCTAATATTGCTTAATATTGTTGGAGCATCGATACTACAATAAAGTGATGGTGAGTGCCATGAAGATGCCGTGGAAAAAAGACAAGCCGGAGAAGCGAACAAAATTCGAATTACCGCAATACGACAGAACCAAGGTCCCTGAGACCAAGCGAGCAGATGAGGCAGAGCGCCCAGACGTGGTGCCTGAGGAACAGATCCAGGAACCCGAGGTCAGGGACACAGAGCCTGTTGAATCGCGTGCTACCGCAGAGGTCCTTGAGACCAAGGAGCCAGAGGTCTGGGACACAATACCCGATGATTCGCGTGCTACCGCAGAGGCTGTGGAGACCGAGGAAGCGGTGGCCGAGGAGATCGAGGAAGTAGAGACTAAGGAAGTATCTACAGAGGAAGAGCATGATATAGAGGAAGTAGCTGCAGAGAAAGAGGAAGAGCGTGATATGGAGGAAATAACACAAAAGGTAGATGACAGGGTGGCCTCGATAATGGCCGGAGTCTCAGAGTGGGCCAAAGCTGAGTCGGATAGAATAGCCGCCGAATCCGAGCAGAGCCTTAAGGATCTGCACAGAAACATCGCGCAGTCGGCGGAGATAGCCAAAGCTGGATTACAGGAAATCTCTGAAGAAAGCCGTTCCGTGGAAGAGGAAAGACCCGCAGAAGCGCAGGAAAGCCCCGAGGAGGAAACCACTTACGGCGCACAGGAACCCGCTGACGAGCACAAACCCCTGGATGAGGAATTACATTCAGACGAGCACGTGCTTACAGCGGAGGAAACGCCCTCGGATGAACGGGAATTCACTGGAGAACGTGAGACAATGGAAGAGCCGAAGCCCCTTGACGAGCAAGATTCCCCCGAAGAGGAAACAGCCCGGGATTAACATGGGGTGCCGGATGAGGACGCAACGCCGGACGATTAGGGTACCCAGGAAAGCCCCGGCTCTGAAGAAGAGCGCCCGTAACTATTAATTAAGATTTAAACTGCATCACGAACACCATGACTAAGTCGATACTCCTCGGAATACTATACCTAGCTTTCTGACCTTCGGTCCCCAATATACAATGGGAGTTCAGGCGTATCAGCCCCCGAAACCATATTACGCGCTGGAATTGAAAAGACCATAAGATAATTGCCCTTTTTCCTATTGACAACATCTATATATTGTGTTAACGTATGCTCCCCGACACAATATATTGATTGCTGGGTTGCCAGTATGAAGTGTCCACACTGTAACCATGAAGACTCTAAGGTGACCGACTCCCGCGACGTGGAGGATACCGTCCGACGCCGCCGGCAGTGTCTCTCCTGCGGATTCCGATTCACCACCTACGAGAGGATCCATACCGGCAACATGGTCATCATCAAGAAAGACCGCCGCCGCGAGTCATTCGATCGCAACAAGGTAGCTACAGGCATCCACAAGGCCTGCGAGAAGCGCCCACTCCCCACCGGAACAATCGAGAAGCTGGTGGACGAAATCGAGAGCGGATTGCTCGGGCTGGGCCGGGTGGAGATACCGAGTACAGCGGTCGGAGAGGCGGTGATGGACAAGCTGAAGGAGCTCGACCATATCGCGTATATTCGCTTCGCCAGCGTCTACCGCGATTTCGCCGACATAACCAGCCTCAAGCGAGAGGTGGACACGCTCATCGAAGGCAAACCCCTGGCCAGCCAGCTTCCACTTATCACCGATGAGGAATTCAGCAGCCCGGGGAGAAGGCGAAAAGATACCTCTTCTAAACGCTTTTAGCTATCTTCAGAGCAGTACTACGGGTACTTGGTGACATACATGAGTAACAGCAACAATGGAAAGAACCGCAAAGCGGAGCGCACACTGCGCAACAGGGTTGCCCGTGCTATCTTCGCATCTGCCGAGTCCATGGGCATCTCGGACAGGGATATGATCGAGGGGCTGGCCGATCAGGTTATCGAGCGTCTGGACCGAGTCCCTACCTTGCCCGGGATGGAGCATCTTGCCCCCGAAATAATAAGGCCCGTTCCCGAGACGGAGATCAGATCCATAGCGAAAGACATACTTGCAGAGAGGGGGCCCGAAGTGTACCTTCCAATCGTGGAGAAAGAGGAGCCAGCCCCGACAGTGACTACCCGAACCAGGGCCCGGGGCAGAAAAAAGGAGAGGATAAGGGCTGATATATCGCCCAACGCCAGGGCGGTCCTCGAGAGAAGATACCTAGTTAAAGATAAAAAGGGGCAGGTGATCGAGACCGCTGAGGATATGTTCCGGCGTGTGGCTCAGCATGTCGCAGCGGCCGATACGCTCTACGATCCCGAGGCCGATGTCGAGGCCAGGGAGGAAGAGTTCTTCCGGATGATGGTGAACCTCGAGTTCCTACCTAATTCGCCGACGCTGATGAATGCCGGACGCGAGCTGGGCCAGCTCTCCGCCTGCTTCGTGCTACCAATCGACGACTCCATGGAGTCGATCTTCGATTCCGTTAAGCATACCGCGCTGATACACAAGAGCGGCGGAGGCACCGGTTTCTCGTTCTCCCGGCTGCGCCCCGAAGGCGCGACTGTGGGTTCCACGGGTGGGGTGGCCAGTGGCCCAGTCTCCTTTATGAGGGCTTTCGACGCTGCTACTGATGTGATCAAGCAGGGAGGTAAGCGGCGCGGGGCCAATATGGCAATTCTCAACGTCGACCATCCCGATATCAAGAGTTTCATTACCTCCAAAGATGACTATACTTCCCTCACCAACTTCAATATCTCCGTAGCTGTGACCGAGAGTTTTATGAAAGCTGTGGAGAGCGGCGAGGATTACGACCTGATCGACCCAAGCACCAAAAAGGCTGTTGGCAGGCTGAATGCGAGAGAGGTTTTCAACCTCATGGTGGAGAATGCCTGGAGGAACGGCGATCCCGGCATCGTGTTCCTCGACCGCGTAAACAAGGACAACCCGACGCCAAGTCTGGGAAGCGTTGAAAGCACGAACCCGTGCGGCGAGCAGCCCCTGCTGCCCTATGAGTCGTGCAACCTGGGATCGATCAACCTGTCGCAGATGGTCTCCAACAGCAACGGGGAGGCCGTCATCGATTATGTCAAGCTCGCCAGTGTGGTACAACTCACTACCAGGTTCCTGGATAACGTTATCGATGTTAACAGGTTCCCCTTACCTCAGATACATGATATGACCAAGGCCACCAGAAAGATCGGCCTCGGCGTGATGGGCTTCGCGGACCTCCTGATCAAGCTGGGAATACCGTACAACTCCGATAAGGCACTGGAGACCGGCGAGGAGATAATGAAATTCATCAGCGACAAATCAACCAGAACATCAGAGGAAATAGCTAGGGAGAGAGGCGTGTTGCCTGCCTTTGAGGACAGCATTTATAACAGGACAGATAGCCCAGCGGTAAGGAATGCCACCAGAACGACCATCGCCCCAACAGGAACGCTGAGTATAATCGCCGGCTGCTCCAGCGGCATCGAGCCGCTGTTCGCCCTCAGCTATACGCGCACTATACTGGAGGGTACAAAACTGGCAGAGGTACACCCCCTGTTCGAGGAGGCGGCAAAGAGAGAGGGATTCTATTCCGAAGAGTTGATGCAGGAAGTAGCCAGGAAAGGAAGCACCAAGGACATCGAGGGCATTCCCGAACACGTGAAAAGCCTGTTCGTTACCTCACATGAGATAACACCGGAGTGGCACGTAAGGATGCAGGCGGCATTCCAGAAGTACACCGATAACGCCGTATCCAAGACGGTCAATTTCCCTAATGACGCGACGGTGGAGGACGTGGCCGAGGTCTACCGGCTGGCCTATGAACTGGGCTGTAAGGGCATAACTATATACCGGGACAGGAGCCGCGATAGCCAGGTCCTTAGCATCAACCATGATGAACTGCTGGCTGTTGAAGAGCCGGAGACTAGACGGGCTCCCAGAGTGCGGCCGATCGTTACCAGGGGGATTACCGAGAAGGTAGCAACGGGATGCGGAAACCTCTATATTACAGTCAATTTCGATGAGGACGGGGTGCTGTGTGAGCTGTTCTGCGCCCTGGGAAAAGCGGGCGGTTGTGCCTCAGCTCAGCTCGAGGCTATCACCCGGCTGATTTCACTGGCATTGAGGTCTGGTGTTGAGGCGGAATCGATTATCAAGCATCTGAAGGGTATTAGATGTCCCTCTATCTCCTGGGATCGGGGCCATGCTATCCTCTCATGTCCCGACGCTATCGCGGGTGTACTGGAGAGGCACCAGACCGGCGGCGATATTGAGATTAAATATAAAGACAATCCCACGCCCAAAACCAAAGCTACAAATAAGGGCGATGGTGAGATCAAAAACATGGCGGGGCAGTGTCCCGACTGTGGCGGTCTGCTTATCTACCAGGAGGGATGCTTCATCTGCCAGTCCTGCGGCTATACCAAGTGCTAGTAACGTGAATCCTTTATGACATGGAAGGCGACCAGGGAGGCCAGAGACAGGCTCACCCGAGAGCGGGGGACGGTCCACAAGGACTGGGGCGGGAGGATCCACATCGCTCTTATCTATCCCAACTCATACTATCTGGGAATGTCCAGCCTCGGATTCCAGACCATCTACGGATTCCTCAACAGCTATGAGAACATAGTCTGCGAGAGGGTTTTTTGGGAATCCCAAAAGCGTGCGGCTGAAGCTCTCATCAGCCTGGAATCGCAGCGTCCCCTTCCCGACTTCGACATTCTCGCCTTCTCTATATCCTACGAATTGGACTATTTCAATGTAATTCAAATACTCAAAGCCGCCGGAATCCCACACTATGCCATGGACCGTAACGAAGGCCATCCGCTGATTATCGCCGGCGGGCCCTGCGT
>CP070819.1:1898611-1908880 GCA_020344295.1 Dehalococcoidia bacterium | reverse complement strand
TTCTACATCAGGCTCATTGATAAAGGGATGGAAGATGCCAATAGCATTACTCCCGCCGCCCACACAAGCAACTATACAGTCAGGAAGCCGTCCATACGCTGCCATTACCTGCTCCCTGGCCTCTTGCCCTATTATCGACTGAAAATCACGTACTATCATAGGATAGGGGTGGGGGCCAACCACAGAGCCGAGCAGGTAGTGGGTGTTGCTGACATTGGTCACCCAGTCGCGGATAGCTTCATTGATTGCATCCTTGAGTGTACGGCTTCCCGACGACACAGAGCGCACTTCAGCGCCCAGCAGTTTCATCCTGAAGACGTTAAGCGACTGGCGACGAACATCCTCTTCGCCCATATAGACGATACATTCCAATCCCAGCATGGCGCATATGGTGGCAACTGCCACGCCGTGTTGGCCCGCGCCGGTCTCTGCTATCACTCTTTGTTTACCCATTCGCAGAGTCAATAGTCCCTGTCCTAGGGTATTATTGATTTTGTGGGCGCCGGTATGCGCGAGGTCCTCTCTCTTGAACAGGATTTGAGCCCCGCCAAGTTTACGCGACAGTTTCTCGGCGTGATATAGTGGTGTGGGGCGGCCGACGTAATCCCGACACAGAGCGTTGTACTGCTCCCAGAATTGGGGATCAGCACATGCCTCGGCATAGACCGACTCGAGCTCTTCTAAGGCGGGTATCAGGGTCTCAGGTACGAACTTACCGCCATACGGCCCGAAGTGGCCACTTTCATCTGGTAACTTCAACTTTTCCCCCAGACTGTGTTTGCTTTGCTACCTGTATAAAAATACCTAGTTTTTCGTGGTCTTTCTTTCCTGGTGCAGACTCCACCCCGCTGGAGACATCTACAGCGTAGGGACGTGCTGTCTCGATCGCTCGACCAACGTTCTCTGGAGTCAGGCCGCCAGCCAGGACAATGGGATAGAGGCCTGCTATATCCCGGGCTAGATACCAAAGCTTTCGCTGTTCCGTATCTTTTATTGTGGCTCCTTTCTCTATATCGAGCATGAATGCGGCTACCTGATAGCGCTTCAAATCACCCTGCGCTGGTAGGTTGGTTGATGTGAATACCTTGATGCTTTTGGGAAAAAGAGCAGCACAGTAGTCCGGGTCCTCATCGCCATGTAGCTGGACCATGTCGAGACCGCAAAAGGATATTGTCTCCCTAACCTCGGCGATATCATTGTTGACGAATACCCCAACATTACAAACAAAGGGCGGGAGCTTGGCTATAATTCCCTTAACCAGTTCGGGAGTTACCTGTCGCGGACTGCGTGCAAATATATACCCCAGTGCATCAGCTCCATAATCCACCGCTGCAAAAGCATCATCCAGGTTGGTTATCCCGCAAACTTTAACCTTAATCATAAGAATCACCCACAGTTGGGGCATATCCCATCAGCTCATCAATTTTCGCAGCTGGATCGCTGCTTGTGACCAGGGCTTCACCCACCAGAATGGCATCGACGCCTGTTTATTGGAGGGTGAGCACATCTTCACGACTATGTATTCCGCTTTCGCTCACTACCAAAACGCCTGAAGGAACTGCTGGGCGCAGCGTCAATGTTGTCTCCAGATTAACGCTGAAATCAGCAAGATTCCGGTTATTAATGCCAATGATTCTCGGTGTGCAGTTCAGAGCCTTTTCTAACTCGCCCTGATTGTGAACCTCCACAAGCGCTGTCATCTCCAGGGAGTAGGCGGTCTCCAGGAGGGCGCTAAGCTCATGCTGATTCAGGATGGCAGCAATAAGCAGCACTGCATCGGCGCCGTGTGCCCTTGCTTGGTATACCTGATAGCGGTCAACTATGAAATCCTTGCAAAGCAAGGGAATCTCCACCTCATTGCGCGCTGCTTCGAGATCAGCAAAGCTTCCCTGGAAATGGTCTTGCTCTGTCAGCACCGAGATGGCAGCAGCGCCCTTTTGACTGTATAGGTGCGCTATAGAAGATACAGCCAAATTCTGGCGGAGTACCCCCTTCGATGGGGATGCTCGCTTGATCTCTGCGATAAGACTGATCTTCATACCGTTTAAAGCCTTGGCGAAATCTCGCGGTGGATCCTGGTCAAGTATACGTCTTTCCAGGTCAGCGAGCGGCATTTGAGCTTTAAACTTTGCCACCGACCGACGAGTTGAGTCTACGATTTTATCCAGGATCACTTCCTCTACCTCAATCTAAGCCAGGCTTCGACTGAACTCTATAAGTTGGTCTAACTTCATTCTCGCATTCCCGCTGTCAATGGCCACCGCTGCCTGCACCAAACCGTCTCCAAAGTCCTGTGCCATGCCACCTGCCATGAGCACTGCAGCCGCATTAAGTAGGACGATATCTCTCTTCGGACCCTGTTCTCCTGAAAGGATGGCCCTCGTCGTGGCAGCATTATCTTCGGCTGTGCCTCCGGCGAGGTCAGCAAGCTTGGCTCGTGGCAATCCTAACTCCTGAGGATCTAAATAGTACGTTTCAATCCGACCATTATAGACTTGAGAGATTTTGTTTGGCCCTGTGGTTGAAAGCTCATCGAGTCCATCTGCGCCATGTACTACTAAAGCATGCTCGGCACTGAGCGCACGCAGCACCTCCGCCAGTAAATCGGTGAGATCGCTGGCATATACGCCCAGTAGCTGTCTTCTGGTTCCAGCGGGATTGCATAAGGGGCCTAATATATTAAAGATGGTGCGCAGTCCTATCTCCTGACGGGGGCCAAGCGCATGTTTCATCGCCGGATGAAGCAGTGGGGCAAACAGGAACCCGATACCTACCTCATCAATGCAGCGGGCAACCTGTTCTGCATTGAGCTCGAGATTAACGCCGAAGGCTTGAAGCAGGTCGGCGCTGCCGCATTTACTGGATACAGAACGATTTCCGTGTTTTGCCACAGCAAGCCCTGCCCCTGCAGCGACGAATGCCACCGTAGTTGAGATATTGAAAGTACCGCTGCTGTCACCACCGGTGCCGCAGGTGTCAACAACTACACTGTGCTTGGACTTAACGCGGATTGCGTTCTCCATCATCGCTTGGGCACAACCGGCGATCTCTTCAGCGGTCTCCCCTTTCATCCTGAGCCCGGTGATGAATGCAGCTATCTGTGCCGGGGTAGCCTGCCCCTGCATAATCTCGCCCATTACATCTTTGGCCTCATCCATCGACAGGTCGTTCCCTGTGACGATTCTAGCTAGTGCTACCTTTATCATCCCTATCTTAATCCTCTATCCGTAGTGCTCGGGGCCAGATGAGAGCTGTTCTCTTCCTCTGCTATTTGAATCGCGCTCTCCAGCGCTTTGATTTTGTTTAACGTCTCTTGATACTCACGCGTTGGATCGGAGTCGTAGACTATTCCTGCACCTGCCTGTAGATAAACCGTATCTCTGATCATAACTATGGTTCGAATTGTGATGCAGGTATCCATGTTTCCAGTAAAGCTGAAATAGCCAACCGCACCCCCGTATGGCCCCCGTTTCAAATCCTCGATCTCCGTTATTATCTCCATAGCCCTGATCTTAGGGGCACCAGTTAGGGTGCCTGCGGGGAAGGAAGCCCTCAACAGGCTAAATGCATTTTCGTCTTCTCTCAGTTTCCCCTCCACTGTTGAGACGATGTGCATAACATGTGAATATTTCTCTACGATCATGGATACAGGTACCCGGACTGTGCCATATTGACAAACCCGGCCTAAATCATTTCTCGCGAGGTCCACCAACATCGCGTGTTCTGCCAGCTCTTTGGGGTCGTTTAGCAGCTCGGCTGTCAGTGTGTTGTCCTCTTCTTCGGTCGCTCCTCTTGGCCTGGTACCGGCGATAGGGCATGTTTCGGCGAGGCCATCCTCTACCTTGACCAGCATTTCGGGGCTGGAGCCTATGAGTTGGAAATCACCGAAATCGAGGTAGAACAGGTATGGGGAAGGATTAAGCATGCGCAGTGCGCGATAGATAGCGAACGGCTTTGCGTTGGTCTTGCGCTGCAGACGCTGCGATGGGACTATCTGAAAGGCATCGCCGGCTGAGATGTATTCTTTGCAGGTAATCACTGCTTTTTCGAACTCAGCTTGAGTGAAGTTGGACTTCAGTTCTTTGTCTTGGGGCACAGTGGCTGTTGTACTTGTCGGAATCGATTCCGGAGCCAACGGTCTCGCCAGTCTGGCGACGATTGCATCGATCTTGGAAGTTGCCTGCTCATAGGCGATATCGGCAGGGCCGTCGATGAAGGTATTGGCCACTATCTTCATCTTGTGCTGGACGTGATCGAAGATGATCATAGTGTCGGTGAAGACGAAGACGCATTCCGGCAGGCCGAGTTCGTCCCGCGAACATTTGGGCAATTTTTCAAAGTGGCGCACTGTATCATAGGACATGTAACCGACTGCGCCACCGAAGAAGCGGGGCAGGCCCGGGATCGTAACTACTTGGCGCTGGGCAAGCAGCTCTTGCACCACGTGCAGGCAGTCACGACCGTTGAGATCTAACCTTTGCCTCTCACCGTTGCGGTGAACGATCGCTCTGTCACCGGATGATTTCAGCACTATATTGTGACCTATGCCCATGAAGGAGAAACGGCCCAGTTTCTCGCCGCCCTCGACGCTTTCGAGCAGAAATGTGGGAGCTTCCTGCCCCAGCTTCAGAAACACCGAGACCGGGGTATCCAGATCGGCCGATAGTTCCCGGTAAACCGGAACCAGGTTTCCTTCTTTTGCCAGCCCACGGAATTTCTCTAGGCTGGGCGAATACTCGACTGCCATAGACTTATCCTCGATATATAAATTGAAAACCCCGTCCAAGGGACGGGGTCTAGTCCGCGGTGCCACCCTTGTTAGCTGTCACCATTTGTTTGCGGTAACAACTCACCTCCTGGCAGGTACACTCCCCACAGATGTGGGCGATACCCTAGGTTCTGATAACGGTACCAACTCCGGCAAAGCCTACTCCCAGAAGTTTCGGTTTGCAGCTCCCAAGTCCATTCCGTCCCTGCGCCAACATCGGCTCACACCTAACCCGACTCTCTGAGTCCCGCTTGGGACGTACTAATCTTGTTCTCAGCCAATCACATATTCAGTTGTTAAGGGAAATCTAGCACACAACATGTGCTTTGTCAACCATTACTTTAGCTGACTTTATAATAGATTTGTATAGTACGTGAATGTTGCAGAATGGAATCGACAAGGCTGAGTTTGAGGTGGTAGAATTCTAATACCGGAAATGTACGACGTAATTGTTATCGGTGCCGGACATGCGGGCTGCGAGGCAGCTTTGGCAGCATCCAGGATGGGATGCCGTACCCTTCTGCTCACTATGAATCTGGATAACATAGCCCTCATGTCTTGCAATCCCTCTATCGGGGGGCCGGCCAAGGGTCATGTGGTCAGGGAGATAGATGCCCTGGGCGGTGAGATGGCACGCAACATAGATAAAACCTTTATTCAAATCAGGATGCTGAATACGGGGAAAGGCCCCGCCGTTCAAGCTCTGCGGGCCCAGGCTGACAAGAAGCTCTACAGCCTCTCCATGAAGCATACTCTCGAGAGGCAACCGAACCTAGACCTAAAGCAGGCGCTGGTCGAGGAGTTGAAGGTTGTAAATAAACGGGGAACAACCATTCAGGTGCTGACTAACACCGGATGGACGTATGAAGGTAAAACCGCAGTGCTGACCACGGGCACATCTCTGGCAGGAAGGGTTATCGTGGGAGACGCCGCCTATCCTGCGGGAAGGGCTGGGGAATTCGCTGCATTTGGACTGTCGCGGAGCCTGAGGGAATTGGGCTTCACGGTAGGGCGGCTGAAAACCGGCACCCCACCCCGTCTCGATGCCAAGACCATAGATTTCAGTAAGACTCTTCTTCAGCCGGGCAGCGAACAGCCACTCTATTTCAGCTTCATACCACCTGAAAAGATCCTTTATAGCTCTCCACCGAATCCGGTGTATCCCCAAGAGAAGCAGATCGACTGGAGACAGCAGATCCCCTGCTACCTTGTCTACACTAATGAAAAGACTCATAACATCATTCGCTCTAACCTGCACCGTGCGCCTTTGTTCACGGGACTCATCGACGGGATTGGGCCCCGGTATTGTCCTTCGATCGAAGATAAAATAGTCCGCTTCGCAGATAAGGATACGCACGGGCTTTTCCTCGAGCCGGAAGGCTGGCAGACAAACGAGGTATATATCCAGGGTGCCAATACCAGCCTGCCTGAGGATGTTCAACTGGCAATGCTGCGCACCATCCCGGCGCTGGAGAGGGCGGAGATGATGCGTGTCTGTTATGCTATCGAATACGACTACGTACCTCCCGACCAGACTCAGGCCACTCTGGAGTCGAAGCTGGTTCCGGGGCTGTTCTTCGCCGGACAGATTAACGGCACATCCGGGTACGAGGAGGCAGCGGGGCAGGGGCTCATCGCTGGTATCAACGCAGCGCTTAAAACCAGGGACAAATCCCTGATTATATTGCGCCGCGATCAAGCATATATCGGTGTGATGATCGACGACCTGGTAACCAGGGACCTAACAGAGCCCTATCGGCTGTTGACTTCTAGGGCTGAGTATCGCCTCCTTCTGCGACAGGACAATGCTGATCTGAGATTGACGCATCTAGGCTACGAGGTTAGGCTTATTTCGGAGGACCGGCACCAGGAGGTTGAGAGTAAGCGGCGGGAGATCGCCGGGGAGTTGAACCGGCTGGCTAAAACTTACTTCAGCCCGGGGGAAAAGCTGGATTCCCTGCTGCGCCGGTATCATCTATCTCCAATAGAGCGAAGTATCAGTGCTCTGGAGTTTCTGCGTCGGCCGGAGGCAAACTACGAGTTGCTTGTTAACTTGGGCTATGGCGTAGCTGACCTCGGCTCTGATGTACAGGAGCAGGTCGAGATCGAGGCAAAATACGAAGGATATATTGAGAGGCAGGCGGCTGAGGTCGAAAGGATTCACCGCATGGAGGAACGGGCAATTCCCCCTGATTTCGACTATGATGGTGTCGATGGTTTTCGCAAAGAGGCACGTGAGAGGTTTGAACACTTCCGTCCGGCGACTTTGGGACAGGCGTCACGCATATATGGAGTGACGCCGGCTGATATCGCCATCCTCATGGTATATCTTGAGAAGGTGGGCTTTACCAAGGTGTCAAGTTCTTAGCAGGTGGGTGTAGTGTCCTTAGTAAGGAACAAGCAGCGGCTCTCGGAGAACCGAGAACCGCTGCTCTATACCCATTATTTGAGGGCAGCGATACCATTGTAATTAATCAAATTAGCGAATTGGTTGAGGGAACCTTCTGTTTCGGCATTTACCATAACCATGAACCTGTCAGAAACTGCGACCCAGAGACTATAGCTATCGGGCTTGTCATACATCTTCCATGCACGATGACCTTTAAAGGTAGTCTTCTTGGCGTAACCTTCAGTCGTTTCCCACTCGACAGCATATTCCATAGTCGCCCACCAAGCGAATCCATAGTAGTAAGCGGAGTCAAAAATGGAAATATCAACATATTCGCCAGTGCTTAAATTATTGTAGTCTCTATCAACCTGGCTCCACCACCATTCTTGCATCTGGTACGTTCCTCCAAAAGGCTCATCCGCCTCCCATCCGGGGGGTGGTTCGGGCAGAAATGGTAGCAGATCGTTGAAAGATACTGGATCTACTTCACCAGGTGCAAACGTTGGTATAGGTCCAGGCGGTTGTGTTACTGTTGGTGCTAATGTCCCCCCCGGCGGCTGTGTCACTGCCGGTGAGCCTGTAGGTGAAGTCTCTTCGTCACCTCCGCAGCCAACTGCAAATAAGGTGACTACAGCCAGTAGCGCGATGAGAACAAAACCCATCTTCTTCATAAGTCATTCATCCTTTCTTTGTTTGCTGCAAACACGTGTTCAAACAAGGTTCTTTATCTACATAGCCTCCTTTCTGCTTTCATACCGCTTTGTAGTAGATATATATAGTCTATTCAAATTCAACTACAGGATGTGGTCGAAGTCAAGTATATGGTGGAAATTCGTTTATGATTCTTTTTCAATATAGCATTACAGAGTAGCGAACGTAACGTGGCGTTGTGCAGCGTGGTATAATGGTCGTTGCCAGATCATCCTATTTGAAGGAGGCTGTGATTAGAGGCAAGGTTTTTTTATGCGGCGCAATCTTGGTTGTGCTCATCATATCTCTGAGTTCACTTCCGGTGTTGGCTCAGGGGCCTTCGTTTGCCGATGTCGAGAGTGAGATAGATGCAATTCAATGGGGGATGGTTTATCATCTCAAGGAAGACAGCACAAAATTATTGGAGGCACTCAGGCTTTTAATTGTGCTGGAGGTGGCGGATAAATTCGTAGAACGCGCGATGATCGGATATTCAGATAGCGGTCAGGTTACGGACACTATTGAAAGGTACCTCAGTTGGGCTGTGGGATTGTTGGAGCGTGCGAAGTCACAAACTGAAGACGGCGGTTTTATCATAGACGCTGACATGGACAGGGCAGTCGAGGCTGAAATCGGCCGAGAACAGAAGTTGGATGAACGAGGCTGGCTTTCAGCAGGGGATGAACCCTGGACAGGGGACAGCATGGCGGCATACGTAAACTGCACTACGGTAGATTCTTATATCGATGTGGTCATCTCGCGAATAAACCTCTGGATGGCTATCTAGACACGATACACTTTAATGCCCCTTGACTTGTGACGCAATATATTGAGTTCACAAACAGCGGATCTCGTTCTCTACAATGCCAACATACTGACAGTTGATTCCCGGCGACCCAGGGCAGAGCTGGTGGCAGTAGGGGCGGGAGAGATAGTATGGGTCGGATGCAATGACGACCTAGAACTATTCAAAGCCCGATCAAGGCTCATTAACTGCGAGGGGAGAACGGTCGTACCGGGTTTCAATGATGCTCATATCCATGTCTTATCGTACGCCTCGAAGCTGCTAGGCATTGATTGCAGTCCCTCTTCGGTTACATCCATCTCTGATATTCAACGCGAAATCCGCCGGCATGCCCAACGCGTTCCACCGGGTACCTGGCTGAAGGCTCATGGCTACAATGAGTTCTACCTCGCGGAGCGTCGTCACCCTACCCGCCGTGACCTGGATCTGGCGGCTCCAAATCATCCGGTGCGGCTGGAACATCGCTCTCAGCATGCCTGTGTGCTCAACAGTATGGCCCTCTCACTGGCAGGGATATCGGTCGAGACCCCCGATCCTCCAGGTGGCCAGATCGACCGCGAAATTGATACCGGAGAGCCCAGCGGCCTGCTTTTTGGTATGAGCACTTACATGAGCGACCGGGTGACGCCTGCCATAAGCGAGGAAGAGCTTGAAAAGGGCGTTGAGCTTGCTGACAAACGTTTTCTCTCCTCGGGTATCACGTCAGTTCAGGATACCTCGGTGAAAAACAAATTCGCACAATGGCAGACCTTTCGCCGACTCAAGGATAGAGGCAAGCTTACTCCCAGAGTCAGTGTGATGTTCGGGCTGCATGCAATTGCGAAACTGAAAGCCCAGGGAATGGGTCCCGGATATGGTGACAGCCAGCTCAGGGTGGGCGGGATCAAAATGGTCCTCGATGAGGTCGGAGGGCGACTGAACCCGCCGCAGGATGAACTGAATGAGGATGTGTTCAGAGAACACAAGGATGGCTTTCAGGTGGCTATGCACGCAGTGGAGGAAGGTACGGTGGAAGCTGCCGCTGCTGCTCTGGAATACTGCATGCGTGTAGCTCCGAGGGAAGACCATCGTCATCGGATAGAGCACTGCTCCGTCTGCCCGCCCCAACTGATGCAAAGATTGAAGTCTATTAATCCGGTTGTGGTGACACAGCCGGCATTTATTTATTACAGCGGGGAAAGATACCTGCAGGATGTCCCGGAAATACAGCTTCCGTGGTTGTATCGGACGAGGTCGTTCTTGGAAAGCGGGCTCGGACCGGCAGCCAGCTCTGACTGCCCTGTTGTACCATTTGCTCCACTGATTGGCCTCTATGCAGCGGTAACACGCAAGGCTGAAAGCGGACAGGTGCTTTCACCGGAGCAGGTGGTCTCACCCGAGCAGGCATTGCAGATGTATACCTTGAATGGTGCTTATGCTTCATTTGAGGAGCACGTCAAGGGGAGTATAGAGGTCGGCAAGCTGGCCGATATGGTCGTTCTGAGCGCTGATCCTACCGAGGTGGCACCGGATGAGATAAAGGAAATTCGTGTGGAAAAGACCATTATCGGTGGGGAGATTGTCTGGGAGCTGTGACTATGGGATCAGTGCTCCGACAATAATTCTGTCAAGGATCTG
>CP070819.1:1888375-1898511 GCA_020344295.1 Dehalococcoidia bacterium | reverse complement strand
GTAGTGTCTTACGCGCAACAGCATAGGCTGAAGAGATAACCAGCGCCGGTTTGTCATCAGCGGCTAATTCGGCAAGCACCCGCAACCGCTGCTGCACAGTGAAGGAGTCCGATGAAAGGCGTTCGTAGGGCAGAGCATCAGGCTCCGGGAGTAACCGGACACGGTCATCGATGCCCAGCCACAGAGGTATTTCTTCATGGAGCTGCCTCGCTCTCTCCGATCGAGCGGTAATCACCAGTATCGGCAGGCCCAGGCTGCGAAAGAGGCTGGCGATTAGGCACGGCCTTGCCGGATCGATAACAAGTACCCTTTTTTCGCCGCTCGCTTCCCTGATATCGAGGATCAACTCTCTGTATGAGGGCATCTCTTCAACTGGGGAAAGAAGTCCGGACAAGTTCATACACAAACACCTCAAGGGCTAGCCAAAGCTGACTAGCCCTGTAAATCACCTCGACAGCGGATACAAGGTCGTAGAATATAAGTATTCTATCTTAACCCGCTCACCATTTTAACTATCGCTCAAAAATACTTTAAAGGGATAGGGGCGATAGCCTCCGTATTGAGATGTGGGCAGGCGGGTGGGTAAAAATTCAATTGAATCTGTTCATCGCCGCCATAACGCCTTCCGTAATAATGCAATCGACGGCGTCAGCAACCTCTGAGTAGACCTCTTTTATTACCGGCTTCTCTTTAGCGGTAAAATCGCTGAGAACATATTCGATAGCATCGATTTCACGAAACGGAGTATCGACGCTAATATCAAGAGGAGCAATACCCACCCGGATACGGGGGAAATCCTGCCCCCCCAATTTCGAGATTATCGACTTTACACCTTTGTGCCCCCCCGAACTTCCACGCTCTCGAATGCGGATCTTGCCCAGGGGAATATCCAGGTCGTCATAGATTATTATTAAGTCACCTCTTGCAATGTGGTAATGGCGCACAAGTGCCGCCACTGCCTCCCCGCTCAGGTTCATAAAAGTCCTGGGTTTCGCCAGCACAACCTTCGTGCCTTCCACCTTACCCGCACCTATTTTACTCCGCGCGCGTCTATGGTTGAGCTTAATACAATGCCTGCGTGCATAGTAATCTAGGCAACGGAATCCTGCATTGTGCCTGTTGTTTACATAACGCTTGTCAGGATTACCTAATCCAACGATAAGCTTCACAATTCCCCCCGGTAGTGCAGACCCATTCCACATTTTACTCCTTGGCTTCCTCCAGCAGATTCAAGAACTCACCCTCCGTTAGGATCCTGGTTCCCAACTCGCGAGCACGGTCGAGCTTAGAACCGGGATCAGCACCTGCTACCAGTATCGTAGTCTTCTTGGTTACGGAGCTGCCCGCAGAACCTCCTAGCTCCTTGATCCTGGCCTCGGCCTCGGTACGGGAGAAAGCTTCCAGCTTACCGGTGAGCACGAACTCATGGCCCGAGAAAGGAAGGACTTCCCGTTTACTCTCCTCCATCTCTAACCTCACACCGGCCTTCCTAAGTTTCTGGATAATCGCCTTATTAGATTCCTTACTGAAGAAATCGATTACGCTTTCCGCGATCTTAGGGCCAATAGCTGGTATAGATGTCAGGTTCTCCATGGTCGCCCGGGAAAGCTCGTCCATGCTCCTGAAGTGCTCGGCAAGGATTTCAGCTGTTTCTGACCCTACATGGCGAATGCCCAGGGCGAAGAGAGTCCTCGCAAGTGGCCTTTCCTTGCTGCCTTCGATAGCTGCAAGCATATTGGAAACACTCTTCTCAGCCATTCTCTCCATCGCTGTCAGCTCGTCTTTCTTGTCCTTAAGCGAGTATAGATCACCGACATCCTTCACCAGCCCCGATTGAAATAAAGCCTCGGCCTGCTTCTCACCGATGCCCTGGATATCCAGAGCCCCGCGGGAAACGAAAAGCTTCAGGCGCTCGTACGCCTGAGCCGGACACGAGGCATTAGTGCAGTAAGACATCGCCTCACCCTCAGGCCGAATAACGGAGGAACCGCATACGGGACAATGCGTAGGCATGGTGAAAAATCTCTCCTTGCCTGTCCGCAGGCTGACGACAGGGCCAACCACCTCTGGAATGACCTCACCCGCCCTCTGGACGGTGACCGTATCCCCTATGCGAATGTCTTTACGCCTGATATCGTCCTCATTATGCAACGCCGCTCTTTTCAGGGTTACACCACCTACCTGAACGGGCTCCAGAATGGCATACGGATTAAGCGTACCACTGCGTCCCACATTAACCCCGACATCGAGCAGTCGAGTAGTTGCCTGGATAGCGGGGAATTTGTAAGCCACAGCCCAGCGAGGCTCCCGGCCTACGACACCCAGCCGTTCCTGAAGATCGAAGCGATTAACCTTCACAACCACACCGTCCGCCTCATAGGGAAGATGCTCACGCTCCGCAATCCAATGTTGATAGAGAGCTTCAACCTCTTCAATATCGCCTAGCAGCGAATTAGTGGGATTCACCTTGAATCCCAGAGACTTAAGGTATTCCATGGTCTCCCAATGCGTAGACGGCGATTCACCCTCGACCCAACCCAGACCATATATAAATATATCGAGTGGGCGCTGTGCGGTCACTCTAGAGTCGAGCTGGCGTATCGAGCCCGCGGCGGCATTCCTGGGATTAGCGAACAAAGGCTGCCCCGCTTTGGCCCTCGCCTCGTTCAGCTTCTTGAAACCTGCCCGGGAAAGATAGACCTCACCCCTTACTTCAAACCTTCGCGGTACACTACCGGAAACGGCCAGCGGTATACTTCTGATCGTTTTAAGATTCTGGGTGACATCCTCACCTCGAAATCCGTCACCGCGCGTAGCCCCCGTCACCAGCTTCCCCTCCTCATATGTCAATGCCACAGCTAAGCCATCCATTTTCAGCTCGGCAACAAGTTCAAAACGCTCTTCTCCTATAAGTCCGGAAATCCGTTTATACCAGGCGATCAGCTCCTCGCCAGAGAAAGCATTGCCCAGACTGAGCATCGGCTCACGGTGTTCCACAACCCCGAAAACCTCGAGGGGCGCTGCTCCTACTCGCTGCGAGGGAGAGTCCGGAGTTATTAACTGGGGATACTCCTCCTCAAGCTGCACCAACTCTCGGAACAGCCTATCATATTCCTGATCGCTTATCTCGGGGCTGTCCAGAACGTAATAGCGATAGTTATGGTGGTCTATCGTCTCACGAAGCTTCTCGATCCGCTGCCGTGCATCTTCTGTATCCACAAATATCACCCTGCTAAACCGATAAGCCGCGGTTATTTGAGCTATTCTCCATGCGTTTTGCAGTATATCACAGACTAAAACAATGGCCAAAGCCAATCTGAAAAAAGCTTTGACAAAACCCTGATTTTGTGCTATTTAATGATTGTAATAATATTTATGGCGAAATATATCTTCGTTACCGGCGGCGTAGTTAGTTCAATAGGCAAGGGAATCGTCGCCGCTTCTGTAGGAAGACTGCTTAAAAGCTACAACATAAGCGTCACCGCACAAAAGCTTGATCCATACCTCAATGTCGATCCCGGTACTATGTCCCCTTTCCAGCACGGCGAGGTTTTTGTGACTGAGGATGGTGCTGAAACGGACCTCGACCTCGGGCACTATGAGCGCTTTATAGATACCAATTTGACGACCGCATCCAGTGTCACTACAGGGCAAATATATGGAGCCGTGATAGCCCAGGAGAGGAGAGGCGATTTTCTCGGAGGTACGATTCAGGTTGTGCCTCACGTAACCAGGGAGATAAAGAAACGCATTATGGATGTAGCCGATCTCCATCAGTCGGAGGTAGTTATCGTTGAGGTCGGTGGGACAGTGGGAGATATCGAGGGGCAGCCTTTTCTAGAGGCTATCCGACAGATGAGAAATGACGTAGGACGAGATAACGTCCTCTACATCCACGTTACACTTCTTCCACTGATAGGATCAACAGGCGAGCTTAAGACCAAACCCACCCAGCACAGTGTTAAGGAACTCCGGAGCATGGGAATACACCCTGATGTGATTGTATGCCGGAGTGACCACCCTGTAACCGAAGAGATCAACGATAAGATCGCGCTATTCTGCGACGTTTAGAAACGTGCTGTAGTCCCCCTGCCTACACTATCTACCATATATGAGGTTCCCCTGGTTCTAAATGAAGCCGGGTTGGGTGAAATCATCCTTGATCGGTTGAAGTTGCCGGCATCTGAACAGGACCTGAGTGAATGGCGCGCGCTGATAGAGAGGATGAGAAAGCCGAAAGAGCCACTGTCCATCGCAATTGTTGGTAAATACGTAAAACTGCGGGATGCCTATCTTTCGGTCAAGGAAGCACTACACCACGCTGCGCTCTACCATGATCGAGACGTGGAGATAAACTGGATCGAGTCGGAGGACCTGGAAGAGGATGGAGCCGAAGCTATGCTCAGTACGGTAAACGGGATCGTAGTGCCCGGTGGATTCGGCTATCGCGGCATCGAGGGTAAAATAAAAGCAGCTAAATATGCTCGTGAGAATAAAATACCATATTTCGGCTTGTGCCTGGGCCTGCACATTATGGTCATCGAATTTGCACGTTATGTTTTAGACTCAAGCACACCCAACTCCAGGGAATTTGACACGGAGACACCACACCCGGTTATCGATCTTCTCGATGAACAGCAGGGATTGCAGGAAACAGGTGGCACTATGCGGCTGGGGCTCTACACCTGCGAGCTTACGCCAAATACCAATGCTGCTGCTGCCTACGGCGCTCCCTCGGTACGCGAACGGCACCGACACCGCTTTGAATTCAACAATGCTTACAGGGAGGTTCTGAATAAATCAGGGCTTATTGCTAGCGGGCTATCGCCTGATGGTAACCTGGTTGAGATAGTTGAGCTTGCGAACCATCCTTGGATGGTCGGTACGCAGTTTCATCCCGAATTTGCGTCCCGCCCTAACCGACCACACCCTCTGTTCCGCGACTTTATCGGTGTGGCCAAGAGGACTCTCAAAGTGGGTGACCAGCGTCCTTTGCCTCTGGAATCGCATGTTACCAACTGAGTCCCATTGTTCTATAGACAAATTGATAAACATATGATATATTGGTTAGGCTGAATGCGCATCTTCCTGGATACCGCTAACATCGATGAGATTCGCGAAGCTGCTAAGCTGGGCGTAGTTAGCGGAATTACCACCAATCCTTCTTTAATAGCCAAAGAGCGTACAACAGATATGAAGGCGGTAATTCAGGAGATAGCATCGATAATAGACGGTCCCATAAGTGCTGAGGTACTGAGCCTCGAACCGAGTGCCATGATAGAGGAGGCAAGAGTAGTCTCCTCCTGGTCTCCCAACGTAATAGTAAAAATCCCGATGCCCGAAAGTGGACTACAAGTCATATCTTCCCTCTCAAGAGAGGGGATTAGAACAAACTTGACATTATGTTTTTCACTTAATCAGGCACTTCTGGGAACTATTGCTGGAGCAACCTATGTCAGTCCGTTTGTGGGCCGACTTGATGATATCAGCCACGATGGTATGCAACTTGTTTCCGACATTGTGAAGGTGTTTGATCATTTTAAGGTATCGACACAGGTGCTCGCTGCCAGCATCCGTCACCCGTTGCACGTCGTTATTGCTGCCAAGGCAGGAGCGCATATAGCGACTATACCATATAGTGTTCTCAAGCAGATGATTAGACACCCGCTCACCGATATCGGGATAGCACGCTTCGCTGAGGATTGGCAGAATATTCCAAAGGAATAGGCTGCCAATCGCGATACTATAGAACCGTTGAGGCTTTCCCTACCATACTATGCAATCAAATAACGGAGTAGTACCATGAACATCGCAGAACTTGAGACTAGAACGAGGGAGGAACTCCTCGCCCATGCCAAGGAAATCGGGATAACCGGCGTCAGCACTATGAAGAAGGAGGACCTTGTCTTACGGTTGCTGCAGGCAAACGCCGAACAACAAGGTTATACTTTCAGAGGTGGTATCCTCGAGATCATGGGTGATGGCTATGGATTCCTTCGTCAAACTAACCTTCGACCGGATTCGAGCGATATCTATGTTTCGCAATCACAAATACGTCGCTTCTCCCTACGCACGGGAGACGTTGTCAGCGGGCAAGTGCGGCTACCAAAGGATGGGGAGAAGTATCACAGCCTTCTCCGCGTGGAGACAGTAAACGGTTTCGACCCGGAAAGCACCAAGTCCCGCCCAATCTTCGATCGGCAAACGCCGATTTTCCCCAACCGGCTGATAGATTTAGAGACAAAGCCTCAGAACCTGTCTACACGATTGATTAAGCTTATATCTCCTATTGGACGGGGACAGAGAGGGCTGATCGTGTCACCGCCCAAGGCCGGCAAGACTGTGCTCCTTAAACACATTGCCAACGGCATCACCACCAACTATGACGATATCCACCTTATGGTTTGCCTCATTGGGGAGCGACCCGAAGAGGTGACCGACTGGAAGAAATCGGTCGAAGCTGAGGTGATCGCTTCAACCTTCGATGAGCCCGTGGAGGAGCATACCAGGGTAGCTGAGGTCGCCCTGGAACGTGCCAAGCGGCTGGTTGAACTTGGAGCAGACGTTGTAATCCTTCTCGACAGTATCACCAGGCTCACCCGCGCCTATAACCTTGAGATGCCGTCCAGCGGCCGCACACTCTCCGGGGGCGTTGATCCCGCTGCCCTCTACTCACCGAAGAGATTCTTCGGTTCAGCCCGAAACATGGAGGAGGGCGGCAGTCTGACCGTTATCGCCACTTGCTTGATTGACACCGGCAGCCGGATGGACGAGGTTATTTACGAGGAGTTCAAGGGTACAGGCAACATGGAGTTGCACCTTGAACGCAAGCTCGCTGAGCGCAGGCTATTTCCTGCTATCGACATCCAGCGCAGCGGCACCAGAAAAGAGGAGCTGCTACTCGATGAGAATACGCTGAAGCAGGTCTGGGTAGTACGCCGGATGGCCAGCCTGGTTAATGCCAATTCCATGAACCCTTCGGAGGCTACGGAGAAAGTCCTGGAAAGACTGTCCAAGACGTCATCGAACGCTGAGTTCCTTGCCACTCTCGCCAAGGATTTCTAATATATCTCGAACGGTTAATCTCCATCGTTGTTCCTGCTTCACCTCGTTGCTATAATTGGGAGCGAGTTTGAATGAGCTACAACCGCATCCTGGTTAAACTGGGTACCAATCTGCTCACCGGAAATAGCGAGCATCTCAGTCTTGAGACCATGTCCTCCCTGGTGGGGCAGATGGCCAGATTACACAAACAGGGACTCGATGTGATCGTTGTCTCGTCAGGAGCGATTGCAGCCGGAAGGCAACGACTAGGGCCAATCAAAGGACGTAAAGAAATGCCCTTCAAACAAGTACTGGCGGCTGTTGGGCAGAGTCGCTTGATGGATGCCTATGATCAGTTGTTCGGGTGGCATGAGATAACAATAGCTCAGACGTTGCTCACGAGAACGGATCTAACAGACCGCTTGAGCTACCTTAACGCTCGCAATACGCTTCTAATGCTGCTGGAACTCCGTGTCGTACCTATTGTAAATGAGAACGATGTGGTGGCAGTAGATGAGATCAGGGAAGCCCAATTCGGGGACAACGACAACCTGTCTGCCCTAGTGGCCAGTCTTGTCGATGCCGACCTTCTGATGATTCTCACCGACAAGGCCGGTCTTTATAGTGCTGATCCCGATAAGGATCCGAATGCACAGCTAATTCAATGTATAGATAGAATAGATGAATCCATTGAGTGCCTGGCCGGTGCGAGTAGCAGTACAAGGGGCACCGGTGGGATGGCGACCAAGATCGAGGCAGCAAAGCTGGCCACAGCCTCGGGAGTCGCTGTTGTAATAGCTGATGGTAGAGAGCATGATATCGTGACCAGGTTAGCAGCCGATGAAAGTATAGGAACATATTTCAGGCCGACCACATCCAAACTGGAGAGCCGGAAACGCTGGCTGCTGAGCCAGATCTCCAGGGGCAGCCTGGCGATCGACAGCGGTGCCATCAAAGCGATAAGAACCCAGAACAAGAGCCTGCTACCTGCCGGGATCACCAGAACCATCGGCAGCTTCGAACGGGGCGAAGTGGTGAATGTGCTCGATAATGAAACGGACACAGAGGTAGCATGCGGCATAACAAACTACAGCTCGGACGAAATCAACACGATCAAAGGGGCACACTCTGACAGAATTGCAGAGCTTCTAGGCTACGAGTATGGAACAGAGGTGGTACACCGCGATAACCTAGTGGTATTCTAAATAATGCGAATAGGGGCAAGAGATGAATCCATCTAAGAACGAGGTCGAGGTTAAGACTGAAGCAGCCAAAGCTGCCTCTAAGAGAATGGCTTATCTCTCTACTGAAATCAAGAATAGGGCCCTATTATCCATCGCCGACAGACTCATGGCAGGTGAAAAAGATATCCTCGTGGCCAACAATCTCGATTATGCCGCCGGGGAAAAAGCCGGGATGGGGACTGCCATGCTCGATCGTCTTCTGCTGACCACAGAGCGCATTCAATCGATGGCGGCGGACGTAAGGGCTGTCGCGGCCTTACCAGACCCCGTCGGTGAGACCTTCGAGATGCGAACTCTTCCTAATGGCCTTCAGGTCGGTAAACGCCGTGTCCCCGTGGGAGTAATCGGCGCTATCTACGAGAGTCGCCCCAATGTCACAGTAGACATCTCCGTTCTATGCCTGAAGTCAGGCAATGCCGTTGTACTCCGTGGGGGTAAGGAGGCGAAAAACTCCAACCTTGCTCTGGCAATGGTTATCCAGAACGCTGCATACCAAAGTGGAATACCCGAGGGGGCCGTGCAACTGATAGAATCCAAAGATCGCGCGCTGGTAGCACAAATGCTCAAGATGAGAGATACTATCGACCTGATCATCCCCCGAGGTGGGGCGGATCTAATCAACAATGTGGCTCAGAATGCTTCCATGCCCGTTGTCACGGGCGGGATAGGTGTCTGTCACACATACGTCGACCGTAGCGCTGACCTTGCTAAAGCAATAGCTATCGCCCATAATGCCAAGGTGCAACGTCCCACGGTATGCAACGCCCTAGATACCCTACTAGTTCATATGAACATAGCTGATAGTTATCTGCCAAAGATAGCAGCTGAATGGAGTGAAGCGGGAGTAGAGATACGATGCGATCAAAGATCTTCGGGTATACTGCAGCCCTTATCGCTCCATAAAGTTGTGCCCGCTTCGGATAAAGATTGGGGTAAGGAGTTTCTGGCACTCGTTGCTGCCGTTAAAGTCGTCGATTCCCTGGATGAAGCCCTAGCACATATAGAGCGCTATGGATCAGGGCACTCGGAGGCCATCGTTACTGAGGACTATGGAGCAGCTGTGAGATTTCTGAAAGAGGTTGATGCTGCCTGCGTCTACGTAAATGCCAGTACACGTTTCACCGACGGGGGACAGTTTGGATTAGGGGCCGAGGTAGGGATCAGCACTCAGAAGCTACATGCTCGGGGCCCGCTGGGGCTCAGAGAATTGACCACCTATAAATGGATAGTAATGGGCGATGGACAGGTCCGTCCCTGATGTAAAGGACAACAATTGAAGCAGGAGGATATAAATGGCTGATTATCGTTTTGAACGGGAATGCCGAACACCACATTCGGAGGCTTATCTCATTACTGAAGGTGACGACCGCGTCGGTCGAGTTGACCTGCACTTCACTCCCTCGATAGTCTACGCCACCCTCTGTGTTACCGATAAGTTCACGGAGGATGATATCCAGGAGCTCATCTATCACCACATTGATGAAGAGCTGGTTATGTCAGCAGATGTTGCCCGAGACGATTTCATAGTCACCGTTTTTCAGGGACGGGAGGTCAATGAGTTCAGCGACGAAGACTTCGATGAGGAAGAGGAGGAAGAAGACTAACTGCTGGTTTGTTTTTTTTGAAGCAGGGAGCGAGCCGTTTTCGCGATATCGGCTGCTGTTAAACCCTGCTTCTCCAGTAATTCGTGGGGTTTTCCCGATTCTGAATATGTGTCATTGATAGCTACAAATGACATTGGAACTGGCAATCGTTCAACTACGACCTGGGCCACAGCACTGCCCAGGCCACCCCTCATCAGGTGTTCCTCCACTGTTACAATGGCGCCCGTATCACGCGCAGCCTTAA
>CP070819.1:1881215-1888275 GCA_020344295.1 Dehalococcoidia bacterium | reverse complement strand
TCGCTTGCCCTGGCAGCTTCCTTGAACCTGCCGCCGCGAAATTCGTGCCCCATGCGCCAGAGGCCGCCTGAGTCCTTGTAGCTTACGAGATCGTTCGACACCCCGGTGAGCAGTGGCTTCTCAGTGGCGGGATCCCAGGCATTCAGGATGCCGCCGCCCGCGGATTCAGCCAGCTCCAGGGCGTAGTGAGACGTCTTCACCGTAACTCTGCCGTCCGATCTGCGCCACTCGGGTAGTTCGGCCTTTTCCACTGCACCGGCATGATATCCGGCGTTTCCAGCACCGGGCAAGAGGCGTTCAATCGCAGAGGTTGCTGCTGCATCGGCGCGTTCGAGCCAGGGCCGCTGCTCGGAGGCAACAACATGGTCCGGCGAGGTGCCGGTAATGAAATCGTGATGGTTGGCGACAACCGCGTCCCACCATGCTTGCTCGATATCGTTTGCGCCTGGCTGTCCGCGGGGGTCGCCGCCGGAGGCCAGGGCAAGCCGCTCAGCGGTCAGTAGCTTGTCCACGAGTTCGTGACACTGCTTCTTCAGCGTTGGCCGGGACGTATAGAAGCCGGTCCAGTACGGGTTGGGATCGAGCTGCAGGGTGGGCAGCGTGTCACGGTAGCAGTCGACAAGGGCTAGATAGTCGTCAAGGCCAGCGTTAAGGGCCCATATTCCGGTTTTGGGGTAGTGTGCGCGGTTATAGCGGTCGAGCAGCTCCAGGAGATCGGGAAGTGGGTCGACGAAGTCGAAGCCGATGGGGCAGAACAGGTATGGCGTTCGACTGTAGGGGATAAGCTGTGAAGCAAAGCGCTTGATCTTGTGAGCAACGTTGTGATCTGAGCGGTCGGGGAAGGACGCCTTAAAAAGATAGATACGTACCAGGCCCCGGTGGGCGAGCATGTCGCCCTGCCCGTAAGTGTACGCGTTCCAGTGACAAAGGACCTCTGCGCCGTCGGGGCCACGCCAGATGAAGTCGAGGCTGCGTTCGCCGTTCATCAACGTAGCAGCGCTGGAGCCTGGTCTTGGGAAGCGCTTATTCCTCTCATAGTCGGCGCCGGGGAAGAACATCCCATCAATACGGGTGATAGCCGCCATGTCGAATCCCGCTGCTGTAAGAATGGAGGGCAGGGCAGGAGAGTGCCCGAAGCTGTCGGGAAAGTAGGCGATGCGTGGCTCCTGGGTCATGCCGTTGGCGCGCAGCCACTCCTGCCCGACCAGGAAGTCGCGCAGGATAGCTTCAGTGCTTGGGAGCAGTGTGTCGGCGGTCGTAACACCGCTGCTGGTCAGGCGCAGACGCCCATTGTTGACCAGGGTTCGCACGGTTTCCTGCCTGTCCGGGCGATAATCCCAGTACTTGCGCAGGAAGTAAACACACTCGATCGAATATACGCGCCGCGGGTCGCTCAGCAGCTCATCGAGGGCGCGGTCGAGGTTGGGACAGACAAGTCGACGGAAGTATTCTTCCGACGTCAGCAGCCAGTTCGGGTCCCAATGGCTGGATTCTGCGAAGATAATAACTCGCTCGGCATCATCGGGGATGCCGAGACGCTGCCGGAGAGACGTCTCCTTTTCCCCCCGCGAACGCTTCGATATTGGGGTCCGATCATGTGCCCCATTCATGCCGATTATTCGTTCGTCTATTCAGCCCGACAAATAAGCCTGCTGTATCGACTGTTCTGTAACCCGGCCATTATACCACTCTGAAACTAAGTATTTTTTAGCGCATCAACGCTTTCCCGAAGCCAGCTGGTTGATAAACTGGCCTCCGGCTATCCTTGACAACTGTTACCTGGGAAGTAGTATACTTCATCACTAAGTCTGATGAGTACCAGTACCGAGTTCGGTAGCGGATAAATAAATACGGAGGCACGGCAGCGCGAGAGGCGCTGTGCTTTCCATAGAGGGAGATGTGACATGGAGCTAAAGGACTACAGCGGTCCCTACAGGCACGACGTGAAATGGGCGGACTTTTCCAAGGAGTTTCTGGTCAACCTGATGAAGTCGTGGCAGCGCGCCTATCTCAGCATCCAGGGGGCCTGGATCGAGGCCGTCACCGAGAGGTTCGGCTCTGACGCTGCCGATGACTGCTCCAAGGCGGCACTTCTATTGCAGGCCGAGCGAATGATCCCGCAGTTCATGGAGGTGGGGAATATCGAGCTGAACACCGTCCTCGATTCCCTGAAGGTTATCCAGCTGGCCCCGGACGGCCATACGGAGTCGGAGCTCTTCGGCGGTGAGGTCGAAATTATTAACGACAACCACGTCATTTCCACAACCACCAAATGCATCACCTGCGAGTTCCTGGAGGCGTTCACGCCCGAGAGGATAGAGTGGCTCTGCTTCGAGCTGGAGCAGCCTGTGATGGAGAAGTTTCTCAATAACCCGAAGATAAAGGTAACGCCCCTGAAGCGGCCGCCCCGGAGCAGCCCCGATGAGCCCTTCTGCTCGTGGGAGCTCAAGATCGAGGACTAGAAGCAGCGGGACCAGTCCCAGAGGAGGTTATCATGACGCCGGAAGAGGTTGATGCCCTTATCCTGCAGACCGGGGATACTCGGAATCTGCCTTTCTGGACCGACAGGTCGTGGACGCGCTATCCTTTCGCCTATGAGGGCGCGGAGGAGCATTTCACGCTGCCTGCCGCCGTGGGGTGGCATCCGGGCTACGATTCTCAGTCCTGGGATATCGAGGCGCATGTGAAGGCTAAGGAGAGCGGCAAGAGATACTCCTTCATCTATATCTACAGCTATAACAGGATGGGCTGGTACTTCGGCTTCAACTGCCGGGTGCTCAATGTGGCCGATATCTCCGAGAAGCGGCACTACGTCGACCGGAGATACCATTTCCGGCCGTTCCCCGGTCTGTTCCCGCCGCCCCTTGACATAAAGGAGGGGAATCTCGATATCACCTATCGCCCCCGCGGCCGCAGTGTGGAGCGCTGGTGTCCGAAAACGGACTCCGGCGGGAATCCGGTTCCATTCGAGTTCCGCCTGGAGGCCTCGAGCTACGGGGGTTCGGGGATGGACATGAAGCTCGACGTGGACCTCGAGGCCCTGAAACCTCCCCTGCTGGACGGGGCCATGGACTACCGCGGCATGCTCACCATGTTCGGGCAGCCTTATACGTTCGCCTTCTGCCTGAGCCCGCGGGTCAGGGTGCGGGGTACTTTCGAGATAGGGGGCGTGACCGAGGAAATCGAAGGCATCGCCAAGATCGGGCTGCAGTGGGCCCCGAACCATTTCGGGAAGACAAACAAACCCATAAAGCGGATCAAGCACGAGTGCTTCAGCGGGCACCTCAGCAACGGCTGGGATTTCGGCATCTGGAGACAGTACGAGACCATGAGGTACAACCGGCTCCTGCCCTTCTCCGGCATCTTCGCGCTCTTCGAGGACAATGCCATGATGACCACGAACGAGTACACCCTGGAGCCGATAAGCTATCAAAAATGTCCGGGGTGGAGCAAAGAGACGAAGCCCATCTTCCGCACCGGCCCCAGGGATCATTATGTGACCCATGCCGCCCGGCTGACCATCCCCGAGTGGGACGCCGATCTCGTCATTACCCCGCTGCTGGAGGACAACACCCAGGCCGTATTCGTCGAGTACTACTTCGGCCCCACGGAGATATCGGGGACGGTCCGGGGCAAGGAGGTCCACGGCCTCGGCTTCAGCGAGGGCACCAAGCTGTGGTACCAGGATCACGAGCTGATAAAGATGATGCGTAACATACTCGGGGAGCTGCCCGATTCAGCCTTCGCCGGGAACCGGGCCGATATCCGGCGGAAGCTGGTCAACGAGCTTGAGGAGGCCCTGGCCGCCTATCAGGTGAACAACACAGCACGGGCTGGGGAGGTGCTGGAAGGCTGTCTGGCGCTCATCTCAGCGGATATCAGGGAGGATGTGATAGTGGCCCCCGCCGTAAGCCTCTCCGACATCTGCCGGGACTTCATCCGCCGCCTTTAGGACTAGCTGGGCTACGGTGGGGCATTCGATCCGGCCCTGGAGCTGCGGGGCTTCTCCTTGTGGTGGCTGATATGCGCCTCTAATCGCGTACTGTCATAACCGCGATGGGGCACAGTCCCGGAAAAAGGAGCGAATTATACATTTATACGTTCGAAAGTGCTATAATGATCGATGGCCTGGCTATTTTGGTATAAAGTGATGACAATACAATTAGTAGCTTCATGATATTTATTAATGCTGCTCGTGCTAATGTGATCGGATTAAATTATTGTTGATGGAGGGAGAGTCATGGCAATCATAACAATTTCAAGAGGCTCTTACAGCAGGGGAAAAGAGGTTGCGGAGAAGGTTGCCCAAAGATTGGGTTATGAGTGTATCTCCAGAGAGACCATTTTAGAGGCATCGCAGCTCTCCCACATTCCTGAGATAAAGCTCATTCGCGCAATCCACGATGCGCCCAGCATACTGGATCGCTTCACGTATCACAAGGAGCAATATATCACTTACATCCAGGACGCCCTGCTGAGGCATGTACGGAAAGACAACGTCGTTTACCATGGACTGGCGGGCCACTTTCTGCTCACGGGTATATCTCATGTGCTGAAGGTCAGAATCATCTCAGACATGGATGATCGGGTTAAGCTTGAGATGGAGCGTGAGGGAATTTCAAAGAAAGAGGCCATGAAAGTTCTGTCAAAGGATGATGAGCAGCGAAGGAAATGGAGTAAATACCTTTACGGCATAGATACTAAGGATCCCAGCCTCTACGATCTGGTGATCCATGTTAAGAAAATGACCGTCGATGATGCTGTGGACACAATATGTCACGCTGCCGGTCTCAAGAGCTTTACAACAACTCCCGAATCCCAAAAAGCCATGGATGATCTGCACCTAGCCTGTGAGGTCAAGGCACAGATAATACATCTCAAACCGGATATGAAAGTACAAGCAGACGATGGGAAAATATTAGTTGAGGCTAAGGTCCACCATTCCAAGGAGCAGGATTTGGTCACGAAAATAAGGGAGATTGCTGAAAACATACCGGGCGTGAAAGAGGTTCATGTTCAGACAGAATGGCCTGCACCTTACTACTGATGTATTTACTGTAACCGTATCGAGTTAGAACGCTAATTTTTCTGTCCTACCTAATTCCTTCCTTTGTCTGGCCTTTCCTGCTGCGTTGTGCTGTATGCTGAGCGCGTGCTATAATTCCGCCACGTGACAAGGAGGCCAACGTGAAGGACTTACCGGACTACAGCGGCAGCCGGCGGATCACATGGCTGCATGATGCTGGGAGGTGGTGAGCAATGGTAGACCCGCACATAGCGATGCACCCCAACAAGATCGTCGAGTTCCTGGGGAGACTGCCGCAGGATTTCACCAAAGAACACCTCATTAGCTTCATCGAAAAGAACGATATCCGGTTCGTCAACTTCCGGTATGTCGGTGGAGACGGAAGGCTGAAGACCCTAAACTGTGGTATCAACAGCAGGTTTCAGCTAGACCGTTTCCTGTCGTCCGGCGAACGAGTCGATGGCTCCAGCCTGTTCTCATACATAGACTCGGGATCGGGCGATCTCTATGTCGTTCCCCGTTTTCGGACCGCCTTTTTCAACCCGTTTACTGAGGTCCCGACTGTTGATATCCTCTGCTCCTTCTACACAGTAGAGGGCGTCCCGTTGCCGAGCTCGTTCGAAAATGTGTTGCAAAGAGCCCACGAAGCCCTGCAGCAGAGCACGGGACTGAAGCTCAAGGCAATGGGAGAGCTAGAGTATTACATCATGCGCGGAATCGACCCCCTCTATCCCGCAGAACCGCAGAAAGGGTATCACGAGTCCTTTCCGTTCTCCAAGGGCGAGGCGCTCAGGCTGGAGGCGTTGACGGCGATGGCCCAGGCGGGCTGCAGGATCAAGTACGGCCACGCCGAGGTGGGCTATATCCCGGGGGAGGACTGCGAAATGGAACAGGACGAGATCGAGTTCCTTCCCGTAGCGCTGGAGGACGCCGCCGACCAGATCGTCATCGCGCGGTGGGTGCTGAGAACGGTCGCCTACAGGCATGGCGTCACCGTCAGTTTCGCTCCCAAGATACAGGTGGGGCATGCGGGGAACGGGCTACACATCCACACGGAAGTGCTCAGGGAAGGCAGGAACATGCTGGTCGAAGCAGACCAGCTTACCGACACGGCCCGGCGGGTCATCGCCGGATATCTGAGCCTGGCCCCTTCCTTAACTGCTTTCGGCAACACGGTTCCCATCTCGTACCTGAGGCTGAGTCCTCACCAGGAGGCTCCGACCAATGTGTGCTGGGGGGAGCAGAACCGCTCCGCACTTATCAGGATTCCCCTGGGGTGGCTGGGTGCCAACGACATGGTCAAGGATGCTAACCCGATCGAGACCGGGGATTTCCCGGACTTCTCGCAGAGTCAGACGCTCGAGTTCCGGTCTCCGGACGGCTCGGCTAACATTCACCTGCTGCTTGCCGGTCTGGCGGTGGCTGCCAGGCATGGTATGCAGCTGCCGGACGCACTGGAGCTGGCCGATAAACTTCACGTAGGAGTGAACATATTCTCCGCCCAGGACGAAGGCATTCGCGAGCGCCTGCCCACGCTGCCCGGCTCATGCTGGGAGTCCGCCGATCTCCTGCTGAAAGACCGCGCCATCTATGAGAGGGATAGCGTTTTCTCCCCGGTCCTGATTGATGGATTTGCGGAACAACTGCGAAGCCATAACGACCGTGGTCTCGGCGGGCAGTTGCGCACCGAAGAAGAGATCAGGCAACTGGTCAACCGCTACATTCATTGCGGATAGGGAAAACCATTTCAGGATCTATCGCCGGAGAAGATGACCCATCCATTTCTCAGCTTCGTAACGTTTGTACCCTCTCTCTTTATAACTTCACGCGGCGCGTTGTGCCGTGCGCGGGGCGCGTGCTATAATGCCGCCACAGGACAAGGAGGCCAGCGTGAAGGATCTACCGGATTACAGCGGGGAGTTCGATCCGGACCTGAAGCTGCAGGACTTCTCCAAAGATGCGCTGATCAAGCTGCTGGTGGCGACAGGTAAGCTCTACGTGGGGGTGGACCCGATCTGGGTCGCCACCATGAGG
>CP070819.1:1874591-1881115 GCA_020344295.1 Dehalococcoidia bacterium | reverse complement strand
GCGCTGAAAAACGCCGGAGTCACCCTCGACCAGATCGATCTGATCGAGTTGAACGAGGCGTTTGCTTCACAGTCCCTGTACGTTGTCAGAGAGCTTGGCATCGACACGAGTAAATTGAATGTGAATGGGGGTTCTATCGCCCTGGGACATCCATTGGGTTGTACAGGGGTGTATTTGACCACGAAGCTGCTCCACGAGATGGAGCGGCGAAACGCCAGATATGGCCTGGTCACCATGTGTATCGGAGGTGGTATGGGGGCGGCAGGCGTATTCGAGCGAGATCAATAAGAAGGGGGATGTCATGGAGCAGAAGGTGATAAGAAAAGGCGGCTCGTTTCTCTTCGAGGACGTGCCCCCGGCGGAAGTGTTCACGCCGGAGGACTTCGGCGAAGAGCACGAAATGATTGTGAAGACAACCCAGCGCTTTATCAGTAACGAGGTGGCGCCGAATGCGGAAGCGCTGGAGCACAAGGACTGGGAGATGACGCGAAAGCTGATGATTCAGGCGGGAGAGCTGGGTCTCCTGGGAGTGGATATCGAGGAGGAGTACGGAGGTGCACATCTAGACAGCATCGCCTCCCTGCTGATTACCGAGAACTCCGCCCTATCGGGTTCCTTCGGCCTCACCATGAATGACCACACCGGGATAGGCTCGATGCCGCTGGTATTCTTCGGCAACAAGGCCCAGAAGGAGAAGTACCTTCCCGCTCTGGCCAGCGGAGAGAAGATCGGGGCCTACGCGCTGACGGAGCCAGGCGCCGGTACGGACGCCATGTCCATACAGGCGACCGCCAAATTGACGCCGGACGGCAAATATTACAAGCTGGATGGCCAGAAGCAGTTCGTAACCAACGGTGAGATCGCTGACATTGTTTTCACCTACGCCAAGGTCGACGGCGACAAGATGACCGCCTTTATTCTGGAGCGGGGTTTCGAGGGCGTCTCCACAGGCCCCGAGGAAAAGAAGATGGGGATTCGCGGCTCGTCTACGTGCACCATATTCCTCGATGGCGCTATGGTTCCAGTCGAGAATGCGCTCTTCGAGGTCGGAAGAGGACACATCGTAGCCTTCAACATTCTTAACCTGGGCAGATTCAAGCTGGGCGCAGGATGTGTAGGAGTGGCCAAACTGGCCATCGAGTCCGCAGTGGGCTACTCCAAGGAGAGGATACAGTTCAATCGACCCATATGCCAGTTCGGGCTGATCAAACATAAGATCGCCGAGATGGCAACAAAGACCTATATGGCCGAGAGTATGGTCTACCGCAGCGGCGGGCTCATCGATACCATCCTCGATACTGTGGACCGGTCGGCTGAGGACGCAGGCCAGCAGCATGCGAAAAAGATCGGTGAGTACGCTCTGGAATGCTCCATAAATAAGGTTTACTGCTCGGAGGTGGTGGACTATGTTGCCGACGAGGCGGTACAGATCTATGGCGGCTATGGATTCATTGAGGACTACCCGGTGGAACGGATCTATCGGGACAACCGGATATTCAGGATATTCGAGGGGACAAACGAGATAAACAGGCTTCTCATAACAGGTATGCTGCTACGGAGCGCGTTGAAAAACGAGATACCACTGTTTGCCGAAGCGGATAAAGCGAAAGACGAATTACCCGGAATGGAGCCGCTTTCCCCCAGCCCCGACGATGGCCCGCTGGGGTACCAGCAGAGGTTGATAGCTAGGGCGAAGAAGATATATCTGGCCTTGTGCGGCAGTGCGGCGCAGAAATACGGGATGGGCATTGAGGACGAACAGGAGGTCCTGGCCCTGCTGGCCGACATGGCACAGGAGATCTTTGCCATGGAGAGCGGCCTGTTGCGGGCGCTCAAGTCTATCGATTCCGCCGGTGAGCAGCAGGCGAAAATGAAGATAGAAATGGTGCAGCTATATGTGAACGGTGCCATGTCCAGAGTGGCGGACTACGCCAGGCAGTTGCTCTCGGCAATGGAGACGGGAGAAGCACTCGATGGCCAACTGGCTATAGTCGGCAAGGCATCGCAGTTCACCCCTCTAAACGACGTGCAGTTAAGGAGAGGTATTGCCGACGGGATCATTGAGGTTGGCAAGTACACCTGCAGCTAATAACAGCATACGGCAAACCTTCAAAGCAGTGGGTAGGCAGCACTCAAGCTGAATATCCATGTCCATAACCAAGGGAGGTATCGATGGAGAAGATATGGTTGAAGCATTATCCCCCCGGTGTACCGGAGACAATCGATTACCCTAAAATACCTCTGCATCAGCTTCTGGAGGATTCAGCGAGTAAGTTCCCTCGGAATACTGCTATCATCTTCCCGGGCGCTTTCGACGATGAACGTCTGATGAGCTTCAAAGAGCTGAACGATAAGTCCAACAGGATGGCCAACGCTCTTATAGATATGGGGGTCAAGAAAGGCGACCGGGTAGCTCTGCTCATGCCCAACTGCCCCCAGTTTGTCATTAGCTATTACGCGGTTCTTAAGGTCGGGGACATAGTGGTGGCCACTAACCCTCTGTACTCCCCGCGTGAGATCGAGTTCCAGTTGAACGACTGTGGTGCTGAGACAATCATCGTTCTCAGTCTTTTTTACAAGACGGTGATGGGAGTAAAGGACCGAACCAAACTTAGAAACGTTGTGGTAACAAATATCAAGGAATATCTCCCTGCACACAGCCGGAAGATGTTTAGCCTGTTTGTGGAACGACAGGAGGGACACCGCGTCAGAATCCCCAAGGTGAAGAACATCTATAAGTTCCAGGACCTGCTGCGCCGCTTTGATAAAACGCCGCCCTCGGTAAAGGTCGGCCCCAAGGATGTCGCCATATTCCAGTACACCGGCGGGACAACCGGCGTTAGCAAGGCTGCGGTGGCCACACACTTCAACGTACTTGCCAACGTGTTTCAGATAAGATACTGGGGGGAACCTCTTGGGCTCGAAGAGGGAAAAGATGTTATTCTGGGGGTTATGCCCCTCTTTCATGTATATGGGATGGTTGTGGTAATGCACTTCGCCATAATGGGTGGCGCTGCGATGGTGCTGCTGCCCCGATGGGACACGGACCAGGTGCTCAAGGCGATCAACCGGTATAAGCCCGCTTTCTTCCCCGGAGTGCCTACCATGTATGTAGCTCTTAACAACCATCCCGAGGTGACCAAATTCGATCTACGCTCCATTAAGCTCTGCAACAGCGGGGCCGCGCCGCTGCCGGTCGAGGTACAGCAGCAGTTCGAGGCATTGACCGGGGGCAAGCTATCGGAAGGCTACGGCCTCAGTGAGGCGCCCACCGCCACCCATTCCAACCCCGTCACAGGGCTGCGAAAGACCGGAAGCATTGGTGTACCTCTGCCCGACGTGGAGGCGAAGATAATGGACGGTGAGACCGGCGAGAAAGAGATGCCTCAGGGGGAGATCGGGGAGTTGGTTATTCGAGCACCCCAGGTAATGAAGGGTTACTGGAACCGGCCCGATGAGACGAAGATGGTTCTGCGCAATGGGTGGCTCTACACCGGTGACATGGCCAGGATAGATGAGGACGGCTTCTTCAGCATCGTGGACCGCAAGAAGGAGCTGATTATAGCCGGCGGTTTTAACATCTACCCTCGCGACGTCGAGGAGGTTCTCTATGAGCATCCCAAGATAAAAGAGGTGGTGTGCTATGGGGTTCCCGATCCCTATCGGGGGCAGACGGTGAAGGTCGCTATCGTGCTTAAGGAGGGGGAGACCGCGACCGCCGATGAGATCATAGAGTTCAGCCGTGAAAACATGGCCAGGTACCAGGTACCTAAGCTGGTGGAGTTCAGGGAATCACTGCCTAAATCGCTTATAGGCAAGATATTACGACGCGTATTAGTAGAGGAAGAGGAGGCCAAGCTCAAGGAAGCGGCCAAGGAACAAGCCGACAAATAGGCATCGATGAATCCCTTGGCGCCACTCGCAGTAACTTTTTTCCGATTACTGCTACAAATACGTCGGTTGTGTTGGTCAGCGAGCATTGACTAGCGTTATTGGCCTGTGATAAAATTCACAGTTGGGATTGTATCCCGTTAGTCCGCCCATATTAATTTCGCTGTGTATAACTTAATCTTTTTAGTATTAGGAGCTTTGTCACCCTGTGCCGCAGCGGCATAAGGTGGTAAAGCCCTTTTTATTATTTACAATACGAGTCTGCCAAGCTCTATAAAAGCAAGATCAAGGAGTGTGCTATGGCCAAGGTAGCGACAAAACTTTTCCGGGAACCAAAAGAGGCGACTATTGCGCTGGATGAGCTCAAATCGAAGGGTTTCAAGGCTGACGAGATAGTAGTCGTCGCCAGTGCGGAGCGTTCCAAGGACCTTGGTGCTGACATCAAGCCCGTTGGCGATGTAGCCAAGCTCGCGGGTATGGGCGTTTCCGAGGCCACGGTTAGCTACTACGATTACATCATATCGTCCGGTGGTATCGTGGTCGGCGTTCAGGCCGATGAGAGCCGGATCGCCCAGGCACAGGAGGTGCTGAGAGGTGTCACTCCCTGTACCTGTGATGACAAGACTTGTGATTCCAGCCCGGGCTTCATGGCAGCCAGCAGGATGACAGCGACGAATCCGATGGATGCCTCGATGTCGGGAGAATTTCGAAGATACTAAGGGAGGCAGAGAAAGATGTCTAAATTCATTGCCACCTCTGCGATTAGAGGTGCTCACGGTGCGGTTACAGAGGCGGATGAACTCCTTCAGGATGCCATTCAGAAGCTGGGACCGGATGCGCCTATTGCATTCCATGACAAGGCCGGTGGGGGGACCACATTCTACCTCCCGGTTATATACGGTCTTCTCGGGCATAAGGTCGAGAAGCTGGGCGATCTGATTCCAGTCATTGAACACTCAAAGAGCCTGCTGCCGCCGGTGCCCAGAGAAGATGTGTGGCTGCCATATCTCGGCGAAACCCTGGATGCCGGTGCGGCCACCCTGTTTGCCTTTGAAGCTATCCAGGGTATACGCTTCGCCAAGGGCGATCAGCCTGAGAAGAGGAACGGATTCGAGTACAACGGCCCGATCAGCGACGTGCAGGCCCGGTCCTGGGGCATTCAGCTGGTGGACGGCCGTATGCCTGGCTTCGCTGCGATCGTAGGAGCTGCCAAGAGCAATGAGGTGGCGGTCAAGATCGTGCGTGAGCTTCAGTCGAAGGGGCAGCTCATTCTGCTGTGCAGCGACAGCAACGGTCGCTCCATGGTAGACCAGTTGCAGGAGGAGGGCGTCGAGATGGGTTATGATACCTATATCGTCCCCTTCGGCTCCGATACGATCTCTGCTATCTATGGACTGGGCTTTGCTACCATTGCCGCTTTGAGCTTTGGCGGTGTCGCCGCCGGCGATTTTCGCCGTATCCTGCTCTATAACAAGTTCCGTTGCTTCGCCTTCGTACTTGCCCTCGGTCCGGTGGATGACCGGAAATACGCGGCGGCCGCCGGTGCGATCAACTACGGCTTCCCCGTATTCACCGATACAGTGATCCCCAATATCCTGCCCACCGGGATCACGCAGTATGAGCACGTGGTCAGCATGCCGTTCGACGATATCCCGGGCAAGGATGACCTGGAGAGAGCGGAGAAGCTGGTGCAGCGGTGCATCGAGCTGCGCGGCATCAAGATCAAGATCGCCAAGGTCCCCATTCCCGTTGCCTACGGCCCCGCCTTCGAGGGCGAGGTAGTGCGCAGGGCCGATCTCGCTGTCGAGTTCGGAGGCAAGGGCGGCATGTGCTTCGAGTGGCTGCGGATGAAAGACCCCGATGAAGTCGAAGACGGCAAGATCGAGGTGGTCGGCCCCGATATGGAAACATTCGAGGAGGGATCGAAGGTACCTCTCGGTATAGTGGTCGACGTGGCTGGGCGCAAGATGCAGAAGGATTTCGAGCCGGTCCTGGAGCGCCAGATACACCATATGCTCAATGGCGCGGAGGGTATCTCCCACCAGGGCCAGCGTGATATCACCTGGATGCGCCTGCACAAGAATGCGATCAGCAAGGGCTTCAAGCTGAGACACTTCGGAGACATTCTCCACGCGCTGATGCACAATGACTTCGGCGCCATTGTAGATAAGATTCAAGTGACTGTGTACAGCGATCCTGATAAGGTTGCGGAGCTGATGGAGCAGGCCCGTGAAGTGTACAGAGAGCGCAACCAGCGCACGGCCGGACTCACCGATGAGGCCGTGGATACCTTCTATAGCTGTACGCTGTGCCAATCGTTTGCTCCAAACCACGTCTGCGTCATCAATCCCGAGCGTGTCGGTCTGTGCGGCGCCTATAGCTGGCTGGACTGCCGCGCATCACACGAGATCAATCCCAATGGTCCCAACCAGCCTGTGCTCAAGGGGGCCATAATCAACGAGACCACGGGTGAGTTCGAAGGAGTCAACAAATTCATCTATGAGCATTCCAACAAGAACATCGAGAGGTTCACCATCTACTCGCTAATGGATGCACCTATGACCACCTGTGGCTGCTGCGAGTGCGTGCTGGCTATTATCCCCGAGGCCAACGGAGTCATGATCGTGTCACGT
>CP070819.1:1870706-1874491 GCA_020344295.1 Dehalococcoidia bacterium | reverse complement strand
TGATTCGCAATCGGCCAGATCCCTGTATCCGAGCTCATGCTGGTCGTAACACCAGCCCATTCCCGTGATCCATACCGGTTTATCGGTTATCTTTTTGGCCTTGTCCTCACGTGCCAGGATCATAGCTACTGCGCCGTCCACGGGGTTTGGTTTTATGTCTAACACCCTCAGGGGATCTGCGACAAGTTCCGACTTGAGAACATCATCTACAGTAACGCCATTAGCGTACATGACGAAGGGATTGTTCTTGCCGTTGGTGCGGTTTTTCACCACCACTTTGGCGCACTGCTCCGGTGTTATCCCGTACTTGTGCTGATACCGCATCGCCTGCATGCCGGCAGCAGCTACAAAATCAAGACCTATCTTGCGTCCATAGATGTGGTCCAGTCCCAGGTTCTCCACCTGATTCTTGGAAGTTGCGGATTCCTTAATGTGGCCGACGACCAGGACAACATCCTGGTGCCCCGAGAGTATCTGCATCGCTCCATAGGCCACAGCGAGGGCGCCATCCGCCTCTACCCTGTCATCGGGCCTCATATACGCGCCTACTACGTAAGCGTAATGCATATGGATACCACCAAGACCCCCATAATAATCCTGGCTCGCCGCCACTGTGGCGTCAATTCCGGTACGATCTGACTTGAACTCCAGACCAGTCTGCTCCATTACATCCTTTGTTACGCGCACCAGTGTCTCCGTTAGGTGCTCTTCGCGCTTCTGGTCATACTTTGTCTGGGCCACCGCTACTATGCCAACCCTATCTGCCATATTTTGCCTCCTTATTTCCTTCCTGGTCTATGCGCCTCGACGCCATATATATAATAGCGTCGCTGCGCCCACCCAGCAACCCAATTACAGTAATCACTCCGAAGTCATATTGTTGTTGTATCACCTCCCGATGTAAGATTTCCTCTTTCAGTATTCAATATCTCCAACTATATGCAGTTACTTGCTCCCTATACTCTTTTCCTTATCCCCAGGATTTCACAGGCTTCTTCAGGAGTCGCCGGTTCTCTACCGGTCTCGCGGATGATCCTAACAAGGGCTTCCACAAGCTGGCCGTTGTCCGTCGCCCGGTCGCCATTGGGTAGATAGAAGGTGTCCTCAAGTCCGGTGCGGGCATTGCCACCCAGTTCGATGCAGGCACGCAGTGTTTCCCAGGTCTTATCGTAACTCGCTCCGGTGGCAATAACCTGCCAGTGTGCTTTTTTCGGCATCTCATCTATTAATATCGTGAGAAGGTCAGGCCGGGCAGGCATGCCCGACTCTACGCCCACAACAAACGATAAGTGGGGTGTACCCTCGAACATACCGTTAGCCTTATACATGCCGACACTGCGCACGATACCGGTATCGAAGCACTCAAACTCCGGCACTATTCCATTGGCTGTCATGACATCCAGGAACTGCTTCACCTTTTCGACCGGGTTATCGAAAAGGGCTGGCTGCCAGGCCCATTGACCGTCCTTGCGGATTTTCAGGTAGTTCAACGAGCCTGCATTGCAGGCAGCCATATCCGGTTTAAACGCCTCCAGACAGGCCTTGGGCCCGGAGATATCTCTTCCGGGAATGCCTGTACTCATGTTAAATATTATCTCCGGCACTCCCTTCCTGATAGCGGAAACGATCTCCCCCACCTCCTTAAGGTCCCAGGTAGGGAACATGCCCAGACCTGGCTGCAGGGACCTGAAATGGGCGTGAACAACGGTTGCGCCCTGGTCGAAGGCCTGACGGGTTGCTTGGGTCATTTCCTCGGGGGTCACCGGCAGATTGAATTTTCCGGGATCTGTGAGAACCCCGGTTACTGCGCAGGTGACGACCACTTTGTTATCCGTATTCATGGGCTCTTGTCCTTATTTCCCCTTCCAATTAGGCTCACGTTTTTCTATGAAGGATGCGATTCCCTCGGCTACATCTTCGGCTGCAGTATTAATAGCAAGCATCGACGAGAGATACTCGAGCGCCTTCTCGTATTCCATATCCCGCATCGTATAAAACGCCCTTCTGCCCAGTCTGAGGGTAAGCGGGCTTTTACTGCTGAGTTTTCCGGCAATTTCATCCACCTTCATATCCAGTTGGTCTCTGGGCACAACATGATTCACGAGGCCGAGCTGCAGTGCCTCTTGTGCATCGATCCTTTCCCCGGCAAGCATCATCTCCAGCAGCCGCTTCGGTGATGTGGTAATCCGGAGCAGGGTGGCCATGATGATGTACGGGAAGAGCCCTACGTTCGCTTCTGGTGTACCAAACTTGCAGTCCTCCGCGGCGACCGCAATGTCGCAGGCTGCGGCCAGGCCGAGGCCGCCGCCCATGGCGTGTCCGTTTATACGGCCTACCAGCGGTTTCTTCAAGCTAATTATTATCTTGAAGAATTCCGCGAACTGCCGCTGCTCCTCGTAGCGCTCAACAAAGCTCGCCCCTGCAGCAATAGACTCGGCGAAATCGCCTCCTGAGCAGAATGCCCTGTCGCCAGCGCCGGTCAGAACGATAACCACGACATTCGGATCATCATTGTATTTCGTAAATGAATCCATTAGTGCGTTCATCATTGTCGGGGAAATAGCGTTTCGCCTCTCCTCACGCGACAGGGTTATCGTTCCGACTTTATCTCTGACATCAGCCGTTATCGCCTGATACATGCAACGCCTCCTAGACGGGGTAGACACCGTGCTTCCTAGGATGCCTGAATATCTTCTTGTCCTGGGTAAATTCTAGGGCCCGGTACAGAATCCTCCTGGTCTCCCTAGGATCGATTACATCGTCTACAAGACCCAGGCTAGCCGTCTTATCTATTTTGATATGCGGTCTTAAATCCTTAGCCATCTGCTCCACCAATTCTTCGGGATTATCAGCAGCCTCTAGTTGCTTCCTGGCGATAATGGAAACCATCCCTTCCGCACCCATAACAGCTATCTCGGCCCCGGGATATGCTACTAGCAAGTCAGGATCAAAAGTTCGCCCACACATTGCATAGTATCCGGCCCCATATGATTTCCTGACAATCACCGTTAGTTTGGGAACTGTAGCTTCAGCGACCGCATGAACCATCTTAGCCCCATGCCTGATGATACCCGTTTTTTCTGCTCTGGACCCTACCATAAAACCGGGCACATCGCACAAGAACAGTAGTGGTATATTGAAGGCATCACAGAGACATATGTGCCTAGCAGCTTTATCCGAGGCGTCTACATCCAGGATGCCGCCCAGAAAGCCGGGATTGTTCGCGATCACACCGACGGCATTGCCTCCTATTCTCCCGAAGCCTACGATGATGTTCCTGGCGAATTTGGGCTTGATCTCCAAAAGGTACCCGTGATCCAGAATGTGATCGATGAGCCTGTGCATATCGAAAGGCTCTGCAGCGCTGTCAGGAATGATGTCCAGTATGGCGCCGTCGATCGGAGCTGCCGGATCGCCTGACCAGTCTGCACGGAGAGGCTTTTGCTCGCAATTCTGGGGGAAGAAGGAAAGATACTGCTTGATAGCACTGATGCATTCCTCGTCAGAATCTACTTCAAGGTCACCGCAGCCGCTTGTCTCACAGTGCACACGAGACCCGCCCAACTGATCCTCAGTCAGATCCTCACCGATCACCATTTTCACTAAGGATGGTCCCCCAAGCCCCATCGCGCTTGTCTTCTTGACCATGGGCACAAAATCTGAGAGGCCGGGGATATAGGCCGTACCCGCATATCCGGGCCCCATCATAGCTGAAACCAGAGGGATTATCCCGGACATTAACGACTCCTCTTTAAATAAATAACCGGAATCTGCGAACAAGGGTA
>CP070819.1:1867352-1870606 GCA_020344295.1 Dehalococcoidia bacterium | reverse complement strand
TGATGCACTTAAGAGAATTCGTGGGGATCAGCGGATCACCGACTCCAGGGCAGAAAGTAAGTATCGCGCACTGGAGAAATACAGCCGTGATCTGACTGCGCTTGCCAGAGAGGGAAAGCTGGACCCGGTCATAGGGCGTGAAGAGGAGATAAGGCGGGTGATTCAGGTACTGACGCGCCGCACTAAGAACAATCCGGTTATAATCGGCGAGGTTGGCGTGGGCAAGACAGCTATCGCTGAAGGCTTGGCGCAGAGGATCGTAGCTGGTGACGTACCGGACTCCTTGAAAGGACGAAGGGTAATCGCTCTGGATATGGGTGCTCTTGTCGCCGGCAGTAAGTTTCGCGGTGAGTTCGAGGAGCGACTTAAAGCGGTTATGGATGAAATCCGACGCGCCCAGGGTGAGATCGTACTCTTCATCGACGAGCTGCACACGGTGGTTGGGGCCGGCGCTGCCGAGGGGTCTATCGATGCTTCCAATATGCTCAAGCCGGCACTGGCTCGGGGCGAACTGCAGTGTGTCGGCGCAACCACTCTCGATGAGTACCGCGAGCACGTGGAGAAGGACCGCGCCTTGGAGAGGAGATTCCAGCCGGTATTTGTCGATGAGCCCAGCGTGGATGACACCATCGAGATGCTTAGGGGGCTGAGGCCACGATATGAAGCCCATCACAAGATTCAGATCGAGGACGCGGCGCTTGTTGCTGCCGCAAAGCTCAGCCAGCGCTATATATCCGACCGCTACCTCCCGGACAAGGCCATTGACCTCATAGACGAGGCTGCGTCCAAGATACGCATGGATGCTGAAAGTGCCACTCCGGAGGTAAAGGAGCTCGATACTAGGATCAAGCAACTGGCTAATGAAGAAGAAGCAGCCGCCCAGCGCAGCGACTTCGAACAGGCGGCCAATATCAAGGCCGAGCGCCTTGGGCTGGAAAAAGAGTACAACAAGGTGATAGAGAAGCAACGCAAGGATAAAAAAACTGACGAGGTCGTTAGTGAGGAGACCATCGCTGATCTCGTCTCCAAGTGGACCGGCATCCCCGTAAGCCGTATGCTGGAGGAGGAGACGGGTAGGCTTGTTCACATGGAAGAGGAACTGCATAACAGAGTTATCGGACAGAATGAAGCTATTAGCGTGATTTCAGATGCCATCCGGCGGGCAAGGGCGGGGCTTAAAGACCCCAGGAGACCGATAGGCAGCTTCATATTTCTGGGGCCGACGGGCGTCGGCAAGACGGAGCTCGCTCGTGCGCTGTCGGAGTTCCTCTTCGATGAGGAGGAGGCGATGGTGAGGCTTGATATGTCGGAGTACATGGAAAAGCACACCGTGTCACGTCTCATCGGCGCCCCGCCGGGATACATCGGCTATGAAGAAGGGGGGCAGCTCACGGAGGTTGTACGGCGCCGTCCCTACAAGGTTATCCTGTTCGATGAGATTGAGAAAGCCCACCCCGACGTATTCAATGTGCTGCTGCAGATACTGGAAGACGGCCGACTGACGGACGGACATGGCAGGACAGTTAATTTCAAGAACACCGTGGTTATTATGACATCGAATCTGGGCAGCCAGGAGTTCCAGCGCGGCTCACTGGGCTTTCGCCACGACTCGCAGTCGAAGACCGAGCAGAAACGGCTCCAGAGTTCAATCGAGAGCGCCCTGAAGCAGACCTTCCGTCCTGAGTTCCTCAACCGCATCGATGAGGTCATTATATTCCAGCCGCTCACAGAGGGAGAGATCCGACAGATTGTTGACCTCATGATGAAAGATGTCCAGGCCAGAATCGAAGACAGGCACATCACCGTGGTTTTAACTGAGGAGGCCAAGTCCTGGTTGGCCAAGGAAGGCTTCGATCCCATGTTCGGTGCCCGTCCTCTGCGGCGGACCATCCAGCGTGAGGTAGAGAATCCGCTCTCGAAAAAGATAATAATGGGTGAGTTCACGGAAGGGGACAAGGTCGAGGTCGATTCCAGCCCTGAGGGATTAGTATTCAGCAGACAAAAAGGGTAGGTATCTTGGAGCGATAGTTGGTAGCTTCTTAGCCCACAATTTACCGGATTCGGCAGAGGCATTAGCCCATGTTACAATCTCCTGGACGGGCAGAGCTACTATTACCATACAGTCACTGGTGCGGATTCACCTTGACAGGTTGAGTGGTAGTTGGTACAATTTCACGGTGGATTAAGTAAGGAGGATTTCGATTTACGCTGTCGTTGAAACCGGAGGTAAGCAGTACAGGGTATCCCCAGGACAAATAGTCGACGTGGAGAAGCTTGCTGTAGAGGGAGACACAGTTGAGTTGAACAACGTCTACCTCGTCGCTGACAAAGATAAGGTCACACTGGGCAAGCCAACCATAAATGGCGCTAAGGTAATTGCCGATGTTGTGGAAGAGGGCAGAAAGGATAAGGTGATAGTATTCAAGTATAAGCCCAAGGTCAGGTATCGCGTGAAGAGAGGCCATCGCCAGCCATATACCAGGTTGGCCATTAAAGAGATTGTAGTTGCTAAAGGGAAGGGGAAATAGAGCAAATGGCACATAAGAAAGGTGGCGGCAGCACACGTTTAGGTAGAGACAGCATATCCAAACGGCTGGGCGTTAAACGATACGACGGTCAGCTCGTCCGCGCAGGCACGATATTGGTAAGACAGAGAGGCACACGCATTCATCAGGGTAACAACGTAGGTGTGGGACGTGACTATACACTATTTGCGCTTGTCGACGGAGTCGTCAAATATGAGCCGGCGTCAAGGAACAGAAGGAAAGTAAGCGTATATACTCGCGAAGGTAAAAAGGCCTGATGAAGAAAGATATTCATCCCAAATATGACCATGCTACAGTGACTTGCGCCTGTGGCAATACCTTTGAAACACGCGCCACCAAATCTGCGCTAAAGGTAGAGCTCTGCAGCCAGTGTCATCCTTTCTTCAGCGGTGGTGAGCGAAGGATTGTGGATACCCAGGGACAGGTGGAGCGCTTCAGGCGTAGATATAAAATCAAGGAATAGGTAGGACAAATACCGGTTAGAAACTGGGGCGAGGAACTCTCGCCCCTTTTATTTAGGTGGGTTTTTGGCTAAGAGATTTCACTACGGGGGGCAGGCGGTCATTGAGGGTGTGATGATGCGCGGTCGCAATACCGTGGCAGTGGCCGTGCGCCGCCCCAATGGCGAGATCGCTCTGCACCATGAGCCGCTGTCGGCCACTTTCTCCGGCAGGGTCCGGGAGATCCCCTTGATCCGCGGGCCTATTG
>CP070819.1:1863684-1867252 GCA_020344295.1 Dehalococcoidia bacterium | reverse complement strand
CTGGATAACGCTTATGTTCCTGTGCGGGGTTGCGTTCGCCTATTACATACTGCTGCCGCCGGCGACCGAATTCCTGCTCAACTTCCAGGGATGGTCTCCATTGGAGACTAACGGCGGCGACATTGCCCGGCCCGAGATCAAGATAGATAACTATATTTCGATAGTAACCAGGATACTTATCGCTGTCGGAGCAGTCTTCGAGACACCGGTGATCATAACCTTCCTGGCAAGGCTCGGGATCGTCAAACCGTCAGATCTCTCCCGAATGCGCCGGTGGGCGATCGTCGTGGCCTTCATCTTGGCCGCCATCATCACCCCCACTTTCGATCCGATCAACCAGAGCCTGGTCGCCATCCCGCTGATTATCCTCTATGAGATGAGCATCTGGCTGGCCAAGATCGCATACCGAAGAAGGGCCGTATCCCTAGACTCCTCGGATTACCTTTCTCAGTAGCAAATACGCAGTCTCATTACGAAAATGACCTGCGATAACTCCGAGGATTCCGCTCTCTCAAATACTGTTGACCTAGTACACCTATTTGATGCATAATAGTGCCCGAAGTGTCCTGTCAGGTTGTCTCCAGATCGAAGAAAATTAGTTTTTTCTAATAAGTATTGACCAAGATATTTTTATTATGTAAGATGTTCGCATATTCGATCGGTGTGCTAGTGGTGCTACAAGGCAGCGTTCACGTCCTGGAGCGCGATCGGCTTACTGTATCATGAATACGCAATTTCTGGCGACTGCTGTCAAGAGGGTGTTGCCGGACAACCTCCCCCCCAGGCTTCTCCTAATCTTCTTCGCCCTCGCTTTCCAGACAGTCGGCGTAACCATACTGTGGTCAGCCTGGAATACAGACAATATCGATAATCCCTTTCTCGTAATCCTGGCTTTCTTCGCCTGGTTACTATGGTTCCTCCTGGTATTCCTCATGGCTATACCGGCCATGGATACTCTGCTCCGCAGGTATATAACCAAACTGCGCTGGGGCGCCGTGGTGGTAATAGCGTTCCTGGTTCTCGCGAGTATCGGCGAGGTCGTCGCCATCCAAGTGGTGAACGCAGGTATTGGCGACGAACCCGATGTCCCCGACCGGGTGAACAACGCTTTTACCTATGGCGACGACACTGCCTCGATCCACCAGGCCGCTGAGAACCTGCTGGAGGGTGAGAACCCCTATACCAACTTCGACATGCTCGAGGCTCTGGATACATACGATATGCCGATCTCCAGAATAACGCCCCTGCAGCAGGGCGCTTTCTCCGACGATTTCCCTCTACCCACAGACGAAGAAATGGAGGCGGTCGAGGAGCGAGCCAGGGCTGCAAACGATCCCGATCCTCCGGAGTTCCTCTCGAAGCTGTGCTATCCCGCGGGGTCGTTTCTATTCGTAGCACCCTTCGTCGGCATGGGTATGGAGGACATAAGGTTCTTCTATATGTTTTGTGTCCTGGTGATGGCAGCAGTCATTTTCTGGAAGTGCCCCAATGTATTGCGCCCGCTTGTAGTCATCGTTTTCGCCACCAACATTATGCTCTGGAACGATGTCGCCGGAGGCAGGACAGATATCTTCTATGTGCTGCTCATCCTTCTGGGATGGACGTGGAGGCGGCATCTGCTGCTCTCGGCGGTGCTTATGGGCCTCGCTGCAGCCACCAAACAGATGGCCTGGGTCTTTGTTCTGTTCTACCTTGCTCTCCAGCTCCGCGAGATGGGCTTGAGGCAATCGCTGAAGCTAGCAGGGGTAATCGCAGGAACCTTCCTAGTGGTTAATATTCCGTTCCTCCTCGATGCCCCCAGGGTCTGGCTGGACGGCATCCTAGCAGAGGCTATAGAACCTTACTTCCCCAGAGGGGTGGGGCTCTCTGTCTTCTCAGTTGCCGGAATCCTGCCCGCGGAAAAGGGCCTCTTCCTGATCTTGGAGATCATAGCACTAATAGGGGCGTTGGTATGGTACTACTTCAAATGCCTCAAATATCCGCATGTAGGCCTGCTGCTGGCCGTGCTACCGTTCTTCTTCAACTGGCATAGCGATGCCCGTTACCTCTATTTCGCCCCTCTCCTCATATTCGGTGCTATCATGATGGAAACGGCCCGAAACTCGTTGAGCGGACTACAGACACAGGAAAGCATGCCGATCCACCAGGACACGGATTAAGTAGATCTTCTCAATTAGAAAAGAGTCCAGGCTGCGTATCTAATAGCAAGCCTGAGCCGCTACTAACAAAATACAATCAGCCTATTGTAAAAGACTAGCGAGTTCAAATCCCCTGGATATCTCATGCCCGCTGGCCTTGACACAGTGAGGAAGTAGGGTTATAAGCGTTTGAGAGACACATCGCAGACAATAACGGGTAAAGATGGGCTTTATTAAGAACCAGCTTAAATATCTGCTGGCCGGCTTCGTCTTCTGGCTGCCGGTCGGCGTTCTGGTCTTTATCGTCCGCTATCTCATCAGCGTCCTCGAGGATTCGGGAAACGACTTCCTTGAATGGTTTGTTCGAGATGGGACCGTTTATACCGGCCTGGGAACCCTGCTCTGGATAGTGGTCTTCTTTCTCACCGGGCTGGTGCTGAACAGGACACGCATCGGTGATTTCATGTCGAGGGCACCGGTAGTCGGGCTGCTTTTCAGAAAGGGCAGCGAGACGATTACACTGGACAAGCTTGCGAGCCTGTCTCCCTGCCTCTTCCTGTACTCGCCGACCTGCCTGTCCTACGGCTGGATACTCTCGGAACAGGCAGCGGTACTGAACGACGAAACGGACCGCCTAGCTCTGGTAAATGTCTACTACCCGAATGTTCCCACCATGTTAACCGGGCAAGTCTATGCGGCGAGGAAGGAAACTGTGATGAAACTGGGCAACCAGTCACGGGAGATCCTCGACGTGCTGCTGTACGGGCTGCGAAGGCCGGAGACGCTCCGTTATATTCCCTGGGACGATGAGAGTCAGGAGGAGTTCAAGCGTAGAGCGGAGCTGTTCGGGCTCGCCCTTGATCCGAGCGATAGAGGCCCGATTCCGGTGAAAAAGAAGCGGCGGGGACTTATAGCCCCACCCTGAAGTCTCTTACAAATCCAGCATTTAGCCGATCACACCCCGGTCCTTGAGACCAGCGATATCACCCCAGCTGTAGCCGTTTTCCAGCAGCACCTCCTCCGTGTGCTGGCCCAGCTCTGGTGCGGTGGTTCTTATGGAGGACGGCATACCGCCTAGTTTAATCGGGTTGGCCACGAGCTTCATGGTACCGCGCGTCGGGTGCTCGACCACGGTGAAGTAGTCGTTGGCCCACGCCTGCTCGTCGGCAGTGACATCCGATGCATCCTGCGCCGGCGCGTATATCAGCCCGTTCTCATCCAGTATCGGTTTCCACTCCTCCAAGGTGCGCCTGGCCATGACCTCCTCCACCATGCTGAAAAGCGCATCGTTGTTCCCGATACGTTCGACGATGGTCTTGAACCTGTCATCGTCCTCGATATGCTGCAGTTCAAGGGCCTTGCAGAAAGCCGACCAGTAGAGGTCCTGCTGCAGGTGCGAGAAGTATATCCACTTATCGTCCTTAGTCCGG
>CP070819.1:1860440-1863584 GCA_020344295.1 Dehalococcoidia bacterium | reverse complement strand
GGAGGGAGCCGGTGGTGAACTGGGGCTTCTTCCTGGTGATCTATACAATAGTCGGACTGAACAGGGATATACTCCTCGAGGAGCCGGGGACCCTGCTGCCTGCAGCGGCCGTTGCTTTCGTCGCCACCTTCGTGCTTTCCGATGTCGTCAACCGCATATCGAAATACTTCGGCGTGGGGAAGGCTGACAGGATCAGCCTCATGCTGCTTGTCACCAGGAAAAACGGCGGCGCGGCAGGGGCGATTGCCCTTATCTTCTTCAATGCAACGGCCGCGATTCCGGTGGCGGTTATGACCGCGGTATCGGTGCTTCACTTCGTCTGGCTCAACTGGTGGGTCAAACGGATGCGTTAGGCCCCTTTCACGATGTGCCGGGCAATGTTGTCTATTGCCTCAAACAGATCGGGTGAAGGCAACTGGTAGTCTATGCGAATGCTGGTATACCAGTATTTCGGCTCAGGGCGTATGGATATGCCCCCCTTGAATCCCGTAGTGCTGCTGTACAGCAGACGGTATTTAAGCTGGTAGTCGAGGTTCAGCCTCTGCGCCAGGCCGGGTTCTCCCCTCCACTCGATGTCAACCACCTTCCCCCATAATGGGGGGCTCTTCTTCCGGACCATGTTCGTCTTCCGGTCGGTCTCCAGCCCGGTTTGACTGCGGCTCTTGACGATATATTCGATGTAGTAGGTGGGTCCATACTGGCTCGAGACGCTGATCACATTGATATAATCGAAGTTCCTGTCCTCTATGTCGATGACACCCTCAACCTTCTCCCCCCAGGAGCGTTTCTTCCCCTCCTTCTCCCCGGCGCTTTCGGAATCCGGGATGGATGCCTTCACACCTATGTTTCGCAGGTGCTGATGCAGCTCATCGAGCTTGCTCTGGCTGGTCTTCCTGAGCCTGCTCACGATCATGGGCAGCGCAAACGCCACCAGGAATATTATGAGCGGTATAAAAACATCCCATTCCATTGCCTTATGCTGATTACATGGGCGTAGTGATACCTCAGGATGTCCCATTGGGACACCGTAAGGTCGCGTGGCCGCTTCTTCAGCCCTGTCCGGCCTGCTGCTTCTTCAGCAATCCTTCCTCTTCAAGCTTCTTGTAGCCCTGCCACGAAGGGCACCAGCTGCCGTGGAACGGCGAGCTCCAGATCTTGTACAGCATGCCATCGGGGTTCTCCCGCGCACGGTTGCAGAGAGCGCAGTTCTCGCAGACCCTGCCGAATATCCGGTGCACCCTGTTCATGGTATCCGCCCTCCTTCTCGGCGATATAGTAAGTTACCGCAACGCGGTGCTTTGGTTTTGTCATCGTAATCGACGTTTAAGCCCCTGTCAATGGCTGGGGGGAGATCGTCCGGGGTAAAAGGGGTCGGGAATGATGAATACTGGTATACTGGTATAACGTCAGAACGCTCAGGCATCTTGACGTACAGATGGCTAGACGGTTGGCATACTCCTACCGTGTGCTATAATCAGTGCAGTTCAAACGCTGTCTACAGAAATAGCTTGATCAAGGGGAGCGGCTATGAAGCATGCCGATAAGGTTCGGATCTTGAAAGAAACGCCGATCTTCTCCGGCCTGAGTGACTATGAGCTTTCCGAGCTGTCCGAGGTCACACTTGAGCGCAGCTTCCATACAGGCGAGTTCGTATTCTGGGATGGAGATGATCCCGATTGTTTCTATATCATTGCCGAGGGGAAGATAAAGGTCCTCAAGCATGCTTCGTCGGGGAAGGAGTTCATTATCGCCTTTTTCGGCCCCGGCGAGATGTTCGGCGAGGTTGCGGTTTTCGAAAACAAGCCCTATCCCGCCTCGGCAGAGGTGGCCGCCGAAACCACGGTGCTGGGGATCAAGAGGGATGACTTTCTATCCTTTCTCCGGGATCGGCCGGAGGTTGCCCTGAGGATTATCTATATCCTGGGGGGCAGGCTCAGGGATGCCCAGAGCCGCCTGAGGGACATTGCAGGCGAGAGGGTAGAGCAGCGCATCGCCAGTGTACTGTTGATGCTTGCTTCCAAGCTTGGCCCCAGTCTCCCTTTCACCCGACAGGAGATCGCCGATATGTCCGGTACCACCACCGAGACCGCGATAAGGGTCATGAGCCGCCTGAAGGACGGGGGCATTGTCCGCTCCGTTAGGGGCAAGACTGTTATCGTCGATGAGCCCAAACTCAGGTTGCTGAGCGAGGGCCCGCCGTAGGTATAAACGGCAGGCAGTAATAACTTTTCGGCATGTCAAGTAGAAGGGGCGGTTCGCGAACCGCCCCTTCTATGTGATTTAAATCATAGTCAGCCATGAAACAATCCAATATTATATGAAAACAAGGTAATGTGCCATGTGAGCAGTGAGCGGAGGTTTATGAGATGAGACAGCGATGTCCGGGACAGGATTTCAGATGGTTGACTGTGGAGACGCATAAATGCCCCAGCTGCGGCTTCGAGGAGGAGATCTTCTCCAACGAGACCAAGGTGAAGTGCCACGGGTGCGGAGGCTGGGTCTACAAAGCGACACTGCCGTCGTGTATAGACTGGTGTGCCGCTGCAAAGGAGTGCCTGGGCGAGGAGCGGTGGCGGCAGGCGACGGGCTGTGAGGAAGTACAAGCTTGACATAAAGCTTTACTTTATTTCTGCCACGCAAGGGATATGCAGGATGTTAAGAGCGTGTATTGACAGAGATGAATGCTAGCAATAGAGTACAAAGTGATGTCGGCCTCGAACAGTACGAAGTCGATATCTCAATAATAGTAGGGGAGAGTTGAGTTATGAATAAGACGTTGGAAGAGGAGATACAGGCGTCACTGGTCAATGGCAAGCTGCCGTGCGCTGAGGCGTTCCGGTTAGCGAAGAAAGTTAAGGTCGCCCCGAAGGATGTAGGGGACACGGCGAACAGGCTGAACATAAAGATCTCAAGCTGCCAGTTAGGGTGTTTCCCCTGAGCACAGGGAGTCAGGTTTAAGGTAGGTAAGCTGTGTCCAGCATATTCGAGCGGTTGGACCGCAAGAAGGCGAAGGACCTGAAGGTATTGGCTGATTTCATTGCCGTCTACTGCCGTGAGCATCACCGGGAGGAGACGAAGGCCCCTTTTGCCGTCAAGGATGAGAGGCTGCTCAGAGTGCTGGGGGATAGAAACCTGGAGCTGTGT
>CP070819.1:1851464-1860340 GCA_020344295.1 Dehalococcoidia bacterium | reverse complement strand
CATCTGTGCGTTTAAAGCGATATCGTTTAATTCAGGTGGTGATCGACTGTATGATCGAGCAGTCTGTATGGGTTGCGGGATGTGCACGGAGAAATGCGAGCAGGGAGCCCTGAGCCTTGCTAAAGATCCGGATAAAGGCGAACCCTTAGACCTTGATTTGATACGGGAGACCCTCGCGTGAGAAATAACTTGCATTATTCCGATAAAAGGCAAACAGAGTATAAGCTGATGAACGGCGAAATACGGATGTTAGAGACCGACGTTGTAGTTGTCGGCTCGGGGCCGGGAGGGGCCTCGGTGGCCCTTGGACTCGCCAAGCAGGGCAAAAAGGTGGTAATCTTGGAGCGGGGCCGACACCATAAACGAATAGGGAGTACCTTCGCTGCATTATTCCTTGTCGAAAGATGTGGCTTTCGCTTCTCCCAGGAAGGATTGAACGTATTCCGCGCCTTGACTACCGGAGGCACGAGCGTAACCTTCTGCGGGACCGCAGTATTGCCTCCTTCTTGGTTTAACGACAAATACGGCATAGACCTTAGCGAATACGTAGGAGAGGCGCGCGAGGAAATCGGCATTAATCCTTTACCAGACAGGCTCATAGGCCCCGCTGCCAGTAGGATTATGGAGGCGGCCCGAGACCTCGGTTTTCAATGGAACCCTATAGACAAGTTTATCGATGCGGATAGATGTGAACTGAAATGCCCTCACTGCATGCTCGGCTGCACGGAAGGTGCCAAATGGACCGCCCGTGATTACATTCAAGAGGCTGTGGATCGAGGAGCGACGCTTATTAATCGGGCCGCGGTCAACGAGGTGACTATAGAGAACCATCAGGCACGTGGCGTGCAGGCGATGACGCCACGCGGCCGAGTTACAGTTAACGCAAAGGCGACGGTTGTTTCCGCGGGCGGGATGGGCACTCCGATCATTCTTCAACGCTCCGGCATATTTGACGCCGGGCAAGGTTTCTTTGCAGACCCCCTTCTGGTTACCTATGGCATTTATAAAGGCCCTGGTTCCTGGAAAGATATTCCCATGTCGGCAGGTACATTGGAGCTAGTCCCTGAGGGGATTGTGATGACCGACCTCGCTGACCCGTGGGCCACTTTTCTCCTCAATGCCTACTGGAAGGGCTGGAGATACCTACCCAAATTCTCGAAATATCGCCGCTATCTGGGTATCATGACCAAAGTGAGGGATGGCCTCGACGGCCGTATAAATCTGGACGGCACCTTCTCCAAGCCAATAACATACGCCGACCGATGGAAGATCGACAAAGGGATCAACTTGGCAGAGAAGATACTGAAGCGTGCCGGAACAGATCCCGAGTCCATCTTCACAACACCTGTAAGGGCAGCCCATCCGGGCGGGACCGCTCGAATAGGTGAGGTTGTAAATACCGATCTGGAAACCGAGGTCAAGAACCTGTATGTCTGCGATGCCAGCGTAATTCCCGAACCCTGGGGCCTGCCGCCGGTATGGACGATAATCGCCCTCGGTAAGAGGCTGACCCGCAGATTGGAAACCATCATCTAATCAGGGGGCAACTCCCGTAATTCAGCTCTGCCAATAGCCGCAGCTACCTCAAGCAACCTACGAAATAGTGTCAATAGGTCTGAAAAAGCTGATTTTAGCTGCTATTTTGTTTCAGGGGAAAAATCCTATGGTACAATAAGCCGATACAGGTCAAATACGAATATAGGAGGTACAGCCGATGGGCGCAATCTATGGAGGTCATTTAGTTGCCAAGTATCTTAAGGAGCGTGAAGGGATCACCACCGTCTTCGGCCTCTGTGGAGGCCATATCGACAGGATTCTCGACGGTTTCCTGGAGTACAGAGTCAGGTTCATAGACGTGCGCCATGAGCAGGCTGCCGTCATGATGGCCCATGCATGGTCGGTTCTCCGGGCCGAGCCAAGCGTGTGCCTGGTGACGGCCGGTCCCGGGTTCACTAACGCCATATCTGGAATCGTGAGTGCATACTTCGACAATGCCCCCGTGGTCGTGCTCAGTGGCACGGCCCCGCTAAGAGATAGGGACAAGGGTGCGCTCCAAGACATGAACCATTCAGAGATGATCAAGTCGGCAGTAAAGTGGACCGGCTCGTGCAACGACCCGAAGAGGATTCCCGAATACCTTGCGACGGCAATCAGGCATGCAGTGTCTGGTCGCCCCGGACCTGTATTCCTGGAGTTGCCACCGGACACTCTGAACGTCAAGATAGACGAAGAGGAGGCTCCCTACCCCAATCCGGGAAGAGCAACCGCCAAAACAGCGCCCAATCCTATGAGTATCGAGAGCGCTGCCTCTCTCATCAACAGCTCGGAAAGGCCTGTTCTGATGGGAGGGAGCGGGATAGCTTTCAGCGATTGCGACACTGAGCTGAAGGATTTCGTCGGCAAGACGGGGATGCCTTTCGTCTTCCTGAACCACGCCAGGGGGGCTATTGACGATTCACATCCCCTGTCGCTCTGGAATGGAAGCCATATGGCGGTCGTGACAGCCCTGTCCCAGGCGGACCTGGTCATCGCCCTCGGGATTCGATTCAACTTGGGGATAATGCTGGGACAGATATTCCCCCAGGCAAAGCTGATCAAGGTCGATATCGATCCCACAGAGATGGACAGAAACAGAATGTCGGATATAGGCCTGGTCGGCGACATAGGGCTTGCGCTTCAGGAGCTCAACAGACTCGTGAAGCCACGCGACCTAAGCGGATGGGTGAGGTTCCTGCACGATGCCTATGGCCCCCTGATCCAGGACGAGATGGCTCAGAGGGAGCAGGCATCGGAGCCCATACATCCTGCTAGGCTCGTGGAGCTGGTGAGGAGAGTGACGAATGATGACGTAATCTACTCGGTTGATGGCGGGGATACCTCGTATTTCGCAATCGTAGGACTCAAGGTCAAGGAAAAGGGCTTTCTCATGGCAGGGTCTCTATTCGGATGTCTCGGCGCAGGCATTCCGTGGGGCATAGGCGCCAAGCTGGCGAGGCCGGATAAGAATGTAGTCGTGGTCAGCGGTGACGGATCGCTAGGTTTCAACATCATGGAGTACGACACTGCAGTGCGCCATGCAATCCCATTAGTCTGCGTAGTCGTGAATGACCAAGCATGGGGGATGATCAAGCATGGCCAAGAGCTCTCATATGGCGCCAACCGATTGGTAGGCTCGGAACTGGGTGTTGTTCACTATGAGAAGGTTGTTGAGGCCCTGGGAGGCCATGGAGAGCTGGTGCAGAAAGACAAGGATATCATGCCGGCTTTAAGCAGGGCGATCAATTCCGGTAAGCCCGCTTTGGTCAACGTGCTGACAGACCCTACCGTGACCAGCCCGGCCACCCTGATGCTCGGCGAGGGATTGAAGATGGAATAATGAGCGCTCTTGTTAAAGGAACGGAGCGATACAGGGCCTGTAACCAGGGGCTTCTAAATAGAACGTGTTTGAACTATTGCAACGTGGTGCCTCCCGACACGACGAAGAAGCGCAGAAATTCTTACATTTAGCGTTGAACTGTATAACACCGAGTAACACTGAACCGCATAGATGGTTAGAGGGTCAGCCTCATATCTTCCTGGGCAGTTGTTATGGTTGCTCCCAGCTCTTTGGCAACGTGCTCCAGCTCTTCGCTGATCTCGACCTCGAACTGCGGGCTGAGGTGAATGGGCACAACTGTTGGGAGATAGCCCTTAGCCTTATTGAATAGAGCCAGCTCCTTACCCATCAACCGAGGGGTGAGGTGATTGGAGGCAACTGCATGTTTCTCCAGTCTGTTGGGCAGCGTCACATCGATAAAAATCAGCCGTGGTGAGACGTGCTCCCAGCATGAAGATAATCCAGGCCCAGTATCCCCGCTATAGAAGAAACTGCCTCCATCGCTGGAGGTGATCTGATAGCCCACTGAGGTAACCCCGTGCTTTACCGGAACCGCGAGGACTTTGTAGCCATCGACTTCAGCGTCGTCGTAAGGCTCGAGGGGAATAAAGGTTAAAGAGGGATTATCAGCTGGGGTTCTTGTGAAATCAGGATATATAATTCCGTTCAGGATATGAGCACTTATCGCGTCGAGCGTGCTGGTCTGGCCATAGACGTGGATATTTCTCTCGAAATATGACGTATTGAGCCCTACAGCAGCGATGTCCCTGACATGATCGTAGTGGCAGTGAGTGAGCAGTATCGATTTCACTTTTTCCTGTTCTGCCAGAGTAAGGCCAGACGTGAGCGCTCCAGCATCCACTGCGAGAACATCATCAACTAGCAAAGACATCAGCTTGCTGGTTGCAGATTCGACGTTATGTGCCCCCAAGACCCTGATCTCCATCTATCGATTTCCTTTCTATATAAATGGGTATTAGCGGGTAACCAGCAGAGGATTGAAATCGGTATCGTAGTCGTAGGTATCGACACGCTCTGTCTTTTTCAGATAGTTTACAACAGCATAGGTGAAAGGGGTAGCCGCCACCTCATACAGTGTTTTAACAAGCCAGTGAGTTATGATCATGCTGCCCAGGAATGCACCGGTTTTTACACCGCCGAAGGCTATGGCGATGAAAACCGCAGCATCAAGTCCCTGACCCACAATGGTTGAGCCGATAGTCCGCGACCAGAGAAAGCGACCGTTGGTCTTGATCTTCATCTTGGCCAGCACGAAGGAATTGGCGAACTCGCCCGCAAGATATGCTACAAACGAGGCTGCCAGAATCCTGGGAACATAATCAAACACGAGTCCGTAGGCTGCCTGCACATCAGTGTCAAGGGCAGGAATACGCCCCGCAGCCCAGAAGGCGCTTACGGCTATGAGGTTACACAGAAATCCCAACCAGATTACGCGGCGGGCCTGGCGATAGCCGTATACCTCCGTGAGAATATCGCCGAAAATGTAGGTCAAGGGAAAGATAATTATAGCTGCAGGTAATGCTGCCGGGAGCTCAAGCCCGCCCAGCTTCCATGGCCCAACCCCCAGTGTTATAAGCCTAACAGCGATGATATTCGCGGTAATGAGGCAGGTGATGAAGATAGCAGCGATAACAAGAAACCGATACGAGATGACCATTACCCTCTAGATCCAGCGCCTCGAACGGAAGAAAGCCAGCATCCCGACGATAATGCAGACCATAATGAATACCGTCAGCGGAAAGGACAGCGAGCTGTCAGCAAGGGGCAGCTTTATGTTCATCCCGTAGATGCTGGCGATGAGCGTCAGGGGAAGCATTATCGTTGCGATGATTGTCAGTACCCGCATAACCTCGTTGGTGCGAAAAGAGGTCAGGTTGGTATTCGTATCGCTAAGGCCCTCGACTACTTCTTTATAGTCCTCTCGCGTGTCACGGATCTTGCGGAGATGGTCCGCGATATCGCCGAAGTAGATCTCGGGGTCCTCTTTGAACACGGGCCACTCTTTCTGCTCCAGTGTCTCCACCGCCTCTGTTTGCGGCTTGATTATTCGTCTGAAGGCAATAATATCGCGCCGTATAATAGCCACATCGGCAACTGTCCCTTTTGGCCTGTTGCCGAAGATACGGTCTTCCACTTCCTCGATATTATCACCGATCTTGTTGAGTATGGGAAAGCAGTAGTTAACCAGCCTGTCAAGGACAAGATACAACAGATACCCGCTACTACGGCCCATAGCTTCCTGCCGCGCCTTCTCATTCGACTGACATGCTTTGAAAAAGCTCACCAGCGGCTTGAGATTCCCCTGATGCAGGGTAATCAGATAGTCCTCACCAATGAATATGGAAACTTGGCTGGACGTGGTAACACGCGCGTCGGGATTAAATACGGGGAAATGAAACACCATAAAGAAGTAGTCTTCGTATTCGTCTATCTTGGGCAACTGGATCCTGCTCAGGCAGTCGTCCAGATCGAGGGGATGGAAGGGATAATTTTCGGCCAGATATCTGGTCTCGGCTTCCGTGGGTTGTTCGATATTAATCCAGGTCAGCTTTTCCCAGACGATTGATTTAATACTGGGCTCGATCGCAGCAGGATCCGCTGCGCCAGCTCTGCGCCTTCTTCTAACCGGTGGTCTGGTTATCTTTCTTATCTTCATATGAGCAAGACAACTTTCCTGATCATAAGATAGATGAAATGTATTTCTCCGCATTTATAGCAGCGACAGCCCCGTCACCTACAGCGGAGGAAATCTGTTGCGGCGAGCCGCAGCGGATATCTCCCGCGGCGAACACGCCGGGGACTCCTGTTTCCATCTGCTCGTTAACCACTATAAAGCCTTCTGGAGATAATGCAAGCACTCCACCAAGATAGCCTGTGTTCGGTTTTAGACCAACAGCTATAAAGACGCCTGAAACCTCCAGGCTGGATTCCACACTGGTCTTTACATTCTGCAGCCTCAGGAGCTTGACCTGGCCTTCTCCCTCGATTGACTTTAACACCGTATCCCAGAGGAATTCGATTTTCGGTTGGTTAAAGGCTCTCTCTTGAAGTATTTTAGTAGCTCTAAGCTCATTACGGCGATGAACCACGATCACTTTCGATGCGAATCTGGTCAGAAAAATGGCGTCATTCAGCGCAACATTACCTCCTCCGATAACCGCGATCGTCTGATCTCGGAAGAAGGCCCCGTCACAGGTAGCGCAGTAAGACACACCCCTTCCCCTGAGTTCATCCTCCCCCGGCACACCCAGCTTACTGTATTCGGAGCCGCCGGCTATGATCAGCGCCGTCGCCCCGTAATGGCCTTCGCCGGTACGCACGGTTTTCTGTTCACCGGTGACATCAACGCCCTCAACCTCTGCCATTGCTATTTCGAGCCCGTATCTCCGGGCCTGTTGCTCCATTAAAGAGCCAAGCTCCGCCCCGGAGATGCCCTCCGGGAATCCGGGATAGTTCTCGACAAGCTCCGCATTTACTATCTGGCCGCCGGGTAGACCTCTCTCGACAAGTAGCGTGGATAATCTCGATCTCGCCGCGTACATGCCTGCAGTAAGCCCAGCAGGCCCGCCACCAATTATGATCAACTGGTAAGAATCGTCCATGTCTATACCCCGTGAAAAACTAACCGGTCACGGATATGAATCCATCCCATTCTACCAAGTCGGGCAGAGGAATGCCCTATACTATCACCAGGGGAACACGACTCACTTGAGATTAGGAACCAGCGCCAAGTGTGATCAGTTCAGGGTAGAATCCAGATGTTTCTTAAGATCAGCTTTAGACCTGAGCCCCACAATCTGCGTCATTGGCTTACCGTCTTTGAAGAGCAGCAGAGTGGGAATGCTGCGGATACCATACTCCGTCGCCGACTTCGGGTTCTCATCCACATTAACCTTGCCGAATCCTATCTTTCCCTCGTACTCCCCAGCCAATTCCTCAACAATAGGGGCAATAGCCCGACACGGGCTGCACCATGGTGCCCAGAAATCGACTAGGAACGGTGTCTCAGCCTCTATCACAACCTGGTTGAAACTACTGTCATCTACATGCTGCGGCTCTGCCATATATCCCCTCCGCAACGGTTATATTGGCTTACTAGCCCCTGAAGGCTCCAGCTATGTCCTGTAATACCTCTCGCTTTGCCGTTTTGATTGCGTTTTTTATGGCATCGGCATCGCTGCGACCGTGGGCTACAACGACATTGCCATTGACGCCGAATAGAAGAGCTCCCCCATATTCCCGATAATCCAGGGTGCTAATTACAGACTGGAAGGTGGGTTCGAGAAGCTCGGCTGCCTCCTTGAGTTTTGGATTCTCAGCCACACCCCTTCTCAACGCGCCGATAAGCATTTCACCAAGACCTTCTCCTAGCTTGAGAAGTACATTGCCGGTGAAGCCGTCGGTCACGATTACATCAGCGCGCCCGCTGCCTATGTCCCCACCCTCAACATTTCCAATGAAGTTGAGCTTGGATTTCCGAAGCATCCTGTGTGCCTTCTGGACCATCTGACTGCCCTTGGTATCCTCCTCACCGCTCGAGAGCAGACCGATTCGAGGGCTCTCCATGCCGAAAATCTTCTCCATATAGATACTACCCATCTTGGCGAAATGGACCAGCGATGTGGGCTTGCAATCGGAGTTAGCTCCAAGGTCAAGACAGAGCAGTGGCCCAGTAGGAAAGGGGAAAACCGCACCCAGAGCAGGACGGTTGATACCCTTGGTTCTGCCCAGCATCAGACTGGCCGCAGTCATCACCGCTCCCGTGTTGCCGGCAGAAACGAATGCAGCCACCTCACCACGTTTCAGCAATTCAATCCCAACGACGATTGACGATTCTCTTTTCTCCTTAACCGCCGTTACAGGTCGCTCATCCATGGCTATTACCTGATCGGCATGGACGATATCCAGCACGCAGCCGGTAGAATTCTGTCTGTCCAACTCCTCCCGCACCACGTTTTCCTGCCCTACCAACAGAACCTGTACGCCATCAGTCCCATTAGCTGCGGCGATTGCACCCTTAACTATCTCTTCGGGGGCATGATCGCCACCCATAGCATCCAAAGCTATAGTTACTTTGCCAGATGCTTTACGTTTAGGCACTGCCAGTACCCTCCCACAGGTCACACCGCCCACCGCAATGGGCAATGGACCCATCGTTTCTGTATATCCGCGCGACCGCGCAATGATCGGTGCACACTTCACATTCGAAAGACGAATTACGATAGCTTGCCTCGATCACCCCGAACCCCGCAAAAGCAGTTGATTTGCCCTTAAGGGACATCTCTTCTCGAATTAGAAGCGCCGCTCCAATAGCGCCCATCGCCTCGTGATAAAGAGGAACCATGATTTCAGAATTCAAGCTCTCCTCAAATGCACGGACAATCCCTTCGTTAAAGGCCACCCCTCCCTGGAACACGATAGGGGACAGCATCTCTTTACGCGTACACAGATCGTTCAGGTAATTACGAACCAAGGCTTG
>CP070819.1:1847657-1851364 GCA_020344295.1 Dehalococcoidia bacterium | reverse complement strand
CGGAGACCTCCATACCTGCCAGGATGTAGCGATAAATGTTGTCGATGAAGAGAAGGACATCCTGCCCCTCTACATCGCGAAAATATTCCGCCATGGTCAGTCCGGTGAGCGCGATTCGCAGCCTCACACCGGGCGGCTCGTTCATCTGGCCGAAGACGAGTGTTGTCTTATCGATAACCCCTGATCCACGCATCTCATGCCACAGGTCGTTGCCTTCGCGCGACCTTTCACCGACACCGGCGAATACCGAGAAACCACCGTGCTCCTGGGCGATGTTACGAATCAGTTCCATGATTACAACGGTCTTACCTACACCGGCACCACCGTAGGCTCCGATCTTACCGCCCTTGGTGAAAGGCGTGATCAGGTCCATAACTTTGATGCCGGTTTCCAGCATCTCGGTTGTTGTCTCCTGGTCCGTAAAGGGCGGGGGAGGCCGGTGAATAGGCCAGTGTTCCTTCGCATCCACAGGGCCCAGGTTATCGAGCGGCTGTCCCTCGATGTTAAACAGCCGTCCCAGTGTTTCCCGTCCAACGGGTACCGAGATCGCAGCACCGGTATCGATCGCTTCATCACCCCGTGCAACGCCATCCGTGGGAGACAAAGCAAGGCAGCGTGCCCAGTTGTTGCCTATATGGTGCTGGGTCTCCAGAACGATTTTGGTACCGTCATCGCGAATTATCTCAATGGCGTTATTTAGCGCCGGCAGCTCGTCCGGCGGGAATTCGACATCGATTACGGTACCTATTACCTGAGCTACTCTACCTTTTGCCATGGTAGCCTCCTGGTCAATAAATGGACTTATTTCTCTACGATTCCACCAGCTATGTCGAGGAGCTCCTTGGTTATCTGTTCCTGCCGGGCCTTATTTAACATCAGGGTGAGCTCCTGAATCATATCGTTAGCATTATCGGTAGCATTGCGCATGGCAACCATTCTGGCCGACTGCTCGCTGGCTATAGATTCAAGAATAGCGTGATAAACCTGCATCTCGACATAGCGTGGTAATAGATGTTCCAGAACCCCCACCGCGGAGGGTTCGTAAATATACTCGACCGCTTCTGTACTTTCTGCCGCCGGGGGTTCAATGGGTAATAGTTCCTGCATAACGGGCAACTGATTAACTGTTGTAATAAATTTATTGTAAGCAAGGTAGACACGATCAATAGACCCATTGATATACTCATCGATCACGACACGTGATATAGGCAACGTATCCAGCAGGGAAGGTCGGTCTCCAAGCTGGGTGAACTCGGCAAGTATCTCCTCGCAGTATCTTGACATAAAAGTGATGCCCTTCTTGCCTACAGCCACCGCCGTAACCGGTACACTCTGCTCATCTATGAAGTTGGCAGTCAAGCGATTAACATTGGCGTTCAAGCCGCCGCAAAGGCCGCGGTCGGCCGTAATATGAACAACCGCAATACGTTTAACATCCCTTTTCTGCAGGAGGGGATGAAGCTCCTCTCCCGGTTGCGACTGAATGGAAAGGTGTGCCACTACTTCGCGCATCTTCTCCGCATAAGGTCTGCCCGCCAATACACGGTTCTGAGCTTGCCTCATCTTGGAGGCGGCTATCATCTCCATGGCCTTGGTAATCTTGGCCGTGTTCTGGATAGACTTGATGCGGCGTCTAATAACGCGAATTGGGATCATTATGCTTTCATTCCACCGGGCAGGATGCAGGTCTCGCCTTCAAAGGTTATTGTCCCCTTGAAGTCGGTAATTGCCTTTTTCAGTTTCTCCTCAGTCTCGTTGCTCACAACTTTCTCGGCTGCAATAGCCTTACCGATATCCGGATTATTGGTCTCCATGAACTTCAGTAGTGCTTCCTCGACAGATCTGACACTGGCCACAGGAATATCGTCGAAATATCCGTTAGTCACCGCATACAGGACGATAACCTGATTCTCCAGAGAAAGAGGCGCATACTGTGGCTGCTTCAGCACCTCGGTTATCCGTTGGCCACGCTCCAACTGCATCCTCGTCGCTCTATCGAGATCGGCGGTGCCGAACTGGGCGAAGGTCGCCATCTCCTGATACTGGGCAAGGTCGATACGCATACCCCCGGCTACATTCCTTATCGCTTTAGTCTGTGCCGAACCGCCGACACGCGATACCGAAAGACCGACGTTCATAGCGGGCCTGATACCCGCGTTGAAAAGCTCGGTCTCAAGGTATATCTGGCCGTCCGTGATGGATATTACATTGGTTGGAATATACGCAGATATGTCATTGGCCTGGGTTTCGATAATGGGCAGCGCTGTAAGTGAGCCGCCGCCCTGCTCATCCGCCATTTTAGCCGCTCTCTCCAGGAGTCGGGAATGGAGATAGAAAACGTCTCCGGGGTATGCTTCGCGGCCCGCAGGGCGTTTAAGCAACAGCGATATCTGCCGATAGGCCCAGGCATGTTTTGAGAGGTCATCATAGATAACCAGGGCGTCACGCCCTTTTTCCATGAACTCCTCACCAAAGGTGCAACCGGCATAAGGTGCCAGATACTGCAGAGCTGCCGATTCCGAGGAATTGGCAGCCACTACGATGGTATGCTCCATGGCTCCGTATTTCTCCAGGGTGGCAACCGTCTGGACTACCTTGGAGGCCTTCTGACCGATGGCTACGTAGATACAGATCAGGTCCCCGCCCTTCTGGTTGATAATGGTATCAAGAGCGATGGCTGTCTTCCCCGTGGACCGGTCGCCGATAATAAGCTCGCGCTGTCCTCTTCCGATGGGGATCATACTATCGATTGCCTTTATGCCAGTCTGTACTGGCGTATCCACCGATTTACGTAGAACAACGTTAGGTGCTACGATCTCTACGGGACGAGTGCTCGAGTAGCTGATAGGGCCCTTCCCGTCAATAGGCTGTCCCAGCGGATTTACGACACGTCCGATCAGACCTTCACCTGCCGGCACCTCAACTATGCGGCCGGTACATCTTACCTCGTCACCCTCTTTGATCTCAGCATATTCGCCGAACAGAATTGCACCGACGCTGTCCTCCTCCAAGTTGAGAGCAAGCCCGATAACTCCATGAGGAAATTCAAGCAACTCGTTGTATTTAACGCGGGACAGGCCATGTATATGGGCGATGCCGTCACCGACCTCGACAACCGTACCGACATCGACCTCGGTCACTGCAGCGCCGAACTGCTCTATCTGTTGTTTGATTACATATGCGATATCCTGAGCTCGTGCCATTTGCCTACTCCTTTTATCGTGTTATCCGAGCTCCTCTCCTAAGCCTTTTCGACCAGTTTCTTCTTGAGGGCCTCGAGTTTCGCCCTGGTACTTCCGTCCATCAGTTTATCGCCGATCCTGGCTATGTAGCCGCCGATGATCGTGGAATCGACATCCGTCTCGACCGTTACCTTCTTACCCGTCATTGTGGCCAGATGTTTGGACAGCCTTTCCCTGTCGTCCGCGTCAAGCTCTACTGCAGTAATAACGCGCGCATGTTCCAGACCCTGATAAACATCGGCCATTCGATTGTATTCATTGGCAATCCGGTCAGCTATGCCCAGCGCCTGCTTGGTGACTAAAAGGTATGAGAAATTAAGGGCGAGCTGGCTCAGTCCGGGAAGACATTTCTTGACCAGTTCAATCTTCTTATCGAGATGTACCTTGGGGTCTTCCAAGATGGTTTTAAGCTGAGGGTCACTTAATGTAGCAGCAACAGTATCCAGCTCAGACCGCCAGGAGTCG
>CP070819.1:1844744-1847557 GCA_020344295.1 Dehalococcoidia bacterium | reverse complement strand
TTTTTGGTACCCGGGCCACTATCGGGGCATAATTAAGTATCGCCTTTACACCCGCCCTTACTACAGCATCGATAACCCGCTGTGCCTCCCCGGGCGGTACGGCAACGATGCATATCTCAATGCCCCGCTCTCTGATTGTCTGTTCCAGTTCGTTAACATCTTGAATTACAACTCCCCCCAGCTTCTTTCCTATCCGTCGATGGCTCTTGTCAAAGACCGCAATCAACTGGAAGTCTTCGTCTACAAAACCTTTGTGTTCTATGAGCGCTCGACCCAGTCGACCTGTACCTATCAAAGCCAGTGACCAGGGACGACCGAGCCCCAGTACATGGTTGACTTCTTCGTAGAGTTGACTGACATCGTAACCCATACCCTGTTTACCGAACTTGCCGAAGTAGCTCAAGTCCTTACGGATCTGGGCAGGCGTAGTCCTAAGCATTGCCCCCAATTCCCTGGAACCGATTGATTCGACCCCCACCTCTTTTAGAGCCCGCAGGATATGAGCATACATCGGCAGACGCTGGATGACCACGTCTGGAACCTGTTCCTTCATATCCCCTCCTTTAAGTAGCCTGTGGCAATCTTTCTTCAATCCCCGGAATGGGAACCGACCCCCATCAACGGGGGGCTAAGATTAATTCATGCCTACATCAGTCGTATACTCCTAACGACAAACTCCTTACTCCTAACCAGGTAGCATTTGTACGAACACCTGCAATCCTACATGCTCAGTAATTTTAATACTTCAATCAAGAAATCGCAATGGTATTTGTGAAAAATTGCTCAAATCCACCCCATTTACGAATGATGTTTGATATAATATGGCTGGTGTCTGGGCTGCATATAGTTATTAAGGAGGATTGTAATGGCTGAAAACCGGAGCAAGGATATTATAGTCATCGGCGCAAGTGCTGCAGGACTCCGCGCTGCCGCCCGTGCCCGCAGGCTCTTGCCAGACGCCAAAATTCTCGTCATAGACCGGGATTCATTCATCTCATACGGTGCCTGCGGCATGCCTTACTTCGTTTCCGGGGATATCCACAGCGCAGACCGACTTCGAGAAACACCTTACGGCATAGTAAGGGACACAGATTTCTTCCGAAAGTCTAAGGGTTTGGAGGTTATTATCGAGACCACGGTCGAGCGTATCGACTGTGAAAACAAACAGGTCTATTGCCGCTCTCTGAAGAACGAGGAGACCTCAGAGTATCGCTATTACAAGCTGGTTCTGGCTACCGGAGCAAATCCCATCATGCTTCCCGGCGTTCCAACTGACAGCAGGCGTATCACAACTTTCAAAACACTACATGACGCGATCGATCTGCGGAAATCGCTTGAAAAACGGGAGATCAGCAAGGCCGGTATCGTGGGCGGAGGCTTTATTGGCTGCGAAATGGCGGAGGCCTTCGGGGCACTTTGGGGTGTGGAAGTCGTTCTTATTGAAGCAACGCCTAATATACTTCCTAATATCCTCGATCCGGAGATGGCCTCGCCGGTAGAGGAATACATGCGAAGCGAGGGAGTGGAAATACACACGAGCTGCCCCTTGCAGGGGATCACTGAAAACGATGAAAAAGTGACCCTTGAAACAGCGCAGGGAAACTTCGAAGTGGATCGCGTGATAATCGCAGTTGGCGTGAAGCCAAACAGCAGGTTGGCTGCTGAGTGCGGCCTGACATTGGGCAGTCGGGGAGGGATTGTGGTCGATGACAGAATGACGACCAGCGATCCCAACATATTCTCTGCTGGGGACTGCGTCGAGGTCAAACATATGGTCTCAGGACAGCCGATGCAGCTTCCCCTGGGTTCGCTGGCCAACCGGCAGGGCCGTGTTATCGGCTCCAACCTCGGAGGCGGAGATGAACGGTTCAGGCCTGTGGTCGGAAGTGCCGCCGTTAAGATATACGACATGAATGTGGCTTCTACCGGGCTCAATGAAGCTGCAGCCAGGGATGCCGGTTTCGATGCAGCCTCCGCCTGGGGCACGTTTACCGATAGAGCAGACTATTACCCCGAGACCGAGAATATACACCTCAAACTGGTCTATGATAAGAGCACCGGACGTCTGCTCGGCCTGCAGGGCTACGGCAAGGGGGATGTAGTGAAACGGGTGGACGTCTTCGCAGCGCTTCTCCGTCACGATGGGTATCTGGAAGACCTGCTGGACATGGAGTTCGCCTATGCGCCACCCTATGCACCGGCGGTGGACCCTCTGTTCTCTCTGGGCGCCATGGCCAGGAACTCAATGTTTGAAGGTGTGGAGTCCGTATCTCCTGCAGCTTCGTTGGACGATCGACACGTTCTTGACGTCAGGCAGGAGGTCGAGATTGCGGGTCAGCCTCTTCCGGAGTGCGACTCCCAAAGCATAATTCCTGAGGAACTTAGGGAGAAATGCGAAGCCATTTCCAGAGATAAGCCCCTGCTCACTGTCTGTGCGAAAGGGATACGCGCCGCCGAGTGTACCCGGATACTCAAGGAGAAAGGTTTCATGGATGTTAAATACCTGGGTGGCGGCCTTTTCATGAGGCCAGAAAAGTAAACCCTGATAAATTTCCCAGTCTTTAAGCGCTGATTCTACAAAAAAAACCCTGGTTGATACCTGACAGTGATATCAACCAGGGTCAGTTATTTATCCAGGCATTTGGCTGGTCTTAGTCTAAACCATCTCCTCGAGATCGATGTAAGGCTGCTTCATATCCTCCATCGCGTTGACTATGAATTCAACCAGCCCTGTATATCCGATGCCGCACCTGCCACCGGCGTCGTAGAAGTTGAACAGGTCCCTCAGTTGCCCCTTGCAGTTAGAGCAGGGA
>CP070819.1:1835233-1844644 GCA_020344295.1 Dehalococcoidia bacterium | reverse complement strand
GCTGCCAGACGATCTTCCTCAGGTATGACCTCGTTCCAGAAATACCTGGTCCCGGTACAGTGGTCCTCGATCACAAAGGTGGCGCCCAGCTCCTCGGTCGTCCTGATGAAATCGACATCGTCCATTTCACTGCCGACGAGCATCAGCCGCGCAACCGTTTCCCGCGACACAGCCCTATTCGGCAGTTCTTCGAGGAGTTGCTCCAGCAGCTTATTGTGTTCCTCTTTATCCATCAACTGGCCGGCGAGTACCATCTCCAAAGCTTCGGCTCCAGTGAGCGCCGGATTATCGGCTTTTCTGAACTCATAAACCTTCTTTATCAGACTCCGATTTCGGTTATAGACCTCTATCGCCCTGTCGAGATCATCACTGGTGATACGGACTCCACCCCACTTTTCCAGCGCCTCCTTGAAATCAGCGTATTCGTTCGCTAAAAATGGCTTTGCCTGTGGATTGAGTGCATGTGTAGGCATATAAATGTAATATGTAAAATCAATGGGCACCAACTGCTTCCAGAGGGTATAGGTCATTCGCATGTGAAGGCAGCTGCGAGCTTTGACTATCCCGTTGAGGTAGTCATATCGCCCTTTCAATCCCTGAGCCAGCACATCGCGGCTGAACGGACAGTAGATCGAAGGCATATAGGCGCCTGTAATGTCCTCAGTCTCGTGGCTGCCAAGAATCCGTACCGGCAGCATGCCTGCGGCGTAGATGATCTCCTCCGGAACATAGGTGCAGAACCAGCCGATAACTTGACCTCCCGTCCCCGCCTTCCATTCCCGCGCGTACCGGTGACGGTTGGTTACTACCTCCCGGAGCTTTTCAACTGCTCCCATATGTTATCTTCCTTCCGCCTGATCTTGTGTTTATCTATCTACGGCTCAAGCTTGATCTCCCACCGGCAGCATACTTCATCCTTGCTCTGCCGAGGTGGCAGCTTCAACGGCGTTACCGTTACTTTGGGATTGTTGAAATAGGCCTGCATAACGTTCTTCTCGAGTACGTGGCAGAAGAACTCTATTCGTTCTGGGGCGACTCCCTCGAGGTAGTCAAGTGCACGGCACTTGGTAGTAGTGGTCTTGACATGGTTGTCGCTGATTATTTCAACATCTCCTTGAAAGAGTTCTCCATCCGTATGGCCGTCCGGAGCTAACTGGATAACCTTCAATCCATCTGCGATTGAATTGAACTCGATTTTACCCACCTTAGCGAATTTGGGAACGATCTTCTCGCCCACTTTCATCCAGACTGCCAGGTTACACTTGTCAGCAGCCTCCATGCCAAACTGTTCAATAACCTCCTGGTAACAGATTGAGGAAAGGCGCATGTATGCGTATTGCCACGTATGCATCAAATCGATAAGGAATTCCTTGGAGAAATCTGCGAACTTCAGTTCGTGGTTATATGGGCCGCTATAATTTGTTAACTCGGTCATTTTTTTACCTCCGTGTATGTTATTTCGCTTGCTTGGACAGCTGTCCGTAACCTAGCGTACTCCTTACCTGCTCACCTGGTTACTGTTTCTTATTTGTTTATTCGTACATCACCCCGCTTTCAGGTCACCTGACCTCTGTTTTACAATTTCGCGCGCAGTACGGTTATCTTTTAGTCCCGCGGCAGCCCCAGACCCATGAGGGCGATGATCGAGCGTTGGATCTCGTTGGTGCCCCCGCCGATGGATTCCAGGATAGACACCCGGTAGGCCTGCTCCATGCGACCTTGCAGTGGCACCCATTTAGATCCCTGCTTTAGCTGTCCATGAAGCCCCAGTACATTTACCCCGAAGTTGGTCAGGCGTTGGTCCAGCTCGGATGTGAGAACCTTTGTCATCGATGCCTCGGCAAATGGAATCGCCCCTTTTTCCAACAGCCAGGCTGTTCTATAGCTGAGCAAGCGGCCCACGTCCAGTTCGATCCCGATCTGTGCGAGGTTATTGCGTATATGTGGATTCTCATTCAGCAATCGGCCATTCCGACGTGTACTCCGGACATATTCCACAAGCTCGTCGAACATCCGTCGCCGTCGAGCCACCAGAGCTCCCACAAAAATCCGCTCGTGGTCCAGACAGATAGCGAGGTGATACCACCCCCGGTCTATCTCACCTACCAGTGCGTCCTTATTGACCCGTACACTATCTAGGTATACCGTGCTCGCCAGCATGTCGCCCATTGTCGGTGTCGGACTCACATTGACGCCGGGAGCCTTCATGTCCAGAACGAACAGGCTGATTCCCCGGTGCTTGGGGGCTTCGAAGTTGGTTCGGGCAGCGAGCAGGCAGTAATCCGCCTTGTGAGCGAGGCTGATGAACATCTTCTGCCCGTTGATTACGTAGTCATCGCCATCAGCTACAGCGCGAGCCTGCAGTGAGGCCAGGTCCGAGCCAGCTTCGGGCTCGGTAAAACCTATACAGAAGTTGATATCCGCAGCCAGAATCCCGGGAACATATGCCTTTTTCAGGTCCTCACTGCCTACCCCTATCAGCACAGGCCCCGCCAGGTCTACAGCCCAGAAATGGTACAGTATCGGAGCGCGGTGATACGCTATCTCCTCGGCACAGACAAGCTGATCGGTATAGGGACGCCCCTGGCCACCGTATTCTTGGGGCCACCCTATTCCCAACCAGCCCCTGCTGGCAAGTTTCCGGCTGAATTCCTGTGAATATTCCTGGTCCTCCGGAGGCTTTGTGCCAAGCCCCTGCCAAAATTCCGGCGTTAGCTCTTTCTGCAGAAACTCACGGACCTCTACCCTGAACCTTTCCTGTTCCTCGTTAAAACCGAAGTCCACGTTCCGTTTCCTTACTAGCTGTGAGTGCCGACCAACAGGGGATATACAAAGCTTTGTAGCTGAATATATTTCTGCGGGGAATGACCAGTGAACGCTTCTTCAGACTGACTGGCATAAGTGGGTGGTCCGATCACACCAAGTTAACAAGCTAATGATGGCACCGAGTTCTCGCTTGAGGACATTCTTGGGCACAGTGTATCTATGGTGAGAAATCTTGTCAACATGCCGGCGAGTGTAGCACCTATATCACTATTGACAGTCTATGTTGGCCTTTTTATACTACAAATCCATCCACCACGGCTGTTCGTACTCTCATCTAGTGCCGCCTTTTGAAAACCAGCTTGACAGAAATAAAACTAAGGAAGGTTAGTGATGTTCAAGACCAGAGTAACCGAGTTGCTTGGAATCGAGCATCCCATCATCGGAGGAACGATGCAGGCCTTATCCCTGGCTGAGTTTGTAGCCGCACAGGCCAACGCGGGTATTCTGGGCATCTTGGCATCGGCTTCATTCCAGAGTAAAGAAGAGCTGCGTGACGAGATCAGGAAGACCAGCAGCCTCACCGATAAGCCCTTCTGTGTGAACATCAACCTTTTTCCGATGCTGATGCCTGTTGGTATCGAAGAGTACATCCAGGTTGCGCTTGAGGAAGGGGTCAGGATTATTGAGACCTCAGGTCGAAGCCCGGCGCCGTATATCGAGCAGATCAGAAATGGCGGCGCCATCGCTATGCACAAGTGCGCTCGGATTAAGGATGTACGCAGCGTGGCCAGGATGGGAGTAGACCTAGTAGAGATAGTCGGTTTTGAGTGCGGTGGACATCCCAGCGCTGAAGAAGTCACCACACTGGCGCTGCTGCCCCAGGCAGTGGATACGGTGGACATCCCTGTTATCGGTGGAGGCGGCTTCGGCGATGCGCGCGGCTTCATTGCGTGTCTCGCGTTGGGGGCGGAGGGTGTGCTAATGGGAACCCGGTTTCTCGTCACGAAGGAATGCCCGATACATGATAATTTCAAACAGGCATTCGTGGAGGCGGGTGAGACGGGCACTGTTATGGTGCGCAAAACTATAGAGGCCGGGCGTGTGATGCGCAACGAGATCAGCGAGACGATATTCGAGATGGCGGAGAATGAGGCCACGCTGGAGGAACTGGTCTCACTGGGCGCCGGTGCTAGAGCGCGGGATGCCTGGGTTAAAGGAGATGTGCAGCAGGGACTGATATCTCTGGGTCAAATAGTTGGAATCATTCACGATATACCTACGGTCAAGGAAGTGGTCGACCAGATTATCGACGAAGCCGCCGAGATACTCAACCGTCTCGATCGCCTGCAGGTGGCATCCCGTTAACATGCTCTTACCATTATCCGATCGCGGATTTCGCCCAATATTAGTCCACGATCACCAGCTAACACTGCTGTGTTACTTTCTGCCCTTCTTAAGTGCTCCCTTGTATGACTGCAAATCCGACTGCAGAGGTGGTACAATAACCATAATAGGAAGTCCAGGTAATTCGTCAGTTCAGAGAAACATAGGCCCGCCACAGCGACAGGGGGGAAGGAGGAGCTATGATTAAACGGCCGTTTATGTTAACACTATTGCTCGCAATAGCGCTCATAATTGGCGTTGTCGGGTGTGGCACTGATGAAGGTGTGACGCCAACGCCTAATGTAACGCCTACAATAACAGTGGCACCTACACCTACACAAACACCTGTGCCGACACCGACACCAATGCTGGAGGCTAACTATACTACTTATGTCGATGACCTTAATGGATTCTTGATAGACTATCCCGAAGAGTGGCAGACGAAAGGATCTACCAGTACCCTCTTTGAAGTGCAGGCTCCGGAGCAATGTGAAGGAAAAGCTATTACCTTTAGTATTCGGAAGATGGAGCTTCCCTTAATAACAGAAATCGAGACCTTCTTTGGGCCTATATTAAGTGAGACCTTCTTGTCACGGGAGCGTTATTTCATTTATGGGGAAAGAGTGGTCGTAAGTAATAGATCAGCCATCAAGTGGGTAACCAGTCTTGAGAGGGTTGAAGATGTACCTTTGACAGAAATGTCAGTTTATATACTGGATACCAGAGCAGCTTGGACTCTAAACTTCATTACCACTTTTAATTGCTGGAGACAATATGAAGATACTTTTCAGTATATGGTAGATTCCTTCCAGCTCTTATAACTATTATTCTTTGCAGTTCAATAGACCTTACATGTGATATTGCCTGCCAAGTTATTGACTGATAGAATCTCTGCATGCTGTCATGGTTGCTGGCTCTCCCATTCAAGCTATTATTGTTTGTCTTCAAGCTGCTGCTGAAGCTGGTAATGATGCCGATAAAGATGGTGTTAGCCGGTTTACTGATTCAACTGGGAATGTTTCTGGTTGTCATAGCAATTGTAGCTGTTGTGATCTTTTATATCTATAACTGGATAACCTGATGGCCTGCCTGCTGTTATTCAAAATCCCGAATTACACGAAGTTGTACCCGCGTTGCTCTATCCAAGCACCTCCATCTATTATCACTTGACAGGCCTGTACTATTCTGTACTATATTCAAGACCTTTACTACTTAGAAAGGCAAAGCCATGAACAGAATTATAGCAGCCGCAATCACTGCAGCATTTGTCATAGCTGGCCTGATGACCGGATGCAGTGAATTGGAGAAGGAACTGATCACGGGTTCGGGAAACCCGGAGACTGTAGAGTTCGAATACAGCGACTTCTCGAGACTTGAAGTGGGGCATTCATTCGAGGTGGATGTCAGCAGCAGCGAAACCTATAGTCTCAGCGTTACCGTCGATGATAATTTATTAGACCACCTTGATGTCAGGAAAAGCGGTGAAACCTTAATAATAGCCCTGGATTCAGGCTACAACTACAGGGATACGACTCAACTAGCCACGATTACTATGCCGAGGATCACCGAAGTAAAACTGTCCGGCGCCTCTGCAGCCGATATCGGGGCGTTTAGCTCTGGTAATCACATATCCTTCAGACTGAGTGGAGCAAGCTCCGCTGACCTTGAAAACCTGCAGGCCGGGGATGCCAGTTTCCGCCTTTCGGGGGCCAGCCGCATTTTGGCGATTGTAGAAGTAGCCGACTGTGAAATAGACATGTCGGGTGCAAGCACCATTACCCTGGCTGGTTCGGGAGACGACCTATCTGCCGATGTATCAGGTGCGAGCCGTTTATCATTGGAGGATTTTATAGTCAACAATGCCCGTGTAAACCTCAGTGGAGCAAGTACCGGTACGGTCAATTCGACGGGTACCCTGGATGCATCGGCCAGTGGTTCTTCACACCTTCGCTATGTCGGAGAGCCCACACTCGGCCATATCGATACTTCCTCGTCCTCAAGTGTAAGCAGGCAGTAAAGTTCGGACGGCAATCGTATCAGGGCAAAGAGAATCGCACGGAGGAGTTATTGTTACTAACGACTTTTTTCAGCTTGACCAGCGTATCGTTAGTCCTGTGAAAACTCGGGCGTAACTATTTAACGATCTCACTGAATTGAGCCAGCGGTTGAATATCGGTGAAATTAGGCTCGTCAGCAATGAATTCCTCGGCACCGTCAGCGAAGCCCTTTTGAAAGTCCTCAAATGAATTGAAGTATAGATGCCCGATAGCTACGTATGGTGATTCACCCACCTCTTCCGTACTCATACCCTTGTCCACCTCGGTCTTGACCAGTACTCCCAGCGGGTCCAGCTTCCGATGAACCATGGCGATATGATGGTTGATATAGTAGTTGAGGTCGAACCTCTTTCCCGGCTCCCGTTTGTACATTACTGAAAGTCGTATCACAGTCTCACCTCTAATCAGTTAAATGCTGCAAGTCGGCACGTGCAATTGTATCATAGAAAATCCATTCCTGAAGGCTGAATATTGATAGACTACGCCCTGAAGTTTAATTGATTAAACTCGTGACCACCCCCAAATCGTGTATATTATGGCGGAAGGCAATGAACGAAGAGTTGATCGCTCCCTGCGGGATGAACTGCGGTATCTGCAGCGGATACCTTGCCAATAAATATGATGTTAAGGGCCAGGGAATCAGAATGCCCTACTGCCTCGGCTGCCGCCCGAGAGATAAGAAATGTGCCTTCGTTAAAAAGCGCTGCGACCTTCTTCTGAGTGGCAAGGTTCAATACTGCCATGAATGCGCTGACTTTCCCTGTGAAAACCTCAACCATCTCAATAAACGCTACAGCAGTCTCTATAGGATGAGTATGATCGAGAACCTGGAATCCATCAGGAAGGATGGCATTACGCGGTTCCTTGAGACAGAGGAACGGAAATGGAAATGTCCCGATTGCGGTGGGGTGATATCATGCCACAATGGCATCTGTTTTAACTGTGGATTGGAGATATTGAGAACCAAGAAGAACCTATATAGGTGGGATTAACCTGCTGCTGACCATGGAGCATATGATCGGACAGCTTCAAACACAGCAGTGAACTAGTAGAGGAGGAGATGAGATGGAGAACAAGTATCTGTGGGCCGGATTGGCCATCGTCGTTATGTGGCTGGCGGTTCTTTTCCCTGGTGTCTACGGGCCATCCTTCCGGGTTGACGATGTTACCAGCAGTGTCACCATACCAATTGCGTGGGGATTAGCACCATTCGCTATGCTCGGTAGTATAGTTGTAGGAATATTCGGCTTTAGAAAATAGGGGGCTACCCGAGTAACCTTCGAAAATAGGATTTTCGTCAGTCAATCGCCTCCCTCTTACCATTCCTCATCCTGTATCTGCCAAGGTAGCTCGCCTCCACAAACGTACGCTTGAAGCCAGGAGCGCCGGCCAGTTCAATATAGCCTGTATGTGACGCTATGGTGTTTGACTCATCCCGCTTACGCCCGGAGAGGAGGGCCATCCTGGCCCCCGTACCGGCAGCGTTCCCGACCTGCCGGAATCTGTCGAGAGGTATCGGAGGTAGCATGCCGATGGCTATGGCGCTGGACACATCGATGTAGGTCCCGAAGGCTCCGGCGATTATCACCTGACTGATCTCATCTTCGGAGCAACCGTTAGACTCTATAAGCACCTGAATACCGGTGCGAATAGCCGATTTCGCCAGCTGCAATTCACGTATATCGCCTTGGGTGAACACCACACTCGGTTCTCCGCTATTATCTCCATCGCCAACGAGCACAAACTCCTGTTGCTTCCCCCAAAGCCGAACGCGCGGGTGCTCCTTCATCATGCGGCCGCTATCGTCGATAACTCCCAACAAATAGAGTTGCGCCATTACATCGAGCGCTCCTGAACCGCAGATGCCTATCGGCGGGGCATTATCGATGGTCTGATATCGGATACCATCAGCCGTTATCTCCACTCGCTCAATCGCCCCGCTCGAAGCTCTCATGCCCTGAATAATATGATAGCCTTCGAATGCAGGCCCCGAGGCGCACGACACGGAGGTTATATTGCGATCCGTTATAAGTGAGACCTCCGTGTTAGTCCCGATATCGAGAGCTATAGTGCTTGCGTCAACTTGCCCGGCGTCGACTGCAAGTAACATAGCGACATGGTCTGCCCCCACGAAACCGGCGATATTGGGCAACAGGTGGACATAAGCGCCCGGTGCGATCTGCATACCAAGGTCTCTTGCCTTTACATCTAGAGCTCCTGAGACGGCGGGCACATAGGGAGAAAGGGCAAGCTGCTTCACCGGCAGACCGAGGAATAGATGGTGCATGGCGGTATTGCCCACTACTACGGCCTCAACTATCTCGTCTGTATCGGCACCCGCTTCGGCACACAGGTCGGCAGCCATCTTGCTAATTGTATCAACGACTACTCTCTGCAGTTTTACACCCTTCTCAGGAGAACGGATAGCACGATTGATACGGCTGATGATATCATCTCCGTAGCCGATCTGTGGATTTGTCGCCCCGTGAGCGGCCAGAGTCCGACCGTCACTCAAGTCAACAAGGTAGCCCGCGATCTTGGTGGTTCCCAGGTCTATGGCAAGGCCTAAATGACGGCTTGGCCAGGAGCCCAGGGCAACAACCTCATTGCGGCGGACCGATACCTGACACCGCCATTTCCAGGACCGTAGCCGCGGAGAAAGGGAGCGCATAACATCGACATCGAACCTGTCGCAGTGCAGATTATATTGCGCGTTTAAAGCATCCAACAGTCTGTCGATGTCAGCCCTCTGGTCAGTCATAGAGGGGGCAGACACGGTCAGTTCATGAGCCTGAACTGGCGGCTGCACCTCCACTTTCCCTTCCAGGCCCTCCACCTGTATCCTCTGCACGGCAGACATCGATTCCGGTGGCATGTTCACCTTACCATCGCCGGCTATATAGGTCTGACAGGCCAGCCGCCACCCGTTCTCGAGTTCCTGAGTGGAAAAGGCCTCTCGCTCGCTGGACGTTGGTCCCGAGACGTCCCCGCTCAAGACCTGAACCTTGCACGAGCGGCACTTGCCCTGTCCTCCACACACGCTATTGATACCTATAAAGTGGTGGTGAGCACATGCCAGCAGCGACTCATCCTTACGGCATTGCCCCCTTCGACCCACCGGCTCGAAATCAACTTCGTGAACTTCCATATCTATCCTTCTTCAGGTAGGCACAGGCTTCTGCCACAGTACCATATACGGTTCTCG
>CP070819.1:1832441-1835133 GCA_020344295.1 Dehalococcoidia bacterium | reverse complement strand
CGTAGGGCCCACTGCGATGGAGGTGAAGGCAGCGAGCTTGCCATTGCCCTTCATCTCCGCCCATTCCATATCGTCTCCGTGGCATTTGGTACAGATAGGGTGAGGGGGCAGGTACAGCGCCCCACATTGCTTGCATTTGGAGCCCATGAGCCTCTTCTCAGCTAGATACTGATAGAAGGAGGCGCTGGTAAAATCTTTATCGTCAGCCAAGGATTACCTCCTGTGAAAGATATGAACTGTGCAGGTCCCGCCGGTAGCGCCAACGTTATGAGTCAGGGCAAGACGGATATCCCGTTCCGGGACCTGTCTTTCTCCCGCCTCACCTCTCATCTGATGCCAGATTTCGACGACCTGACCGACGCCCGATGCGCCCACAGGATGCCCTTTGGATTTAAGGCCGCCGGATGTGTTGATAGGTTTCGAACCGTTACGGGCTGTAAGCCCCTGCTCAGTCGCTTTATATCCCTCCCCGGGCTTGAAGAAACCGAGGTCTTCGATGGCTACAAGCTCGGCAATGGTGAAGCAGTCATGAACCTCCGCTATCTGAATATCCTCCGGTTTTACACTAGCCATATCGTAGGCCTGCTGCCCTGCGAACCTTGCCGCAGAGATAGTGGTCAGGTCTTCTCTCTCATGCAGTGCGTGATCGCTGCCCTGGCCACTGCCGACAACGTAAATCGGATCATTCGCGAAGTCTTTGGCAATTTCCTCAGCTACAAGCAGTATACAGGCCGCGCCATCGGTTATTGGTGAGCAATCGAACAGCCTCATCGGCCAGGCAACAATAGGATTAGCCTTGGGATCTTTGAGGAAATCGAGTTCCTCATGCCAATCGGGGACAGGATCACCTTTCTGCTTCGCCTTCTCAATCCTAGAATCCATGAGGTCCCTGATGGATTTATTGAACTGGGCCTTCGGATTCAAGGCGCCGTTGTTATGATTCTTTATCCCCACCTTCATGAAATGTTCAGTGGACGCGCCGTGTTTGTCCATATAGGCTGTGGCCATAGCCGCATACAGGCCGGGGAAGGAAAATCCAGGGGCACCTTCGTAGATTGCGTCTCTGGCAGCGGCCAGAGTATCTGTAACCTCTTCAGTAGGGAGATTGGTCATTTTCTCGGTTCCACCGACCAGCACAATGTCATAGAGACCCGAGGCTACAGCGATAATGCCTTCCCTTATGGCAACACCGCCGCTTGCGCAGGCGTCTTCAACCCGGGTGGCCGGCTTGGGAACAAGCCCTACCCAGTCGGCCATGATCGGGGCCACATGTCCTTGACCCTCGAAGAGGTCGCTGGAAAAGTTACCTACATAGAGTGCTTCGATGTCGTTGGTATCAAAGCCTTTATCTACGGATTTAGACATCGCAGTGAAGGCCTCAGCAAATAGGTCCCGGCTGGTTTTATCTGGAAAAGCTCCGAATTTAGACATCCCTGCCCCTACAAGCGCCACTCCCCTGCCCAATTTCCGTGCCCTTGGGCTCATAGTCCCTCCTTCAACATGTACCTGTGTTGTATTACTTCGAATCCCGCATTAATTACGCAGACTGTATATCTGTCTGAATCCCGCTGATACAGCAGCAGTCAACCCCAGAGCTTTGCGCGCTTCATCGGCTGAGAGCGATGCCAGACTGCAGGATGGCGTAATCAAGCATCGGGATCGGATAAGATCGGGATCAATGCCCTTCTTTGCCAGTAGACCCATCTTATCTTCAAGATTATCCAAGAGACTGGATTCACTCTCTCTGGGTAAGACCGGCTCTTCGTTCGGGACAATTCCCCAGGCGATTACCCCTCCCCTTTCGAGGAACTCCTTGACCTCCGATGGGTACAGGCTGAGGCTCTCTCCATAGCTGTAGGCATCGAAGCTGAGAATGTCGATCGAGGTTTGGAGTATAAGCGACCAGTCGGTGTTACCGCAGCAGTGGATCGCTTTCAGGCCGTTTATGCCTCCTAATGTCTCCTCAAGCAGGGCTATTACCTGTTCACGCGGTATTGATACAAAGGCCGAACCTAAAGAGGAGAGATAGGGCTCATCGATGAATATGATTGTGTTGGATGAGATGGCACTGAGCAATTTCTCCATCCATGTGGCCTTAAGTCTGAGATGTTTGGCCAGGGCATCGGCCAGGATTTCATCGTATAAAACGGGGCGCTGGTCCTGGTCGGCTACTGTCAGCCCGAAGCTGAAGGGGCCGGTCACCTGCCCCTTGACAGCCTTTATTCCCTCTTTCTTAGCTGTATTAATAAAGATATGAAGCCCCGCTGCATATTCGTGACTTATAGCTCTGTTATTTGAGTTATCGTCCAGATAATCTGAATAAAGCTGCTCCAGGGTCTTGCTCAGGTCCTGGGAGCGATCTACCCAAATACGCTTGTCTTCCAGCTTTACCCCCGGGAAACCCTCACTGTACTGTACATACATGTTTTCCAGAAAGGACCTCTGGGGGAGTTGAGGCCAAGCGGGTATCTCGGGGAGGTGTGTTAGTACCTGAGAGCATGCTTCATGTGGATCAACGTGCGGCATACTCCCTATTGCTGTAGCCAGGCCATTGAACTCGAACTTGCCATTGATCATTCCAAATATTTTCCTATCAGTAGGGCCAGTTCCTTCTTCTTCTGGGGCGGTATCAATTCCTTTGATGTAATGATAGCATCTCGAAGGGCGCAGGCGCAACTGCATTCCCTGTGAT
>CP070819.1:1829107-1832341 GCA_020344295.1 Dehalococcoidia bacterium | reverse complement strand
CTATTGTAGAAAAAGTGAACCCCATCTATCTTCCTAGGACAACGGAGCTGGAGATATTGGCCGATAGGCAACTGAAGATAAAGCAGGTGAGGCTGTCCAAAGGTGGAACCTTGCTCATAGAGGTGTTCGGCGCGAGAACTTCTCTACCCGATTCCATATCTATTAATAAAGGCATACTGAGCAGTGTCGCGTTGGAGACGGAAGGGAATGAACTGAGAATATACGTGAACTTAACAGAGCCGGTCGTTTACGATGTGGAAAGCGCAGCTCTCGGCTTGAAGGTGATCTTTCAAAACCCCATACTGGAACAGCTTGTCTCCATAGATGTTAACGAAGAACCTCTCAGCACGGTGATGCTAATGTTGTTCACTCAGTATGGAGCCAACATTGTCGCAGGTAGTAAAGTCACGGGGAAGGTCACGGCGCATTTAGTGGATGTGCCCCTCAAGGCAGCGTTAGATGAGATACTTAGAGCTGAGGGATACGGTTATATGCAGGAGGGCGAGTTAATTCGCGTATTGCCAATTACGGAAATAGAGGAAATGCATGCCGAAGCTACTACTGAAGTCCTACCGATTCCTGCTCGCAAGGCCGAAACCAGGCTTTTCGAGTTGGAGTTCGCCAAGGCCGAGGATATGCAGGACATACTCAAGGAACTTGTCGGGCCCGAAGGTTCTGTACTGATTGACCCGCGCACCAATTCCGTGATCATCGTTGCATTAGTGGACGAGATTGAGAGTGCCGAAAAGGTTATCAAACAACTGGATAAAGAAGTCCCATGGGACGAGGAGAAACCAGCAGAACCATCGCCAGAGGAACTTAAGGCAGCACAGGAAGCCATGATAGCTGAACAGATTGTTAAGAAAGTCTTCAGGCTGCAATATCTGGATCCGGAGAACGCAAGGTCTATTCTGGAGCCGCTTCTTAGTGCCAATGGAACTATAGCTGCTGTTAAGGAGGAAAAGGACGAGACGAGAGGATCAGGTGCTGGAGGAGGCATGGGCGGGCTTGGAGGTCCTGGAGGCGGTGGAATGGCCGGAATGGGTACTGGTCAGGAAATGGCAGTGGGCCAGGGTGGATATCTGGTCGTATCCGACACAAAAGAGATCGTAGAACAGATCGAGAAAGAGATAGAAAAGCTTGATGTTCGTATACCACAGGTGGACATCGAGGCGTGCATTGTGGAAGGTTCTCTGTCAGAAGATACTGAGTTGGGGATTAACTGGATGGCTATCAACGAGGATGAGGATTTATCATTGTCTTTTTCAGGCGATCTGGGGGTTGTACTTACAAAAGGGATTATTCCTGGGGACGAATTCACCGGTGTATTGAATGCTATGCATAACAGTTCTGACCTCAAAGTCCTTTCCAACCCCAGCATTACCACGTTACAGGGACAGGCAGCCATGTTTCATAGTGGCGATAAAATACCTTACAGCAGAATATTTATTCAGGAGGGTATTCAGCAAGTAGATACCGTATTTGAAGAGGTAGGCATTGTGCTCACAGCCACACCTTATGTGAAAGAGGGAGATATGATCAGCCTTTTGCTTACCACTTCAGTAAGCAGCGAGGGTGGATTCACCCCAGCCGGTCAACCCCGTATATCTACCAGAACCACCCGCAGTCAAGTAATAGTCAAAAGCGGCGATACAGTTGCCATTGCCGGGCTTATCGCTGATAAAAATAGCATTGCAGTCTCAAAAGTGCCTCTCATAGGTGACATCCCGCTTATTGGGAGAGTGTTCTCCACACATAGCGAGGTGAAACAAACAACTGAGGTCACGATCTTTATCACTCCCAAGATAGTAACGAGTAACGAGTAACGAGTAACGAGTAATTCGTCACTCGTCACCCGTGACTCGTCACGGAGGAATGGATATGTGCTTTATTAAAGACTCAAGACTTGAGACGTCAGACTTGAGACCTGGGACATCAGACTTGAGACTTGGGACATTATGTCGAGGGGACCTCGACTCTACAGTCTCATGTCTCACGTCTCATGTCTCATGTCTCTTATCACTCATCACTCGTTACTCGTTACTGGTCACTATCCTGTGTCTTGCGTCTTCCTTGCCGCTATCGGCAGCCGAGATTCTGGATGTGCAGGTCTTATGGGATCCCGAAGCCGAGCCGCTGAATATAGGGGACTCGATACACTTCAGGGTGGCTACTGACGGCCCGGGCAGTGTGATTGTAGATATCAGCACGGTTCATCAGAGCATTCAATTGTACGACGACGCGACAAATGGGGATACTGAAGCTGGGGATCATGTTTACGAATTGGACTACATAATCTTTGAGGGGGATACTGTGGAAGACGGCCCCATTCTTACCCGTTTTATGGCTAGTGATGGATCGGAAGTCCATACGAGCCCGGAGGATGATTTAACGCCACGAATAACTGTCGATGGGACGCGCCCGGTGGTTACTAATGACGGCGTCTCGCCAGATCCTTTCAACCCTCGCTTCCAGTTCGCTTACATCAGGTATATCTTGACTGAGATGGCTTCGGTGTCTATTAAAATCTATGACGGTGACAGGTTGGTGAGAACGTTGGGCACTCGTTCTGGCATGCGTGGTGAGAATCATACCACCTGGAACGGCGCTGATGATGGGGGTAATATTGTACCTGATGGTATATATACCTATGAGATTCTTGCTACTGATATGGCTGGCAACGATGCTATACCCAACAGAGGTGGTTGTGTCCTGACCACCGTGAGTGTGGAGATCGACAACTCCCTCATAGCACCAAACCCCTTCTCACCCGATGGGGATGACGTGGATGACATGACGTGGATCACCTTTGATATAAAGCTTGCAGCCACGGAGGAGCAGTTGAGTGTTCTAGGGTTTGGCCCTGAGAACCTGCTGACGGCCTCTACTGAGGACGATGAAATTGTTTCTCCTTTTGCTTTAATAGGGATTTCCGTGTTCGATTCTTCGGGCGCAAATATGACCACTTTCTCTCATGATCTCGCGTCCAAAGCGGATACCGACTATGCACCCAACGGCTGGCCCAACGGGCTCAGGCCTCCTGCTGTACCTCCGGGATCGGGCAATTTTATCGGAGAGCCTTATGGGTTGCCGGACTATGCTGATGAGGATAAGCAGAACGATTGGGACACTCTCGTCCCTCTTGACGGCCCCTTTGAATCTGACGGCGAGACGTACTATGCTAAAAGCTTCTCTGTGGGATGGGAAGCTCTGGATACGCCTGATGGCACTTAT
>CP070819.1:1825564-1829007 GCA_020344295.1 Dehalococcoidia bacterium | reverse complement strand
GCTGGAGATTATAGGGGAGAAGTGCCTATTGGACTATCTGTTAAAGCGTCGGAGGGTATAATCGGTTCGGTTGGTCAATCAGGTGAGACAATTTTAGCAAACGATGTGAGCCTGGAACCTAGATATCGTTTTGTTGAGGAGCTTGCTGATACCAAGTCCGAGCTGGCTGTACCTATCCAGATGGGGGACAGGCTCATTGGGGTGCTGGATATTGAGAGCACTAATCTGGACGCATTCGATGAAATAGACCGATTCAGCTTTGAGACCCTGGCGGATCAGCTGGCAGTAGCGATTGAGAATGCGCAACTTTACGAGCAGGCCGGTGAGGTGGCAACCGTGGAGGAACGCCAGCGTCTTGCCCGGGATTTGCACGATGCGGTGACACAGACGCTCTTTTCGGCCAGCCTGATTGCTGAGGTGCTGCCTCGAATTTGGGAAAACAATCCGGATGACGGGCAGCGACGATTAGAAGAAATGCGCCAACTTACACGGGGCGCTTTAGCTGAAATGCGCATGCTGCTGCTGGAATTACGCCCGGCGGCTCTAATAGAAGTGGGATTGGGTGACCTACTGCGCCAATTGACCGAAGCTGTAACCGCGAGGTCGCGGATACCTATCACCTTGGCAGTTGAAGGGCAGGGCACCCTGCCGCCCGATGTCCAAGTCACACTGTACCGGATAGCGCAGGAATCAGTTAATAACATAGTCAAACACGCTAGGGCCAGCAAGGCGACCGTGAGTCTGCACTACCAACCTGAGCAGGTCCAGCTGCTTATAAGCGATGACGGCGTCGGTTTCGATCCGGAGGGTGTTTCCCCTGAGCATCTTGGTCTGGGGATCATGCGGGAGCGTGCTGAGACAATAGGGGCCACGCTATCGACCCAAAGCCAGGTCGGCCATGGTACGCAGATTGTGGTCGTCTGGATATGTTCGATAGGAAAGGAGTTATTATGGCCGAGTTAAAACCTATTCGAGTTATGATTGTTGATGACCACGCAGTCGTGCGAAGTGGCTTGTCAGCTTTTCTGCTGGCCTTCGATGACCTGCAACAAGTGGGGGAGGCCGCCAGTGGCGAGGAGGCTGTGCGCCTGTGCGGCCAGGCCAAGCCCGATGTGGTACTGATGGACATGGTGATGCCGGGTATGGACGGAGTGGGTGCAACGAGAGCCATACGGGAGCAGTACCCAAATATTCAGATAATCGTCCTCACAAGTTTCGGAGAACGGGAGCGTGTAGAGGCAGCGCTGAAAGCCGGTGCCATTGGCTATCTACTCAAGGACGCCTCGGCGGACGAACTGGTCTCAGCCATAAGGAGCGCTGCCGCCGGAGAACCCAGCCTGGCTCCTGAAGCAGCCAGAGCACTGATACAGGCGACAACGGAGCCGAAAGCTCCAGGTCACGATCTGACGGAGCGCGAACTGGAGGTATTAGCCCTGATGATAGAGGGATTGAGCAATCCCGACATCGCCGAGCGACTGGTCGTCAGCCATTCCACTGTCAAGTTCCACGTAAGTAGCATTCTCTCCAAGTTGGGCGTTTCCAGCCGTACTGAAGCGGTAGCCCTGGCTGTTCAGCATAACCTGGTCAAGTGACCAGATTGAATACTAGTCAACGGCTTAGATACTATCCCCCCAAATGACGGATACATTTGGGGGGATAGTATCTTACGCTGAGCATAGAGATGGAAATGAATAACCATCGGAAGACGAGACAAATGCGCATACTGCTAGCTGATGACCAGGTCGAAGTACGCTCCGCACTGCGGTTGTTGCTGGACCAAAGTGACGGCATGGCCGTTGTAGGCGAGGTAGCCGAGGCCAAGGAGCTCTCTACAAAACTGGAATCAGCCTGCCCCGAGGTTGTCCTGCTAGACTGGGAACTGCCTGATCTCCGAGCAGCAGAATCGCTTGTGGAGCTGCGCTCTCGATGCCCGCGTCTGATGGTAATCGCACTCAGCAGTCGACCGGAGGCACGTCATACATCCCTAGCTGCAGGGGCTGACGCCTTCGTCAGCAAGGGAGATGCTCCGGAAGTATTGCTGGCGACAGTTGATCAGCTTGGGCAAAGGGATATTCTGCAGCAGTGAAGGATTTAATGTGAAAAGGAAATATTGTGAGCAGCTTAATATTGGACACTCGTTATATTCATTCTTGCTACCTTTGTAACGATGCTGCTCGGACGATATAAGGGAGCCGAATTAATATTCGGCTCCCTGTTTTTATTTAGCCTAAAAGATGGCTACACAGATGGGAAACATCAAAGTAAGAAAGACGACACTGCCTGTCCACTTGACCAGGTTGTAAAACTGGTCACTAGTCCAGATGAAAACCTCCCCTGATGATAGGCGCTCCTCGATTGATTATCTTCTAGACTTGAGCCATAAAGATGAACTATAGGAGGTATCAGAAATGAACAGCATCGAAAACAGACAAAGAACTCCAAAGACATGCAGGAAGCTTATACACAAGTGCAGCGATTGCACAGATTGGGAGCCCATCCCTTTCCACGATAAAGGTGGCGTATGCATGGCGAGAGACAGAATGCCGATACACAGGTTTCCTATATTTGGTTTGCTGGGACACCAGCCTAGTGCTGTTCCAGTTTTTATTGATTGATGGCACCCGAGTACCATTCAGAAGCAAGGGAACAATCGAAATAGGGAAAGCGACGATGGACATCATTGATAGCTTGCCGCCGGGATTAGTCTCATCCTTAATTGCATATGAGTATCTTGCTCTGATTGCTATCCTCTTCGTTTCGGAAGCAGCCATCCCTCTACCATTCCCAAGCTATGTGCTGGTCATCTATGCAGGTTTCCTTGCCCAAAATGGTCAAGGAAACGTCTTTCTTATTCTGATATCATCGGTTTTCGGCGCGGTATTGGGCTCATGGCTCCTTTATGCAGTAGCCTCACGCGGTGGTCATCGGCTGCTACAAAAATACGGGAAGTACGTTAGACTACATCCTGAAAAGTTAACTAAAGCAGAGACATGGTTTAATAGCAGGGGCGGTATAGCTATTGTCCTAGGGCGTTTGATCCCGGGAATTCGATGTCAGACCACCATAGCGGCTGGGCTTTTCAAGGTGCGCCGCCGAGTCTTCCTCTGCGCAACTACGTTATCCACCTTCATATGGATCTCGTGTTATCTATGCATGGGTTTTTTGCTCGGAAGTGGGTATGGCTGGGTAAATAGTTACCTAAACAACCCTTATCTATTGATTACTGTTCTACTGGCTGTTGTAACTGTACCAGTGATATTGACGGTATTGAAGAGCAGACGCCGAGCGGTGTCTAATGAGCCAATACACCGTGGATGGATGCCTGTTAATAAGGAAATACCAGCTTTGCAGCAATTACCTAGCCACTCGACTAGGCAGTAAAACTGGTCACCAGTCCAGATGAAAACCTCCCCTGATGATGGGCGCATCAGGGGAGGTTCCCT
>CP070819.1:1819449-1825464 GCA_020344295.1 Dehalococcoidia bacterium | reverse complement strand
CCGAGCAGCTTCTTGAGTATAGAAAGGCACAAGCTAGGATTTTGCATCGTGAACTAATTCACCTAGTGCCCGAGAAGAAGGGCCAGCGCTGGCCTGATCGCAGAAAAAGGCGTAAAAGCAAGATGCAAAAACAAAAACCCATTGGGGAATAATGGGTATCTGATGGGGGATGTTATGCATATTGAGATTTCCCTAACGGAGAATAAACATATCCACCTAGTATTGTATGGTGAAGGGAATGGGGAATTGTGGTTTCCAAATTACAGTACATTTGCTACGTTTATAAAGAAATGTCATGAGTTTTTGGAAAGCTATGAAGCCTTCATTGAGACATACGGACATCTTGGAGTGACGGAAACACCAATACCACAACCATTCCTGGACGCATTCGATGAATGAGGAGTAACAGTGAATGTCGATATTAGCGAAACTGAGGAGGGCGAAATCCATTTGGTTATAACAGGTGAAGGCGGAGGTGAGCTGCTTTTTCGTAGCTATAATGTATTCAAGGATTTCCTACATAGATGTTCCATCCTAATGGAGAGCTACGAATTCACCTACTAATAGTAAAATAGCGGGTACACATCGCCGCATGGGGAGCCTCAGCATTGATATGTTGAGGCTTATTTTTTACTTGTTACGATCACCCGTGGTGTGGGTATTGGTAAATAATGGGGGATTATCTAGTTGTATAGGAGTACTTATCTTTCATAAAGATTATTACTCGTAAACTAACAAGTACCATCAATAAAGGACGAATAAAACACGACTATTATCTGGGAAAAAATGAACGTTATGGTGATTCACGGATTAACTATATTAGGAATATTATCGAGAATACCTTTCTGTTTATAACGAACAGAACAGTGTTTTGTTACACCTAAGTCGGCTTTTAGGGGGGTGATAGGGAATCCAAAATCAAATAATTATATTTGGAGTAATGCAGGAGCAAACGAAGATCAACAATGAAAGGAGTAAAGTGCTATGAAACGGATACTGATATTAACAATCACAGTCATTACAGTGGTTGCACTGGTTGTTGGAATTTCAACAGCTATGGCAGCCAAGCCGCAAAATGTTATTGAAAAAAGTAACGGATATCCGAGTGGTAAACATTTTAATTTAAATATTCAGGGGAAGAATGCCGACTATGTGTGTGACCCGTCGGCAGGAGGAAATGTTGTAAAAGTCCTCTTGGATGATGACGCTGGCGCTATAGAACAGAATATACAATATGTGTCGAATAAGAAAGCAAATGTATATGAATTACGAGTGCTGGATAACTGCGCAGAACCCTTCGACGGAAGCCCGGCGAAAGTCCAGATTCCTTACAACATCCAGCTAGACGATGGCAGTGTCATTCCAGCGGAAGGATACTATGTCTTCGGTAGGATCCGAGGCAAACCAAACAACGGTGATGATTGTGGCGAAGATGTCTGCCCAAGCAAGTTCATCTTGTCGCCGAACCTTGTTGTACAGGCCTGCAATGACGCTGGTGACCCCGATTTCCCCGATTACACAGATTGCCTGCTGGCATTGGGTCTTATCACCCAACAGGATATATATGTGGCAACAGATGAGGCATTTCTCAGATTTGAACCTCCAGAACCAGATCAGAAGGGTAAGTCGGCTAAGGCCAGATATATATCAGATCTGTTCAGATGGTCTGGATGGGTCTATGATTCTGTCCTTGATACTAGTGGGCCTGGTGGAGTTCCCGATGGCGTTGTTGACGAATGGGATGTACCATTGACGTATGACGGTGCAGACGGTTCAATTCCAGACGGCGTCATTTCAGAGGCGGAGTTCAATATTTGGCGAGCTGACCAGGAAGCCGCAGGTCTTGCTACCCACCATACTGATGTTTGGATTTTCGACATTGCAGACCTTGTCGTTACCCAGCAGCCAATAGACAACGATGGAACAAAGCTGATGAAGCTCAGGTTCTATCCTGTGGCGACAACTGAGTTTACGCCACCGCAACCAGAATAACCGTGGTTTTAACGTCATTAGGTAGCTACGGTTAATAGGCGAATAAAGGGAGCTTTGGTCCAACAGCCGAAGCTCCCTTTGGCTTTTTAACCGCGACAACCCTCCTACAATCCCCTCTCATTTACCAAGATTGCCGTTTGAGCTGTTCTCTGCAGCCCTACTCAATTATCGGTGAGTATAACTTCAACAAGTCCTCAAATCTTATTGACCTTGTGTATTTTTCCACATTAGCTATCGACTCCCTGCTACCCAGCCCGAGGGCAGTCTATCCCCGTTTATCAACGCCAGTGCTCGACAGTAGTCATGACGTAACTCTTTCAAGCACTTTGGCCACGAATTCGTTTTTCTCGTCTTCGGACATTCCAGCCGAACCATGCTCCATAAGGGTTGTAATCATGTTCAGTACGAAATCCACTCGCTCCTCCGGAGGAACATGGGGGAGCATCATGGGCAGGCAGTGAGGCATCATATGGGTCATCATGTGGGGCATCATCGGCATACCCTTTTCCTGACCACCTGCCATCATTTTTGACATCATCCCCGTCATTCCACCTCCACTCTCATCACCGCTCTGGCCACCACCCATCATGCCCATCATCATCCTCGGCATCATCTCCATCATGTTTACGCCTTCCATCATCCGGGGCATCATCTGCTCCATCATTTTCTGTTTCTCCTCCACAGTTACGTCTGCGAAAAACTTCTCCATCATTGTCTCCATTATCTTCAGCCTATCCTCTTTACTCATGCTCCCCATCATGGCTTCCATCAGAGCGTCCATCTCACTCATAATATGTCCCTCCTTTTATTTGTGAGTTCGCCTGTTTGGTTCTACTGGTCAAGTATGGCCTCAATGTCATGATATGCCCGGGAGATCACTTCCCTGATACGTCGCATTTTATCTGCATCTATATGGCGGAAACGCCTGCCCACCAGACGTCCCATCCGTCCAATTTCAGCCATTGTCTCCCGTATATCGGAAGTGTTTTTCTTGCTCCAGTGGTCTCTCATCTGTTTCTTGATGCCCTCGGCGAAATGCTCCCGGTCGGAAAGGAACTGCTTTCCTTCATTGGTTACGGTGTAGATTTTCTTACCGTTTTCGTGTTCTACCTCGATATAGCCCATTTCTTCCAGAAGTTGAAGGGTCGGGTAGACCGCGCCGGGGCTTGGTGAATAGAGACCGTGGGAACGATCCTCAAGGATACGAATGATCTCGTAGCCGTGGCAGGGCTTATCCTTTATGATATCCAGGATTACGTATTTCATGTCTCCTTTCTGAAACGGGCTCTCCTGCATGTGCTCGTGGAACATCCTGTGCCTTGTAAACATTGCTGCCTCCTTATATTATCTTGTCATTATATCGTGTAATAACGCGATATATCGTGATGTGTTGCATCATATCACCACGTAATGGTTTTGTCAAGGGGGTAAATTTTTTTGTATGGCCGTAGGTTTAACTGAGGTATGGGGGTGTTGACGGCAGACCATATTTGGGAGGATGCCCATTATATCATTATTTATATAGCACTATATATCTATATCTTATCCCCGAAAATAACTATGGAATACGTACCAAGACCTGTGCTATTGTGTGAGCCCAGGTCAGTCAGGGGGTGGTATCGATGAAATTGAGGATAGAAATCGATAAAAGGTGCGGCAGGAACGTCCATGTCCTTCTGCGGGGAGTTGCAGGGGACAGTACTGGCTGTGATGATTCTGAAATATTTACCAGGTATGTTGAAGTCTATGAGGTATTCGGTGAGGGGCAATATCTGCGAAACGAAGCTGTCTTCGATGTGGTCAAAGCTGGTGCTAGGGACTTAGCTGCTTCCGCTGCTTAGAGTTGCTGGATTTAAAGTACCTTTTCGCGCTCTGAAGTAGGTCAATATCTAACTTTCCACAATAGCTATCTGGATAATGGAATCGCCCTCATAGTCCGGGTTTTCATCGGGGTCCCTGGGTGTAAGTGATTCGAGAACGTCTGTCCCCTCAATCAAGTGACCAAAGACCGTATGCCTGCCATCAAGGTTGTGCTTAGGTTCATAAGTAATGAAAAACTGGGAGCCGCCGGTATTGGGAACACCCATGTTGGCCATAGAGAGCGCACCGGCCACATGGGTGTGCTGGTTTATTTCATCGGGAATGAAGTAACCGGGATTGCCCCTACCCGTTCCCGTAGGGTCGCCTCCTTGCGCCATGAAGCCTGGAATTACGCGGTGAAAAGTCGTCCCATCGTAGTAACTTTGACGGGCGAGGTGAACGAAGTTGCTGACTGTTATGGGTGCATCACTGGAGTACAGTTCCAGTACCAGATCGCCCTTTTCGGTTTCGATAATGGCAGTATATTGCTTACCCGTATCAACCATTGGGATTTCAATTGGCGTTGGAGTAGGTCTCAGGGTTGTGGTGGGGCTGGCAACGGGTGTGGGCTCAGATGTGGGCTCGGGTGTTGGGCTTGGTGCTTCGAATGTGCTACCGCAGCCGGTAATAACCAGTAAGTAAAGAACCAGAACTATTGATGTTAATAAGATCGTCGATTGTCGCATTTGTTCGTTTTCCGGTTGACTTAGATGGAACATATGATACATTGAACAGCAGATAAATGGAATCCATTTATTTTACAGGCAGAAAAAGGTTGGATTTGAGACTGATATGGAGAACTTGAGAAAATATGGCAGAATGCCATTCACTGTAGCTGTCATTCACGGCGGACCAGGTGCGCCGGGAGAGATGGCACCGGTTGCCCGAGAACTTTCCTCCGTTATGAGTGTTCTGGAGCCGCTGCAAACGGCGGCAACCATTCATGGACAGGTCGAGGAACTGCAAGATGTACTGAAAGATAACGTAGATATCCCTGTCACCTTAATCGGTTTTTCATGGGGGGCAATGCTCGGTTTCATTGTTGCCGCCCGGTATCCCTCAATCGTGAAAAAGCTCATACTAGTTGGCAGTGGAGCCTATGAGGAGAAATATGCAGCACACATTATGGAAACCCGGTTGGGTCGGCTAGGTCCTGAGGCAAGAGAGGAAACAGTATTGTTGATGGACGCTTTGAACGATCCCTCAGTTGAAGATAAGAATACGCTTATGGCCCGACTCGGGGAGTTGTTATCCAGGGCTGACTCGTATGACCCCTTGCCCCATGACGATGAGGTGTTGGAATGTCAGTACGACATCTTTCAGAGTGTATGGGAACAGGCTAGAGTGCTGAGAAGCAGCGGGAAGCTACTGGAGTTCGGAGAAGGGATCCAGTGCCCTGTAATCGCAATCCATGGCGATTACGACCCCCATCCCTACGAAGGAGTTAGAACACCTCTTTTCCGTGTACTCAGAGACTTCCGATTCATCCTGTTGGAGAGGTGCGGCCACCGTCCCTGGATCGAAAGGAGCGCGAGGGAAAGGTTTTTCGCCATCCTCAAAGCGGAGCTTGTCTGGAAAGGCCACTGAGAGGCGTAGGGTGGGTGTGGCAGCGGGAAACCTACCTAATTATATATGATTACGGTGAATCTCAATTTGCGCTAATGTGGCGCAGGTGGTAAAATCGTGCCCGCCTGCAAGGGAAATCGGCTTGCAGTACGACAGAGGATGAAAAGAAAGCAACGGGTAAGGTTACTACTGAAAAGGTGTGGATTCCAGCGATGAAGTCTTGAAGAACTGGAGGAGATGCCTGGACGAATCCAGGGCAATTTGTGAGACCTGCGATCCAGGCGAAGAGAGGCGAATAAATGTCACTTAAGAATAGAAACGTGAAGAGGAAGAGGCCGGAGGTAATCATACGGAATATGGAAATAGAGGATCTTGCGTCCGTTTATCGTCTGGGGGAGAAGCTTTTCACCAGTGAGGAAACGCCGATCCTGTATCGGACCTGGGATCCTTATGAGGTGACTGACTATTTCAGCTAGGACGCGGACTATTGCTTGGTTGCGGAGGCTAATGGTGCCATAGTAGGCTTTATTCTTGCTACCACCATTGAGAAAGAAGGCACTGCCTGGAAAAGATACGGATATATATCATGGATGGGGG
>CP070819.1:1811985-1819349 GCA_020344295.1 Dehalococcoidia bacterium | reverse complement strand
TGCGCCGCCGCCGCCCGGCAGAGCCTCAATGGAGCTATTACCGTCGCCCTACGGGGAGGTGCCGTATCCGGCTTCCTCATCGTAGCCCTGAGCCTGATCGGCGTGGCGATCATGTACTACGCCTACGGCGGCCATAACAACCCTAACATCGCACCACACACTATTGTTGGCTTCGGCTTCGGCGCCAGCTTCGTTGCACTCTTTGCCCAGCTCGGTGGTGGAATCTACACCAAGGCGGCCGATATGGGAGCCGACCTCGTCGGTAAGGTGGAGGCCGGCATTCCTGAAGATGACCCACGGAACGCAGCTGTCATCGCCGACTTGGTCGGTGACAATGTGGGTGACTGCGCTGGCCGTGGTGCGGACCTGTTCGAGTCCACAGCTGCCGAGAATATCGGCGCCATGATCCTGGGTATAGTACTCTGGCGCGCGTCCGACGCAGTTGGACTGGCACATCCCGAAGTCTGGGTGCTGTTCCCGCTGGTCGTCCGTTCTTTCGGTATCTTCGCATCCATGTTAGGGGTGATGTCGGTCAAGGCCAAGGAGGACGAGAACCCGATGAATGCCCTTAACCGGGGCTATTTCCTCGCCGTTGGCCTCTCCCTGGTCGGAATGGTCGTTACTGTGTTCGTCATGCTTGGTTCGGACTACGTATGGCTCATCGGTTCTGGTGCTATAGGCATACTTGCCAGTGTGGCGGTGGTGTTCATTACCATATACTATACGGAGCCTGGCCACAAACCTGTAGACGGCATAGCCGAGGCTTCGAAGACCGGACCGGCCACTAACATCGTATCCGGTACTGCAGTTGGGTTTGAGACAACTGTGGCTACAGGTGCCGCGATCGGCTTTGCCCTGCTGCTTGCATATTGGATGGGCGACAACGCGATTGAACACGCGATAAACGCAGGAATCATACCGGGAATGGTTGGCGGCCTCGCAATCCATGGCGGTGTATTCGGCACCGCAGTGGCAACCATGGGAATGCTTATGACCTGTCCCTTCATCCTGACGATGGATACCTTCGGCCCCATCACCGATAATGCCAACGGCGTCATCGAGATGGCAGGCGTTGGTGGTGAAGCACGAAGCATAACAGACCGTCTTGACGCAGTTGGTAACACGACCAAGGCACTGACTAAGGGATTCGCCATGGTCTCCGCAGGCCTGGCCGCATTCCTGCTCTTTCAGGCCTATCTGGAGCGCGTAGCCCTGCTCAGGGAAGTAGCCTTGTTTGAAGATGTGAACCTTGCCAGGGTGGAGGTCTTCGTAGGCGCTCTGGCTGCCGTGATGCTGGTCTTCCTGTTCAGCTCGATGGCGATCAAGGCAGTGGGCAAAACGGCGGGCATGATCATTGAAGAAGTCAGGCGACAGTTTCGTGCTGACCCCGGCATTATGGAGGGTACGTCGCGACCCGATTATGCCCGGGCGGTCGATATCACCGCAAGGGCAGGACTGCGAAGTATGATCGCCCCGTCACTTCTGGTCGTCGGTACGCCTGTAATACTGGGTGTGATCTTTAACCAGATAGAAAGCTATGATGCAGCGATGGCAGTTGCTGCCTTCCTGATGGTAGGCACTATTGCCGGAATCCTGCTGGCCAGTTTCCTGAATAACAGTGGCGGCGCCTGGGACAATGCCAAGAAGAAGATCGAGGCCGGGGAGCTACTGGACAGGGAAGGCAATGTTCTGGGCAAGGGGACGGATGCCCATGCCGCCGCGGTAGTCGGCGACACCGTTGGCGATCCGTTCAAGGATACAGCCGGCCCTTCGCTGCACGTCCTGGTCAAGTTACTTAGCACTATTACTCTGGTTCTCTGCCCTCTCTGGGTAGTTTAAGTGAATCTGTAATAGTAGTTAAGAGTAGGTACGGAACCTCTTCCTCATAAGAGGAGGGGGTTCCGTCTGTGTTTTGTAACCAAGCTCAGGCGTTTGAATGGTGCTTTAGCTAATGTAATAAGTCCGCGGACTAATGGACTGATTGTTACGATAGAAATATCGTTTTATATAGTATGTGATGTTCATCTATAATATAGTCCACGGACTGTAAGGACTGCACATCCATACTTAACTATATATATCAGGCTTTGGTATAATGTCCACACTTGAACTTAACAGAAAGTGGTTGCATGTACTATTTCGCATACGCCTCAAACCTGAATTACAGGCAGATGAGCGAGCGCTGTCCCGATAGCAGCCCTCTGTTCAAGGCCGTGCTCCCCAACTACCGGCTGATATTCGCGAAATGGAGGCGGAAGTGGCGCAGTGGAGTGGCCACTATCAAGCCGTACAAAGAAGATAAGGTATTCGGTGCGGTCTATGAGATATCAGACAGATGTCTCTGTGTAATGGATGGCTATGAGGATTGCCCCGCAGTCTATGATCATCTGAACGTAGTCGTGTTCAAAGACGACGGCGAGGCTGTAGAAGCAGTGACCTATATCAGGCGGGAGCAATCGGAGGAGACTCAACCCTCACAGGAATACCTGGCAGTGATCCGGCAAGGCTACAAGGACTGGGGAATCGCGTAGTCAGACAGGATATGGGCGGCGTGAATATGGCCGTTTTCAGCGATCACAGCTAGGAGCGGCTTGATCTCTTGTCCTCAAAAACGGAAAAGGTCCCCATTGCCTTGGCGACTAGCTGCTCACCTTGCTTTATTTCCGATTCCAACGCGGCAATCCTCTTACTTCTGTGAATCAGCTTGGTGTCGCAGGTAAGCGTGCCCGATGTCACTGCCTTGAAATAGACTATCTTCATCTCGATGGTTGCACACAGCTCATCCTCATCCATACGTGTGTAGAGCGCCGCCCCCATACCGGTATCGGCCATCGAATAGGCGACCCCGCCATGCAGTGTTTTGTGAGGATTGAGCAGTTTCTTGCTTACATTTAATATGCACTGACTAAATCCGTTTTCACACCTGGTGAAAGTCAGGCCGATGAGGTCACTGAAGGGATCAAAGCCTTCCAGATCAGAAGGGATCTTCTTGGGCATTAATGCGTCCCCGCTTCCCTTGTGCTCGTCACAAGCCGAATAAATGAACTTCAAATAATGATACTTGGACCGTTACTTACGCTCCACAGGGGTGGTTATCTGCCGGTACAGACCACCCCCGGCAATTGACAGCAGTTCGGTTATTCGTCCCTGCTCTGTCCACTTCACCATGCCATTGTTTAGGTCCGCCAGTACCTGCGGCGCATCGGTAGTCTCGATTTCATAAAACGCCAGGAATTTTCCCTGTCCCTCGGTGGCATTGTCATTTGCATAGCGGGTGGCGCGTATAATCCCCGGTGTGGCTAGGACATCCGGCAAGTGGACATTATCGTACCATTCATTGAATTCCTTCTCCCTCGCAGGATCATTGCTGTTACTCTCGACGACAAGAAGCCATTTCTCCATTTGTTATCTCCTCTATAGGTACAGTTCTAAAAATTCTAACATATCTTTCGGTAAACCAGAAATACCGCCGTGCGGATTTGCGGTTATGCGAGAGCGTTATTCGTGCCTCGAGAAGTCACTGAAAAACGTGTTGAAATGGTGAGGTCTGGTATATATAATAGCGCTAAGGTTAAGAAAATTGATTTATTTATCACCGGAATCCAGTGATGGATCACTATCAGAGGGCTACATCTGGTAGCCCTTTTGATATAACGTGTAAACATTCGCATATTGAAGCGGAGACGAACTACGGATGTTTGAGCGGTTTCAGACAATTAACAGCACCTTCCCCAGGACGGACCATATTCTAGAGTACAAGAACAGGGGTGGATTGGTTTTTGGCTGGCTGTGCACCTACGTCCCAGAGGAGATCATGCATGCGGCTGGAGTGCTGCCTATCAGAATTACCGGCTACAATCAGGAGACGGAACTGGAGGATGGCAGCGCCTACCTGTATATAAACAACTGCTCCTTTTCTCGAAGCTGCTTACAAATGGGGCTGAGAGGTGAATACGAATTCCTCGATGGAGTGGTGGGAGGTTCCACCTGTGATGGCGCTCGCCGCCTTTTTGACCTCTGGCGCAACTACATTGGGACGCCGTTTCATCATGTGCTCTCGATACCGCGCAAGTTCACCGAGGAGGCGCATACACTTTACTATCAGCAGGTAGTACAGTTCATGGAACATCTGGAGCAATACCTCGACATCGAGATTTCAGATGAGCAACTTCTTCATTCGATTGGTGTATACAATGAATCGAGGGCACTTCTGAAGGAGCTGTATGAACTGCGTAAGCTCGATAACCCACCCATCACCGGCGCAGAGACCCTAGAGGTGCTCAACGCCAGCTTTCGCATGCCCAAGGAGATATTTAACCAGTACCTCAGCGATCTGCTCCGTGATCTATCGGCCTCTGGGTGTACTAGAAACGGCAACGCCCGGTTAATGGTTACCGGCAGTGTCCTGACCAATCCCGAGTTCATCAGATCCATAGAGAGCCAGGGGGCACTGGTAGTAGCGGATGACCTCTGCACCAGCACCCGGTATTGGTCCGACCCTGTCCTTGTCTCCGGAGACATTACACCGCTGCAGGCCATCTCCCGACGTTATTTGAACAACTTCCCCTGTGCGCGGATGTTCCCCTCTGATGAGCGTTTCAATCGCATAATAGAGCTTTGCCGCGATTACAGGGTGCATGGTGTAGTTAGTCAGATAATCAGGTATTGCGTGGCCTATGCACATGATATGCCATTGCTTACACAGCGACTGCAGTCATATGGAATACCGATATTAGCGCTCGATGTTGAATACGGTACTTCGGGCTCGGGACAGATTCAGACCAGGGTCCAGGCATTTCTCGAAATGCTGGGAGCAAAGGTGAGATGATCGACGTCGAAGAGAAGAAAGACAAGATCGACTCGATAATCCGGGCATGTGCGGTTATCCAGAGGATGAACAAGGTGCGCCCCGATGCCAGCGAGAGCGAGAGAATCTATTACAATATGCTGTCCGATTACTATATAAGGATTAAGAATGCCCGCGAAGAGGGGAAGTTCATTGCGGCACACACCGTTTTCTTCCCCGCCGAGATACTGTATGCAATGGACCTTGTCCCAATGCATACCGAGACGACTACGTGGATGATATCCCTGTTTACAGGCGAGAGTACCGAGCTTCTTTCAGCAGGCGCCGATCTGGGATTGGCCTCCGAGATATGTACGCCGCATCGGGGCCTGGCAGGGGCTTTTGCCTGTGACGCGCTGCCACGGCCTGATGTAATGTTGTGGTCCAATCTTATCTGTGACAATACAGCTAAGAGCGGTGAGTTGCTTATGGACATAAACCGCTGTCCGGGTTACTTCATCGATCACCCATTTCAACATAGCGAGGATGAGAGGAAATACCTGGTCGGGGAGTTGAAAAACATGATAAGCTTCCTTGAGGAGCAATCCGGCCATAAGATGGATTGGGACCGGCTCTCGGAGATCGTTGCTCAAATGGACAGGCAGATAGAGCTTTTCCGGGAGATTTGTGAGCTGCGCAAGTCGGTGCCTTCCCCGTTCAAGACACGGGGCTTTCTGGAGCTGTTGACCATTGATTACCTGTTTCCCGGCTGGCCCGAGGCGATCAAATATCTGGAAACACTACGCAGTGAGTTAATAGAGAGAGTTAAGAATGGTGAGGGAGCGGTAACCGACGAGCGTTTCCGCCTGATGAGCTTCTTCGTACCGCCAATGTACCTGATTGGATTCCTGGATAGGATTTCGGAGGAATATGGTGCGGTCAGCGTAACCGAACCGTTTTTCACCTTCTGGGCAGATGGAAGGCTCGACCCCAACAAGCCGCTGGAGAGTGTGGCTGAGAAATCATATATGATCCCTGAAGTCCGAATGTATGGCCCCCTCGATGATCGAGCTATTAAGAGCATTGTCGACTGTGCTGAGCAGTATAAGATCGATGGTGCGATATACTATGCTGACGTCGGATGTCGCCATACTTGCGCAATGGTCAAGCTGTTCAAGGATATCCTGAATGAGATTGATATTCCGGTATTGACCGTTGATTGTGATATCGTAGACCCGACTATTACATCTGAAGAAGAGATGCGCGAAAAGCTGGAGCAGTTCTTTGAGCTGCTGGAAGACCGATAATGGTACCTTGATATGAAGGCAGTGGGCATCGATATCGGCAGTCTTACTACGAAGGTAGTAATCCTGGATAGCAATGGCTCCTATTCATTCGATGTCACTCAATCAGGGGATGAGCCAGCATCGAATGCTAAGGCGGCTTTGGAGAATTCTCTGGGGCGACCCGAACTAAATCTCGATCACGATTTCTATCTAGTTTCAACAGGAATGGGAGGCAAACTCCTTTCATTCGCTCACCAGCAAAAGGCTGTTACCACATGTCTGGCACGGGGAATTAACCACCTATTCCCCTCCACCCGAACTGTAATTGACATCGGTGCTGAGACCTGCAATGTTGTTAAGGTCAATGAACGGGGCCGTATTAGTGATTGGGTTAACCATGATAAATGTGCGGCCGGTACCGGTGTATTCCTGCAGAAAATGGCCAAGATAATGCGAATGTCTATGGAGGATATGTCGGAGCTATCGTTGCAGGCTGACAGCGGCCCCGAGATCACCAGTACCTGTGCCGTCTTTGCTGAATCCGAGGTGATTTCGCATGTTCACCGCGACCCACCAACGCCCAAAGAGGAGATCATAGCCGGTGTCTATTCGTCGGTGGTAAGCCGCATCATGACCCTGTGCAAGAGAATCGGCATTGAAAGGGATGTCGCGGCGGTTGGCGGCGTTGCTTTAAGCAGTGGAATGGTTAGTACAATCCAAAGGGAGATTGGCTTCGAAATTCTGGTGCCCGAGGCGCCTCAGATAGTTGCTGCGCTGGGTGCGGCAGTCATCGCGAAGGAAAGTATAGAAAAAGAGGGTAACAAGTGATCGTAGCCGGTATAGACATCGGTTCTCGAGCAGCCAAAGCTGTAGTACTAGGCGACGGCTCCATTGTGTCGTCGGTGATCTGTGATACCGGCCCCGAGAGCGTTAAGACCTCCAGGATGACTATAGCGGAGGCATTGAAAGGGACAGGATTGTCTCTGCAGGACATCCATTATATTGTCGCAACTGGTTACGGAAGAGTGCTAGTTCCATTCGCCAATGAGAATGTCTCCGAGATAAGCTGCCATGCACGGGGCATAAACTGGTACTTCCCCAACGTGAGGACTATCCTCGATATGGGCGGACAGGACTGTAAGGCAATAAACTGTGATAGCAACGGATTGGTAACCAATTTTATCATGAACGATAAATGCGCCGGCGGCACCGGCAGGTTTCTCGAGATGATAGCTGAGGTACTGAACACAACGCTGGAAGAAATAGGGGAGCTGTCGCTCTCTTCAAATAGT
>CP070819.1:1809312-1811885 GCA_020344295.1 Dehalococcoidia bacterium | reverse complement strand
GAGTGACTGTACTCAGAGTGGCATTGTGGCTCACGCTCTGGGAGCTGGCGCCACTAATGCATGACGGGACTTGTAGGGAGTTGGTCAAACGGTCAAAATGGCAGGAGGGCTGGTCCACAAGGATCTCGAAGGGCTCATTCTGGACATTAGAGAATTGTTACTCAATCCCAGCCTGAGTGAGCAAATGTCTGAAAAGGCGCTGGGATATGCCGATAACTTCTCATGGCAAAACCAAGCCCTTAGGCACTTTGAATTAGCGGAGCAGCTGTACTCACCCAGACGGGATCCATTGGAGGAGCTAGGGCCTCTGAATGTGCTCAACTCAGTGCTGGAGAATGCACGCTCAATTACTTCGTGATATTTAGTACATGAATTGTACCCATGTTGCTTCAGTGACCTGTCTCCCAGCAATCGGTCTGGGTAAGATGTTAGACATTAGGCCGAATAAGAAAGGGGGGCTGGTATGGGCCGCCCGTCTTCTTCACTGTCAGAAACGTTCCTTTTTCTTACATAGCTATTTATTGTCCCTAAGCTTCACATTGAAAAAGGCCCACACAAAACTACGTTTGGGCCTCAGTTTTATTAAATGAGCCTCTACCCCTTGATAGGGCTCCATTTTAACGTCCCCGATTACGGGTAGTCTAACAGAGAACTTGGACACAATTTCGCGGCGACTGCGGGAATCACGGATATACCACTCACCACTACCATATATCAACTACATTCTATTGACAGTTGCATAACATTTGACTAAGCTACCGACACGGCAATAGCTTGCGAAATGGTCAAGGAGCGAACCTATGAAGTACTTTAAGGATAAGGTGGCGGTTATCACCGGGGCGGCCAGCGGCATCGGGCGGGGCCTGGCCGAGCGCTCCGCACAGGAAGGTATGAAGGTTGTCCTCGCCGACGTTGAGGAAAAAGCCCTGCTGCAGACTGCGGAAGAGATGAAGGCAGCGGGGGCGACTGTTCTGCCCCTGCCCACCGACGTCTCCAAATACGATGACGTAAAGGCGCTGGCTGAGAAGACACTCGACGCTTACGGAGTAGCACACCTGCTGTGCAACAATGCCGGTGTCACCCTGGGCGGCTCCGTTTGGGAGAGCACGTTGGCCGACTGGACGTGGGTCATGGGGGTAAACCTCTGGGGAGTAATCCACGGCATCCATGCCTTCGTCCCCGTTATGCTCAGACAGGACACAGAGTGCCACATCGTTAACACCGCTTCAATGGCGGCGCTGATGTCCTATCCCGGCAGGGGGATATACAGAGCCACCAAACACGCGGTCTTATCAATTACGGAGACGCTTTACCACGAACTCTCAGGGCGTACGGATAAGCTCAAGGTCTCGCTGCTGTGCGCGGGCGCGGTGAGTACGGGGATACTGGATTCCGAGCGAAACAGGCCTGTCGAATTACAAAATGATCCGGCGGAGAAGGAGATGAGCCCGGTTGACCATGCCATGGAGGAGATCCTGCGTCAGTCCCTTGCGGCGGGAATCTCTCCTCAGGAAGCAGCCGACCATGTCTTTCGTGGAATCAAAGAGGATAAACTGTATATTATCACGCATCCTCACTTCAAACCGATGATTCAGGTGTGGATGGACGATTTTATCAACGAGCGAAATCCCATGAATCCGATGGCGTAGATATAGTAATTTTCTACCCGCCCGCCCATAATCTTGTTTCGTGGGCTGACGCCTCCGAACCCCCATAACTCAGGAGTGGAGTTCCGTAGGCTAGGTGGGGATGAAAGAACAGTTGCAATGCAGAAGTCTGCGATATTGAGGCTTTGACAGAAGTGCTATAATATGGCATTGATATCATATACGATATCGCTTACGATAAAATCTATTCATGTCTTAGTCATGAGCTTCAAACAGTAGATTATGGCTTAGCCAGTATCGTCCCAGGCAAACCCGGAAAGAGAGGACGCAGATGGACTTCAGACTCACAGATGAACAGGTTGAGCGGCGAAAACAGTTCTTCGAGGTCTGCAAGGAACTCGATACCAAGAAGCCTCCGAATTTCACGGGACTCGAAGGTATCTATGACTCCGAGGAGGGAATGCAATATCACCTCTATTGTGCCCGGGAGTTTGCCAAGCGGGGATGGCTGTCTCTGGGTTGGCCTGCGGAGTACGGGGGCACGGGGACTATCACCGACCGGGTATTCCTGTCTGAAGCCAGAGGATACTATGATGTTCCCGGTGTGGATGTCTTCGGTGTTTCGATGCTGGCCCCCACCCTCCTGGCGGCCGCGAGCGAGGAGATAAAGAGGGAGTTCCTGCCGAGAATCGCCGCCGGTGAGATCACGTTTTGCGAGCTGTGGAGCGAGCCCAATGCCGGTTCCGATCTGGCGTCCCTTACTACCGCCGCGGTCCGGGAAGGCAACGAATACGTGATTAACGGTCAGAAGATATGGAGCAGTGGTGCCCACCGTGCTGACTGGGCGTTCGCGCTTGTGCGAACCGATCCCCATGCCGAACGCAAACAGAACGGCATCACGTTCATACTGTTCGACATGAAGACCCCGGGGATCACGGTCAGTCCTCTGCACTTCATGGATGGGGG
>CP070819.1:1806175-1809212 GCA_020344295.1 Dehalococcoidia bacterium | reverse complement strand
TTGCACGCTGGGCCGAGGCAGCAGGCGTCGATGCCATACACGTCTCCGGACATGGCTTCGGCGTTGACTTCGTGGCCCTCTGTCCCGGGATGCCCGGGCTTCATTTGGCAGGGGCCTACGAGGTGAAAAAGAACGTAAATGTTCCAGTGATAGGAGTAGGCCGTATATACCCCGAACTGGGGGAATGGGCGATACGGGAAGGCGTCGCGGACATCATTGCCATGGGGCGAGCGCTCATTGCCGATCCCTACCTGCCGAATAAGGCTGCCGACGGCAGACTCGAAGATATCGTGCCCTGCCTCAGCTGCTGGGAATGCCTCGACGGCGGTATTCAGGCTATCGTTCAGACTGTGATCGATCCGAACAGCACGAGCAAGGGAGACCTCGGGTGCGCTGTTAATCCGGGTGCGGGTAACGAGGCGGACTACAGGTTCAGCCCGGCTTCAACTCCTAAACGCGTCGTCGTAGTCGGTGGCGGCCCTGCCGGTATGGAAGCTGCCCGAGTGTCCAGACTCAGGGGCCATGATGTCACACTAATAGAGAAAGAGGCCCAACTGGGAGGGCAGTTGATTCCCGGCTCCGCTCCCCCGCATAAAGAGGCTATCTCCCTCCTAGTCGAATACTTCACAACTCAACTGAACAAGGTGGGTGTCAAACTGGAACTGGGTAAGGAGGCAACGCTGGACAACATCTCTTCGGCTCAGCCGGACGCTGTGGTCTGGGCAGGGGGGACGACACCCGTGGTTCCCGACATTCCCGGTTTAGACTCCTCAAAGGTCGTATTTGCAGCGGATGTTCTAACAGGCATGGTATTAGTCGGTGACTGTGTAGTAATCATCGGTGGTGACGGGACCGGATGTGAGACCGCCGGTTTTCTGGCTGATCAGGGCAAGAAGGTAACCGTGGTCGATATCCTGCCGCAGATGATGAGCAAGGAGGGAACCATCATACAGATGCGGCTTTTCGATGAGCTCGCCCGGAAAAAGGTGGAACTGCTAACCGGCATTAATTACGTGGGTTCAAGCCCCGAGGGGCCTGTTATCCGAACAGCAGACGGGGAAAGCCGAACACTTAAAGCTGACACCTATGTTCTTGCAGCCGGTGCCCGGTCGAACACGGAATTGGTCACATCGCTGAATGCTAAATTCAAGGGCGTTTATGTCATTGGGGACGCCCTTGAACCGCGCCGCATCCATGATGCCATCAGTGAGGGCTTTGAAACAGGGCGAAGTATCTGACTGGCAAGATGAATGCCGTTGCGAATTCTATGGCCAGTATATCTCTCTTGCTCGCTTCATTAGCTCAGCCCGAAAATCCGGGTGGGCTACCGATATCAATTCCTCGACCCGTTGTCTGATTGTCTTGCCCATCAGGTTGGCAATGCCGTATTCTGTTACCACAAACTGCGATGCCTGACGGTGCTGGGTCACCAGGGTCCCCACCGGAAAATCAACCACGATACGCGATATCAGACCGTCTTTGGTATTGGCGGTAGAAGGCATCACATGTATAACGCGGCCTCCCCTCGACATCCAGGAGCCTATAACGAAGGGGAGTTGCCCGCCGGCACCGCCCAGGATATGGTATCCAACCCTCTCCGCTGTGATCTGACCGGTGACGTCAACCATGGCGGCAGCGTTAATGGACACAAAGTTGTCGTGGGCCGCGATGACCCTTACATCCCAGATATAGCCGGAATCAACTAGGTAGAACAGAGGGTTATCGTTTACCCACTCCATTTCCTCTCTGGTGTCGCCGCCGACAGCGGTGGTTACACAGAGGCCGGTGTTGATTGTCTTCTTACTCCCGTTCATCACGCCTTCGCGCACTAGGCGGATGACACCGCGAATGGTGGCCTCGGAATGCCATCCCAGATCCTGCTTTCCCTCAAGCATACCCATCATTATCATGGGCTCGATGGTCCGGCTGACCCCCAGTTGAAGCGTATCTCCATCCCTGATTAGCTCACGAACATAGCCGGCCATTGTGGGCAGATACGGCGCCGGTTCTTTTAACATCCGCCCCGCGAGACTACCTTTTGTCCCCGGTGAGCCGGCCTCTCCGGGCCTGGTATGCTCTACGAGGTAATCGAACTCCGAGAAGTGGATGAAGTTATCTCCATGAGTACGAATCAGGCGTTGATTGACCTCTCCAAACTTCAGTTTCGCTTTACGCAGCACCTGCTTCTTATTCCAGAGTGAGGCGCCGAAGCTGCAGAAACCGTGGCTGTCCGGCGGTGAGATTTCAACGAAGACCACGTCGGGATTCTGAGCTTCCGGCGGTAACATGTCTATCTCCTGCCAGATGTTCAGCCCCGGTACAGGGATTTCGCACCTCTTCTCTTCAAACATTTGCTCGGTAAGAGGCATGGGCTGGCCTGCGTAAATTTTAAAAGAATCCTCCCATCCCGGATCGTACCAACCAAAATCATAGCTAGGAGTGGGGTCGAAGACGTGAACGTCCTTCAGTTCCTCTTTCCTTACGGCAAGTGCGGACCCAAGCGCATACGGCGCCCTCCCCATGGGTAGTACCACCCAGTCCCCCGATTTCACCATCTTCGCCGCTTCCTCGGCCGCAATGAATTTGCATTTGTATTCGTCCTCCCAGGTCATTACGTATTTACCTCCTGAATACTATTCTAGTCGTAAACTGTTTCAGAATCCAATTTTTTTCGGTTCTAATCAAATATCTATCAAGCTCAAAAATTCTAGTTTAACCTGGAGATACTGTCAACAACTCGCATTGCCTTGTGTAGATCCTCATTCCACTTAAATACCTGTTGACAGGTAGCCGATCCCGCACTTAAAATTATAGCCCACCAATTAAACATCGCCTGCCCGCATACTGCTAACTTAGTATGCCCGAAAAACAGAACAGGGGTAAAATACGTATATGGTTCTCGATAAGTTCAAACTAACCGACCAGGTGGCGATTGTTACCGGTGCCGGACGAGGAGTAGGTAAAGGAATCGCCACAGCTTTCGCTGAGGCGGGAGCAAGCGTGGTCTGTGCCGCCCGCACCGGTGAGCAGATCGAAG
>CP070819.1:1800998-1806075 GCA_020344295.1 Dehalococcoidia bacterium | reverse complement strand
GCCCCGCTCGCGGCAGCGAGAATGGACCAGTCCGAACTGGGCCGGAAAGTGACCGAACTGGCAGAGAGGACGCCGGACGATGTCATTACGGAAAGGTTCGAGAATGACCACGTCAGGACACTGATGCTGTATACAGTCTGCCACTGGGGACTCGATTACGCTCAGTCGGGAGTCGGCTATCTCATCGCTCTCTATTTCAACCGGATGACCAGCTAACGGCTTGTCGCCGGCGGATCGCACCGGGTCTCCAACGCTCTGTTGAAGTCTATCTTCGAGAACCAGGGGCAGATCAGGACCAGCGCCCAGATCAAGCGGATCATCGTTGAAAATAACACCGCTAAAGGCGTGGAACTGGACGACGGTACCCAGATAATGGCCAACAAGGCGGTTGTCAGCACAATAGACATCCACCAGACATTCCTTAAATATGTGGGCGAAGACAAACTCGAGAGGGATTTCGTAGACATGATTAACGCCTGGCAGTGGGAGAAGTGGAGTCTGCTGGACCTGCACCTGGCGCTGGAGGAGCCACCCCGGTTCAAGGCAGCGGACTCGAATCCCGATGTTGATAAGGCCTTTATGTATGTCCTGGGCTATGAGAACTCGGATGAGCTGAGAAAGCAGTGGGACATGATGGCCACCGGCGACCTGCCCGACACAGCCGGCTACATTGCCTGCTTCCCCAGCGTCCACGATCCCTATCAGGCACCGCCGGGAAGAGCTTCAGGCCTCCTCTCGCAGATGGCTCCGTTCGATCTCAAGGACGGCGGCTCCGAGAAATGGCTGAAGTACCGTTTCCGAGAGCAGATTGCTGAGTACCAGCTAAAGACGCTGGAGAAATACGCGCCAAATATCGCCGGGGACAAGGTGATGTGGTGGAATATAACAACACCGGCCGATATCCAGAATAAGTTCGCTAACATGGTCAAGGGCTCCTACAAGCAGGGAATGTACCACCCTCTGCAGATGGGATATCTCAGGCCCAACCAGGAGTGCTCCCATAATGTAACTCCAGTTAAGAACCTCTTTGTTGGTGGAGCAGGTGTCTGGCCCGGAGGTTGTGTGATCTGGGGGCCCGGTTATGTTTGTGCCAATACTGTAGCGGAGGAATGCGGAATAGACAAATGGTGGCAGGAGCCTGAGATGGTGATCAAGGCGCGTGAGAGTGGGTACCTGCCATAGATTGGGAATAGTGTACGCCCAATGGGGGCGATACAATAGATTGCGTATCTAGCATCAGAAGGGAGTTTATCTCAGATGTTATTCAGGTCAACGGGTCTGGGAAAGACCGAGCTGAAGGGAAAGGTTGACACGATGCAGCGTCAGGGCGACTACCTGATAATGTACGTGGACGTTACCGACCCTGTGAAGTGGAGAATCAGAGTTGCGATGGGGTTCAGAGACCTGACGAAGGTCATGGGGTGTATGGCCAAGGCTGCCATCCTCAGATTCCTGATGTCGCCCAAACAATGGGGCAATAAGGAACCCGCGCATCCCGGAGATTTCTAAATAGAGGTTGAATTTCCATCCCCTGTTCGTGTTATCTGAACAGTCGGGTCCCATTAAAGAATTAGTCCAAATATCATTTATAGCTGAGGAGGACCGCAGTGGCCGAATCAAGGTATGACGTTATTGTAGTTGGGGCTGGGTTTGGCGGGAGTGCGTGCGCCGGTTTACTGGCCAAACGAGGACTGAAGGTATTGCTCCTCGAGAAAAACGCCCGTGCCGGTGGTAAGGCCATGACACTGTCCAAGAAAGGCTTCACCTACACGGCCTGGGTAGTCATCAGCGCCCCCACGCAGGGTACCTTGCTTGAGGTTGTGTTGAAAGAACTGGGGATGGAGAATAAAGTGGAGCTGGTAGCGCCGGGGGTTAATGGCAGCACGTACAAGACTTCCTCAGGGAAATGGCTCATAGGCCCACAGCCCGCACCCGGCGAGGTGATGGATCCCAACAAGATGTTTGACTGGCTTGAGGTTAAGGAAGCGAATAGGGAGGAATCCCTCCGGCTAATGACCGAGCTAACTATGATGAGCCCGCAGGAAATCGCTACGCTCAACGATATTACGTTTGCCGACTGGCTCGGCCACTATAAAGTACCAAAGAGCGTGCTAGCCTTCCTGCTTGGTCCCGTGGCAGACGGCTGCTTTATGGTGCCCTACGATACACTGTCCGCCGCAGAGGCAGTCAGAACCCTGCAGGACATATTTCTGCGCAGTGGCGGGGTATTCTGTAAGGGCGGCTTCGGCAAGCTGGCTGGTACTTACGCCGAGGCAGTTACCGAAAACGGCGGCAAGGTGATAATGCGCGCCAGGGTAGAGAAGATCATGGTGTCACGGGGCAGGGTTACCGGCGTAGCGACTGATAAGGGTATATTTCAGGCACCTGTTGTGGTGAGCAATGCCGGCCTTCAGCCCACGGTTCTGAAGCTGGTAGGCGAAGAGCACTTCGATAAGGGCTATGTTAACTATGTGAAGGATCTGGTGCCCTCGTGGGGAATGATGGGGACACGCTATTTCCTGAGCAAGAAAGTGACCGATTTCCCGTATGGAACCATATTCAGCAACGACAGCCCATACAGTATCGAGAAATGGCTCAAGGCCAAAGCGGAGGGTCCACCCAAGGAAATAACCGTCTGGTATGAGGTTCCCGTTAATTACGATCCGAAAGCTGCGCCAAAGGGCAAGCAAATGCTCATGACAGGATTCTGGTGTCCGGCCGATCCGCAGTTGTCAGCCAAGGAGAAGAAAGCCTGGTGGGATAAGGGGGAGGAAATGCTGCTCAAGGTCTTCCCCGATTTACCCAAGTATATAGAATTCAAAGAAGGCTATTCCACCCGTGACGTCTCCAATCTCACGCGTGACCAGGTTCTGCCGGGACAGGGGGGTGAATGCATTGGGCTCGGGCAGGTCGTCGATCAGGCCGGTGCTTACAAACCGTCGGCCAAATCCCCCATCCAGGGACTGTACTATGTAGGCTGTGATGCAGGTGGCTACGGAGTGGGAATCCATCAGGCGGTGGATTCTGCGATAAATGTGGCCGGCATGGTGCAGAAATATCACCTCATGCATCAGGCAATGCAATAGACATATGAATATCTGCATCAATCCAAACCGGTGTTCCGATAGTTGTATGGTTGGGATAATACTTCCAACGTCTGCTAATAACGCATTAGTACAGGTTTTATCTGTGACATCGATTTGACGAAAACGAGCTCGAAAAGGAGGTGCATATGGCTGAAAGGGTAGGCATTGTAGCGGTAGGTCAGACAAAGTATCAGCCCAATAGAGCGGACGTAAATGAAGGTGAGCTCGCGTATGAGGCTATCAAGCCGGCCTTGGTGGAAGCGAGGCTTACCTTGAATGACATCGATTCGGCCGTTACCTGTTCCCAGGATTTCTGGGATGGCAGGACTATTTCAAGTATGAATATACAGCATGTGGTGGGCGCACATCTGAGCCACGAGGACAAGGTCGCCGAGGATGGTATCAACGCGGTCTTTTGTGCAATGGCGCAGATCCTCTCAGGACATCAGAGTATTGTGCTCGTAGCAACACATACCAAGGAATCACAGGCCCAAAAGAGCCTTATCGAAAACGCGGCTTTCGATGCTGCCCTCATGCGACAACTGGGACTGGATTTTCTGTCAGCGGCCGCGATGCAAGCGAAACGGTATATGTACAAATACGGTATAACGGCTGAACAGTGTGCCAGAGTAGCGGTGAAGAACCGCGCCAACGCTAAGAACAATCCTTACGCTCAGGAGCCGCTAGATATAACAGTGGAGGACGTCCTCACTTCACGCATGCTGTCGTCGCCCATCAGGCGTCTGGATGCCAAACCTACATCAGATGGCGCCTGTGCCATGATTTTAGCCTCTGAATCAAAGGCTAAGAAGATCACCAAGAAACCGGTCTGGATACTTGGAGTATCCAACTGCTATGAGACACATTACCTGGGGGACAGGGACCTCGCCGAGTGTGAAGCCCTGGTCAAGGCCGCGAAGAAGGCCTACAACATGGCGGGAATCAAGAACCCGTCGAGGCAGATAGATGTAGCTGAGATATCGGAGGAATTCACGTATCAGGAGCTTATGTGGATGGAAGGGCTTGGTCTTTGTGACCGCGGAGAGGCCGGCAAGCTTATCGACCGCGGTACCACCAGACAGGGCGGGAAACTGCCCGTAAATCCCTCTGGTGGAGTACTCTCGGGCAATCCGGTGACTGTGGCCGGGGCGGTCAGGGTGGCCGAAGCCGTCCTTCAGCTCCGGGGAGAGGCCGGGGACAGACAGGTGGATGGAGCCAAGGTAGCGCTGGCACACGGTGTTACTGGAATTTGCGGACAGCAACAGGGCGTTATGATCCTGGGCAGTAGCTAGTCGGAGGTGAGCAATGCCAAATAGGGTAGGGATAGTGGGGATTGGCCAGACTTACCACACTTCGAAGCGCCCTGACGTGAATCAAGCCGAGATGGTCGCCGAGGCAGTTAGGGCAGCGCTGGCCGATGCCCAGTTAAACATAAAAGAGATTGAGGCTGTGTTCTCCGCTAATATGGAGACTTTCGAAGCTATATACCTTCCCGACCATGGAATGGCAGCCGAGGTTGGCGCCTACGGCAAGCCGGGATTTAAGGTGAATACCGGTGGCACTACCGGGGGCTCGGTCGTCGCCGAGGGGTTCTATATGATAGCCTCGGGACTCTTTGACGTTGCGATGATCATCGGATTTGAGAAACAGGACAGTGGGGATACTACGGCAGCGATATCAGCCGCCGCCACTCCTATGTGGGGCAAAGGCGCCACTACTGGTGCCATCGGTGAGTTTGCTAAGCAGGCGCTGTCCTACATGGAGACATCGGGAGCCACTGAAGAGCATGCCGCCATGGTCCGGTTGAAAGCAGACCGTAACGCCTGCAGAAATCCTTACGCGCACCTGAAACTCGGCCTTAAGAGCATAGACGAAGTCCTCCAGTCAGCATACTTGGTATGGCCGCTCAGGATACTGGATTTCTGCCCTCAATCCTGTGGCGCCTGTGTACTCATCTTCGCTTCTGAAGAGAGGGCGAAGAAGATCACGAG
>CP070819.1:1797136-1800898 GCA_020344295.1 Dehalococcoidia bacterium | reverse complement strand
CTGCCAGCAACACCTGTCCTCCCAGTTCACTTTCTTTTTCATAGAGAGTAACATCATGACCTTTCAGAGCGGCCACCCGTGCAGCCTCCAACCCGGCTGGCCCACCGCCGACCACGATAACCTTTTTCCTGTCAGGTGCACGTTGGTAACTGCCGATCCCCCATCCCCACTGTTCCATGCCAATAGTGGCGTTTACTACGCACCTTATAGGTGCCCCGTCCATCATGTACCTGATGCAGTTCTGGTTGCATCCATGGCAGGGTCGGATATCATCCAGCCTGCCCTCCCGAGTCTTATTAGGTAGCTCGGGATCAGCAATTAGAGGTCTGGCCATCGCCACCATGTCCGCCTTGCCCTCGGCGATAATATTCTCTGCTATCATTGGATCATTTATTCTTCCCACAGCAATTATTGGGATATTTTTAACTACCTCTTTGATCTGCTCAACAGCATATAACTGATAGGCAGGAGGTAGATAGAGCGGACCGAAATACATGTGCATGGACTGGGTTTCCCTGCCTACGCCACATATCAAGTAGTCAAGTTTCTTGTCCGCATCAAGCATCTTTGCCAGCTCCACGGCCTCTTCAGGTACGATCGAACCGGGGAGCATGTCGTCGACTGTCAGCGTATAGCCGATGGCCATCTTGTCCCCTACGACTTGTCTGGTAACATCGATGGTCTCCATAAGCAGTCTAGCTCGGTTCTCCAAAGAACCACCATATTCATCGGTCCTCTTGTTGATAGTGCCTGAGAGAAAATCCGCTATAGCTCCGGAGTGGTTATGAATGTCAATGCCATCGAGGCCAGCTTCTTTCAAGTTTTCACAACAAATGGCCCAGAATTCAAAGAACCGTTTTATATCGTCCTTGGTCATCGGCTCCCACATAACGTCAGCGAAGTTACAGTCCGGTACTAGAGAAGGCCCACGTCTGGCGCCCAGTGTCATCCCCATAAACTGGAAGCTACACATGGCGCCATGTTCATGGATACCTTCAGCGATCCTTTTAAACCCGGGTATTATCTCTTTCTTCCACGTCCAAATATGCCTGTCATAATGTCCGCCATTGTTCCTCAAAAAGATCGCATCGCGGGGCTCGGTGTATCCTACGGACATGGCTACCCATCCTGCTCCACCCCTTGCCTTCTCTATTTCATAGTAGATGAACTCCTCAGTGGGCAAGCCCTGTTCGTTCATCAGAGGACCATGTGGTGCGCACATTATCCTGTTCTTTACAGTGAACGGTCCGATCTTTATCGGGGTAAACAGATACTTAAACTGCTGGACGTTCATTAAGGCCTCCTTCTATTGCATAATCGGACGACGTCGAATATCGGGGTGGTGTACTTGTAGGGCACTACTGGCAGTGATAGCGATGAATATATCATCATGCTGCAAGTGTGGTCAAATTTGTAGACCCGTAAGGTCGCTTTATACGAGTCTTTAAGTTGAGCAAGCACCTCCTGGGTCTCGCTCTTGGCTAGCGCCCACAATGTTATCAGCCATAGCACCAATCAGTTGTAATTCTACGCATGAGCGCCCACTTCAGGTCGTAGACAAATCAGATCATATTACAGGTCCAATTGGCATCAATGCACTCCATACGTCTTCTCCATACAAGGGATGAATGAGCCGAATACAAATCCTCCCAAATAGACTGCTATAAAAACTAGTTTGTTCAATTAGGGGGAGATAAAAGGAGATTAACAATACCACTCATGTTTTAAGGAATTATTCGTGGTGATGGGAGTCACGATGTTAGTTTTCAAGCTAACGAGATTTAGGAGCTTGGTTTAAAATAGTCGATGTCCAGGATGCTTCCCTCACGTTCCTCTTTGAAAACTGGCTCAAGGCGCACCCCGATCTCGATCTTATCTAGATCTACCTCGCCCAGAAAATGAGCCATCCCGGTATCAGCTCCATCCAACTGGATAATCCCATAGGCATAGGGCGTCTTTTTGGGCATATACGGCTCCGGATACCGGACGATCGTGTAACTGGTAAGGCTGCCTTTGCCGCTGAGTGCCACCCATTCACTCATCCTGTCAAAGCATATGGGGCAGTGACTTCTGGGCGGCACATATACCTTTTTGCAGCTAGGGCATTTGATCCCCATTATCGTCTTGTTATCCCTGATCTCCTTCAGGAATTTAGTGCCCGTTGCCCCTACGCTGACCTGGAAGTTTGAGTGTGAAACAACCTCGGCTATAACAGGCTCCTCGGATATTTCAGGTATGTTGTGGGACATGTGATCACCTCGATCTCTGGTATTAATTACTCCTCAACGGGGCTCCAGTGTAAGATGTCATCGGCCCTCCCCTGTCGTTCCTCTGGTGGCCGCCAGACAGCCTCAAGGAGCATGCCAGTCTTAAGCTTCTCCGGGTCCGTCTCCGAGCACCAGCCGTCCATCCTAGCACCCCCTTCGAGTTCAACGGCGATTATGGGATTCTCCCAGTTTTGCAGCTCGCCTGTTCTGGAGTTAAACATGGGGAAATTAATCTTGAACGCGGAGACAAGCCGGCCACGCTGTCCCTGGTCAACCCACTCTGTCTGCTTGATATGGTGAAAAGGGCAGACGATGCGAGGCGGAATTGTGCACCGCCCGTCCACCGGGCACTTGGTGGCTAGAATTCTTCCCTGTTTCAGCCCGTTGGCGAATTTGCTTTGATACCCCAGTGCATGTGTATACAGTAACTCGCGTGGATATCTGAACTGTATAAATTCCGGGTCTTGTGTCTGCTCTGTGCTCATAACTCCTCCTGAGTATATCTAAATAACGCCGGACTATAGTGACTTCCTGATAAGCATTATTACATTCTCGCCCTGTCCACCGTAGCCCGTAGCCAGTGCCCTATCAATCTTGCCCGGTATCTGGTGCTCTCCGGCATCGCCGCGAATTTGTAGAGCAGCCTCTACCAACCTTACAACGGGGGTAGCACCGATGGGATTGGTCGCGGTAACGCCCCCTGAAGGATTGAAAGGGATTTCTTTGTCTATCCCAACCTTGTCATCCTTAAAAATCTTCCAGGCGGTATAGTCTTCACAAATTCCAACTTCCTCCATCCACCTGAGCTCTGCAGGAGACGCCGGTTCGTATACCTCCCAGGCCTGGATTTCTTTGAGATGATTCGTAATGCCGCGCCTCTTGTATACCACGTCGCAGGCGTATGCCAGGGTCGACGATGTGGGGTCCTCAGCCATAGTGAGAGCGCCACACTGATGGCAGGTGTACCAGTCCTCGACCCAAACCGGCTTGTTGGTGACCTTCTTGGCCTTCTCCTCTGGGCACACGATGAAGGCGGCGGCACCGGCGGTTGTGGGGCACATGTGGAGACGCCTGATCGGCCACGCCAGGATAACGTCGTTCATAACCTTTTCCAGGGTCAAACCAAGCTTGAGCTGCGCGTACTCGTTCTTCATCGCGCACTGGTCCTGCTTGACCCGGACCATCGCTATATGCTCTTCGGTACAGCCCGAGCGGTCGATATAGGCATAGGTCCTTCTGGCAAAATTGGTGATCGGGGACATGGGGAACTGGCCCGTCCAGTACTCGTTGGCCCCGCCGCCACCTTTACCGAAGGCGCCTGCTGCCTCGTCCATCTTCTGCCATGCGTAGCAAAGAACAGCGTTGAACAGTCCCGTGGCCGCTATGGTGAAGCCGGCGCAGGCGACGACTCCACCTGTGGTGCCGACGTTCTGCATTTCGATTCCCGCTTTGCCCACGGCACCAAGCTCGGGGATGATCCACTTGTCGGGGCTGT
>CP070819.1:1789661-1797036 GCA_020344295.1 Dehalococcoidia bacterium | reverse complement strand
GTATGTCAGGACCACCGCCAGAAAGGACAGGCTGATTTCAGGGAACGCTGAGATCAACTGGTATCCCGAGTACATCAAATATGGTCGCTTCGGTGACTGGCTCAATAACAATGTGGACTGGGCTTTTACAAGATAGCGATACTGGGGAACACCGCTTCCGATCTGGAGGTGCCAGGACTGTGGTCATGATGATTGTGTTGGCAGTATTGAGGAACTCAGAGGCAAGCCGGGTATAGAGGGAGCCGATCAACTCTCGGACTTGCACCGCCCTTACATAGATGAGGTAGTCTATGAGTGTCCGCATTGCGGAAAAGAGATGAGGCGTGTGCCCGAGGTCATAGACTGCTGGTTCGACTCCGGGGCCATGCCTTTTGCCCAGTGGCATTATCCTTTCGAAAATCGATCCGTTTTCGAACGCCGTTTTCCCGCTGACTACATCTGTGAGGCAGTGGACCAGACTCGCGGCTGGTTCTACAGCCTGCACGCAGTATCGACTCTTATTCGGGAACAGCCCTGTTTCAAGAATGTGATCTGTCTGGGCCATATCCTTGATAGCGCTGGTGAGAAGATGAGCAAATCAAAAGGCAATGTGGTTACTCCGTGGGAGGTATTGGATGCCACAGGTGCGGACGCGCTACGCTGGTATATGTATACGTCATCCCCACCGGGCAACGTGCGGCGCTTTTCGAAGCAATTAGTCGATGAGGTTGTACGCAAGTTCCTGCTGACCCTGTGGAATACGTATTCCTTCTTCGTGACTTATGCTAACATCGATAAGTTCGATCCAGGTACTGCCGGAAACCTTGTGAGTGTATCGGAGTTGGACCGCTGGATACTATCTGAACTGAACAAACTCATTGAAGGAGTGACTCGGTCGTTGGACGACTATGATCCCACGGGAGCGGGACGTAATATCGAGGACTTCGTACAGGACCTCTCAAATTGGTATGTAAGAAGGAGTAGGCGGCGATTCTGGAAGAGTGAGAATGACGCTGACAAACAGGCAGCATATACTACCCTTTATCACTGTTTGGTCACATTGGCCCGGCTGCTGGCCCCGTTTACGCCCTTCATTGCAGAAGAGTTATATCAGAACCTGGTTAGATCATCCCGTGGAGATGCGAAAGAAAGCGTCCACTTGACTGAATACCCGGAAGCGAATCCGAACCTGATAGATGAGGAACTATCTGCGGATACGCGCCTGGTGATGACAGTATCGAGCATGGGTAGATCGGCCCGTGCTAAAGAGAATATAAAGGTTCGCCAGCCCCTCTCCAAGGTAATAGTTAAAGTAAGGTCGAAGAAGGAGGGTGAGGGCTTGAATCGAATGGCATCGCAGGTGCTTGAGGAGCTCAATGTAAAAGAGTTGCAAATAGTGGATAAGCTACGCCCTGAGGAATTCCAGGAATGGCCTATGCTGGACGAAGGTGGACTGGTCGTCGCGATCGATAACACTATCTCTCCTGAGCTTGCGGATGAGGGAATGGCGAGAGAGATTGTGCATCGTCTGCAGACTATGCGTAAACAAGCGGGTTTTGATATTGCAGACTACATTGAGACTTACTATCAGGGTGGGGACTCTATACTGCGAGTAATGAAAGGATTTAATGCATATATCAGCCAGGAGACGCTGTCGCGGGTGCTGAACGAGGGAATCCCGCCGGCCGATGCCTATGTTAAAAGCCACGTTCTCAACGGGAATGAAGTGGTACTGGCTGTCAGGAGGATATAATATACACAGCTTGCGCTAATCCGGTCGCTCGGATAGGGTAACCAGGATCTCGTGCTGTTCCTCACCTCTCCAGAACGTGATATTTACTATATCACCGACTTGATACTGCCATAATAGCTTGATCAACTCCGAAGCTTCGGTTACCAGCTGGCCTTCAAAGTATGTGATAACATCTTTAGTCTCGAGCCCTGCTCTAGCAGAAGGGCTGTCAGGTTCCACGAATGAAGCCAGAACCCCCCTGTTCTTCGACAAGCTTAGTTCTGTGGCCAAAGCAGGCGTCACGGTCTGCAACTGTACACCGAGATAAGGTCTTAGAACCTTGCTGTATTGTACCAAGTCTTCGTATACGCGCCGGGCGGTGCTGGCATTAACAGCGAAGCCGATGTTCTCAGCGGTTGATATAATGAAGGTATTAATCCCTACTACATCGCCGTTTAAATCTACAAGCGGTCCGCCACTATTGCCCGGATTAATGGCGGCGTCAGTTTGTATTATATCGTAGAAAGCACTTTGTCCCATCGGGAAAGAACGATCGAGATTGCTCACAATGCCTATCGTCACTGACGGGCCTCCTTCGAGCCCTAAAGCATTGCCGAGAGCGATTACCCAGTCCCCAATCCGCAGTTTAGAGGTATCGGCAAAGTTGATTGTAGGGAAACCCTGACCCTCTATCTTGATCACCGCCAGATCACTGAGCGGATCGGTGCCGATAACTTGTGCTGTGTAGGTATTATGATCCTCGGGAATCAGCACCTCAATACTGCGGGCATCTTCGACAACGTGATTGTTGGTTAGTATGTAGCCGTCCCGGCTAAGCAATATCCCTGATCCTGTCTTAGTCCTCACGGTCTCGAAGAAAATGGAAGTCTCGATATAATCTACGGCGATATATACGACTGAGGGCTCAACGCGTTCCACAATATCGGCGATGGATGGTAACGATGGCATGATTGTCTGGTTTGCGGTAGGAGAAGGCTGTAGAGTGGGTATCGGAGACGAAGTTATCGATGGGACAGGGGTTAATGTCCCCATTTCATTGCTTGCAGTGTTACATGCACTAGCTAGCAATGATAGTAGAACAAGTATAAGAAGGACTCTAATCACTGTCATTCTAGAGCGTTGCTTTTTACTGGTGATAGCTTCTGCCTAACAAAAGACGACGAAACGCTCCGAAGCCGCCAGCATTAAGAGATGACAAATAAATGAAAACAGCAGGTGCAGACGGCGCCAGTCTGAGGAGTTTCTCCCTAGCGCTTTCTTCTATCAGTGCCTCTTCGCTAAGTGAACTTCGTATCTTAGGGTAATATGATGTAAGCTTGGCACAGAAGAGCAGTATAACTGCCGATACATATGCCCATGTCATCAATGCTACGATCGTACCAACATAGCTGTAGACGATGGTATAGGTAGCGAAGTTTGCCATAGACCAGACGAATATGTTCTTTGCAATCTCAAACAGAATCGCCGCGGCCAATGCCCCGATCGCTGCATGTCTCCAGTAAACCCTGGTATTTGGTATGAGCTTATAGAGGAAGAGAAAAGCCAGGAAAGTTATAAAAACGCTGATCGCAATAATTGTTGAGTGCCAGAGCAGGCTACCTTCCATAAGCCTTTCCCCGAAAACTGGGAGGCTTGCTTCTCGAATGATCCTGAACGCGCCGGTCAATCCAACTGATATAAGAAGAAGAGCGCCGAATCCTATCATCATCAAAAACTCCATTAGCCTCTCATGGAGGAAGGGGCGCGGTTGCCTTACTCCCCATGCGGTGTTCAACGACTTTCTGACGGCATTGAACACAGCCATACCGGCCCAGAGAAGCCCAATTGTAGCTATTATTCCGGCTGCTCCCCAAGTACTTGAGACTGCTAGAATAGCACCCTTTACGAAGTCTGTGGAAACTGGGATGAATGATGTAACCGCGTCGACTACTTTGTCCTCGTATCCGGGTTTTCGGACGATGAAACCGAATATTGAGATAGCTGCCAAGACTAATGGGAAGAGCGAAAGCAGAAGGTAGTAGGAGATACCCGCTGCCAGATGGGGACAGTTATCGGCTAAAAATTCGTTTACTGCTCCCTTGATTGTACCTGCAAGGGTTAGCATTCTGCGAGCTGTCATTTGCTCTGTTTCAGCCTACCTGAATTACTTGCTATATAGACAAAACGGACTGGCGGACTATAATAATACTAAATATTACTTCAATCTTGTCGTTAAGTCCATAATGACAATTAGCTTATCGTGTGTAATGGCGGACTTTAACATATTATGGTACGTTTTGTCAAGTCCTCCATTAAAGAATAGTCCAGCGTGACTATTAATATTTTATCGTAATTGTAGGCTAGTAGCTAGTCAGTGCATAAACCGGGAATAACCGATCAGCCGGTTTTTCCCATTTCGAGATGATTTTCCTCTTTCTCACTGGCAGCTATGCGCTGCCTGATTATCGATACCCCCCGCTGGAGTAGTTCCTGTAGATTAGACACCTCCTTAGATATAGCAGCCCTGAAGTAGGAACTGTATTCTCCCATTCGACGGAATTTCTTATAGCGGTTCCTGACAAGCTTGGCCGGTGTAAACTGCTGAGCCTCGAGGAGCTCGCGAACGATTGTATTTTTCAATAGCCGAGCCGCCTCATCTAGGTCCACATGCGCGCCTCCCTCTGGCTCTGGTGCTACAGTATCGATGACGCCCAGATCTTTACAGTCCATGGCGGTCAGTTTCAAAGCGGACGCAATTTCTTTTGCTTTATCAGCATCTCTGTAGATAATAGATGCAGCTCCCTCTGGTGATATAACGGAGTAGATCGCGTTTTCTTGCATCACGATTCTATCGGCGAATCCCAGTGCAAGAGCACCTTCACTACCCCCCTCTCCAATGATAATTGACACAATTGGGGTAGGAAGATCGGACATCAGTGCTAGAGTGCTGGCAATCGCGGGACCAATGCCACGTTCCTCTGCATCGAGCCCGGGATAAGCCCCCGGCGTGTCGATAAGAGTAATTATCGGCATCCCAAAGATTGCTGCCAGCCTCATTGCCCGCTGAGCCTTGCGGAAACCTTCTGGATAAGCCCTGCCCTCGTTGTGGCTTCGCTCCTGTCCGATTATGACAACTGCCTCCCCACTCAGTTCGGCAATGCCGCAGATCACTGCTCTATCGTCACCATAATGGCGATCACCCCGTATTTCAATAAAAGATGTTGTGATCCTGGAGATATAATCCCAAGCAGTAGGACGTTGCCGGTGACGCGCTAACTGCACAGTATCCCAGGCTTGCTCTCCCAGATGCTCCGTAACCGGGTAGGGTTTCTTCCTCTTAGTAACTGTTAAACGATATCTGGAACTGAGGAGATCGAGAAGAATAGAAAGCGACTGGCGAAGCTTGGTGCGATCTACTACCTGGTCGATCATACCGTGCTTGAGGTGGTCCTCGGCAGTATGGCTTCCCTCGGGCAGTGGTTTTTCTGAAGTCTCCTGAATTACCCGCAAGGGAGCAAATCCGATGAGCGCTTTTGGTTCGGCGAGGATGACATCCCCAAGGTTAGCAAAACTGGCATAGACCTCTCCACTCGTTGGATTGGTTAAAACTGAGACATGAGGAAGTCTCTGGGAGTGCAGTTTCTTGGCCGCTGCCGCGGTCTTTGCCATCTGCATTAGAGAAAGTACTCCCTCCTGCACTCTGGAGCCACCACTAGAGACGATCGTTACTACCGGCATCTTCCGCTTAATCGCTAACTCGAATGCCAGTGCCACTTTCTCGCCGACTACGCCTCCCATATTACCACCCAGGAAGCCGAAATCGAGCACGGATATTATGGTAGGATTACCGCCAATAGTGCATACCCCGGTAATGACAGCCTCAGTCAGTCCTGTTCTTTGCTGGGCCTCATGTATGCGTTCGTCGTAGGGCTCTTTTCCGGAGAACGAGAGCGGATCGATGGATGTCAGGAACCGATTGACCTCTTTAAAGCTCCCTGGATCTGCCAGGAGGTCTATTCGCTGGCGTGCCGGGAGATGGTGATGAAACCTGCAGTCCGGGCAAACTCGAAAACGGTAATATATTTCGGAATCCGTCAGATTTATTCCGCAGAAGAGACAGAATTCTTCCTCTGCAGGTTGTTCCTCATAGATATCATCCTGTTGCGTGCTGGGCGAAGTTGAGTCATCGGTGTTTTTCATTCCTCCTCCTCATCTGCTTCAATAGTCTCGGAGAGGCTGCTCTGTTCGCCGCGAATAATAAGCCCTTCCTTTTCAAGCGAGTCCATAATCCTTGCTGCCCGCGGATAGCCGACGTGAAGGCGTCGCTGAATGAGTGATGTGGATACGTGTGAAGTATCCTTAGCCAGCCTTCTTGCGGCCGGAAGTAGAGAATCTTCGTCGACTGTCTCATCAACGGACAATGAGGCAAACGCTGCAGCTATAGTATCTTCCATTAATGGTTCGTATGTTTCTTGAGATTGCTTCCAGAATTTTACTACCCTGTCAATCTCATGATCGGATACAAAGCACCCACGAAGTCTCTTAGGAGTAGCTGCATCTGAAGGTAGATAGAGCATGTCACCCATGCCCAGCAATTTTTCAGCTCCTCCTATGTCCAATATGGTACGGGAGTCCATTATAGACGGTACCGTGAACGCGATTCTGGTTGGGAAATTCGCTTTGATAAGTCCGGTTACTACATCGACTGAGGGACGCTGGGTAGCAACGATGAGATGGATGCCGGTAGCACGTGAAAGCTGGGCTAGGCGGCAGATCGATGCTTCGACAACCTCCGCTGCAGTCATCATAAGTTGATTCAGTTCATCAACGATGACGACGAGATAGGGCATGGGTTCAATTGTTAACTGGCTATGGTTATAGCCTTCGATATTGCGAACTCCTATGGCCGCGAACTCCTTATACCGGTTGTCCATTTCTTTAATTACACGGCGCAATGAGTCTACTGCCCTGTCGATTTCCTTGACAACAGGAGATATGAGATGTGGTACTCCGTCGTACTGCACCAGTTCTACCCGCTTTGGATCGATTAGCAGCAGGCGGAGGTCTCGAGGATTATTATGCATAAGGAGGCAGGTTACGATAGAGTTGATAAATACGGTCTTACCGCTGCCGGTAGTTCCTGCTACGAGCAGGTGAGGCATCTTGGCTAGATCGGCCGCTACAGCTTCACCGGCGGCCCCTTTACCCAATGCCAGGGCGAGCTTTGACTTCGACTTGTTCTTCCCAAATGCAGGGCTCTCGATCACGTCTTTCAGGTGAACCAAAGACGTGTCCGCATTAGGGACCTCTATTCCCACGAGGGGTTTCCCAGGCACCGGGGCCTCGATCCTGATACTATGAACGGCCAATGCGAGCGCCAGGTTTTGTGCCAGGGATGTGATTCGCTCAACCTTCACCCTGGTCCGGGATACCTCCTCAACTCTCTCTATAGGATTGCCATCTTTATCGAGCTTTTTCTTGCCCTGCTGGTCCAGTTCAAACACTCGTTTATATTTGCGATCCCAGCCGGGCTCTACACCGAATTGAGTAACGGAAGGCCCGGGATTTAACTGTATTACTTTGGCATCAACCCCGTAACTAACAAGGGCTTTCTCGATAAGTCTTGCCCGCTGCTCATTATCTGCTTCGGTGAAATCAGTATCG
>CP070819.1:1785386-1789561 GCA_020344295.1 Dehalococcoidia bacterium | reverse complement strand
GCCGTAGATACGTTGCAGCATCGGCCGGCTCTCGTCTCCCCTCCAGTAGGCACCGGCGATGCTCAGCAGTTTGAAAGCATTGACCTCTCCGGCGAAAGCTACGTGAGGGCCACGACACAGGTCGGTGAAAGAACCCTGACGGTAGACCGTTGCTGTTTCGTCTTCAAGTTCATCGACCAACTCAAGTTTATATGGCTGCGAACTAAACATCTCACGAGCGGCGCCTCTGGTGACCTCTTCACGGGTAAAAGGTGGATCTGAAGCTATGATTTCGTTCATTCTGGACTCGATGGTGCTGAGGTCTGCAGGGGTCAGCGAGCGTGGCAGGTCGAAATCGTAGTAGAAGCCTTCGGATGTTGCTGGGCCGATGCCGAGCTTCACATCGGGGAATAGTGAGGAGACGGCCTCTGCCATGATGTGCGCAGCCGAATGGCGCAGGATTTCCAGTCGGTCTTCACCTTCTGCCTTGTTGATTTGCTTAGCTGCCACTACTATCCTTCTATACTCTGAAAATAGAACCTCCCGCGATTGCAGAGCGAGAGGTCCGTATGATTCACGCTATTGTTGATCTCAAGTACAAGGCTTTAACGTATGCTCCGCTCAGGGAATTCGACTCGATTTGCTCACTCACGGTGTACCAGCGATTTCATGGTTGGAAGCGAGTCGAATGGTGGGCGATACTGGATTTGAACCAGTGGCCTCTGCGATGTCAACGCAGCGCTCTAACCCCTGAGCTAACCGCCCTTAACACAACTTACAAATATAGTCCGAAGCTCCGAGTTTGTCAACGCTCACCTTGACACTGAGGCTACATTTGAGTTAGAATATAGGGCACTCATGGGGGCGTGGTATGCTTGAGATGACGATAGAAAGTATACGTGTGAGTATGCTTAATCATCAGAGAGTGGTGATCCTTAAGGAGAAGGAAGCGGAGCGGTATCTACCGATCTGGATAGGGCCAGCGGAGGCCGATGCCATTGCTGTGAAACTGCAGGAATACCAGGTGCCCCGTCCCTTAACGCACGATCTATTGGGCAATGTCATCGGAGCCCTGGGGGCTGCAGTCAATTCGATAATTGTATCGGATCTCCAGAACGACACCTTCTATGCGAAGATAATACTGGCAGTCGATGGGAAAAACCTGGAGATCGATTCACGCCCCAGCGATGCAATTGCACTGGCGGTAAGAGTGAACGTTCCGATATTTGCTGAAGAAGGAGTGCTCGACAAGGCAGGGCTAATTATTGATCCCGAAACTGGCAAGCCAACTCCGGCACGTGATATTCCACCGGAAGAGCTGGAAAAAATGTCGGCATTTCGTGATTTCATAGAGACCCTCGACCTGTCGGACTTCGATAAAGGTAAACCGGAGGCTTAGTACCGAGCAATTATATTCGGTGTTTGAAAAAGGTGATGTAAGATGCGGGAGTCCTTCCTGAAGCGGCTATTTGCTAAGGTCAACTGCGGTATTTGTGGTCAGAAGTATGATGCGTCGAATATTAAAATTCTCGACCAGGAAGATGGATTATGGGTTATCAGTGTATACTGCGGTTCTTGTGGAACACAGGGATTGATTGCAGCCGTAGTTCAGGAGGGTAACATCACGGATATCATCACCGATCTTACTGAATCCGAACACCACCTGTTCGATGACAAGGAGGCGATTAGAGTAGAGGACGTTGTGGATATGCACAATTTCCTGAAGGAGTTTGACGGAGACTTCGACAGTTTGTTCTTCAAGGAGTAGATGCCCTTCCGACACTGCTAACAGGTGGGGAAAAAGGAAGGTAATAATGACAGCCCAAGCCACTCAGGCTTGGGCTTCTTAGTGAATCCAAGGCTGGCAAGGAAATCGGCAGAATAGGGAAACCTAATGCAATACCGGTTCAGCGTGGGGAGTGACAGTTGATTGTTATCGGTCTCACTGGCGGGATTGCCAGCGGCAAGAGCGCAGTATCGGGGATGCTGGAGCAATGGGGCGCGGTGGTGATTGATGCCGATAAGGTGGGACATGAGGCCTTTCTCCCTGACACAGATGCCTGGCGTGAGGTAGTTGCCACCTTCGGCAGCGAGATCTTGGATGAAAATGGAAAGATCGATCGCAGCAAGCTCGCCGATATTGTATTTCGCGATCCGGATGCTCTTTTGCGTTTGAATAGTATTATGCATCCGTTAATGTATCGGATCGTCGAGCATAAGATAGAAGCCTTGCGTGACCGGTGTGTCGATGTGGTGGTTCTTGAGGCTCCACTGCTCATCGAGGCTAAATGGACAGACCTTGTAGACCAGGTCTGGGTGGTAGTAGCCCCCGAATCTAATGTAATCGATCGTCTCTGTAATCAAAAAGGATTTACTGAAGAGCAGGCTAAAGCCCGCATAAACTCCCAGACGACCTCCTCCGAGAAATCGAAGTATGCTGACGTCGTAATCGAGAACGATTCCGATCTCGGTTCGTTGAGAGAGAAATTGGAGGATATCTGGCGCCGGTTGCGATCCTCAGCCGGCGATTAGGTCCGGTACGTATGTCTAATCAAAGTGCACTCCGGCGAGACCGAATCAGGCAACTCCTTTCCGGGCGGCAGAGGCAGAGTATCAGTAAGGAGGGTTATAAGCCTTCGGCTGTGCTTGTCCCGATTTACGAGATAAACGGGGACTGGCACATTGTTCTCACCAAGAGAAGCGAGGATATGGAGTATCACAAAGGGCAGGTATCGTTTCCCGGCGGAGCATACGATAAAGAGGACGGTAACCTGGAGACCACGGCACTCAGGGAGGCTTTCGAGGAGACCGGCATCTGCCCTGAAGATGTTGAGATACTTGGTATGCTGGATGACCAGGCTACCCTTTCCAGCAACTTCATTATTACCCCTTTTGTAGGGGCTATACCCTATCCCTACGAGTTCACGGTCAATCCAAAGGAAGTCGAGGAGTTAATCGAGGCGTCGCTATCATCGCTGATAGACCCGGCCTCTTACAGTCCTCAGACCCCGGATTCCGATGGTAAGCTTCATCCCTGGGGTTATTACCGTTACGATAAGCACAATATTACGGGGATTACAGCCAGGATATTGAAGCAGTTGCTGGACTTGGCCTAAAGTTAGCGCGTCTCTGTCTGGTCCCAGTTGAGTAGTACCTGTCGAAGCTTGAAGAGCGCGGAGTAAGCGGCACGGCGCTTGACCTCATGCCGCCGCGGCGGAAAACGGACAGAGAGTGATGTGCTTGCCTGCCCTGCATCTATAGCTATGTGAACTGTGCCCACTGGCTTTCCTTCCACCTCAGCCGGTCCTGCCACTCCTGTGATACCGATGCCTATATCAGCCTCTACCCTTGAGCGCGCCGCGGTAGCCATAGCTGTCGCTACTTCACTGCTTAAAGTCCCGTATTCGGCCAGTAATTTCGTATCGACGCCTAAAGCGGCCTTCATCTGCGCTGTGTATGCGACGAAGCCGCCTTTGAAATAATCGGAGCTGCCGGGTACATCGGTAATAGTGCTGGCAAGAAGGCCACCCGTGCATGACTCCATCGTTGCCAGACTGAGCTTTCTTTCTCTGAGCATATGGCCCACAAGCTCTTCGAGCGTGTCCTCGTCATATCCCCAGATCGTCTCTCCCAGGATGTCCTGCAACTGCTCTTCTGCACGTGTGATACTAGCCCGTGCCCTCTTTTTGTCAAGATCCTTAGCGGTGAGACGAAGCTGTATACCATCCAGCTTTGAATATACTGCCAGGGTGGGATTAGACGACGCGAGCAGGGGGCTCACCAGTTCATCGACCTTGGCCTCGGCCAGCCCCAGTGTTTTAATCGTTCGTGATACGATTACTTCATCGCCCAGCCGGCGCTTGAGCTCCGGTCCAACCTCGGTTTCCCACATCTGCTGCATTTCACTCGGAGGTCCCGGCATCGCCAGGATTAGCTTCCCTTCATTCTCCACCCACCACCCCGGGGCGGTCCCGCGCAGGTTGGAGATAGCCCGCGCCGATGGTATCAGGTTCGCCTGTTTGATGTTGCATTCGGGCATCTCATATCCCAGCTTACTGAATATCTCCCTGATCCATCGCTCGATTTCGGGATCGATCCTCATTTCCTCGTTGAGCAACTCCGCTATGGCTTCTCGGGTTATGTCATCCTCAGTGGGGCCCAGTCCCCCGGTTGTGATGATGATATCGGAGCGCTCG
>CP070819.1:1782620-1785286 GCA_020344295.1 Dehalococcoidia bacterium | reverse complement strand
TATCCCCGATATCCTCGCCTTGTACAACGAATACTACACCAAACGTGACGATGCAAACATCCAACAGGAGATCAAAAACAAATACAGGACATCGATAACTCCCGAACGAGGAGCTGGGATGTGCATCCAATGTGGTGAGTGCGAAGATAAATGTCCCCAGCAACTACCCATCCGCAACCTACTCAGCCGAGCAGCCAGATCATTCGAATGAGTCGGCTAGCTAACGAGGAGCTTATGGATTGGGATGAATATCAACGATATCCTCTCACGCTCCAGATACCTTAAGTAATTCGGCTCAAGCATCGGTAACCGTTTTCGTTCCTAAAAATTAATGATGCTCCATGGATACCTATTTCCTTTTTTGTATTTTTATAATGGAAGTCATAACTAGTTTTTTATGTAGCCTCATATAGTTATGAGATGAATGAAAATGAGTGCGAACTTATCTACCTGGATCGTGCGAGACTATCTTCGATGTAGCGGCTGCAGACGATGCGAGATCGCGTGTTCCTTGCGTCACGAAGGCAAGATCTGGCCTGAGGCCTCCCGGGTGCGAGTGTTCATGCTCATTCCCGGCGTCGAAATCCCCCATCTGTGTGCTCAATGCTTTGACTATCCCTGTGTAGCCTCCTGTCCAGTGACCGCTCTGTCTGTAAACGAGAACACGAGTGCGGTTTTAGTTGATAAAGACAAGTGTAATAGCTGCGGGTTGTGTATTGATGCCTGCCCGGGCCAAATTCCGTTCCTCCATCCTGGTGATAGTAAGGCCGTTATTTGCGACCTCTGCGATGGTGACCCCGAGTGTTCCAAAGTATGCACAGACGCGCGGTTTGACGCCCTCCGAGCCATTAAGGAGGGAATAGGGTGGGGTGGCGGGCTCTCAAAGAAACTCTTTGCCCAGATACCTGAAGTACTCACTAAAGATGTGGCGACAAACCTATTCGGCGATAAGGCTGAGGAGATGGATATCGATGACTAGGGGCTATGCGGGCAAGTTCCTTGACGTGGATCTGTCTTCGGAAAAGACAGCGGACATCACTTTCGATGAGACGACGCTTAAGAATTACGTAGGAGGTAGAGGTCTTTCAGTAAAAATACTGTGGGATCGACTGGGAAAAAAGTGGGCGTCCATCGACCCCTTGGGTCCTGAAAACCTGTTTCTGGCAATGACTGGTCCTCTGACAGGCATATATCCCGGTGCAAGGGTATGTGCCTCCGGAAAATCGCCTCAAAGCAACGGGATTATAGGCTCAACAACGAGCGGGGAGTTCCCCATCGAGCTGAAATGCGCTGGCTACGATGGCGTCGTCGTCTCTGGTAAGGCTGAAAACCCCGTGTACATTCTGGTAACGGAGGACGGAGGAGAGATCAGGGACGCCAGTGATGTTTGGGGTAAGGGCGGCCTTGAGACCATCTTGACCCTAAATAAAGACGTCCGAAAGCTGCTCGGTGAAAGAGCTCCACGCGTAGGGAAGTGGAAAGAACCGGGGATAATTTACATCGGGCCCGCAGGCGAAAACCGGATCAGAACTGCAGCCGTAATGCAGAAGATCAGCCACGCCGCAGGCTACGGAGGATATGGCGCAGTCATGGGATCCAAGAACCTGAAAGCCATCGTAGCCAAGGGCCGAGGCCCACTGCCCGACGTGGAAAACCCCGCAACTGTTAAGCTACTCTGGAAAGAAGTAGACAAATGGATGATCGGACGGGAATCTATGCGACGGTGGGGGACAGGATACGGAGGATATACCACAGGCGCACATAGCAGCTCTGAGCCTGTTAGAAATTGGCAGGATGAATGGCACAATGAGACGAGCATGGGTGGCATCAAGTTTGACCTGCGATACTGGGTGAAGCGATACTGGAGCGACTTCAACTGCGCAACTTGCTGTTTAAAGCTCGCTGTTATCAAGTCCGGTCCCTACAAAGGCGCAATCACCGACAATCCCGACTACGAGTTAGAAGCCTACTGTGGACCCAATTTAGGCATCTTTGATGCCGGTGAATGCATCTACATCTCGGCTCTCATCGACGACTTAGGATTAAGCGGCATCAACGGTCCCAACACCATGGCCTTCGCAGCTGAACTGTTCCAGCGAGGAATACTGACCACGGAGGATCTGGATGGGATCGAACCGAAGTGGGGCGACGCGATGGCAATGGCCGAGTTGGCGAAGCTGATAACGGAGAGACGGAAGATCGGCGACATCTTAGCTGAAGGGACCTTTAGAGCTGCTGTGAAGATATCGGAGTTGAAGGGAATTGATGTCACTCCTTACGCAGTTCATGTTAAAGGGGTGGAAATCGGCGCCCACGGCACTCGGAGCGGTCGCGACATGAGGCCGATAGGATACGCGTGCGCAGTACAAGGAGGAGACCACACATCATCCGTCTACGACGCTTACCGCGAGATGGACTCCATCTTCACCGACTCCGCTGTTGTCTGCTCCTTCGTTAGAAATCGGGATCTCATTTGGGAGTATTATCGAGCAGTAACTGGATGGGACACGACCATGGACGAGTGGCGTAGTAACCTGGGACACAGAATCACTCACATCCAACGAGCTGTCCTGCTCTTGGGAGGACCCGACGTCGCGTGGGATCCCGCAACGGACGACGACAACCCCCCGAGATACTATGAGCCCTTACCCACAGGACCTTACAAG
>CP070819.1:1778622-1782520 GCA_020344295.1 Dehalococcoidia bacterium | reverse complement strand
TTACGACTTGAGCACCAGGAATGACATATATGTATTCTGCGAAGCCACCCATTAGATGAGGATATTCCTCACAACCGCGAAAGCCATATAATGTACGCTGGGGACATAGATTTGGTTGCATAGTTATCCGGCACCATTAGCATCGGCCACATTCTAGGTGAGGCCACATGATACGGTCCCCAATCTACAGGGGCTGGCCGGCAGAGTCGTGTGTCAAGTCTTGCCCCATTTCTACAATTCGGCCCACGAACTCATGACCGGGGATAGTGGCTAAGACCTGCCCTCCCGGTGATGCATAAGCCCCGCGCCACATGTTCACATCTGTGCCACAGACGCCTGCTATCTCATTCCGCACTAGTATACCGCCTGGCTGGATCTTGGGAATCGGGTATTCACGTACTTGTAGGGATTTTCCATATTCGACAATAACTGCTGCTTTACTGGTCTTTGGGATTTCCGCCATTACTAGGTCCTCCTCAATATAATATTGTTAATACTGGCAATAGTAACTTTTTGATAGTTGTTCTCTTTTTTAGAGACGCCTTTCTGCAAACCAAAGTATGAAAGTCACAAGGTGTATCTAAGTATAATGGCAGCCAGTGTATTGTTCTAACGGTAGATGCTCCTATACCTCAAGCTGGATATCCCAAACATAGGGATCGCCATTCCTGGCCACCTCTGTTGCGAATAAAACCTGGCATTCCGGGCAGCAAAATTCTCGAAATACGAATTCCTTTGCCAAGCCAGATACCTCAATACCAGGTTCAACGTTTCTTGCTGGTGATTCCACCACAAGTGACATCTCCTTGTAGTTCTGATCAGCCGGACCGAGTATACATCCACAGTTGCACTGGATCACTCTATAATGATCAGTTTGTACAATGGAGAGATATTCGTTCATCCTTCGTGCACCGGCTTCGTTTGCAATCTTGCCCTGGCCTCTACCGGCCTCAATTTGTCTCTCTGGCATTCTGCCTTTTTGCTTTCTCGCTTCTTTGATCTCCTTACGTCGCTGATCCGTGCCAACTTCATCCAGAATCAACCGATTTGCCTTGTCCTTGGTAAATACAACACCATATGTTTGCCTTGCTCCTTCTTCTGTCACGAGGAAGTTAACGACATCATTCAGAACCTGCCTTGGTTCCCTCTCAATAGGATCGCCATAGCCGGCTGCTGGGATAGTAGCACAGTCATAATACACGTCTGTTTTCCCAATGCTTGTTCTGTGCATGGATGCTGTCATGTCCAGTTGTCCATTGATTTGAGTGAAACTAATGGGTAGTTTGCCCTGCGTGAACTGCTCCAACACATCAGAATTGCGCTTTATCATTGCTTGATAGAATACCCCAGGATACCCTCCCGAAATGCCAACACTCTGTGGAGCTACGCCAAATCCATGAGTAATTACTTGACCTATTTCTTCTACCCCATGCGGCATCCAGAGTGGCGCTATGGAACTGCCTCCGACGAACTTGCCTGCTCCACATCCATCGGGCAGATGGTATCGTGATAGATATAGCACTGGATGTAGTTGTTCCATTGACTCAACGTTAGAAATTGATGAGTCCATAGCAGCATGAACGCCGGATGAGTGGGTTCCATCCTTGTAGCTTCTAGCACCCATTCCAGTTCCGAATACGCCGTCAAGAATGGGTGTGAAGAATGGCCTGCCATACTGATCAATACCAGCTAGCTCAACGATGGCAAGTCCACCGGCGGTAGGAGTTCTAACATACTCCCGGTATTTCTCACTGGCATCCAGCATTTGGGCGATACAAGTGTCAACACAGTACACAGCTAGGACATTGGCTCCACCACCACCTGCACATGCCCCTGCCGGCCACATACAGTCTAATATGGTTCCTGGTTTGGTATTAATAACCATGGCTCTCATTAAGCCGGCGGGGCACCAAGGTATACCACCGAAGCAAAGCAGCATAAGTACTGAATTAAGTACGTTGCCGTCGGTGAGTGCCTTAGTGCTGTTCACTACAGCTGGTGCCTGACCATCCGCATCAAAGTCGAAAACCAGACTGTCACCTCGCTTAGTCATCTCAAGATTACATACATATATCCTGTCCTCATAGTCCATGTACGCACGATGTCTCCACGTACCATCAGGAAGCTCCCTCACACGATCTCGGAACTTGGCCTCTGTTACGTCCACCATGTCATCCAGAACCTTTAGAACTGTCTCTGCCCCATATTCATCTAGCAATTCTATGAAACGAATCTTGACGGTGTTATTTGCAGCGACTTCTGCCCGAAAGTCAACTCTGGATAGGTCAGCAACGCGGGATCGAATGAGAAATTCCTTTTCTAAGTCCTTTCTGAGTAGACCTCTTTCAATAATCTTGAAAGCAGGCATAGGGATCTGTTCCTCGTAGATATTTTGTGCTCCGAAGGCGATTTGACCGAATACGGGGCCGCCGACATCCGCCTGATGAATGGAGATGCCAGACCAGGCAACAAGCCTACCGCTATAGTGGATAGGTGCTACTACGATAACTTCACACTGGTGCGGCGCCCCATCATAGGGGTTATTGCAGATGAACATGTCATCCTCATTGATACCTGGATTCTCCTGGTATTCTCTCAGTATGGTCTTCACTACTGCGCTGATTCCAATGGAATGGAAGATCAGAAATACCCCTTGGGCGAGCACATCTCCATTGGCATTGAGGAATGCTGTGTTCATGTCGTGGAATTGACTTGCAACGGGCGATCCTGACAGAAGACGGATAATGTTGCCAGCCTCATCGCTTATCGCCCCGAGCTTGTTCTGGATAAGTGTAGAAGTGATCGGATCAATCTTATTCGTAGACATAAGCGCTCCTTTCTAAAGCTCAACAATCAGGTTAAGATACTCATCAACCGTGGCTATTTGATTAGGACGCACCACTATTGTGGTATCAGGTGCTTCAATTATGGCGGGCCCTGAAACTTTATTGCCTGCGTCTAGTCGCTCCCGCTCATAGATGCTTGTGCTGATGAATCCCCCGCTGTCTTCGAAGAACACCTCCCTCACACCCTTACTAGCGCGGGAGGGATCCCTTCCTTTATATTCACGTGGCGTAAGCCCTACAGATACGGCCTTTGCTGTCCCAATGACACGGCATCTCAAACCCTCCACAGGCCACCCGGGTAATGAAGCGCCTTTGCCATACTTGCGTTCATAGGCGCTCTCGAAGTCGGCTGGTAATCGCTCGAGTACAGCCGAGTCTATTGTTCCGGATGGCAGAATCATTCGCTCTTCATGAGCCTGCATAGGGTATCGCAGGTCTACACTTCGCTCTAACGATACCTCATCCTCAGGAACCCCGTGTTGACGCAGTTCATCAAGTACCTCCTGCTCCAGTTCTTTGAATATGCGGTTAAACTCATTAGAATCCCAGGGTATTAATAACAATGCAGATCGCTCCCGGATGTGTACATAATCGGATGTGCATATTCCGAAAGCTGAGAAAACCGCAGCATTAAAAGGAATGACCACTCGATCAATGCCCAAGGCTTTGGCAAACGAAGTAACATGGGAGCCGCTCATGCCACCGTAAGCATAGACTATGAAATCCCTGGGATCATGTCCTTCGCCGATGGTTATGTTGTGAATTAGGCTTGCCATGTTTGAATCCGCTATCTTGATCACACCAGCAGCCGCTTCTACTACGTCCAGCGCTAATGGCCTGGCAATAAACTGCTCCATGGCTGACAGAGCTTTGTCTCGATTCAACTTTATCGCTCCACCAAAGAAATAGTCAGGATTAATACGGTTCAAGATCAGATCAGCATCAGTTAGCGTGGGCTGCTCCCCACCACGGCCATAACACACGGGGCCAGGATCGGCACCTGCGCTATCAGGGCCAACCTTCAGGATACCTGTTATCGGATCTACTGAGAC
>CP070819.1:1773393-1778522 GCA_020344295.1 Dehalococcoidia bacterium | reverse complement strand
GGAAACAGTAAGTGACCTGCAACTTCAGAATGAGATTGCAGTCTGTGTGCCTGAACTTATTCACCCCCTGCCAGATAAGGTCGAGAGATTTGTGCGATCGGTTGACTGTCTATTAGTGCTCGAAATGAACTACTCCGGCCAGCTTTATCGCTACCTTCGATCGCAAATTGAATTACCCACAAAGACACGAGTATATACCAGAGCTGGAGGTCGGCCTTTCAGCAGAAGAGAGTTGGCTGAACCTATAACAGGGATAACGCGATGACAGACTTCGCCAATTATAGAACAGGGCTCAAACCCATCTGGTGTGCGGGCTGTGGCAACTTTAGTCTGCTAAATGCCCTCACCAAAAGGGTATTGCCCAATCTCGGGATAGCCAACCATCGCACTTTTTTTGTTTCCGGTATCGGCTGTTCTTCTAGAGCGCCTGCTTATGTCAATACATTTGGCCTAAACAGTATTCATGGTCGTGCAGTGGTTATCGCCCAAGGGGCGAAACTAGCGAGGCCCGACCTAACGGTAATCGCAATAGGTGGAGATGGCGATTTCTTCAGTATCGGAGCAGGACATTTGCCTCATGTAGTGCGGCGAAATATCGACATCACATGCATCATGGTGAACAACTTCATTTACGCTTTGACCAAGGGCCAGGTCAGCCCAACCACTCCACATCTAAAACGTGGTGAGGGGCCATTTCTTTCTACGGAATTCTATCCGCCAGTGGATCCGCTACTGGATATGGTCGCCTACAGTCTCTCAACGCGATCCAGCTTTATCGCTCAGGGAATCGCCACCGATGTCCGGCATCTTGACTGGCTCATTGAGGAAGGAATCAAACACAGAGGGTTTTCATATATCAGTGTGCTGACACCCTGTGCTACCTTTAATCCGCCGGAGTTGTTCGATACAATAAAGGAGAACGCAAGCTATCTGATTGAAGGGGAGCCAGTCCAATTGCCTCTTGAGTCTATCGAAGATGCCTGGATTCACGATCCTAGCAACATCGGCCTGGCACTGAGATTAGCCCAAGTCCCTTTGATGGAGAGACCGCTCCTGGGGATATTCTTCCAAGGCAAGTCACTGCCGGGTGAATGAAACCCGCCAGACTGTTGACTCAAACAGTTAGCTTCATGCCGTCATAGGCGAAGAGGACAGGCGGCTTATCTGATTCAAGGGCACGATAGTCATCATAACTCTGGTTCCGGTGCTCCTCCAGGTGGACGAAGAAGACTTTATTCACCTGGCTACTTGCCGCCAGCTCAAGGATTTCATCGAAGGTATAGAGGGTTGTCCTGGAGATATGGTCAGGCGGGAATCGGAAACGATGCTTCAGACCATCCTCGAATACCCCGGGCTGAATAATAAGAAAATCCGCACAGTGAACCTCATACCTGTGCTCCGGGAAGGGTCTGATATCACAGGGAGCATAGACAACACGGCGCCCTGCTTTCTCGAAGACATGAACGAAGGTAACCTGACGTTCGCGGTCTACAGGTATAGCTGTAATGCTAGCTTCTCCGATATCGATCTTATCCTGAAAAGGCATTAATTGAACAAAGCCACTTTCCACGTAGAAATCTATGTCAGGGCCGTAATTTGATCGGACAAGCCTCAGGGGCTCGCTCATCGCCTCGGGTAGCAGGATACAGACCTGTTTCTTCGGATAGGCTCGCCAGGTACGGAAATCCAGCGCGATCTGTTCAACCACCTGGAAGCCCTCTATATGATCGGGATCCAGATGAGAGAAGGTCAGGTAATCGACACGGCATATCTGAGACCGATTTAACAGATCCACAATCTCCGCCGGTGTATCAATCAATAGGTTGATATCGTGGAGAATGCAGAGGGGCCAGCCCTGAAGTAAGGTACGCCCTTCACCCTGGCTTCACGGCAGACCCGGCATCGGCACATGGGTTTGGGGATAACCATACACCCGCCAGAGCCCCGAATGGTCAATTTTATTAGTATGTAACACCGTTTTATTAAATGCACTACCCCTGCCTGATAGCGATCGGCAGGGGCAGCTAGATGTAACAATATAAGCGTTCTATTACTTGAAAGGATCCCAGCGAATCGTCTGTTTCTCGTACGCCGGCGGGAAAAGCCTCAAGAACTCGTCGTAATAGTAGATCTCTTTGAAAGATGCAAAGGGCAGACCATAGGCCGTATTCGGCCGTTTGGATATCTCCTCAGGATGGACCATCTTCGATATTAGATCATCCATTACATCGTCGGTACCTACTCCCATAGCGAACCTGAGTTTTTCGCGATTGGCTATCTTTTCCGGGAGCATATCGCGAAATGCTTCTCTAAGGATGTACTTCTCCACCTGTTTCTCGCCATAGATCTTCCAGTTCATCGGGATCTTCTGACTGAAGGCCACAACTTTCAGGTCCAGATAAGGGGTCTGATAGACCACAGCGTTCGCCATCCATCCGCGGTCCAGGCGTCTGAGGGCGGTATTATAGGCGATCTCCACCAGCTTTCGGGCGAGCTGCTCCCTGTGTTCATCGCTTTTAACATTGGGGCTTTTCAGAACCATCCGGTAGCCGCCGAACAGCTCATCAGCGCCTTCTCCTACCAGAATAGCGTCGGTATACGGTTTCGCCATCCTGGAAACATAGTAGTTAGAGATGATGCCCGAAATGCAGTCTTCGTCGAAACTCTCCAAGTACCAGATCATCTCAGGGATGAAATCGGAGATGTCAGAGTCCGTGATCCTGTAAATATGATGTTCCATCCCGAGGAATTCGGCCATAAGTTTGGCATTTTCGAGGTCCGGTCCTGGTGCGCTGTCGATGGTGGCAGTGAACAGCAGCAAATCAGGATTGAACTGCTTGGCAATTACCGCAACGATGGAGCTGTCAAGCCCCCCGCTCAGAGAAACCGCGTTCAAACCATTCATTCTCGTCCTGACAGCCTCTATCACCAGTTCGCGAAGTGTATCGGCGGCGGAATTCAGGTCGTTCCCTACTTCGGGTATGTCCGGGACAAACGGTGGAAACTCCTTCAGCCCATCTCTGGTGCTGTATATATATCCAGGAGGCAGCTCCGCAATATCCGAACGGATGTGGTCCACCAGTCCCTTCATCTCCGTGCTGAAGTAGATCGCGCCCTGCTTCGATCCGTAGAAGACAGGCCTAGCGCCAACCTGATCACGGGCCAGTATAACCTCATCGGCCTCAACAATGGCACAGGAATAACTCCCCTCTAGATGAGTAAAGCAACCCTTCCCATGTGTTTCATAATACTGCTGGAAAAGATAAATATCGCTTTGCCCTTCCACCCTTTCATTAAACAGCTCCCCATCGAACACAATATATGGAGACCTGGTAACCGCCGCGCAGCTTGTCCTCTCCGGTGTCAGATTAATCTCGATCGCACCCAATGCGCCCCTGCCATCCGGCAAGGTGCGGACAACCATGTTATCAGGCCCACGATGACGCATCAGGCCCAGCATCGCCTCAACTTGATCTGTCGTATCGCCTAAATCATCTCCATTTATTCCGATTATTCCCGCTATGGCTGCCAATTTAATCTCCCTTCTTTGTACACCACTATGCTTCCTTCACTTCTTTAGAAAGAAGCCAGTACCTTCACAGCATCGAATCCGTCAATACAGTAGGCATCCGCGCCGATCTCGCGGGCATACTCATCGGATACCGCGGCACCACCTATCAGCACCTTCACCTTATCCCGAACACCGGCTTCTGTAAGCGCTTGCAGCACCTCTCCCATGGTTACCATTGTGGTGGTCAGTAAGGCAGACAAGCCGAGATAGTCCGGTTTATGCTCCTTGATATATTCAACGATCTTCTCGGTAGGCACATCAATGCCCAGGTCTTCCACCTCGTAGCCTGCTCCCTTAAGCAGAATGGCCACGATATTTTTACCGATATCGTGAATATCCCCTTTTACCGTGGCAATGGCGAATTTGCCCTTGGTTGCCACGTTGGCTCCCTCAAGATGCGGCTTCAGGATATCCATAGCCGCGCCAACCGCATCAGCAGAGGCCAGCATGTCGGGAATGAAGTATTCCTTTGAGGCGAATTTCTCCCCTACTACCTGCATCCCCGCTGTCAGGCCCTGGGAGATTATTACCTCCGGCGAGATGTTCTGGTCCAGGGCGGACTGCGTCAGCTCCAGGACGCCAGGCGATCCGGACAGGTCTTCATCTATACCTTCATCCTCCTGGGTTTTTCTCCCCTGTATTACGTTTTCCTTGAGTGCAGCGATTATATCCTCGCTCATTGCTATCTCCTCTCCTCGTATACATTCAGCCTCGGCAAAAGACCGGGGATCTCGTCGAATATCTTCCCTGTCGTGGCTTCATCAATATGCTCCACCGGCTTGGCCAGGAGCTCTTGCATCCGATCATAGGCCAGTTCAAAAACCCTGTCTGTCTCGCCTTCGCTCTCAAATGGATAGGGCTTCGATATCTCGCCGGTACGCATTACGCGCCGGATATAGCTGATATAGAGCTTCTGCGGTGTTGCCACCACTTCCCTGACCTGCTTGAGGGTTTCGGCGATTCCTGTTTCGTCGATATGGGGCAGTCTCAGAAAGAACTTGATCATCTGGAAATGGGCATCATCGATAACCGCCTGGAGTAGACAGAACACAGAGTTGCAGTCAAGAAGTCCGTAGGCACAGTGCAGGTACTGCGGGCCGGCCATGGCAACAACTATATCCGAGAACAGCCTTTCTATGGACGACTGAGTTCCCGGTGTCTTCGTATCACAGACTCCCGACGTCGAGTAATTGGGAATCTTGTAGAACCGGGCCATCTGGACGCAGTCAATGTTGTACTGGCTGGTTTCAACGGAACCATAGGAGTCACCAAGGGTATCCATTCGTGCTCTCACCGGCACACTACCATAGAGCACCGGTGTTCCTGGTTTTACCAGTTGACTTAATGTTATGCCCACCAGCACTTCAGCGTTTATCTGGGTAATGATGCCGGCCTCACTGATAGGGGCGGTGGTCCCGCCTTGGGGGGAAGAGGACACCACCACCGGCAAACCTCGTCGACAGACTTCGACTTGGATATCAGTTGTATCCTCTACAAACTGCAATGGGCTCTTAACCAGACAGGTTATGAAGGAGATGATGGGGTTCTCCTCAAGTTG
>CP070819.1:1767145-1773293 GCA_020344295.1 Dehalococcoidia bacterium | reverse complement strand
TTTGAAGTACTGGAAGAAGGTTAGGTAGTCTTTGAGTATATACAGCACATCTTTGTCAAAGCTCCTTCTGCGCGGTTTCGTCCACCACTCCAGCTCCTCCAGATAGGACCCACCATACTTGCTGCCCTCCTCGTGCGGAACCGGGTACAGCTCCCATCGCAGATGCACAGGCATCAGGGCATACTTAATTGACCGGTACGTATATGTGCCCGCTATAAAAAAGTACGATGCCCAGACCATCAGCAACAGGAATATTATGCCGTCCATCTATCGTTTTCCTCCTTTTTCATATTGAATATCCATAATACACACCCATAATCCACCCTATTCCATTGTACCTGCTTCGGTTGAAACTGTCAATGCTATATATTTATATACTTGACACACCCAAAATTATATGTAATTATATAGCAATAAGGTCAGAGTAAGAACGTATGGCTAAACCCAGGGTATCATACAGCAATCTATTACGGTGGACCGAAAAGGACTGTCGTACTTATCTGGAGCACATAAGATGGCCTGACGGGCCGGTGTGTCCGAAGTGTGGGGTAACGGAACCATATCGCATTACCCGTAAGTCGAGAACCAAGAATAAAATCAGCTCCCTGTATAAATGTAGAGCATGCAAGCGACAGTTCACCGTAACCGTGGGGACAATATTCGAGGGCTCAAAGATACCCCTTAAGAAGTGGTTGGCGGCGATATACATCATGTGTGCGTTCAAACGGGGCATCAGTGCCTACGACATACATGTTCAAACCCGTATCACCTATAAATCCGCGTGGTTTATCTGTCATCGAGTTCGAGAAGCACTTAGGACAGAGGGCACCGCAATTGAAACCGAAGCCTAGGCCGATTTCTTTTTCTGCTTCTTCTTATGGGCTGGAGCGTCGGATGCTGTAGAAGGCTCGCCTACCTGCTCACCGTCATGTTCGGGAGGCCAGGTAGCATTACAAAGCCTGGCAAGCGCATCCTCAAAGGACATGTCCAGCTTTATCCGAGTGCTTTCGTAGTGTCGTTTTCTTCGTACCATACGATAATATTCTATCACTGTTCAGCTGTTAACGGTATTATCGTCCTTTGACATATGTGCTTATAAAAGAATTATCGCAGAGATGCTAGTTACCACTCCAAATCAGCGTGATCATGGTAAGAATAAGAACACTTGCCCGCACAAGATAAGTGGCAAACAACTCATGGTCAATAGCTGTGTGGAATATCCACGATTAATCAATAAACTTGTTGGCAAATTATTGGCATGATCCAGCGATTCAATGTTTCGCCAGAATACTACTGTGCTGGTATACTGAGGATCGCCCAGGTGTGTGCGGCAATCCGCAAATGCTGGTTCTGAAGCATCGCTCTTTTTTAATGAGCTTTTAAATAATGGAATAGGAAACAGTTTTTTGAGGGTGATTTAGGAAACGCGTTAAGTTACTACGGATAAAGTACAGTCTGGGGCAGGTTGAATATGGTACTAGGAATTCCAGCAATTCGACAAGGCCCTTTAGCTATTCCAGTAGGGAACAGCTTGTAGATGCTAGATAGTTTGAGACCTGTGTCCCGGCAGAGTTTTCTGATGGGTGGAACAATGTCGAATTCAACATAATATCGTCTTATATACTCTATTACCCGCCAATGATCTTCAGTTAGATTTCCGGCCACAATACCACGTGCAAGGAGCCAACCAACATTCCTATCCCACTTTTCCAGTGGCATCAGGTATCCTTCTTCGTCCAGATACGCCCTGGCAATAATATTGATGGTTCCTGGCTCGTTCATTATATGTCCTACGACTTTCAAGCAACTTTTCTGCCAAGCTTGGAACCAGTTATATTAACAGGCTAGTTTTTCGATAAATCGCCGTCATGCCAGGTTATCTGTTCGTCGGGCTCTGGAAGACCGGCTATTTTGAAAACAACATCGATTCCACCGGGAAACAGACGCTGAACATTGACGGATAGATCCTTGTTGATTCGATGAGGTAGGGGCCAGGCCTTGTGTTGAACATGGTAGTCCCTTACGTGTTCAATGACCCGCCAGTGCTCTTCTTGAAGCTCTTCTATCCCTTCATTTGTCGCTAGGAATTGCGCTACCTCACGGTTCCAGAGTGAGGGCTCCTCAAGATAGCCCCGAATGTTGATATCTACCGGTACACCCGTGCTAAGGAACATACGGCGCGGCAGCACGATGGCATCAGCCGTAAGTTCGCAGGTGTTCACCACCTTGACACCGAGCTTGTAATGCCGGTTGATCTCAGCCAACTGGTCTATACAGTTATGACAGGACGTAGACACTATCTTTGCACCTGTGGCCTTTATCTGGTCAGCCTTTACCTTGGCCGCATCCAGTCTCTTACTGCGGTACTCGCTCATAGTTAGGGCCCCACCACCACCACCGCAGCAGAAGTTGTTCCTGCCACAGGGAGTCAGGTCCACGAAATCCATTACACTGTTTTTAAGTACGATCCTTGGCTCCTCGATATAATTACCGCTCCTCGCCTGATTACATGGGTCGTGATAGGTGACGCGATCCTTATTGACTGTGGGATTGAGCTTGATTCGTCCCGACTGAATATAGTCAGCCACAACCTCGACAAAGGCTCGAACCCTGAAGTCGGACCTCTTGAGCCATATCGGGGCCATATACTTTAGCTGGCGCATACCGTGTCCGCATTCGGTGCAGATTATGGTGTCGCAGCCCAGGCGGTCAGCCTCTTCCAGCACGTACCCTGCAATAGTGGCGGCATCTTTATCGTCGCCGTTAAAGAGGGCATAATTGGTAACATCCCAGTAATTGCTGCTTAACGTATAGCTCTCGCCCGCCGCGTGGAATATCTTGGCCTGAGCTTGAAGTAGCAGCGGGAAAAACTTGACCTCTCTGGGATTCAGCACCCAGAGATTTTTCGCCCCTTCCATGTCTATGGGGATCTTAGCCGTGGGATCACCGATATCCTTCTGCAGTTCCTCCTCCATCCACTCGACCGTGTCCACGAACTCCTCTTTATCCATACCCATATTGTTGCCGGTCATTACATGGACATCGACGGTATCCTGGAGCCCTTTCGGTGCCTTATGTGCCAGCGTAAGCATACCCCGGGCAGCACGCATAATCATGCCGGTGTCGATACCCATAGGACATGTCAGCGTGCATCTACGGCACATAGTGCATGAGCCGTAAACTACATCCTTTAGGATATTAAGTTCATCCTCATCCAGCCCATCGCCGGCGGGAATCCAGAAGGAAAGTTTTCGACTCCAGCCGCCGTTTTGTCTCTGGTATAGCTTTCGTACCTGCTCGATTTTATAGGCGGGGATCATCTTGGGATCGCCTATAGCTCTATAATAGTGGCAGGTGTCAGCGCATAGACCGCAGCGCTGGCAGGTCTGGAAATAAACGGCCAAATTTCTGTTGAACTTGCTCAGCAACAGATCGGATAGTTCCTCCCTTGTACCAATGTGTCTTTCTCTGGTTGCCGGTGCAGCAGTTGTCATAATTCACCTACCTCATTGTCCAACTTTCGGCCACTGGTTTCGAAACCAGATGGACCAGCTTACTGAATGGGAGATACATAATCAGCATCTGGGCGAGGAAGAAGTGCCAGAAAAATATATTGTTATGTATCTCCACTGCCGGAGCGAAAGTCAGCATGCCCCTGGCATAGTGCTGGACTTCCTCGGCGTGTATCGGCATCCACAAACGCATTGACATGCCGGTCAGCACAATCCCCAGCAGCATTACCAGGACAAAATAGTCCTGGAAGATAGAGATCACCCGCATATTGGGAGTGAACCGCCTGGTTAACAGTAAAACCGTACCGGCCAGCATGATTCCCCCTGCAGTCAATCCCATGGCATTGGCAACATCCTTGATACCTTCTTCATCCAGATTGAACCAGCTCCAGAGGAATCCGATCTCGGTAACAGTCCTAATATGTCCCAGAACGACCAATAACAGTCCTACGTGGAATATAATAGCCATAGCCCAGAGTGCTTTCGAGATGCTGAATGTCTTTCCAAACAAGATTATATCTCCCACTACTTTCCCTGCGGCGACCAGGTTGTTCTTTGCCGCGGGAAATAGCACGGCTTTAGCGCGAGGCCTTGCCCACCACGTGCGTATTCGCCAGATCAGCCCGGCGATAAAAACGATGATCGTTACATAGGGCAATATCATGTATACGAAATTGTCCATTGTACCTCCCAGTTTTATACGTATGTGTTGCGTGTAGTGAACGATTGATGCGTCCACGCAACACTTATACTAGCAGCATTTCAATTGTTTGTCAAGAGGACGCAACATTTTTTAAAAATAAACCGTCAGCCACTTGACAAAGCGTTGCGCAGGCGCTACAATATGTCTGTAACCTGTACTGAGGATAAAAATAAGAGATGGGAAACATAGCAGATTTCCTTGAAGATATTCAGCGTCAGCGCGGCATTTCTTTAAGACACCTTGGCCGGGATTCAGGCGTTAGTGCGTCCACTTTGAGCAGATGGCGGGAAGGGAAACAGATCCCTTCGCCTAATTCTTGTAAAATGCTGGCAGAATATCTATCATTACCTGTAGAGCACATACTTGCCCTGGCCGGTCACTTGAAACCCCTGCACAAGGATGGAGCCGATTCCCTACCGGAGTTCCGTGAATATGCGATGCAGAAATATCCTACAGAACTCGATGAGGATATGATAACCATGATTGAGGATCTCATATATAGAAGGAGAAGGCGACGTGAGCAGGGCAGTTGAGCCCAAGAAGGAGATGCCTACCCTTGCCCAGCTCTGGTCGGGCAAATGCTGTCCGCATGAAACCGAATGCGCATGCCGGACAAGTGATTTATGCCCTGAGGCAAAACGCAAGCAGGCTGCTGGTGAACGTGACTACCCGATGACATATCTTACAGGCTGTTCCTTTGCATATGATCATTGCTGCTGCCGCGTGCTTGATGAAATTGAGGAGCTGGCGGATAAATATCTCAAACAGGCTGGGATTAGTGAGCCGCCCGTGCCGATCGATGTCATCAATCTCTTTGATACGCAGCGCCCGATTGAGATACGTCCATTGCCATTGAGACGCTTTCTTGGATGTACCTGGTTGGTAGAAAATGAGTGGGTCATTCACCTTAACTCAAACTCATCACCTGCTGTAACCAACTTTACGGCATTTCATGAGGGCTTCCATATAATCTGTGGTAACTCCGGACTCGCCTTTAAAAGAGCGGGTGACCGCTATAAGAAGGTGAGCGAGCGTTTGGCTGACTACTTCGCCGCTAGTATTCTCATGCCACGGCATTATGTATACGGGCTTTGGCCCGAAGTAAAAGACCCTATCAAGATGTCAAGTATCTTCGGTGTACCTCAGCCGGTAATGTGCGACTGGTTAACGCGGCTGCGTATACTAGAAACATAATATACAGTTCCCCTACTGTGCAGATTTCCAATCGTGCCTTTTCCATACAGATCCGTTGCATTTCATAGAACCTCAAATTACATGTCCAGCTTTATACGTGTGCTTTTGTAGTGCCGTTTTCTTCGTACCATACGACACTATTGTATCAATATTCTTAATGTATGATTGACACTGACGAGCACGGGCAATTATAGGGGCAGCACTATTTAGACACGTTCCTTTCTTTAAATCCGAGGCACGTATGGTCACCAAGCATAATATGTCCATAGTGTTGTGCCCTCTGGTGATGACAGATGTACATATCGATATGTTTATCCGATGAATGTACACCACCGTGGGTCTCGCCTACGGGAAGCCTTACCAGTATACCGTATTTACATGAGCCGCAACCTTCCTGCTCCACCATTCACCTCCCCTGGTAACATCAGATAACCGGATAAATACGACCTCCGGCAAGCTTTTACTAGTCGATTCTGTTTGTTAATAAACTGTTAATAAACACAACCCCTATTATATTTTACGCACTAATGATAATCGTGTATTCCCGGTACCACCTTTATTCCGTGCTTACTCTCCAAGATTTTGGCGAATTCCTCCGCACCACCGTAGGGGCATCCCGGTTTCGCGTTGACCAGACACAAGCTGAGATGGACGGCGTCCGGCGTGAGCTCGGACAGTTTCATAGCCATTCCCAGGGTTGGAACAATCGTGCGTGCCGGGCACTCACACCTCATGAACG
>CP070819.1:1763765-1767045 GCA_020344295.1 Dehalococcoidia bacterium | reverse complement strand
ATCGAAGGTTTCTACTCAATCTCCTACGATTTTATGGACCAATGGAGAGCTGACGGGGATAAATACAACCGAATGTGGGAGGACAGATGGGTTCGCGATGAGGGGTACATGAAGTTTATCCCCGAAGCCATATCCGGTCTGTTGAGTAAATACGGGCTGGAGCTTAAAGACTTCGCTAAAGTCGTATATCCGTGCATATATATCAGAGAACACGGTGCAATAGCAAAGAGGCTGCAGCTCGATCCTGCCCAGATCCAGCAGGAGATGCTTACCACAGTAGGTGATACAGGCACTGCCCACTCGCTGATGATGCTAATAGCCGCGCTGGAAGACGCCAAACCAGGAGATAAAATCCTGGTAGCCAGCTATGGCAACGGCAGCGATGCCCTTTTCCTTCAGGTTACCGACCAGATCGAGAAGGTGAAGGACAGGATGGGGATTAAAAAGCACCTCGAGTCTAAGAAAGAGCTTGACAACTACGAGAGATACTCCTCGTTCCGCGATGTAATCCCCATGGAGATGGGCTTCCGCGGCGAGGTCGGACCGTCCATGGTATCGATGATGTGGCGGGAGCGTAAGACGATCCTGGGCCTTATCGGCGCCAAGTGTAAGAAATGCGGCACTCCCCAGTACCCTTACCAGCGGGTATGTGTTAATCCCGACTGCGGGGCCATAGATGAGATGGAGGAGTACCGCTTCGCCGACAAGAAAGGCAAGCTTTTCAGCTATACCGGCGACAGCCTGGCCTTCAGCGCCAGCCCTCCAGAGTTGTACGGGATTGTGGAGTTCGAAGGTGGCGGCAGGTTCAATTTCAACCTTACCGACTGCGAGCTTGACTCCCTCAGCGTGGATATGCCCGTCCAAATGAGCTTCCGTAGAAAATTCGTCGATACTGTTCGAGGTATTCACGGCTACTTCTGGAAGGCTATGCCCACGAGAGTATAGAGAGTATGATCAGAACTAGACAATTAAGGAGGCAAAGGTGGGAGACGGAATAAAGGATAAAGTAGCTATCATCGGAATGGGATGTACCAGGTTCGGGGAACTCTGGGACAAGGGACCCGATGACCTGATGATCGATGCTTTTAAAGAGGTTATCGAGGATGCAGGGATTGAGAAGAAGGACATTCAAGCCGCCTGGCAGGGTGGCCCTGAGTTCACTTCGGTCAACGTGGGAGATAGCGCACTGCCCTTGGCTCAGGCTGTGAAGCTGCCGTTTATTCCTGTCACCAAGGTCGAAAACATGTGCGCCAGCGGCTCCGAGGCCTTCAGGGGTGCATGTTACGCCGTGGCCGCAGGATCATGCGATATCGCACTTGCCCTCGGTGTGGAGAAGCTCAAGGATACGGGATATGGAGGACTCCCTGAGTTTACCCACTGGGCGGTCATCGGTACCAAACACAGGATCATCGGAGCAAACCAGACTGCGCCCGGTATGTTCGCCATGCTGGCTACTAGGTATTTTTCCCGGTACGGCCTCACTCCCGAGGAAGGGAAGAGGATGATAGCCACGGTATCGGCAAAGAGCCATTACAACGGCTCATTGAATCCCAAGGCTCATATGCGCAGAGAGGTGACTGTAGAACAGATAATGAACGCACCGATCGTAGCCTGGCCACTGGGACTGTTTGACTGCTGCGGTGTTAGCGATGGGGCGGCGGCGGCCATAGTCTGTAGAGCCGATATGGCAAAGGATTTCAGGCCTGATCCTGTTTACGTTAAGTCCCTCCAGATATCGGCGACCTCCGGTGAGGAGGAGATGTATACAGCCTATGACTACACACACGTTGAGACAACCACCCGTGCCGCGGTAAAGGCTTATGACGAGGCAGGTATAAAGAATCCCCGTGAGGAGATCAGCATGTCCGAGGTACACGACTGCCTCTCCATTACCGAGGCTGTGACGATGGAGGACCTGCAGTTCAGCCCGAGGGGTAAGGTAAACGACGACATTCTGGGCGGCCGCTTCAACCTGGACGGCGCGCAGCCATGTCAGCCCGATGGCGGCCTGAAGTGCTTCGGACACCCCATCGGTGCTTCCGGAATACGGATGATCTACGAGATTTACCTGCAGCTCCAAGGAAGAGCGGACAAGCGGCAGATTAAAGAGCCCAAATACGGGCTTACTCACAACCTCGGTGGCATCCCCTACCGGAGTATTGCCAGCGTCATTATCGTCGGTCTCTAGAGCTGTGCCTATTCGGCTATATTCACAGGCCTTCCTGAAAGGGGGCCTGCTTATTAATACATACGTTCCGGGTACGCCATATATGCCTGTCTGAAATCATGGTGTATTCCAGCTTCCGTGATTATGACGGACGGGGGCTCAAAATAATCATTTTGCGGGTCGATCTGCGGGTAGGTCAGTGTTTGGGTGACCAGTTGCGCAGGAGGCATGCAAAGAAGTCGGTACGTTCCAGCAGGTCATCGTCGAGAACCGTAGGTGGCTTGTTGGCCAGATGCACCGGTTTCTGTGCGGATTCAGTCCCCATGTCCTGATATCTTCTGTTCAGGCCAGTGAGAGGAGCCATTAGGGCAGCCAAAGAGGACCTCCTGCCGGTTTTTCTCTTGTGGGCGTCCAATTTGCCGGATTTATCCGGTTGAGTCCTGGAACGGGTTTTCACAGTACCAATTTCCCTTTTCCAACTTGGTTACTCTGATTCTGATGCATCTCGTGTGGCATAGCAATATTACGAATGTACCACTACATATGGTAGTTTAGTAAGCTAAGCCTGGTGGTTGAGCACGTGGTTTCGCAAAGTTTCATGCTCCAGCAGAGAGTAGCAGGATATACGGATAGTCATCCTTGAAGGTTTGGACTGTGAAAATTAATATAGGAGCCACTGATTGGTGTCACAATCGGAGGACGATAGATACGTGAATCTAAAACCTATTTTTAATCAGGGAATATGCCCGTACAGCCGGCGATGGTAATATGTGCAGCGCCAGTAGCGTAATGAAAGGAATTTCCAGATTGATATGTATTTTGAATGCCCATGCCTTGGTCAATAATCCGAGTGTCAGGGATTCAACTGTTCTGAACTCCGTAATACCAAATCCAGTCACGATGTAGGTTATCGTTACCAGAACCAGGGACCAGCGTATGACTCGCTTAATCCGCTTAATCTGTTGTCTATCAATCATGCTAGCTAATTCCCGAAAAAGTTCTTATCCAGATCGCCCGTATTAGAATATCCCCGGCTTTCCCAGTATCCGCGGTAATTGACATCATCTGAAAGCTCGATTTCAGTAATCCACTTGATCCACTTATATCCCCACT
>CP070819.1:1759832-1763665 GCA_020344295.1 Dehalococcoidia bacterium | reverse complement strand
GCGTGTAACATAGTGATCATCAAGCGGTGCAATAAACACCTGGGTCTTGTGTTTAAGACGGCGAAACGCTTTGGAGTGGATGATGCGATCGCGATCACGCTGGAATTCGGTGCGCATTGGTGACGGTATCTCAGCGCGCACCCTGCCCTGAGTTAGCCTGCTTTTTGCCGCGAACGGCGACAGTCCCTCCTCACCTTCCTCCAATCGCCGGCGAATGCCATCATGTACCATCAAGGTATTCGTTTACAATATTACTCTGACAGTTATAATTCCGCAGCGGCGATGACCTTCCCATCCGGGAGTTGCAATAACTCCAGCCTCGTATTATAACACTTCATAGCAATTTTTAAAGAATTAAACACGCTGCTTCTACTACCACGATATGGGAAGATACTGCTGTTCAATCCGGCTGAGGGGCCTGGCTCCAGCTACCCCAGTCAACTTTACCTGGATCGTCAACCAGCCCCTTTGCTCTGACCATCTCTCTGATGTTCAATAACGTTTCATTGACGTTTTCTGTCAGACGTACCCACTCATTGCCGGACGGAATCCAATATGGCGAGCTGATACGCATTATTATGCTTTCTTTGACATTGAGGTAAATACCAAATTTTTCGTGATGCATTTCTATACTCCTGGTCAGTTTCTACTCACGTGTTCATTCAACACTGCCACCACCGTATCAATAACCTCATCAGGGGTAGATGCCACTGCTGTAATCCCTATGCGGCTATGCCCCTGAAGCGATGCAGGTTCGATCTCTGTTGCGTCCTCTATATGAAAGGTGGTAACCCCGCTATCTGTGCAAATCCTAGCCAGACGTTTGGTGTTAGCACTGTCTTTGCCGCCGACCACGAACATCAGATCGACCCTTCCTGCAAGCTCAAGGGCAGCTGCCTGGTGTCTACTCGTGGCATCACATATGGTATTACAAATGCGCAGTTCTGAGAATCTGGACAATCCCTGAGAGATGATTCCTGCTAGAAACTCTGTAAAATACTTAGGATTCTGGGTGGTCTGACAAAGAATGCCTAGGCGAGAAGGCAGACTGTCCAGATCAGGGACTTCCAACGAAGCGCTTGCGTTCTCACCAGCATGTTCCAGAACGCCCCGAACCTCTGGATGGGCGGCATCGCCGTAAACCAGCACCCACAATCCGGCTTCACTCATTTTCCTGGCTGCAACCTGTGCCTTACGCACAAAGGGGCAGGTTGCATCGATAACCTCAAGACTGCGGCCCTGTACCTGCTCCATGATCCCTGGGCCCACACCGTGCGAAGCAATGGCTATAATATGTCCCTGTATGTCATCCAAATTCGTTACTACATTTACCCCGCAGGTAGCCAGTCTATCCACCACCTGCGGATTATGTACCAGGGCGCCCAATGTCTGTAGTGGGCCCTTCTCACGCGCAGCCCTTTCTACCATATCAATGGCCCGTCTTACCCCGAAGCAGAAACCCATCTCCGAGGCCTTTTCAATCTCCATTACCACTCCCGTTTTCTGATCGTAAACCGTATTCACCTCGGTAGCTCTCGGGAAGAAGTCGAGCGATGTGTTCCATTATCAGATCAGAGTGTTGCGCCAGCCTCAAACGGGTTCGACTGCCTTCAGCAGAACTCAGAACAAAGGGGCGGCCGATTGTAACCTTAATCCGTGGTCGGTTAAAGATAGATCTGAAGCCTCTCATCTGGTCGCTGCCGCTGATGCCCACGGGGAGTATCGGGGCACCGGAGCGCGCAGCTAAAAGCGCTGTCCCGGGCTGTGGAGGCTGCAATTGCTTGCTGAAGCTCCGACTACCTTCAGGGAACATCCCTACTACCCTTCCATCTCTGAGTTGCTCCAGCGCCTTGTGCAGCGACTTTCTATCGAGCTTTCCCCTTCTCACCGGGAAAGCACCATATCCCTGAACTATAGCTCGCACCCAATATGGCTCAAATAGCTCCTGTTTAGCCATAAATTTGATAGTTCGCGGGATGCTTGCCCCGAGAAGAGGAGGATCGATATTATTGAGATGGTTAGACACTACGATCAGAGGACCTGATCTAGGGACGTTCTCCTTGCCCTCGATCCGGCACCTCGTGAAAGCGAAGAGGAGGACTTTCATCGTAGTGGTGGCGGCATGATAGAACAGTCCCATTAGCTTGTTTCAATAGAGCATACTGAATCTGGTCTACCACCGGGATCGAATCCAGGCCATCCACACCGACAATATCAGTGTATGCAACCGGCAAACCTGCTGAGACAATTATAGCCGACCCTGAAAAGGCACGCAAACCTCAGCTAGGCTTACTTAGCCTGAGACGGCCCAGAACCTGAGAGGGCTCCTTGAAGCCTCTGTAAGTTCGTGCCACACTATGTTACACAGCCCAATTCTGAATGACGGGCAACCGGAGCGTTTAGAGGCAGAAGGACAGTGACGCTCAGTTAAGAACTCGGCTTGTGCGGAGTATCGGCCCTGACTATTGAAGGCTCACCCGCTGGTACATTCGAATAGTGCTGTTTGGCATAGTACCGATTCTAATAACGCTCCAAAGCTTAGTAAGAACGACATCTCATCTGAATTGATTTGTTGTGGAAGTGCAGTTCAGACATGCACGTGATATAATGAGGACACCAAGGAGGATGGGGTAAGTTCTGGAATCCGTTGATATAGCTAAAGCGGCCGTTGAGGCCGCCCTCGATAAACAAGCCACTGATATCCTCATGCTCGATATCAGACCGATATCATCTTTCGCCGATTACTTCGTGATCTGCAGCGCCGAAAGCGAACGCCAGATCCATGCCATCTGTGATACAGTCGATGAGGCCCTGACAAAGGAAGGGAGCAGACTATTACGCCGGGAAGGTAAAGAGGACTCAGGATGGGTACTGCTCGATTTCGGTCAGGTTATCGTCCACATCTTCTCCACCCCTGAAAGAGAGTATTACGATATAGAGAAGCTGTGGGACAAAGCCACCCCAGTAGTCAGGATTCTATGATCCATGGCTTGATCTGACGTTCATAGCTGAACAGCTCTTCAGGCTTGAAAAAGAGGCTGATTTCCTGCTCCGCGTTCTCCACAGAGTCTGATCCGTGCACTATATTACGCCCGATATCCAGCGCGAGGTCTCCCCTGATCGTACCCGATGGAGCACGAGCGGGATCGGTATCACCCATAGCCTTGCGTGCGATCTCAACGGCTTTCGGGCCCTCGAAAACGGCCGCAACCAGGGGGCAGGACGTAATGAACTGCACTAGGCCATCGAAGAATGGTTTGCCCCGATGAATCCCGTAGTGCCGCCTCGCCATCTCAGTATCCATCCAGACCATCTTCAAAGCAACCAGTTTAAGTCCTGTGCCCTCAAGACGTGATATTATCTCACCAACCAGCCCTCTTTGCACAGCATCGGGCTTCGCCAGTACCAGAGTTCTTTCCATCTCATTTCACCTTCCAGTATTATTCAGCGGGGTCTGCACCTCAGGATTCCAGCCATTCCAACATCCGCTTGACTACCTCATTACGGTTATTTCTCGTTACCTTGACTATCTCCACTTCGGGCCGCTGTTTAATCCCGTCAGCCCAGGGATGAGGAGCCAGCATTATCGTGCCCAGAACCTTCTTCCCGCTCTGCAGCGCCTCGATCACCGCCTCTTTGAAAGAGGGGGAGAACAGCTCCATCTTACCAATCTCGTCGATAACCACGATGTCACAACTACGTATTGCCTCCCTAACGGCAGGGACCGCTACCTCATCCATACTTTTAGTATCGACGCCATATTTACTAACCCTGTACCTGCTGTTGACAGCCGTATGTGCCAGGGTGGCGCTCTTTCCATCGAGGGTTATAAT
>CP070819.1:1753920-1759732 GCA_020344295.1 Dehalococcoidia bacterium | reverse complement strand
CTTATTACTCGCGAATTTCTTCAATCCGAGCTTGGGACAATCACTGAGCTGGCTGTGCCCTTTAAACACGGCGGCTGCAAATGCAAGGCATGTTGGTTTGTGGCATTCACGGCAATTCGACTGGTCGAGCAGCTTCAATATCTCTACGGGGCTGTTTAGCTGGCTCATAGTATAATCATTCCAATCGTCTCAGGCTGCAGCCATAAAAAACGAATAGGATGCGTAAGCTGCATATCGTCACCCTCTGATATTTATCTAGTCTGGTAGCCCGCTTTTTCCAGTATTTGTTTAACTGACATCGCTGCAGGCGAATCATCCGGCAGTTCCAGCAGTGATTTTCCGTCTAGATTGAACTTCTCCACTGCGGTATCTAAGTCAACCCGTCCTAAGTACGCCCCGTTTCGGGATGGTATACGCTTCTCCAGGTCATCGTTGAATCTGTAGTTGGCCACCATATAGAAGTTCTGGTAGCTTATACCTACTTCCTTCGCCAGGAGCTGGATCCTTTCGATGTTCTTCAGTGATTTCATGGAGGGGTCCAGTACAATGAACATATCATCCACTTCGGAGGTTACATTTCTGTTGAGATGCTCCAGACCTGCGGGGGCATCTATCAACGTATTTGCATAGTTCCGCGCCAGTTTGGGAATGATCGCTCTGATCAGGTTGTTGGGGGCACAATAACATCCCTCTGTCCACTTCACGCCGAGTGAGATCAGGTCAAATTCCTCTGACTCGTATATGCACTCCGTATTGAACAGATACTGTATCTTCTCGGGGAGAGGCATATCGCTCAGGTTTTCGTACCCCTCCTGTTTCTGGATATCATAGAGAATATCCAGTACTGTCCTGACCCCTTCTTTTTCCAGATCCACGCCTAGCATATCTGCAAGACTCTGGTCGGGATCGATATCGATCAGTAGTATGGGTCGTTCGAGGTACTTGGCAGCAAGAGCTGTAAACGTGGTTTTCCCAGTGCCTCCCCTACCGGTTGTTACGATACGTCTACCCATGAAGAATCACCTCGATAATATACTTTATGTCAACTCATCTATTTCGGCCGATCTCTTCACCCAAATACGATACATCTTCTCTCCACCCTCTTCAAAGCATTGGAGGCCGGTGGCGTCTGTTTCCTCTACTTCCACGTTCTCTTCGCCGCAAAGCTCGATTGTCTGCTCCAGCCAGTTCTTAAAGTGCAGTCCCCCGCCGGCATAGACCTTCCTCCATACGTTACCCTCGTGGTCCACCCGCTCGCGTACCAGGTCTTCCTCCGCCATTCGTTCTTCTTCGCTTTTCTCCTCACTCATCTCTATCACCCTTAGCTGTTCTCAGTGATTTGATTAACATTTACTTCAATCCACCGCCGATCAACCAACAGCCAGGTTATTCTATGATAACCCTAGAGCTCATGAAATCTATCTCAGTCAGCCTCCCCTGCAGAACCTTTCGTTCGCCAAACAGGGTCTCCATCTCGATTGTATCGTTGTTAATATAAAGACGGGCTATTTCCTGCAGGACCGGCTGGTCGCTGTCAGCACCCTGGTATGCTGCGGCAAGGCACATTCTAACACCTCCCCACTTTAAATGCGTACGGCTGTTAGCCGAATCGACTCTACGTGAGCCTCACGCTGCGCGGTAGTAAGACGTCGATGATAAGATCGGTTTCCACTAATGTTTCGCTAGATTGCAGGGGTCGTCCTTCAAGTCCCGCTTCGAGGATCCCTGAATCATGTGGTATTGTTCCGGCTACAGCTACGTTCTGCTTCGACAGCTCCTCTTTTAGTTTAACAGTGATCTCATCCGAAGGAACCTTATTTAGAACAGCGAATATGCTCTTTATCCCTATTTCAGAGGCCATGGCGTTGATTTTCCCTGCGAGCTGGATGGATTCGAATGACGGGTCTACGACTACCACAACTGTGTCTATACCCGACTCGACACCCCTGCCGAAGTGCTCCACACCCGCCTCCATATCTACAACAGCTAACTGGTTATCGGTAAGCTGAAGTTTCTTAAGGAACTCGCGACCAAGCACGCCCATCGGGCAGGCGCAGCCCTCTAGGGCTTGGAGTATTTTCCCCACGCTCACAAGGCTGATGCCGTTGTTACTGATAACATGCTTCCGCGGTATGTCACTGAGTGATATCTGACTGCGCGAGATCACGCTGGTCTCCTGCTCCGCCAGTGGCAAAGGGGTCTTAGGGAGAACGTTCTTGACCTCTTTCTTGCCGCCCACGAGGTCGAGAAGAGGTACAGGAGAATCTTCGAAGCCCAGCATCCGGTGAAGGCCCGAGTTAGATTCATCCGAGTCTATTACCACTACCTCGTAGCCCCTGTCCTGCAACCCTTTTGCCAGCAGTGTAGTTATAACGCTCTTGCCACTGCCTCCTTTGCCGCATACAGATATCTTCATCCTCTTCTCCTCTGCACTCGTGTTAGGTGCTTACATCATCCTGATTGCGTCACAGGGACAGACCTTGGCGCACTTGGCGCAACTATGGCACCACTTCGCTGGATTGATTTCCGGCATTTCATAAGGGCTTTCCTGGACCAGACTTCCGTATTCACACTCAAGCGCGGCCGTGCATACGCCGTTATCACATTCCTCGGGCCGGCATCTGCCATAGTCCACCGCCGGCATTTTCTTAGGCATCAGTCTTCCCGCTCCCGCCCCCTCGCCTTTTCCAGCTGTTCTTCCAGCTCGTCAAGCTCCTGGAGCATTGCCGGAGGAATAGAATGAGGCGGAATACGCTTCCTCAGCTCAGCAATCCTTTCTTCAAGGTCCCTGATTTCTTCGGTGCCCATTACCTCTATCCTGATAAACAGCTTAGAGTGCCATTGCTAGTTAGTTTACCGTCACAGCAAGGACTAGAGCATGGCGTCGATCTTTGAGCGAAGTTCGGTCTCGGGGACAACGCCTATGCTTTCGTCTACCCGCTCTCCGTTCTTGTAGAAAACCAGCAAAGGAATGCTCTGAACGCGAGCATTGGAGGCGAGCTGCATGTTCTCGTCGACGTTGACCTTGCAGAACTTGACCTTGTCTTTGTATGCTTCGGACAGCTTCTCGACCATTGGACCGAGTATCATACATGGGCCGCACCACGGCGCCCAGTAGTCTACAACTGTGAGCAGTTCTGCCTTTGTAACTTCATCCTCGAAAGTCTGCTCGTTGACCTCTAATACCATTTCATCCTCCTTATTTAACAGTTTGCAGTTTCCTCTTTGTGCTTGATACTTCCGGTTTGCTTCGATCCTTGAATGACAGCGCTCCCACAGGGCATACCGAGACACAGTCGCCGCAGCCTTCACAATGGGACTCGCCTATGGGCCGGTTATCGAACGTTGTTACCATCCGCTTGAATCCGCGATAAGCGAAGCCGAAGACTCCTATGCCCAACCGCTCCCGGCAGGTCCAGACGCATTTGCCGCAGAGGACGCACTTGTTGGGATCATAGACGAACTCGGGGCTGCTCGAGTCAATGGGTAGCCCGCGTTCGATTTTCCGGAAACGCCCTGTCTTCAGTTTAACACGAAGATGTGCGGCCGCTCTCTGCAGCTCGCAGGCCTTATTTGCGGGACAGCGGTTGCAGTCCACAGGATGGCTGGCCAGAAGCAGCTCGAGCGCGGATCTCGCCAGTCCCTGCGCCCTGGGGCCCTGCGTGTTCACCGACATGCCCTCTTTCACTGTCTCGGTACAGGCGGTGACCGGCCCATCACGGCCGTCTATCTCCACGAAGCAGAGGCGGCAGGCAGCGAACGGGCTCGATGCCGATTCAATACTGCACAGGTTGGGAATATAGATACCATTATTGAGCGCTGCCCAGAGCACCTTCTCCCCTTTACGGACTTTTACCTTCTTGCCGTCGATGGTCAGCGTAACGGTACTCATTTGCCCCCCTCTGCGGCCGGAACAAGTTCGGGCGGTGACAGCTTGATAATGGCGTTGTACTGCGGCGGGCAGGCCGTAAGGCAGGTGTTGCACTTGACGCATTTCTCCTGGTCGATGACTTTTATACCCTTCCTGTTTGAGGAAATTGCCTCCACTGTGCAGGTGCCCACGCAGGCGTCGCAGGAACGCTCGCATTTCTGCGGCATTATATAGTAGGCGATGAGATCATGGCACATCAGCGCCGGACATCGCCCTTCTTTAATATGGGCTTCGTATTCGTCGCGGAAATACCTGAGAATGGTCAGAATAGGATTGGGCGCAGTCTTACCCAGGCCGCATAAAGAGCCTTCTTTGATGTCCTTCGCCATCTCATACAGCTTATCGAGTTCCTCGATACTCCCCCTGCCCGTGGTTATATCTTTTAGTATCTCCAGCATCTGTTTCGTTCCCAGGCGGCACATGGTGCACTTGCCGCAGGACTCGCGCTGTGTGAACTCCAGAAAGTAGCGGGCCACCTCCACCATACAGTCGTCCTCGTCCATCACCACCATACCCCCGGAGCCCATCATAGCCCCGGCTTCCTTCAGTGAATCGAAATCAATAGGCAGATCGAGAGCCGCCTGGGGAAGACAGCCGCCGGAAGGGCCTCCGATCTGTACCGCCTTGAATTGCTTGCCGTCGGGGATGCCGCCGCCAACGTCGAAAATGATCTGCCTGAGCGTGGTACCCATAGGCACCTCTGTCAGGCCGGTGTTGACCACCTTGCCGGCGAGTGCAAAAACGGCAGTGCCCTTGCTTTCGTCGGTGCCGATACTTGAGAACCATGAGGCTCCCCTGGTCAGTATATGCGGCACATAAGCCAGGGTCTTTACATTATTAATCAGCGTTGGCTTGCCGTTCAGGCCGCTGACAGCGGGAAATGGCGGTCGATGTCGGGGCATGCCCTGTCTACCTTCAAGGGAGGCAATAAGCGCTGTTTCCTCGCCGCATACGAAAGCTCCCGAGCCCTGAAAGAGTGTGATATCGAAGTTGAAATCGCTGCCCAGTATGTTTCTCCCCAGCAGACCCATACGCCTCGCCTGTCGCAGGGCAATCTGCGTTCGATGAACAGCCAGCGGGTATTCGGCCCTGACGTATATATATCCGTATCGTGCACCCACGGCATACGCAGCTACCACCATCCCCTCTATGACCGAATGCGGATCGCTCTCAAGCAGAGCCCTGTCCATAAAGGCGCCGGGATCGCCCTCATCGGCGTTGCAGATGATGTACTTGGGCCTTCCGCTGGAACTGCGACATGCTTCCCACTTTCGCCATGCTGGGAAACCGGCGCCGCCTCGACCCCGGAGCCCTGCCAGCTTGACCTCGTCTATCAACTCCGGTGGACGCATACTGAGTGCTCTGGCCATACCTTCGTAACCGCCCCGTGCGATGTAATAGTCGATGTTCTCGGGATCGATATGACCGCAGTTGTTCAAGATTACATTCTTTTCATGGGTAAATCGCGGCTGGTCATAAATAGACGGTATAAGGTCGTTCTCTTCAAGGGCGCCCAGGGTGAATTCCAGAGAGGGATCTTCCTTGATAATGTAGTCCTTAACCAGACGTCTGGCGATCTCGGGAGTAACGTAACCATACGCCATAGGAGGATTTCCGGGCTTGGTTATTATGACCAGGGGCTCGGCATAGCAGTGCCCCATGCACCCCACCTCGATGACAAGGGCATCGACACCGTTCTCGGCCAGCTCATCTCTGATCGCCTGCAGTGCGTCCAGTGCACCTGCCGCCTTGCCGCATGTGGCAATGCCGACCATGATAACCGGCCTCGAGCCGTCATAGTGCTCTCCCACATTGGTGAGAGACTGACTCTTTATTCGCTGGAAGTTGGCGTCAATATCTATAGCATCGGCTGCTTTCACT
>CP070819.1:1742566-1753820 GCA_020344295.1 Dehalococcoidia bacterium | reverse complement strand
TTATACCTGATGAGGGCGTCTGTAATAAAAGGGGCGCCAGATAGTCCATGCGCACGAAATCTGAAGAAAGAACGATTTTCTTGCGAAGGTTAACTGAAATCTAGTGCTATTGAAAGAACTCTGACAAAGGACTGGTTGCTAAAGAATATGTCGTACAATAATGGGCAAGGCAACAATATAATCACCTTCGGTTTTAATAACGTCAACTCGGAGCGGAAATTGCACTTCGTCGAATGGGCCGGCACACCGGTAGAGATCATACGAGAAATTCTGCATAGAGCTCAGGTTGGCTCGGACGACGTGGTGTATGATCTGGGCTCCGGCGATGGTCGCATATTATTCGCAGCCGTTGAAGAATTTGGAGCCAGACAAGCCGTCGGCTATGAGATCAGGGAGGACCTGTGTAACATTGCAGCAAAGCAGATCAGAGAGGCACACCTGGAGGAACGCATAAGAATAATTAACGGCGATTTGTTCGATGCTGACCTGTCCGACGCCTCAGTCATAACCCTGTATCTGGGAAACGAAACGAATGATATCCTGAGACCGAAACTGGAACAATGCACCAGGGCCGATACCAGAATTGTGAGCTATCTGTTCCCCATGAACGGCTGGCAAGCGGAAGGCGAATTGGATACGCACAGCCTTTCAATCCAGGAAGGACGGCTGGATGATATCATTTTCGTATACCGCGTACCTCAGGCGTTCAGCGGCTGCTAAATAGCGTCATTCCATCCCTATCCGCCTACTCTTCCTAGCTTTGTACCACAATCCGTCCTCCAAGGGTCTTGACAAAGTGGACTGAAAGTGGTACAAGTCCAATAGTCCTTGTTATTATTCGGACTATATGTTAATATTATACTAATATTAAGGATCATATACAGTCCATAAGTCCAACAATACAGTCAGTAACTACAAACACCGCAGGACACCGGGCGGAGGGAACAGAAAATGGAAGAGATGTTAACCGAGATATTGGAGAAATATGCCGAGAAGACGGATAGACAGTCACAGCGAAACCGGGACAATCAGAGGAAAGCTTATCTGGCCGGCAAAGCGGAGGGGCTGCGCCTGGCCAGGGGCCTGCTCACTATTATCGCCGAGTACGGCCACGGCGAAAGAGGCGAGTACGCCGAAGCGAATGGAATCTAATTCAGGAGGCGATTTCTATGAAACGATCGAAATGGTTACTTGAAACCTGCGCGGTGTGCGGGGCCAAGTACTCGGTGTGGTCTGGCGATCTGAAAAGCGATCAGACGGACCACCTTTGTCATAGGTGCCGACAAGGCACAAATAGACCGGCGAAGAGCGACAAGGAAAGAGAGCTGGTCCAGCAGCTCTAAATCAGCCAGCCTGCAAGCTGAAGGCCAACTGGGCTGTCCTCCGGCGCAGATGGTCTCTCAGTTTCGGATTGCAATCCCGTCCGTAATACCAGTAGTCCCTCAATCCCTTTTTTAATCTTCATCTCACTTCCTACTTCGTGTACTCAAAGCCGTGCACAATAGCCTATAGGGGAAAAAAGTACGGTATTGTTAAGTATTATTGGGTGATTGGCACTGGTATCCATTTCCGCTAATCTGTACTATATAGCAGGAATACGCAACCATGAGCATCAGTGATATGGATCTGAACGTCGAGGTCTACAAGTCCGAGGACGAGTATATCTTCCTCACCGTGAGAGGTCCGGCCCAGGGCTTGGTACAGTTCCCCGACTTTACCACGCTTATGGCGTTCCTCATAGACTGCCAGGTGCTTCTCGGAAACTTCGAGGGGATGGATACCTCGAACTGCAGTATGATACCTGAGACCATACTGAAAGCCTTCGAAGAAGACTAGATATCCATACCCGCTGTCGAAACACGTCCTTACCCCAAATGCCTTCGTCCGACCTTTATCCGTCTAGGCGCATGATGCAAAGCCAGCTTCACTGTAGACATTATGGGATGGTATGATAGGGCCATAAGGCTACCTGTTTTGCCCTTAGGCCTCATTGAGATTAATCCATGGAGAGGACAATGCCCGGTCTGCTCCGGAGAGAGCTTAGCGTCATAAAATATCAGATAGCGCAAAACCAGCGAGAAATCCTCGTAATTTGCTCATCTGTCCTGTTTCTGGCTCTCGCGCGCTATCATTCCTTCAGCGAATCATGGACGGACGCGGCGGTTTTCTATGCTGCCCTGCCCCTGGTCGTGATCCTGCTGCTCATGCGCAGGAATCCCCTGAATTTCGGATTGCGCCTGGGAGACTGGCGACTATGGGGGGTATATGTGGCAGTTACATGCCTTATCGCCTGCCCCTTGCTGTTCGCATTCTCGAAAGTTGACTCGCTCAATACATATTATTCACTCAGCAGTTTCGACATCGGGAGCTACTTACCCAGGATCATAGTATATCTTACAGCTTGGGAATTCCTGCTCCGCGGCTATCTGCTGTTCGGGCTGAAAGACAGGTTCAAGGAAGCAAGCATTCTTATCCAGATTGTGCCATTCGTATTACTGCACCTAGGTAAACCGGAGCTGGAGACCCTCAGCACCATACCTATGGGTATCTATCTGGGGTATGTGGCCTATCGGGGTAATTCATTTCTTCCCGCCGTGATAATTCACATCTTCATCAACGTCATATTCCGAATCTTCACCAATATGCTTTAATGAAGCTCGTGTCCCCTTTGCACTCTTTACGGCCTTGATAACCTTTCATCACATACCAGACTGATCCATTTTCAGCTAGCCTGTTATTGACAAGATCATGCATTTATGGTATTAAAAGATGCGTATGATACATCGTATGATACGCATTGCTGGCATGAGGAAGGGCTGAATGGCGAAAACCCGCCGGAACCGTATCTCCGAGGAGCAATCAGGTGGTTCTAACGCTCAAACGGACATGCAAGATGCACTCCTGCTGAAACGGGCGGACCTGACTAGAGGTTTGAAAGAACTCGACGCCGTAATCGCCCAATTACGTAAAGAATATACCCTGCGCCTGGAGCAGCTGCAGGCGCAGAAAAAGCCCTTGGAGGATGCACTGTATCACGTCGAGGCACTTCTCCGGTTCGAAGGCTGCCAGACTAGCGCAATACCACCTATCATTGAGAATATATCCATAATGGACGCCGCTTTCAATCTGCTCGAAGAGATACAACAGCCTCTGCACTACAAGGAAATAGCTGCCATCCTGCAGGACAGAAACATCTACATCCCCGGCGTGAATCCGGCGGCGACCCTGCTGTCCCGGATGAGCAGAGACAATCGGTTCAAACGCACCAAAAAGCGGGGCACGTATGCTCTGTCAACCTGGCGGGTGCGCAGCACCAAGGCCGCTGACATCCTTATCGATGGCCCCACGGAAAACATGGACGAAGTGGTCAGAAATAAACGGCCGGGCAGTCAGGAAATACTCCTGACTCAGCCCTGGAACCAGGCCAGTCTCTTTGCCTCTGGGATTTGCTACGGGAAGAACTAGCCACATCTGGGAATCCACATATCTATCTTCGTTAAATAACTGAAATCCAATATATAAGGATTAGTAAGGAGGTATCTATGGGCGCCCAGCAATTCAAATATTTATTCTCACCTATCGAGATCGGGCCTTACACGGTGAAGAACAGGGTAATGTGCGCGCACCACGGCCCCATGATGGCGGAGCAGGGAATTCCCACCGATGAGTACGTATACTATGAGATCGAGAAGGCAAAAGGCGGTGCCGGATGGGTAGCCATGTCCATCGGTTACAACATGCCCCGTGACCCCATGTACATGAAGCCCAATGGGGGGCATTATGACAGGCAGGTGTATACGTGGAAGAAAGAGATCATCCCCCAGATGAAGAAGATCGCCGATGGTGTTCATGAATACGGCGCCAGGGTGAGCTTTCAGTGGTACTCCTCTTCACTGGGCAGCAGGATCGGTCCCTCGGTGGTACCCGACTGCAATTTCGGTGACCAGATGTGGTCAGCCATCACCAAGGAAGATATTGAGGAATATCTCAAATATATGGCCGTATGCGCTGAGAACCTGATGGAAGCCGGATTCGATGGCGTCGACGTCCACAACCATTCCGGGTGGGTAGCCGACTTTCGGTCCGCAACCATCAACAAGCGTTCCGACGAATACGGCGGTAGACTTGAGAACCGGGCGAGACTGCTCATGGAGACCATCGACACGCTGAGGAAGGTCGTCGGACCCGACAAGACGATCGGCTACACGCTAACCGTCGATGACCTGCTTCCGGGCTCGATCGTGCCCGAAGATGGCGTTGAGCTCATGAGAATGCTCGATAGAGATAAGAAGGTCGACTTCATAATTGCAGGTATCGCGCGAGAGACGCAGACCATGCACATGTACTTCGGCCCTTTGTATCTACCCCCTGCCTACCAGCTGTACGCAGTGGAGCAGGTCAAGGAGGTAGCAAAGAATATCCCTGTTATCGCAGTAGGCAGAATTAACGACCCCCTGATCGCGGAGCAGGCTCTTGCCGAAGGCAAGTGTGATATGATAGCTATGGCTAGAGCGCTCATCGCTGATCCCGAGCTGCCGAACAAGGCCCGTGAGGGCAGGCTGGACGATATCCGGCCCTGCATGGGCTGTAATTTGAACTGCATCAAGTTCATGTTTCAGGGTGTTCCTATCAGATGCGTAGCGAATCCCACCATCGGTATGGAGTGGCAGGGCTGGGGTGGGGGCAATTCAAGCATCAGGCAGGCACCTGAGAAAAAGAAGGTTGTGGTTGTCGGTGGCGGCCCTTCGGGAATGGAGGCCGCCCGGGTTGCCGCGCTCAAGGGTCACGATGTAACAATATATGAAAAGGAGAAGGAGCTGGGAGGACAGGCGCTGCTTGCAGAGAGACTGCCGGGCAGGGAGGAGATGGGAGGCCTTATCCGGTGGCAGAAGCTGCAGCTACCGCAGGCGGGCGTTAGAGTCATCACGGGCACCGAGGCCACCGCACAGATGATACTCGATGTTAATCCGGACGTCGTTGTTGTCGCTGCCGGATCTACATGGATGCGCAACGGTTACTTCGGCGGAAGCCATATGGAGGTTGCCGGCTGGCAGCAGGACAATGTCTACTCTGCAGACGAAATAGTGAGGGGTATAACAGAGGGGACCCTGGATATCGGGAAGAAGGCTATCATCTGGGATACAAGAGGCGATATCATTCCCCGTGCGGTCGCCGAATTAATGGCGGATCAGGGCTGCCAGGTTGAGCTGATCTGTCCTCTACCTGTTGCTCTGGACCTGCAAATGGACGTGACCTACCTCCACATAATGCCCCGAATACTCGGTAAGGGCGTAAAAGTCAGTATGGAGACATTCCTTGTCATGATCCAGGATAAGACAGCTACCGTCCTCAACATACACACGATGGAAACGAGAGAAATTACCGATATCGATACGGTGGTGCTGACGACCGGAAAGATGCCAAATGATCAGTTGTATAACGAGCTCGAAGGCAAGGTAAAGGAACTCTACAAAATAGGTGAAGCGCGCAACCCGCACGATATGGGCGATGCCAACCGCGACGGCCATTGGATCGGAAGGTTTATTTAGCTAAGAAAAAGGCCTATTCTAAATTGAGAAAGAGTTATCTAGGTATTATTGTTAGTCAGCGTTTCTGGGTCTAAGCAGCACGGTTGGCAAGCCAGATTTTCGCACTACTGAATCGGCCACGCTACCCAATACTGCGCGCATTATCCCGGTGCGCCCATGCGTTGTCATCGCAATTGTATCCACATCATTCCCAGCCGCATAATCCAGAATGGCCTCGTCGATGGATATATTGTGTAGAATCACCTCGCCCACGTCTATACCCTTTGCCCGAAGTGACGTCGCTATACCCTGCAAATAAGCCCTGGCTTCCTCTTCCTTTCTCTTGCTCTCCTCTGTCACGATGTCGATATCCGGCGGAGTATCCTTGATCCATGCGACAGTAGCAGGCACATCAAGAACCTGCAAAAGAATCACCTTGGTATTGAACCTTTGGGCTCCTTCTGTAACAAACGGCAGAATCTGCTCAGCCACGCTGGAACCGTCCAAACATACAACGACTTTCTTGAACATTTCAACCTCCCTTTCGATAGGCCTAACAAAGGAGAATAGAGGCTGCGCCGCGCATCATTGTACCACAATGAAAATAGGATTTAATGGGCATGCGCTTTAACACAATTTAATTTAGGTATACTCCGCGCCTCCAAGGAGAAAGTAGTAGTGACGGCTTTCCTGCTCCTGATGTTCCTCTACCGACCTCAACTCTGGAACCGGAGCCGGCACCTATCATAGCTCCGATGCCTGCAACTGAACCGGAACCACTTCCCGCAACTACCACAGAGCCGATATCTGCAGCACCGTCAGAGTCAGCGCCGACAGAGGATGATGTCTGATTGGTAGAGAGCCTGTAATCCAGCAGCCGGCGGTGGGGAGGAAACCTGAGCGTTTCCGTGCCTGATGCGGCCATAGGGGCACATATCAACGATAAAGTCGGTGACGACTCAACACTGACTGTGAGTTATTAGCCCGTCTCTGCCAGCATCGCTGTGTTCATCCCCACTGTCAGGAGACGGTTATTAGCGCCGGTATCGATTACCTCTACACGGGTCAGGGCTGTATCGGTAGTAGTTCGGATCACACTGGCCTTTGTACGAATCGGGCCGATTTTGCCCTGAGCCAGGTAGTTTATTGTCAGATCCCTGGTTGTCATGGGTTTTCCCGCAGCCACAGAAGCCGCCTGCTGTCCGGCCACGTCGGTAAGCAGCGCGACCACGCCGCCCTGAAGCGCGTGGAAACTGTTTCGAACATAGGCACTCATTTCAAGCTCCAGCACGCCCGCTACGCTATCCACAACCTGCAGGCCAATCTCATCGAGAAATGATCGGGATAGTCCGGATCCCTCGGTGCCGAAGACAATCTTCCCAGGCGATTCATTTGGAATTTCCATCGTGGTCTTTCTCCTTGGAAGCCTGGAGAAGGTCATGGTTGCTGAGCCCATGGACTCAGCTAGCATAGCTGAATCGCTGGTCTCATGAAAGATGTCCACCTCGACGACAACCGTAGTACGTCCTGTTCGCAGAACCGAGCCCCGTGCGGTGACAAATCCCGATGTCACTGGCCTCCTGGTGTATACCGAAAGATTGGAGGTGGCCAGCCAGTCAGGGTAGATTGACCGTACAACCAGCCCACCGCCAAGAACGTCTACGAGCGTGGCTACAATGCCCACATGCACTCCACCATGTTCAGTGCATATCGCGGGCACAACTGGTGCGCTTACCCTCCCCCGGCGTTTTCTTGGGAACTCCAGTGATATCTGCAGATCCCGCAGTATATGGCGCTGTGGCGGATAGCCAACTGCAATATCCGAACTGGTTTTACCGTCTTCAGTCATTTCCTAACCTGCAATTATTTATAGGGAGAACATATTCAACAGCTATAATATAGTCACATCGGTGGCCTAGACCACGTATAAATCCTTGTAGAGTTCGGTCAGTTTGCCCTCCTGCGCAGTAATGTAGTAATTAACAAAGGTAAATATGGAGCTTTCTATCCTGACATCCAGCACAGCAGGCAATCCCGAGTCGAAGGCCCTCTCCAGCGCCGGTCTTATCTCTCCGGGATCGGTCACGAGCTCTCCATACGCACCCAGGCTCTCTGCATATTTATCATATCTGGCGTTCTCATTCAGTTTGCCGCAGACATCACAGTAGTTAGCCAGTTCCTGGCAGTGCCGGACCGCACCCCACTGGCAGTCATTGCCAACGACAACCACGATCTGCTTATTGTGCCTTACGGCGGTATCGATCTCGCTCGCATTGAACAGGAATGACCCGTCCCCCTCAATAACAAGCACCTTGGCATCCGGCCTAGCTGTTTTCACACCGATGCCAAAGGGGATGCCTCCACCCAGATGCCCCAGAGAGCCGCCAATAGCCGAGATAAAACTGCCGGGGAAGCCAGCACTGAATTGAGGGACAATATGCGACTGTATCTCCCCTCCGTCTCCTACAAGGTAGGAGCCTTTATCCAAGAAGTCGCATATCTCCTTACCCAGCCTCCTGGGATCGATCGGTATATCCGAACTTGATGATCCCTCCCTTACAGCGGCCCATACCGATTCCGCTGTATCCCTCACTTTCTTGACCCACGCCGTATCTTCACGTTTCCCGGCAGAGCTCTCGATCTTCTCATTCGCCGCATCGATCAGCTGTGTCAGGACAGCCCTGGCATCACCCGATATCCCGATATCGACAGGCCTGTTCCGGCCAATCTCCAGCGGTTCGATATCAACTGAGATCACCTTCACATCAGGAGCGTAAAGGGGGCCGACACCGAAGCTCATCATTTCACCGAACCTGACCCCGATCGTGAGGAGCACATCAGCCTCTGATACGGCCCCGAAATCATAGGCGACAATGCCCCCGCAGAGAGGATGGTCGTCCGGCATGCACCCTTTCGCCCCGATCGCATAGCAGACAGGTATCCTAGTTAGCTCGGCAAACTTGATCAACTCCTCCGATGCCCCAGACCATACAGCACCGCTGCCGATCAATACCGCCGGCCTCTCCGCCTCCAACAGCCGTTTCACAGCTTGCTTCACCAGTGACGGATCACCGTAGTGCCGCGCGGCAGTCCTATACTTCTCAGGAGGCTGTATCGCGGCCCGTTCCTCCTTGACCTTTAATAGCAGTGCGTCATCGGGGAAATCCAGCAGGACAGGGCCTTTCCGCCCTACAGTGGCGTACCTGAATGCTGTAGCCACATATTCCGGTATGCGATGCGTGGATGTGCAGTATCCTCTCCATTTGGTAATGCTCCGAAACATGTCTCCAGAGTCGAATTCTTGGACACAGCCCTTTCCTTGGTAATAATGCGGCGTGTGAGCGCAGATCCCGATAACCGGTGCCCCTACATACCAGGCGGGGGCCATTCCCGAAGCCATGTTGATCACTCCGGGCCCCGATGTTACCATTGCCACCGCAGGCTCCTGGGTCGCCATGGCATAGCCGGTAGCAGCATTTGCTACCGCCTGCTCATGCCTCATATCGATGAGCTCGATACCCTCAGCCACACACGTGTTGTAAATGGAGATCAGGCTGGGGCCGCCACATAATGTGAAGATAGCCTTGACATCCTCATTCTTCAATGCCTTGCCTACCAGGGTTGCGCCACTGACCTCTGCCATGTCCGCCTCCAAATATATATTGTTCCTTGATAGATTTGTTTGGAAAACGTCGACACTTCGGTCTATCGTATGAAAAGGAACGCCACAACTATAACAAGAGCGTCGGCCTGATGCAATAACAGGAATCCTGTCGTTGTTTAGTTCCCGCCCACCCGCCCTTCGGAACTTCGTTCCATAATTACAGAGATATCCGTGAGCTGATGATCGTACCCCCGTTGAAGTCAGAAGCAGTATCGTTGTATAGTAGATTCATGTAAGGAGGTATCAGCATGCCCGAGATGGAGAATTACCTAAAGTGTACGGAGTTTATCGATTGTGATACAGAGTCCATAAGAGATATAGCTCGGGAGCTGACGACAGGGCTGCAAACCGATAGAGAGAAGGCTGTAGCCCTTTACTATTTCGTCAGGGACGAGATTAAACACAATCCTTACGCTCCCAGTTATGAACCGGAGAACTACAGGGCCAGTTTGATTCTGGAGAGAGGCAACGGGTTCTGTCAGCATAAGGCCCTTCTCCTCGTCGCCTTGGCCCGAGATGTAGGAATCCCGGCACGTCCGGGATATGTAGACGTACGAGACCATCTGTTGTCCGAGAAATTCCGAAAAATGATCGGAGGAGACAACCTGCTCATTCAACATGGATATGCCGAGCTGTATTTAGACGGCAGATGGGTCCATACCAGCCCGGCCTATGATTTGGAGACCTGTCAGAAAGCCGGGTTTGTACCCGTTGAATTCGATGGAGTAAACGATGCCAAAGACTCAGACTACGATCGGGAAGGCAGACCACATATCGAGCACGTCAAAGACCACGGACACTTCGATGATTTCCCTTTCGACTACATGCGCAACTACCAGCGGGAGTGGGTGGCACGGATTGGCAGAGAGTGGACTGAGTTTAGGGATAACGTTAAGAATCACGAGGTTACGTAAGTAACATCTCCATAGAAAAAGGAGACCGATAGACAATGACCAAGACTATTGCAGAGCTCTTCGACCTGTCCGGCAAGAATGCCATCGTAACCGGAGGCGCCCTGGGCATCGGGCAGGCAATCGCCTTCCGGCTGGCTGAGGCAGGTGCCAGCATAATGATAGCCGATATCAATCCAGATGCTGCAAAACAGACGGTGGAACAGATCACATCTCAGGGAGGAAGTGCGCAGTGGATTCACGCCGATGCCAGAAGCGCGGAAGATGCTAAGAAGTCAGTCGAGGCTACCGTTGAGGCCTTCGGTAGCCTCGACATACTGGTCAACAATGCCGGCATCTACCCCATATCGCCGGTTCTGGATATAGGCGAGGAGAAGTGGGACCGCGTGTTCGATATCAACCTCAAAAGCGTACTATTCCACACACAGATAGGGGCGAAGGAGATGATCAGAGCCGGACAGGGAGGGAAGATAATTAACATGGCATCGATGGAAGGCCTGCATCCCCGGGAGGACATGGCCCATTACACGACCTCCAAAGCAGGCGTAATCATGCTTACCAAGTCACTGGCCCTAGAGTTGGCCCCTCATAACATATTGATCAATGTCATCGCCCCGGGTGGTGTCTTGACGCCCGGTACCATGGCGCTGGCCAGCGAGACGAAGGCAAGAGGAATAACTCTCAAAGAGGGCATGGAAAGTTTCCTGGCACGCCTACCACTCAGCCGTTTCGCCACGCCCGATGATGTAGCCAGGGTGGCGTTGTTCCTTGCCAGTTCTGCCTCAGAGTATATGACAGGCAGTGTACTGGTGGTGGACGGAGGATATCTACTATCCTAGCAGCCTGCCCAGATTCCCTTCTCGGCCGAGGATATGTTCGGCATCCCTGATTATAGCGTCGATAAGCTCCCTCACACTCATAACCTTATCGATGACCCCCACCGCCAGCGAGCCGCCGGCGACACTCAATGCCGCCTCGGCCCCCCAGTCGCTGTTGAAGTCGATATCATCGATATCCTCCGCCGCCCGGTTGAACATCACCTGTTCCAGCTTTCGCAGCCAATCTTCCTGAGGCATATCGTCCCGCTTCTCCATAAGCTTAGCGTACTCCTCGGGCCGGGGAGGGGCGAGGCATCGATCCCGGAACTCCGG
>CP070819.1:1738920-1742466 GCA_020344295.1 Dehalococcoidia bacterium | reverse complement strand
TTGCAGCCCTGATGCTGATCGCCATACCGGTGACGCCACTCATCGTGGATTTGATACAGGACGACGATCCGGCCGGTAGTGGTGTCGAATACGGAGACGCCTGGAATGATGAATCGGTGACCGGGCTCTATCGGGGCATCGTAGAGGCCGGCTACGACGTACCCGCGGAAGAGGACTGGCTGATGAACCCGGAAAATGGGCACTACTACAGATTGACAATGACCATGAACTGGATGCAGGCGGAAGCCCAGGCTGTTGACTGGGGAGGACATCTGGTAACAGTCAATGACAGAGAAGAGGAACTGTGGCTGCGAAGCCAGTTCGGTGTGCAGGAGCTTTTCTGGCTGGGGTTCAATGACCTGGCCAGCGAAGGAAACTGGGAGTGGGTCAGCGGAGAGCCAACTGCTTATACCAGTTGGGCTTCAGGTCAGCCGGACGACTACAACGAAAATGAGGATGCCGCAGTCATGAACTGGCAAGGGGTTGAGCAAGCCGGGGCTCTGGAGAGGGTCGGGTATGTCTACCCGGCAGGCGTCCTACCGGGCCCCGGACTGCAGGACGCACCGAGACGGTACAGCGATCGTGCTGAGGGCATTCAGGCGGTCCAGCAAGGCGAGATCGACACGCTTTACGTACTTCCCGCCGACTATCTTGAGTCCGGCGAGGTCGAGCAGTACCGGGCATCCGGTGAAAGTAATGGCGGTTTGACTGGACAGATCTGGGGCAGCACCGCCGAATGGTCTTTCAGAGGCTTTCTGACGCACGAATTGATTGCGGGTCAGGTGGACGACGACGTCCTGGCGCGCGCTCTCGACTCCGCGCACTATCTGAATTTTGCGATAGGGGATGACGGGGCCGTCAGCGAGGCAGTCCCGTTTGCGCAGGAAATCGGAGAAATCCTGGTCCCGACTCTCTTTGGCGTTCTACTTATGATCGCAGTCTTCATGGGCAGCAGCACGCTGTTGACCAGCGTCGCTGAAGAGAAGGAAACACGCATGATCGAGATGCTGGTCACTTCGGCGTCGCCGCTGTCGATCATGTCAGGAAAGCTGCTGGCGGGGGGCTTCGCCGGTTTGATTCAAACAGCGGTGTGGGTCACCGTGGGGGCGTTCGCCCTGCCGGCGGTCTTCGACCGGATACCGGGTGGCGGTGAGCTGACTATCTCTGCGGGTCTGCTTGCCCTGGTGGTGGTGGCCTTCATCCTCGGGTACTTCCTCTACTCCGCCCTGGCGCTGTTCATAGCCACCCTTGTGTCTTCGACGCAGGATGCCCAGCGGCAGACGGGCCTCCTAACCTTGGGGATCTTCCTGCCCGTCTGGATGCTTGGACTGTGGATGAATGCACCGGACCACATACTTGCGCAGATATTCACCTACTACCCGTTTACGGCGCCGACGATGATTATGATCAGGCTTGGCATAGGAACAGGAACCATATCGGGAGGAGAGATCGCCCTAGCCCTGGGGATAGTCGCCGCGACAGCGCTGCTGCTGCTCTGGGTCGCGTCCCGTGTATTCCGGGCAGGGATACTGCTGTCCGGCCAGCGGATCAGACCCCGCAACGTGATGGAGGCACTGCGGCACGCTGACTAGAGCCCGCAAAGGGCGGGAGAACTTTAATCCCTCTCTCTTGATGAGAGTGGGTGTGGGTGAAGAAAATAACGGGCGACCTGCATGGTCGCCCCAAATTACCTATGTCATTCCTGCTTGCACAGGAATCCACAATGTACCAGATCTCTAACTGCTGTTGCTCTTAACCGGCAGAGTGCCCGGACGTCTCACTCTGCGCTTGGGCGGGCGTTTGTGGGCCCACAAGCCTTTCAGGAAGTTCTTGTCCATCAGATGTTTGTTATCGGCCACGTCCAGAATATCCCGCGAGACATTGCTTTCGAAATACGCCACCTCAACATACTTGCCCAGATTCTTAACCGCCTGAAGAGCATAGGCGAAGTCCGAATCCCCGCTCACCAGCAGGGCCACGTCGTATAGGTCCTCCCAGGCAAGATTCAGCAGGTCAGTCACCAGCATGACGTCGATGCCCTTCTCAATGGTTACTCCCTGTGCCTGCTTCGTGCCCCCCAGCCGTACCTCCAGATAGGGCGTTTCCCGAAGGGCATGGAGGAAGTCCTGCTGGTCGCGGTGAGCATCAACTTTCTGGCTCGGGTCCTGCATGACATTATAATAGTACGCTCGAAACAGACGCCGCGTTCCACAGAGCTTCTTGACGAACTCCGCGAAATTGAGATCGTAACGATTGTAATTAGCCCGCAGAGCGTGATACAGGTTGCTCCCGTCGATAAAGACTGCCACTCTATCTTCCATAAATCCACTCCTTCAAACTGCATAATACGCAGTTCCGCTCGAATCGTCAAGTTGAAATCGGCGGAAGAGATCGTCCACTAATTCGTTTTTGCCCCCGCTCAATTGGGTAAAGGAAGGTCCCCTCCTGATCAGCAGCAGGAATCCCAGCATCGCTGCCGCTGCCATGGCCGCCCCGAAAAAGAAAGGCGCTTCAGGGCCTCTGAGATGCCAGAGCCATCCCGCGATCAGGCTCGCGGGCAGTAACGATAGACCGACCGCCGTGTGATAGAGACCATAGGCCGTGCCCCTCCTCTTTACCGGCACGAGGTCGGCGACGAAAGCCCGGGATACCCCTTCGGCCACACCGTAGTAGATGCCATAGAGGGCAAACAGCAGCCAGATATGCCATGCTGAGGATGCCAGGCCGAAGCCCAGATAGGCCAGAGCATAAACAGACCATCCGGCAACGATAACGCCCTTTCTCCCCAACCTATCGGATACCAGCCCCGCGGGAAACGAGACCAAGGCATAAACGAGGTTATAGGCAACCAGAAGTAAAAGAATATGAGTGACCGAGAAATCCAGGCTGTGCGCACGCAGGATTAGAAAGGCGTCGCTGGAGTTGCCCAGGGTGAACAGCACCACCAGTCCCAGGAAAAGCTTGAAGTGCAGGTCGAATGACCCTGCGGTACGAATAGTGCCCGCAGGCCCACCATCGGTTGAATCGCCAATGTCATCAACCGCAGACGCCTTCCTGCGTTCTCGAACGAATAACAGCAGTATGAGCACAGCGAGCACGGCTGGAACTGTTCCTACGATAACCACCTTCTGAAATGCATCGCGGGTGAGCTCGATTCCGCCCCGCTGTACGAAGTAGACGACCACGGCTGCTATCGACAGGCCGAGGACGGCCCCGAAGGTATCCATCCCGCGGTGAAAGCCGAAACTCTGGCCCATCTCGCTGACGGGAGTAGAATCAGCAATCAGGGCATCGCGCGGCGACGTTCGAATACCCTTACCCAACCGGTCCACGAAGCGCACCGAACCCGCAGCACCCCATGTGGTAACAAGATAAAGAAAGGGCTTTGCCAGCGTTGAGAGGCTGTAGCCGAAAACGGCCAGGCCCTTTCTGTGGCCGATGTGATCGCTGAGCCAGCCGCTCAGCACCTTGAGCAGACTCGCCGTACCCTCCGCAATGCCTTCAATGAGGCCGATGACAGGCATCCCCACGCGAAGAACGTTCAGC
>CP070819.1:1735835-1738820 GCA_020344295.1 Dehalococcoidia bacterium | reverse complement strand
CTAGCCGATAGGGTTGTTGTAAGGCCAATCGTAAAAGAGGAAGTAACCAAGGGAGGCATAGTATTACCTGATACTGCCAAAGAGAAACCACAGGAAGGTCAAATCGTCGCTGTTGGGCCCGGTAAGCTGGGAGATGATGGCAAGCGGGTCGAGATGGAAGTGAAGAAGGGCGACAAAGTAATCTATGCTAAATACGCGGGAACTGAATGGAAAGTTGGGGGAGAGGAATACCTGATCCTGCGGGAAAGCGACATACTGGCAAAGGTCGGTAAGTAGAATCTTTCTACCACATAAATCAAGGAGAGGTGAGAACAAATGGCAAAACAGATATCATATGACGAAGATGCTCGGCGCTCTCTGAAAAAGGGCCTCGATTCCCTGGCGGAAGCGGTAAAGATTACGCTCGGGCCCAAAGGGCGTAATGTGGTCCTGGACAAGAAATGGGGCCCGCCGACTATAACCAACGATGGTGTTACCATCGCTAAAGAAATTGACCTGGAAGAGCCCTACGAAAATATCGGTGCACAGCTGATAAAAGAGGTGGCTACCAAGACAAATGACATCGCCGGTGATGGCACCACTACAGCCGTAGTACTTGCGCAGGCAATGCTTCATGAAGGTATGAAAAACGTCGCGGCCGGTGCAAATCCCATGGCTCTCAAAAGAGGAATTGAAAAAGCTGTAGCCTCTGCTGTGAAAGAGATAAACAAGCTTTCCACCCCTGTATCAGGTAAAGAGCAGATATCTCAAGTTGCGGCCATTTCTGCTGCCGATAAGGAAATCGGAGAGCTCATTGCCGACGTCATGGAAAAAGTGGGGAAAGACGGTGTTATCACTGTAGAGGAATCGAAGGGAATTAAGTTCGAGACCGAATATGTCGAGGGCATGCAGTTCGACCGTGGTTATATAAGCCCCTACTTCATTACCAATGCCGAACGCATGGAAACCGTTCTGGAAGACCCTTATATCCTGATTACCGACAAAAAGGTGTCGGCGGTTTCTGACATTCTCCCGTTGCTTGAAAAGCTCCTGCAGGTCTCCAAGACTCTGGTTATCATTGCTGAGGATATAGAAGGTGAGGCACTGGCCACACTGGTGGTTAATAAGCTGCGTGGCACCATCAACTGCCTTGCCGTCAAAGCGCCCGGTTTCGGTGATAGAAGAAAGGCAATGCTCGAGGATATCTCTATCCTGACCGGCGGTAAGGTAATCAGCGAGGATGTCGGTAGAAAACTTGATTCGGCAACCATCGAGGATTTGGGACGCGCCCGTAAGGTCACTGCAAATAAGGACGACACAACAATTATTGAGGGTAAAGGCTCGGATACTGACATTCAGGGTAGAATCAAGCAGATCAAAGCACAGGTCGACGAAACAACGTCCGACTTTGATCGTGAGAAACTGCAGGAGCGGTTAGCCAGGTTGGCTGGAGGGGTTGCCGTCATTAAAGTCGGTGCTGCTACCGAGGTTGAGTTAAAGGAGAAGAAGCATCGCGTAGAGGATGCACTTTCAGCAACTCGGGCTGCTGTGGAAGAGGGTATAGTTCCCGGAGGTGGAACTGCCCTAATTAACGTTATTCCCGCCCTGGAAAAGATAAAAGCAAGTGGTGATGAGCTAACAGGCGTGAATATCGTTAAGCAGGCGTTGGAACATCCGCTCCGTCAGATTGCTACTAACGCTGGCAAAGAGGGCTCAGTTGCCGTAGATTTCGTTAAGAAGAGCAGGAAGATTATCGGTTATGACGCCGAAAAGGATGAGTACGGCGATATGGTTCAGCGCGGCATTATAGATCCGGCCAAAGTAACAAGGGCTGGTCTGGAGAATGCTGCCAGTATCGCTGCTATGGTCCTGACCACGGAAGCGCTGGTAACGGACATCCCTGAGAAAGAAAAGATGCCACCTATGCCACCCGGCGGAGGCATGGAGGGAATGTATTAGAGCGAAATATAGCCGTTAAATAACATAGTTCAGCGTCACTTTAATTCAAGTCGATTAGATGCAGCTGTGATATATACCGCAGCTGCATCTTTTTATGGCGGCTAATACAGTGTAAAATAGGTGCAACCGTTTAGGGGGAGTAATTTGGAGCAGCGTGTCCTGAAGGAAAATGAGCTTGTACTGATTGGTGATTACCTGGGGGATATACCTCGAACGCGGCGTCACTTGGGTCTGTATTACAAGGATACACGATACCTCTCCATGTTCGAACTTTATTTATCAGGATACAAACCCCGACATATGGCGTCTTCCTGTCGGCAGGACTGTGTTTGTGATATCCAGCTTGCCAATCCCACTATTGAATCTCGCGACGGTGTTACCGTCATGGCAAGGTCTATCGGCATTGTCCGCAGTCGTTTCCTTACAGATGGTCTTCATGAACGCATTACCCTTTACAATTACAATTCATTCCCGGTAAGCACAGACATCACTCTCTGTCTGGGTACAGATTTCGCCGACATTTTTGAAGTGCGGGGATATGAGAGGGATAAACGAGGTGAAATCTCAAAACCTTCATTCTCCGGTTCCAGACTAACATTTGAGTATTCCGGACTTGATAGCAAAATACTTACTACAGAGATAATATTTGATGCACCTCCATCAAGTGTTGAGATCGATGAGCAAAGTCAAATAATAAAAGAGCGGTCGAGTACTTTTCTCCCCGAATCTATCGAGATAATAAGCAGCACTATGATTCGCCCTCCCTATGCGAAAGTTACCTGGAATGTAACCATAGAACCGAGGGAGCCTTTCTCTATGGTGCTGCATATTCACCCCGTAGAAGCTGAGTCCACGGTGGAGACTGTACATTTCGAAAAGGGACTGACGCTGGCCTGTGAACGTTTCCAAAGATGGCATGACAGGTGCACAAAAATTGAAACTGATAACGAACTGTTTAATAGGCTGGTGGAACGAAGTATTTTCGATCTACGTTTACTTTTAGAGCGCACTCCTGAAGGTTACATTGTGGCTGGTGGCATTCCATGG
>CP070819.1:1729863-1735735 GCA_020344295.1 Dehalococcoidia bacterium | reverse complement strand
AGCCCTGATTATTCTAACACTGGTCTTCGGGGCCATCGCCGCCGCGCTGCTCCCGGTAGCGCTCGGGGCCGCGGCGGTAGTAGGAGCACTAGGCATCACGGCGCTGGTGGGCCAGGCGATGGACTTGGCGATCGGTGTGACCAACATAGTTACCATGATGGGCCTTGCTGTAGGCATAGACTACTCTCTGTTCGTTCTCTCCCGGTACCGCGAGGAGCGTCAGCACGGCCTCGAGAAGATCGACGCCATCGCTGCCGCGGGCGCCACCGCCAGCCGCGCCGTGCTGTTCAGCGGGATGACCGTTGTGCTCGCATTATGCGGTCTGGTGATCTTCCCTCTGTCCATCTTCTATACCATGGGAATTGGGGCCATTCTGGTGGTCATGGTTGCCGTTATGGCGGCGCTGACCCTGTTGCCTGCGTTGCTGGGCTTGCTCGGCGACAAGGTCAATGCTTGGCGGATACCTTTCATTCAGCGGCGTGGGGCCGGGCCGACGGTTATGGTTGCCGGAGGGTTCTGGGATACGATAGCACGCGTTGTCACCCGGCGACCGGTAGTCAGCCTGATTATCGCAGTTGGCCTGCTCATAGCAGCGGCAATACCGTACTTCGATGCTGAGATGGGGATGTCGGGCATCAGCGGCATGCCTGACGACATGAGGGCCAAGCAGGGCTTCGAGGTGCTTCAGGAGGAGTTCGGCTTCGGTCAGAATGCGCCCGCAATCATAGTCATAGATAGCCCAACGGACACACAGCCGGTGCAAACTGGTATCTCCCGTCTCGAGACAGCCCTCGCATCGGATCCAGCCTTCGTCACCAATACGCTGGAAATCTACCCTGACGTAAATCTTTCCATCCTGTCGTCACTGGTGGTAGGGGACCCATTGGAGAAGGAGGCGATGGATGCTGTAGTCCGATTGCGTGCTGAATATATCCCGGACGCCTTCGCCGACGCGCCGGCTACAGTCCTGGTTACGGGCATGACGGCTGGTATTCTGGACTTCAATCAGACCACCAGCACTTATACACCGATCGTCTTCAGCTTCGTGCTCTCGCTAAGCTTTGTGCTATTAACTGTCGCCTTCCGCTCTATTGTCATCCCGCTGGCATCCATAATGATGAATCTCCTCTCGGTCGGCGCTGCCTACGGCCTGCTGGTGCTGGTCTTCCAGAAGGGGGTAGGAGCCGGTGTGATGGGGTTCCGGCAGGTAGATGTTATCGAAAGCTGGCTCCCACTGTTCCTGTTCGCTATCCTCTTCGGCCTGTCGATGGACTACCAGGTGTTCCTGCTTAGTCGCGTTCGTGAGAGGTTCAGGCAGACCGGTGACAATGCGGAGGCCGTGACCTTCGGGCTTCGGTCTACCGGGCGTCTGATAACCGGTGCAGCGCTGATCATGGTGGCGGTATTCAGCGGGTTCGCGATTGGTGACATGGTCATGTTCCAGCAGATGGGCTTTGGCCTGGCAGTGGCGGTGCTTGTGGATGCCACCGTTATCCGCTCCGTCCTGGTGCCAGCAGCCATAAAACTGCTGGGCAACCGAAGCTGGTACCTGCCGCGATGGCTCGAGTGGATACCGAACGTGAGCATTGGGGAAGCTCGCCAAGTGGAGGAATAGCCGGATACCGGTGAAGTGCACGGGGATTCTGGAAGCCGTTTATTTACTCAGGCAGCTACATGTCCTTTTTAAACTTGTAGCCTATATTCCGCACCGTGTCTATAAAGGTGTGGGTGGAGTCCTCGATTTTACTGCGCAGCCTCCTGATATGGACGTCGACTGTCCGGTCTCCGCCGAAATAGTCGTGGCCCCATACCTCGTCGAGCAGGGCATCACGGGTGAAGACCCTTCCCGGATTACCTGCTAAGAACCTGAGTAGCTCATATTCTTTGAACGTAAGTGTGACTACCCTCCCGGCAACTGTCACCTCGCAGTTGTCCAGGTCGATGACTAGGTCCCCGCAGGAGATCGACTCCCCCCTGCCGATGCCGCTGGTGCGCCTGAGAGTTCGCTTTACTCGAAGCATTACTTCGGTGGCATCCCAGGGCTTGAGGACGAAATCATCTATTGTGGCGGCAGAGTCGAGACTGTCAATCATATCTAGAGAAAGCAGTGCTATGACCGGAGGACATGTCTGTTGGCTAGCCCTACGGGTGAGGTAATCCGCTCCTGAACAATCCAGCGAGCCATTGATAGCTACCAGCACTAGGTCCGGGGCATGCGCTGTAATCTTCTCCGGTATTGACTCTCTGCCGTAGACAACAGAGCAGTTAAGGCCGCTCTCGGCAAGCTGCGAGCTCAGTTTTTCCACCTGCCTGAACTCATCGGCTATTATCGCTATTTTCAACATGGCTCACTTCCCGTACCGCCGCCTAGTCGGGAACCTCGATACCTGTGAGCACGGTCAGTTCTATCGCCCGCACCTTCCGATAGACCTCATTCGGCGGGCGCTGCTCACCATCTACAGTCAGAAGATCACGCTCAATAGAGATGCCGAATAGCTTCTCGTTCTTTATCAGGTAGGGCAGGATCAGGTCCCAGTCCTCATCGTTGAATGCGGCGAATTCACCGCCGTTTAGCTGTTCCTGCACAATGCTGTTGTGGGGATCACGAACAAAGATGGCCCCGCCCGATGCCAGGGAGAACAGGTTGGAGCCCGGGTAAGGGGTGGCCTGTTCTCGAATCCTGCCCTGGTCGTCGAATTCGATCCCGTTGAGGATCACAAATCCGCCGCCGTTGTGAGGGTCGCCGGCCATGAAGGACTCGGCGAGGAAGTCGAGGCAGGTGCCGTTGATGACCACGCGGGGCTTGCCGACGGCGTTGATCAGGGGTCTGCCGGCGGCATTGCCCATTACATAGACCTCTCCCCCCTTTGAACCATACATGAATGTCTGGCCGACGTCGCCATATACCACCAGGCGGCCGCTCTTCATGATCTGGGCGAGTTGGTCCTGGCCGTTATTGTGAACATGGACTTCCATGCCATCGATCCCTGAGGCCACGTAATCGCCGGAGCTGCCGTAGAGGTCGATACGCACTCCTGCTGTCTGAGGTCCGAAACCACAGGCCTGAAACCGCTGGCCTTTGAGGCCATAGACGATAAACTGTCTCCAGCCCATCTCGTGGGCCCTGACAGCCAGACGCGCGTCGCAGTCATCGCCCTCCGGCGGGAAATCCCGTCCGTTGATCACCAGTATCTTTTCGTTGCCCTCAGGCTCTCTTAGCTCATCCCGTGATTCCCAGTATATCCTGGTGAAGTGGCTCGATCCCCTGGAGGATATGGGCAACACGGAGTCGAGGACGCTATTAATACTGCTGCGGATTAGCTGCAGTACTGCGCTGCGCCGCATATTACCGCAGTCATAACGCCTGTCATTCAACAATGTGAGCAATGTGATTACATTTTCCCGTACATCATCGCCGCTGACGCATATACCTTCTATCTGGCGGAGCAGCCAGCGGAGGCCGTCGAGGTTCCACGATAGTAGCCCGGAAATAATTCCATGGAAGGCCTCTTCGGGCTTACCCGCACCGATGTCTTCATCCACCTGTTTTACCAGTTCCTGGCCACCGGCTGGTGCCTGTTGCTCAGAGTCGAGGCTTATCCTGTAGTCCCCGGGTGGGGCGGTTATGGCCCTTCCGAACTTATCCGCGCAGGAGACCGTGCATGTGCCGTTGTTCTTGTTGACCGTGAATGAGAATGCCCCGCCATCGGTATGGCTGCCGCCTCGCGCGTTCCAGTAGCGATCGGCCACCGGCCTGAACCGCCCGTCTTCCTGCGAGAGGGAGTAGAGAGTGGCATCGATGGCCTGCTTCTCCGATGCGATCAGGCCGATACTGACATCACCCTCCTGGATGGCGAAAACCTGTGGTCTGAGCATCGCAGTATCTGTGATCCCCAGCAGCCGGTAAGTATTTTCGTCCGGTTTGCTGTGGGCGATGATGAAGAACCAGGGGCCGTCTGGCGAGCCGTGAATATGCAGGGCATGGATCAGCCGGTATATCCGCTGTTTCTCCACTGAGAGCCGGTCGAAGTCGAGCTCAGTTGTGGGAGCCAGCGCTTCGATTACATATTCGAGGGGGTATTTATAGATCCTGCTCCAGAGGTCGAACAGCAGGACTGATACCTCTGTGTCGGTCAGGAACTGCGGCACAATGTTATGCTGCCGCAGGTATTCGGATACGCTGTAGTAGTTGGCGAAGTCGCCGTTGTGGACCAGGGCCTCATTCATACCGATGAATGGGTGCGACCCTGCAGGGTGCCATACGCGTCCCTTGGTGGGATAGCGCTGGTGCGCAATCCAGACCTGCGCTTGGAGATCTTCGAGGCCATAGTACCGGACTACGTGCTCAGCATAGCCCACGATCTTGAAAATCATGAGGTTTCTGGCATGGGACATCACGAATGCCCGCTTGTCGCCCAGTGATGCATAATACTGTTGATTGAGCCGGATGCTGTTCCGATATACAAATTCATCCTCTATATCCCGTTCGGGCAAGTCCGAAAGGGCGTTTTCCTCGGCGAATTGATGTAGCACTTCCTTCTTGGCGCGGATGAAGTAACGAACGACGTCCGGCGGCTGGATGACCAGCCCCAGCTTCTGCCAGTCTGCAGCGGGCTCGACTTTGGTCTTATCGTCAATCGCGAAATGAGGTATGACGAAGTTCTCCTCAACCTCGGCAGCGGCATTAGGATCGAGGAGTGCTATCTGCAGGATGTAGTCGTCTCGTAGAGTGGACTCGTCCACACCGAGCTGTTCGTGGTTCAGGCAGGCACAGGCTATGCCTCCACCCTTGCCATTTCCCCGGTTGTGCATCTGTATTGATGGCTCGAAGATATGACGGCCTCGGACAGGGACGCTTGCCGCAAATCCGACCACACCGCAGCCGCCCTCCTCGGTAGACTTCCTACGGGGCAGGGTGGGCATCCCTGCGACAAGTACTTTCCTCGAATCGAGGATTCGTCTGACCGGACTGACTCCTAGTGTTTCCATGTCTCTTATGTTCATCGCGTCCTCTTTATCAGTGTGCCGCAGCTAGTTCCCCTGATGCTGATGCGGGCTTCGTAACATAGTCCTGGTGGCTCAGCAGGTCCGACCGGCCGACCATCTCCTGTATACTTCGCATCCCGAAGCGCCATAGTATCTCCTGGAGTTGGATGGCATATGAGTGGAACAGATTGACCAATCGCTGTGTGGCCCACCCCAGCCCGTAAGCGTTTGCCAGCTCACGGTCGGTAGTAGCGATGCCCCGCGGGCAGCCCCGCCCGCTCTCGCACTTGCCGCAGCGGATGCATTCAAGCGCAACCATCTCGGAGGTGGCGATGACGACTCCGTCGGCGCCGAGTGCGATAACTTTGGCGATGTCCCAGGCTGTTCGTATACCGCCGGAAGCGATAAGTGTCATCTCGTTACGTATACCTTCCTGGAGCAGGAACTCGTGCACCTTGGGTATAGCGTATTCGATAGGCATGGCGATATTCTTCTTGGCGATGTCGGGTGCGGCGCCGGTGCCGCCGTAGCTGCCGTCTATGTGAATGATATGAGCACCCGCGTAGTAGCTGCCCACAGCCACCATGTCGACATCTGTGGGACTGGAGACCTTGACCGAGACGAGGGCCTTCGGGCTGATGGCCTTGATCCAGTCCACATGTTTTTTATGGTCCTCGACGGAATAGACCGAATGGAAGGGAAAGGGCGAGAACAGGGCATTGCCCACCACCGATTCCCGTATTTTAGCCACGGCTGGAGTTACCTTGTCCCCCAGCAGGTGTCCCCCCAGCCCAGGTTTCGCGCCCTGAGCGTACTTGAACTCAATAATACGGGCCCGCTGGATTGTTTCCTCTCTAACCCCGAATAGGCCAGTGGCTACCTGGGT
>CP070819.1:1718979-1729763 GCA_020344295.1 Dehalococcoidia bacterium | reverse complement strand
GGCGGTGGTCTGCACCACGCTAAGCCATCCTATGGAGAAGGTTTCTGCCTGTATAACGATGTCGCTTTCTCAGCTATCTACCTCAGGCAGAGACACGAGCTTGAAAAGATCCTGATCCTCGACACCGATGCGCATGCCGGTAATGGGACGTCGGAGTACTTCTATTCTGATCCCGACATTCTATTTATCGACATCCATCAAGACCCGAGCTTCCTCTACCCCGGTACCGGTTTCACTCATCAAATCGGCGCCGGAGACGGAAAAGGCTTCAATATAAACATCCCCATGCCAATTTACGCCGGTTATGAATCATATAGGCTGGTTTTCAACGAAGTGGTGACACCTGTGGTCAACGAGTTCAGGCCCCAGATCATCGTGAGGAACGGCGGCTCCGACCCGCATTTCAGCGACGGTCTTACCAATCTAGGTTTGCCAGTAGCAGGCTTCAGATTGATTGGTGATACCGTAAGGGCGTTATCTGAGGTCTGCCAGGGTAAGTTGATCGACCTCATCGCCTCCGGATACAACAGGCAGGTCCTGCCGTATGCCTGGCTTGCCTTGATCTCCGGTTTAGCGGATTTTCCGATTACAATTAACGAGCCGGAGGAAATACCACAGAGGTTCAGGCAAGATCCTGCACTCGAAGCGACTAAAGCTGTTGTTGAAGAGGTCAAAACAAATATCAAAGATTACTGGGGTTGTCTGAGGTAGCATCCAAAACGGATCAGGGCCTTTCCTCAATCATTGGCGCGTGGAGGCGCCAGTAAACGCAGTGCAATCAGTGCGATTACGGTGGTGACAATCGCCACCAGATATAGGCCGGCACCAACCGCCAGACCAATTGCAGCTACCGTCCATATCGTGGCTGCAGTTGTAATGCCAACCACTCCTCGCTCGGAACGCAGTATAGTGCCCGCCCCCAGGAAACCGATCCCTGCAACTATGCCTGCGGCAACCCTTGCAGCATCACTGGCACCACCGAAACCATAAATGGACGCAATCGTGAACAGGGCCGACCCTGTACATACCAGCAGCAGAGTACGAAGACCTGCGGGTTTTTCCGCGTGCTCCCTCTCAATGCCAACTATACCACCGAGCAAAGCGGCTATTACCAAACGCAGAACCATATCGAGCTCATCCCAAGGTGTCAGTTGCCAGATATCAATATCCATTTCAGGATTCCTTACCAACAGGACAATTCATGCGCTCAGTGCTGTAATTCTGGCACGCCCGTTCACACTTGTCAACGAGAAACAGGAGGAAGCATTTACCGGGGCCTTTCAGTCCGCCCGCCTAATTATTTCTCACATCTAATATTATTCATCCTACCAGAATCCATGGATACACACCTCGACTACCAGCACCAATATATCCATCGAAATTATTGACAAATTTCAAAAACAAAATATAATGAATGAATATTCAATCATAATATAGGAAGGTGACATGGGTACCAGACTGGAGAGGAAAGAACGGATTACCGAGCAGCGAAAGCAACAGATACTGGATGCTGCACTCACCATCTTCTCCAGGAAGGGTTTCGGTGAGGCCACTGTTCCCGACATCGCCCATGAGGCCGGGATTGCGGTGGGCACTATTTATAACTATTACCAGAGCAAACGAGACCTGCTAGTCTCGCTCCTGGCCAACTATGTTTTCACCCAGCCTTTCGTAATGCTCCTCGAGCAGAGCCTGGAGACAGATGATATAACAATCTAGAGATCAGATATCGAAAACCGCCTGGATTTCGGCTTCGAAAACATGGACCGGTTCTTCTTCCTGTTGAGCGAGGTCCAGCGCGATCCCGAGCTTCGCCGTCAGTACGCCCATGTGGTAATGTGGCCAGTGCTAGTGCTGCTCGAAAAATACCTGGACACAAGGGTGTCCTCGGGGACCTTTCGCCCTTTGGATGTAAATGTTATCTCCAGGGCCCTAGGCGGTATGATGATTGGCTTCCTGCTGCTATGCCGGATAGAGGGTGATGAAGGCCCCTGCCTCACCACATCCCGCCGAGAACTGGCGGCCATGATGGCCGACCTTGTTCTGAATGGCCTACAGACGGGGAAGCGATGATCTTTCAGACTATGGACTTATCACTGTTTATAGAGGTCGCATTATGGAGAGAATAGCAAACTTCATTTACAGCAGGGCCAAGTTTATCGTCCTGCTTGTTGTCATATTGAACTTAACATCCCTAGCCTCTTTTATCCACTTCAACCTGGATACGGACTTCCTAACCTTCTTTGCCGGTGATAATCCCAAGGCAGAACAATATGATGAGTTAAATGAGAAATATCATAGCGGTGAAACCATATCTATCCTCATTGAGCAGGATGGCTCTCTCTTGGAAAAGGAGAATTTAAAACGAGTCTTCATCCTGCAGGAGGAAGTCAATGCTATTGCGGGTATCTCGCTGGTACAGAGCTATATTCCACCTCTCATACTGGAGGACGGACAATCCGCTCCTGTCACCGTTAATGAGGAGTACATCGATAAGAACCATGAAGAGTTAGCAGACTTCATTGAGAACAAATACTTCTTAACCGAACAGTTCCTTTCCGCTGGCGGTGACAAAGGGGTTCTCATTGTAAGTCTAGAATTGGACGCTGCCGCCGGGGACGTAGTAGATTCGCTCAAAGAGCTAGTGGAGAAAGAACGCGACCTGACACTATCGCTCGCCGGCAACGAGATTATTAAAGACACTATATGGGGATACCTCATAAGGATAATCATAATCCTTATGCCCTGTGCGATCCTTCTCGTACTGCTGGTATTCTATTCTGTCCTCAGGAATCGTTTGCTCACAATCATGGCGTGGCTTCCAGCAGCGCTTGGAGCTTTGTGGACTTTCGGCACCATTTTTTGGAGTGGCCAGGGACTGAATATCGTAACCGTCATCAGCCCCCTCTTCATCATCGTAATCGGCTCGGCCTTCGGACTCCATTATGTCAGTCATTTCCTGGAAAATTATCACAAGTACCCTGACCGCCGCCAGTTGATCGTAGAGACCCTGCGCATGGTCGGCACCCCCATATTTCTGGCCGCCATTACCACCATGGCCGGCTTCGTCTCACTCACGTGGGCGAAGGTCATGCCTATGAGGGAGATGGGTATTTTCGTCACAGTTGGTATCGGATACGCTGGATTCATCGCCCTTTTTTTTGTACCAGCTGTACTGTCGAGAATACCATTGCCCGCCAAGCTGCCCGAGCCTAAAGAGAGCCGTATGGCCCGGGTTGTACTGGCAGCTTCCAAACAGAGGGCTCTCATAATCGCTGTCTTCGCTGCCATAATCATCGCATCGGCCGTCTTTATCCCAAGACTCGAGGTTGTATCCGACCAATTAATGTTTTTCAAGGAGGGTACAGAGATCAGAAGAAACTTCGATAAGGTGGAGACATACTTCGGCGACGCTATGCCCCTGACTGCGGAGATACCTTCTTCTGATGTATTCGCCGATATACTGGATCCCGATTTTGCCGCCAGCGTCCTTGCCACCGAGGAAGAACTGGAAGACCTGCCCGGCATCAAGAGCGCCTTTTCGGTGTTCGATGTAATCGAAGGCGTAACCCTGATGACAGGCCGAGAATACCCGCAAACTCCGCAGGACCTACAGGAAATGATGAAGCAGGTAAGCGGCGATCCCACGATGTTTGTCTCGAGTGATGGCATGCGGATGACGATAAGGACGCAGGGCTTTGACTCAAAATACATCGGTGAACTTGAGGAATTCGTTGCCAGCCAGGATAACATCCGTGTGATCACGGGCATGCCGTTGCTTTTCGACGAGATGAACAAACTGGTGGTCGAAAGTCAGATCAGAAGCCTGGGACTGGCTCTGGCTTTGATTTTCATTATGCTCTTTGTAACACTCAGAAGTCTGAAAGCCGCTGTAGTGGGCATGCTGCCCATAGCCATCACCATCGCGGCCATACTGGGTATGGTATCTATAGCCAATTTCAACCTCAACATTATGACAGCCAACCTGTCAGCCATCTGCATAGGCGTGGGTGTGGACTATGCCATCCATCTGATCTCGGGAATATACTTCTTCCGGAGAAGTGGTATGGATGGCAGGCAATCCGTTGACTCTGCGATATCCAGTGTCTCCAGGCCTATCCTGGCAAATGCCTTTGGCCTGGCCATCGGTCTGTCAGTCCTCTTCTTCTCGCCAATCAGGCTTCATTTCCATGCGGCATCAATCATGTGGGTAGCGATGGTAGTCTCCTCGATGGCAGCTCTGCTCCTGATACCAATATTCTATGGCAGGGTAAAAGCAGCGAAATCCAAGCAATCATCTGATTGAAGACCAGCAGGCCGCCACACATCTGAGGGAGTAAGGCAGCATCCCTCTTGCCCTCAATCAGAAGCTTTGACTTCTTTCATACGTATTGATAGCATAGGTCACATTCCGAGGTGTAACTATGATAAGTAATCAATCAGATGAAATGGCGATAATGACCACGTGCTCCAGTCACTGCGGCGGGTGCTGCGGCCTCAAGGTATATGTTAAGGACGGTGTTATCACTCGAATCGAGACCGATGACGGCGAGGAACCGCAGGCAAGGGCTTGCCTTAAGGGACGGGCCTATCGGCAACGGGTATATCATCCCGACCGTCTACTCTATCCTCTGAAACGAGTCGGCGAGCGCGGTGATGGTAAATTCGAGCAAATATCATGGGATGAGGCCCTAGACACCGTTGCCAATCAGATCATGCGTGTAAGAGATACATATGGGCCGCAGGCCATTCTTCTTAAGACCTCCGTAGGCGATATGAACTTCCTCCACACGGGTGCTATGGTCGTGGAAAAGCTGTTGGCTATGGCAGGTGGCTATTCCGCAACCTGGGGTTACCAGTCATACGAAGCGGGATCATTCGCTGAACTGTGTACCTACGGAACAATGTCCTCCCAGAACTCACGGGAAGATTTCCTTAACTCACGCATGATAATTCTCTGGGGATGGGACCCAGCGATTACGATACAGGACACCAATACCACCTGGTGGCTCGCTCAGGCCAGAGAGGCCGGATGCAGAATAGTATCGATAGATCCCCGATTCACTGATACAACTGTAACCGTTGCACATCAATGGATACCCATCAAACCTGGCACTGACGCTGCGATGATGGTTGCTATGGCATATGTTATGTTAAGAGATGGTTTGCAAGATCAGGCGTTTCTCGATAAATATACCCACGGCTTCGATAGATTCAGGGATTATGTCATGGGTACAGAAGACGGCATCCCCAAGACACCCGCTTGGGCCGAATCCATAACCGGTGTTCCTGCTCCGGTTATCGAAACCCTAGCCAGGGAGTATGCCACTAGCAAACCTGCAGCATTGATCGCAGGGATCGGCCCCGGGCGTTCGGCGAGGGGAGAGCAGTACCATAGAGCAGCTATTACCCTAGCAGCAATTACCGGAAATATCGGCATCCACGGCGGGAGCGCCTCCCAAAGATCCTGGCCGGCAGGTCTCGTGCCCTTCCCCTTCCTGATGATGGGTATTCCTGATATCATCGTCAATCCCCTGGAAGCAAATGCGCCCCCACCCGAAGATATGCTGCCAATCCGCAGGATCTGGCCTTACGGAGCAGGGAGTATTCACGTATCTAAAATCGCTGATGCCTTGCTTAAGGGTAGAAGTGGAGGCTATCCCGCTGACTATAAGTTGCTGTACATTGCAAGTGCGGGATATCCTAATCAGTTCCTCAATGTCAACAAGCATGTTCAGGCCCTCAAATCTGAGTCGCTGGAATTCGTCGTTATGCACGAGCAGGTGATGACGCCCGGAGCAAAATTCGCCGATATACTGCTGCCATGCAGCACCTTTCTGGAGAGGAACGATATTGCGCAGTGGTCCGCCACTTGGTTCTACGGATACCAGAACAAAGTGATAGAGCCGCTGGGTGAGTCGAAATCGTCTCTGGATATATGCAAGGAGCTGGCGAAGAGGCTGGATATAGCCCACTTTTTCGACAAAACGGAGGATGAGACCCTGAGAGACATGGTCGATATGTGTCCTGACATCAACGACTATGAAGCTTTCCGTAAGCAAGGGCTTCGCAAAATGAATCCCGCAGAACCCCATGTGGCTTTTAGGGAACAAATCGAAGACCCGGAGAATAATCCCTTCCCTACACCATCGGGGAAAATTGAGATCTACTCCCAGTTAATTGCGGAGATGAACGATCCCGAAATACCGCCAATCCCCAAGTATCTCGATTCCTGGGAGAGCTCTACAGATCCTCTATCTGAGAAATACCCTCTCCAACTCATTACTACGCATTTTAAGGGGCGTGCGCACTCACAGTTCCATAATGTGCCCTGGCTGCGCGAGTTGTTGCCGCAGACGGTATTAATAAGCTCTTCCGATGCACGGGCCAGGGGAATAAAGGATGGCGATTCTGTCAGGGTTTTCAACGACCGGGGGCAGATGATAATCCCCGCCAGAGTCAGCGGGCGTATCATGTCCGGCGTTGTTGATGTCCCTCAGGGGGCCTGGTTCGACCTCGATCAGGAGGGGATAGATCGGGGAGGGTGCGCAAACATACTGACCAGGGATGAGTACTCTCCTGGGGGAGGTTACTGCACTAACACTGCATTGGTACAGGTAGAGCCAGTGTAGTGAAAGGCTGGAGTTTCACTAGAAATTAATTGTCGCCATGGCTGATACCAGGAACCTGCTGGCTCGTAACAAGGATCATTAACCCCATGAATGTTGCTTCTACCCCTCCTCCTCAGCCAGCAGGTCGCTGAATATATCGATATGGTATACCTCGTGATCTCTGATCCGGAGGAGTAACCTCTTCAGACCCGCATCATCGATCTCACCGGCGGCGCGGTCATACTCCGCCGCAACCTCTTTTTCGATCTTGATATCAGCCCGCAGCATATCGGCTGTCTTTCTGGATTGATTGATGTCGGTGTGCTCGATTCTCGGAGAACCACCGCTATCAACCAGCTCTTCGGAGAGCCATCCGAGATGCTGCATTTCGTTTATGGCTTGGTCCTGCAGCTCCTCCTTCGGCTCATCATTGGGCGTCAAATAGGAATGGAGCAGATACTGGAGGACTACCGTGTATTCATGCTCAACACCCCAGTCGAGTATCTTAGTTACGCTGTCCTGTCGAGAGCCCCTCAGATCCTTGGCTCCTTCTCTCTTGGCCTTATCGATGAAGTGCTCAAAGGAGCCTCGATGTGACTTCTCATCGGACAGAATTCGCTCCAACAGCCGTCTGATCTTCCGGTCATCGATTGCCTTGATGTGTTCTTCGTACATGGTGATGGCGTCCACTTCTTGCTTCACATCGTTTCTCATCCAGTTAGACACGGCCGTGCCCCCGGTTCGCATGTCACCTCGCTTGATCGAAGGGACCCCACCCAGACCGACTATGGCCTCGGCGAGCCAGTCGAAGTGCCGCATCTCTTCACGGGCGATGGCCTCGATCTCGCATGCCATCTCACCTTCACCCATAGCATACGCGTGTACCAGATACTGTATTATGGCTGCATGCTCTCCCTCTAGGTCCTGATTAAGCATTGCGATAATCTTGTCACTCATTGTATCCTCCTCAATGACAGGTAATCTCCATTCGTTTGTGTAATATACAGAAGGTATTCGTAATAAGTCAATAGCCCGATGGCGAGACATCGTCAGCGCGAACATCTATAATGATAATGATTATTAGTCTGCTCACATAGTGAAAATATGCGAACACTTGTTGTTACACAGGGGCCCCATGGTGAGAGGATAGCGCGCAACCTACGTGAGAACGCCCCCTCCGACTGGTCAATCGAAGAGTTGGCGCTGCCCAGGGCTCTGCCTCCGCTTATCGATGACCCTGATGAGTTCCTGCCCGAAGCGATACCGGCGGCGGATCTGCTGATCGCTGCCGGCGAGTCACCAGGGGCCGCCCAACTTTCCACCGACCTTGCCACACGCTCAAGTGCACGATCAGTTATCGCCTCCATCGACAACAGTGCCTGGCTCCCAGCGGGTCTTGCCAACCAGCTAAAGCGAGAACTGGCTGAAATGAACGTTGCAGTGGCCTTGCCCAAACCGTTCTGCAGCCTCACTGAGAACAGCTATGGTTACCGGGGCAGTGCCCAGCCTTATGAGGATGAGCTTATCTCTGCATTCGCCCGGCGATTCGGCCGGCCCAAGCTCAAGATAAAAGTGAATCCTGATACGAAGCTCATCGAGCAGGTCAAGGTGGAGAGAGATTCATCCTGCGGTTCGGTTGCACATACAGCCCGTCAAATGATCGGACTCTCCGCAGATGAAGCCGATACTAAGTCCGGTCTTATTCTCCACCACTATCCATGCCTCTGCTCAGTGAACCAAGAACAGATCGATGACAGTCTCTTCGATACCCTGATGCACGTCAGCGGCTACATCATGAATGAAGAAGTGGCAGAGCAGGTCAAGCCTTTTAAGACACCAACAAGATACCTCACAATAAGCGAATATGTGGATAATGGCCGGTAATCAAGCTACATGCAGTACAGAATAAACAACCTCTCGAACAGGAAAGCTTGAAAATACGGTATGGGTATTATGGGTTATGCTTCGTGGGGGGATCGACGCGGCTACCAGCCTATGTTGTTCCAGCCAGGTCTTAAGTCCCTGAATATCAAGCGACAATCGTCACTAACCTTGATCCAGTAAGCTCTACCAGACACGAGGCCGGTCAAAGTGCAGCCCAGAGGATCAAGGGGATCATACATCTTCCACTCACTATTATGGTAACCCCAGACCCTGATCAGGTAATCACTTATGCCCGCCAGTGCTACCTCCACAGGAGTGGAATTGTCATCAACTACAGGTATCCAAACATCGGATAACAGGATTGTAAAGCAGGTGTCCATTGAAAGGCCGGCAACCGTAGCACCAACCGTGTGGCCACCAGCTGGCAGGTTAGGAGCCTGAAAAGTAAAGGCAAAAGCACCCGATTTATCCGTAGTCAGCCCTGGAGCAGGAATCTTGTGGTCCCCTATCCTAACATTCTTCACAGTAGTGAATGGTTCGAATCCCCACCCTGTCAATTGAACACCGGTACCAGGTAATCCACTCACTGGATTTACCATCAAACCTGCCGGCTTGAGTAGGAATAATACCTCTGGCCCAAAGTTTCCAATATTGTCCCTAGCACTAATAATATTTTTATCTTTCGCTGTCAACGGGACAGTCAATTCGATTTGAAAGCTTCCGCCTGCGTCAGGTGCCACTATCTTCGACTCACCTCCCTGAAATGTCACAGTCACAAAACTAGGACTGACCCAGCCGCTTCCGGTAACAGTTAACACCTGGCTTTTATATCCGGTCGTGGGAGAGACAACAATATTTGGCTGAGTAATTGTAAAAACGCCTATTGCTTTTATATTTCCGTCATCCACAACCACCGCGTTTGGCCCAACCGGCGCAACCGGCACTATCAACTCTGTTGCACATAAACAACCCGCAGAATCAATGGGCAAGCTCCTCTTATTCCAGGGCTGGCCATTAAATGTGATTTTATCGGCTTCTACAATGTTACCCGGGGTCATACCACAGGCGCTTAACATAACCCTGGTTCCTATAGGCCCCGATGTCTTCGACAAGTTAAAACTAGGTTCTGCTGCATCGATGCTGGCTGGAGATACCCACACCAGTCCAAACATGAGCACCAAGGCAATAACCAATACAAGTTTAAAATAAATAGAGTGCATATCTTTCACTAATCTTCTACAGCCTCGAATCACTTGAATAACAGCTTGAGTCATATAAGTTGCTCTCGATACGTATATACCTTCAAATATATTATACACCAAATGATCTAGTTGACTTTAATGTACAAAACCATACCAGCGTTTATTACTCTCTATATTGACTAGTGTTATGTACAGTGATAATCACTTCAGCCGATTGCTGGCAGCTTTCGGCTGATACCGGAGAGGCCTTTAAATATCCAGATTACCAGCAATACTGGGGCCAGAACGGTAAGAGAAATGCAATAAGGGTAGGCCCTTGTACAGGAAACAATCCGCAATAATCAGCTTCTCTGAAACCATCGTGAGAAGCCCCAAAACAATGAGGTTGGATATCTTCCTCAGACACCCAACCTCTTAATCTAAATAAATTCTATGTCAATTATATTGGAACCCTAGCCTTTACCTATGCGGAACATCTTGGTTCCACAGGTCGGGCAAATGCCCTGTGTTGCCGGCTTGCCATTTTTCATCTTAATCGCCTTGGGATCCTTCATCTCCCTCTTGGCCCTACACTTCACACAATAGCCCTGCATTGCACTCCCTCCCTCTTTTTGATTGGGAAGGATAAACCATTCTTTCATAGAATGTCAATACCATATAGGACGGTTTTTATTATTGTCCCAGCTAAATGGACTTATAAGATACTCGACATAATGATAATATTATGGTGGAAAATCACAGTCATCCGCTTTACAAACGTTAATATCTTTAGACTAGCCTATTTCTATGATCTCTCCCCTAACTGATCTCTCAATTGTAATAACTCCATATGTTTTCCTTAGCGCCGGAAATTTTCCCACTGCGCTTCCCGGATTGAAATACAGTACCCCATCGACTGACTCAATCGTAGCTATATGAGTATGACCATAAAGAACAACATCAACACCTTTGAAACGGTCACTGTTCCTCCCATGCATGACCCAGGGAGTTCCCCATTCATGAGTAAGGCCCAGTTTTTTCCCACCCAGCTCCAATACATCTTCTTTAGGCAACTCTTCCCTAACAGCTTCGGGATCCATATTACCAT
>CP070819.1:1712905-1718879 GCA_020344295.1 Dehalococcoidia bacterium | reverse complement strand
GCGAATTGAGTGCCTCCACCAGCGAGCATTCTTTGATATTGTGCGTGGCATAGTGCACAAAAATGCAGGGCTCGACATCGCCCCTATGGTTTATGTGGAAATAAATACGTCCACCATTTATGCAGCCGGCCGTAAGTGCTCCATCGCTCCAGAAATCGACCATCAACACAGGTTTTGTTCGCCGAAAATGATTGATGGCCATACGGACCTGGTTCCGCTGCTCCGGTGTAGGCATCAGTGATATACGGGGGTCCCGGCCTATAGGCATATACAGGAAATACCAGCCATAAATGGCACCCTTTTCGATCATGAGGTCCATAAACTCATCGCTTGTTACATAATCAGTATTATGACGATCGACTTTGACGCTGAAACCGAAGAGGCAGCCAGCCTTTCTTAGGCTGTCCATTGCTTTCATCGCCCGCTCGAACGCGCCCTTACCCCGACAGGCATCCGTCTGCTCCTCAAATCCCTCGATACTAATCATAGGTGCTACATTCCCCAGGTCGACAAGCCGCTCGGCCATCTCTCGGTCAATTAATGAGCCATTGGTATACGGTTAAAAACAAGCTTTGGGATGCTTCTTGAAGACATCAAGCAAAGGTCGATATACAAAAGGTTCACCGCCAAGAATAGGCATGAACTTAATGCCGATTCGCTCGGCCTCGGTAACTACGCGATCGAATACCTCAGGTGGAAGGTCATCCTCTGTCGTGTACTCGCCAGCATAACATCCGACACATTTATAGTTACAGCGCATGGTAGGCGATACCAGCATGACAGAGGGCGGATTAAATCCATATTGCGCCCGCATCCGGTCATATATCTGCTGATCACGAAAGAAGAGACTCGCTAGCATATTAGCCAGATAGTTCTTGCGCACTTTCGGACTGACTCCTCGCAATAAGCGGGTGAGGAATGTGCTCCCCGGATTGCCCTCAGATACCCAGTTTTCGATCCAAGAAGCGATTAACCTCTGATGCTCTGTTTTCGCGATCCTGTTTACCCCTGCCGCAATACGCCGATAGTTCTTCTCCGAGGAATATCCAAGAAGCATCAAGGCCTGGCTAATGATGGTCTCCGCAACATCCCTCTTCAGCTTCCCGTAAAGTTCTCTTCGCCGAACCGAAACAGCAGACATGGCCCCTCCTTTTCAGAAGATGCGCTCGGTGACTCTAGAGAAATTTACCCATCTTATTAGCTTCTATTTATTCCTTTTACATGCTATCGTCCATGCATACTTAATGGGGTGTTAGATTTGAATTATATATGCCTTTCGCTCTGTTAGATCGATATAGTTTAGTATAGTTTGGACTAGTATAGATAGTATCAAATAGCGGGTCAAGAGTTTTTGCCGACAACTTTTACGGGGATTACAAGTCTAGTTTACAGCGTTCTCTATGTGGTCTAGCCTCGATATTTTACCATCGGGTGCGAGTTCCACAGCCACCACATCGATTCGCCAGGATAGTGGTGGACCGGACAGCGTCTGCAGGTAAGCTTCGGCAAGCGCGATTAGTTTCTCTTTCTTCGAGGATGTGATCGATTCCTCAGGGACACCGAACTCGCGGCACCTTTTAGTGCGCACCTCGACGAAAACCAGGCAATCGTCCTGCCGTGCGATTATATCGATCTCTCCCTGTCTAAAACGGAAGTTCCTGTGTAGAATCTGGTAACCAAGGCCTTTCAGGTAATCAACGGCCAGAGTCTCCCCGGTAGCACCTACCTCTGTTCTTGTCAACGCTGTGACTCCTTTGATCACTCCCTCCAGTGCTGAATCCGCTTCCAGGGATGCTGCCGTAGATGACACATAACGATGGCTTATGCGGTTGCAAAGCAATGTCTTCAAGCGCCTTAACAGCGTGTTTGTTGGCAACTTGGCCCCCGCTTTATCTCAGCCTGACGACATCTGTCTTGGCTATAGCTATGGCCAGCCCAGTTTGATACAGCCCCCGTGGTTTATGTACGACTGAGGCAATTCTACCATCGATTGTCAAGCATATAAGCCAGTTGAGCGATTAATTATCGATATGCAGATTCTCGGAAGCCCAGATACCTATATCTTTCAATCGATTTTTCGCAGCTGGGGAATGCCAAGATACGCCCTGAAAGCAACGTAGCGCCCTCTTTTGCTCAGATGATCAAAAAGGTTTATTCGATCCAACTGGTAGCTGTAGCCTACGTACAGCGCCTCTCGTTGCTATTGAGTAGTATAGGCACATATGCCGTGATTATTTTATACTCTCTCTGATAACAAGCAATGGCAGGCTACCTTACAGCTTTGGTGGCTGTATAGAGCATAGCTCCGTTTTCATCATAGAAAGTGAACTCGCAGGTCTCTTTGCTTTCTCCGTTACCGGGTTTGACGGTCACTTTCAGGAATCCGCCTGAGGCTTCCGGATCAGTGAATGGCTGGGCTATCAATCCTTCAGGATCGCTGGAATCGGGATCGCCGGGAATCACTCCAAGTCGAGAGTTGGCATCGACCAAGGCTCCACAACTGAACTCCTCGAATCCGTCGGGAAGCATCGAATGATACTTCCACTGCCTGTCGCCACAGATGAGGTATAGGTTTTGCTCCAGAAAGAGGCACTACAGTTAAACTTGCAATGATAATGGAAGAGGTGGCTGTTCCAGATGTTACGACTTTGTTATGTTTTGGATCACTGTTATATGACTTCTTAACGCTAACCGCTTATCATAATATTAACAACTGTTTTTATAATCGGGAACAGGAGGCAATCGATATGGCAGAGAAAGAGAAATTCCTTTACGGTGCGTCGTTTTGTGACACTTGTCAAAAGACGCATTACTACAGATCGTCAGCAGCTACAGGTTCTGCAGACAGCGAACCACTTAAATGTCCGGAATGTGACATGGAACTGGCTCAGAAAAGGGCCGTCTGTGGTTACCACTTCCTGGGCAGCAGAGAGGGCGATAAGGGCGAGTGGACCTGCGATCTCGACGATAGGGTCATCGATGACATCGATGAGTTATTGGGCGCCGTCGGCCGAATCGCTTGATTAGCAGCCACTCGCTATGGCAACAGCGAAATCCGCGAACGATACCACTGTCTACGCGCTCTCAACCCGTCTTTGTGCCATGTAGGTCCTCATACCGCCCGATATATTCCGTGCTTCGAATCCGTTGAGGCGAAGAGCCCGGGAGGCATAATACGATCTCTGACCTACCGTGCAGTAAGCCAGTATCTCTTTGTCAGGCGGCAGCTCCGCCATCCGGTCCCGAAGCGTGCCAAGCGGGATGTTAACGGCTCCATCGTAATGCTCTATAACAAACTCACCCTGTTCACGTACATCTAGGACAGTGGATTCTGTCCCGTCTATATCCTCCCAATGGGCAACCGGGGCATCTCCACGCAATGCATTTGCAGCGATCATACCTGCGATATTGACAGGGTCCTTCGCCGCTCCGAATTGGGGCGCATAGCACAGTTCTGCTTCTTCCAAGTCATAGATCGTGGAGCCCCTCTGTATAGCCATCGCGAGTACATCGATACGCTTGTCGATCCCTTCCTCCCCAGCAGCCTGAGCTCCAAGAACCCTTCCATCTTCAGTCGAAAAAAGCAGCTTCATCGTCACCGGCCTTGCTCCGGGGTAGTAACCTACATGGTGGCCCGGATGTAAATATACTTTATCGTATCTCCACTGATGCCCGGTACTGTTGATACGCTTCAACGTTTTTTCACCTACGCCGGTTGCTGCTGTGGTCATATTGAAGACTCTACACACCGCCGTAGCCTTCACACCCAGAAACCTGGAATCGCGACCCAGAAGAGTATCAGCAGCAATCCTCCCCTGTCGGTTGGCCGGACCGGCCAACGGAATCAGCGTCCACTCACCGGTAATGAAATCCCTCACTTCGACAGCATCGCCAACTGCCCAAATAAGCTCATCGCTGGTGCGCATTTGATCGTCAACTCTTATTCCGCCCAGACCGCCGATCTCGAGCCCCGCCTCCGTGGCAAGCGATATCTCAGGGCGTACGCCGATAGCGAGCAGCACCATATCAGCCGAGTAGCTCTTACCGGAACCGGTAGACACGGTAAGGGTATTGCCATCGCCATTTAGGGAGAAACCGGACACAGCGTCGCCAAGACATAAACTGACGCCATTTGCAGCAAGATGGTCCTGGATAAGTAGTGCTATCTCCGGATCGAACGGCGGCATCACCTGCGGCAGCATCTCGATAAGGGTAACTGAAATGCCGCGTTTGGTCAGGTTCTCGGCCATCTCCAGACCGATGAATCCACCGCCTACAACCACGGCCTGACTGACATCCCTTTCAATGATCCATTCCTTCATCTGACGACTGTCCGGTATCGTTCGGAGGGTGTGTATTCCGGGCAGATCGATTCCCGGGAGCGGAGGCCGTAAGGGCGATGCGCCTGGAGCCAGAACCAGCGCATCGTATTTTTCGCGATACAGCTCTCCGCTCTGCAGGTTCTCCACCTCTATTTCCCCGGTACTGCGATCAATCGCCCTGACATCGCTTTGAATTCGAACATCAATATTGAACCTTTTCTTGAATAGCTGAGGCGTGGCCACCAGCAGGTCCCTCTCGTCGGTAATCACATCACCGACATAGTACGGAAGACCGCAATTAGCAAATGAGACGTACGGCCCGCGTTCGAACATAACGATCACTATCTCCTCTGACAGCCGGCGCGCTCTAGCTGCACAGGATGCCCCACCTGCGACTCCACCCACGATCAGTATTCGCAGTTTTCCGTTCCGTTCTTTCATCCCTGTATCCTACCTAATGATCTATTTCAGCTCCCACCCTCAATTTCACCGGGGGGCGGGAAGTCCTCGATCACATCGGTATTGCAGCCTCCAGGGCACTTCCACCAGCCCTTCCGGCGCCTTTGCCTAATCTGCGTCAGCCTGTAGCCCCAGTCTATCCACTCGGCCCCGCACACCTGGCACTGGAGCTTACCCTGAGCCCTATCACTGTACCTGATTCGTGCCCTTTTAAGTGACGGCGAACCCATAGCACTCACCACCTCACATCTGATATCCCTGCGCTTGATAAATAGTCCACTCAGACACAGGGTTTTCATAGGATACCTGGTTCGAGACTGAAAAGCTATATAATTGGCTGAAAAAAGATAAAAAAGTTATGACAAATCGGGATTAATACAGATCCGGATAAGGGAAAGGTTCGCCTCAAACCTATTCCTGAGGGTCAAGTCAGTGGCACAACGTACACGGGTAGTTCAGCCTTTCATCCCGCTGTATTTAGCTTCGATATCTCTCTTATCATCCATAAGCAGGTTTCGAGTCATCCTGATCGCAAACCAGATCAACGGTATCTCCAGCAGCTTGAACCGCGGTATTCTGAGCTCCAGCTTATAATCTATTCTGGTGCCCTTGCCTGAATCAGAGTAAATCACGGTCTCGTACGTCCCCCTGGCCATACCGGTCAGGACCTCGTTCGTCTGACTTTCGGGCATGGTTACGATCTGTCTGTTCTTGGCCTCGAACACGAAGCACAGCACCTTGATACGCCAGACGGCGATGCTGGTTGTACCATCGTCCTCAAGCACCTCGCAGGACTGCACATGGCGGCCCTTGCTCAGTATGCGGGTACGGGCGTAATCGGCGATCTCCCGGACCACCATCTCCCTCGGGGCATTGACTGTCATGGAAATTTCTGCGACTCTCATGTTGCCTCCCGAAGTAATAAAGTAACAAAGCCTATACTACCGGCATCCTCAACAGGTCGATAGTAGCACCGCCGTCGACACGAATACATATGCCGCTGATAAAGGAAGCCGAATCGCTGACAAGAAACAGCACGGCGTTCGCCATATCCTGCCTTGTGCCTTTCAGCGTCCTGTCATCGGGTATATCCATGGCTTCACCGGCCCGCTTTACGCCCTCCGTATCCGAGATGAAACCGGGGGCGACGCTGTTGACCCGAATCCCCAACGGCGCCCATTCGACCGCACAGG
>CP070819.1:1709517-1712805 GCA_020344295.1 Dehalococcoidia bacterium | reverse complement strand
GACAACTGGTACTGGCCCCATCCCCCGCTCTTTCAACCCCCGGGGGGTATGGTTCATGTTGCGGATGTAGTTAAACAGGCGGTCCGTATACCTGTTATCACTGTGGGCCGACTGGGCTATCCTGATCTTGCAGAACGTGTGCTCAGGGAAGGAAAAGCCGACTTCATTGCCCTGGGAAGGCCGCTGCTTGCTGATCCGGAATGGCCCCTCAAGGCGAAAGAGGGCAGGAAGGAAGATATTCGCCCCTGCATCGGATGCCATGATGGATGCCTGGGCAGAATCGTGCACGTTCATCCATTAAGCTGCGCTGTGAATCCGGCGACCGGAAACGAAAGGGAGCTGGAGATTCTACCTGCTGAGCGGAAAAAGTCCGTTCTCGTGATTGGCGGGGGTATTGCCGGTATGGAGGCGACAAGGGTGGCAGCGTTAAGGGGACACAGTGTGACACTGTACGAAAAGCGCGATCAACTGGGAGGCCATTTGGTCGAGGGCTCTGTACCGGAGTTTAAAAATGATGTGCGCCTGTTAATCGAATACTACCTGACTCAGCTTAAGAAATTGAATGTCAAGATAGAGCTCAATAAGGAGGCAATTCCTGAGCTTATGCAGAAGATTGAGTGTGAAGTCATGGTTGTTGCTACGGGTTCCATGCCTGTTGTCCCCGATATTCCTGGGATTGAGAAGGACACTGTTGTCAGTGCAATCGATGTTCTGGCAGGTGGAGGGCAGGTTGGCGAAGACGTGCTTGTAGCCGGCGGAGGGCTTGTGGGCTGTGAAGTTGCGGTCTACCTCGCACAGAAGGGCAGGAGGGTAACAGTTGTTGAGATGCAGGGAGAGATACTGCCCAGGGTCTTTGAGGCCAATAAGCAGTACCTCCACAAGATGCTTACTGAGAACGGCGTACGCGTGTTGACGAACACAGCTTTGGCGAGGATAACAGATGAGGGGGCTATTCTGGTTAACAAGATTCACAGGTATGAGGCGGAAGTGGCGGCGGACACCGTTGTTTTAGCAGTAGGCTTGAAGCCGCGGGACGACGTGGTGAGACATTTGGAATGCAGGGCAGTGGAGCTTTATCATGTTGGAGACTGCAGGGAGCCCGGCAGAATAATGGATGCGATCTGGGGAGCCTTCGAGACCCTGCGCACTGTATAGGCAGCTATACAGCATAATCCTTATCCTACTACTTAGTCGGAAAATATTTGGGCCATACCAGCGCGTCCAGTACCGCTGTCTGCCAGCAGAAAGCAACGCTTCCGGCAACAGCCAGCCCAAAAGCCCATGTCGGTTCCTCGTGATTCAGGACTAATAGTAGCACGAGGAGGCCCAATGATCCTATACCGACAAGAGCGAGCGTAAATCGTATCGCCCACCAGAGAGTGCGGCTTGGCTTGTCCAGCATTGCGAAGGTGAGTGGCATCCAGATTGCGGACGGGAATAATATAAGTACATAAACTGCGATGAATGCTGAATAGCTGAAGCTTTTTACACTCGCAACATCTCCGGGGTTCAGGCGTAGTATGATGAAGTAACTGAATGCGAGGTAATTCGGTGCAGCGCCGCGTGGGCCTGATACGCGCTTACACTGGTCTAAGTGTGCCGGCGAAAACCTGCCAAGCGAGCAAAGACTTTGCTACCAGACTGAGAATCACATACATGCGCTCCCCGAAGAGATAGTCGCGCCACGCTCCCACTTTTCGGTACTGAAGTACCATGTTGACAGCGAAGACATTGAAGAATACGAAGATGGAGACGAATATCCCGTATACGAACCCCGGCGGCCCTCCCTCACCACTGCCGGACCCAATGAGATATACGAAGATGGCAATCCAGGGGACGATCCCGGCGAACGTACCAAACCAGAACGAAGTCCAGTTCGTCTTCTCCGTGGTCTGGTTATGCAGCTCCATCATGAGGCCGAAAAGGATCATCGTTGCATTCAGGGCAAAGATCACTATCAGGGTGGCAATGTCATATATGCCCACAAGCATTGCTACGACTACGATCATCACTGATGCGCTGAGGGAGTATTCAATCCATCGCGCATAGTTGATCCCCTTGGATAGGTTCCGGGAGTACCATTCGTAGATTCGGGGCGAGGCGATCAGGGCGTGAGCCGCCGCGGATATGAAAAGGAAAGCTGCTACCAGGGGTGCGATACGGAGATCCGCGATTGTTTCTGGAACTGCAGCAAGCTTGTCCGTGGCCGGATCCATCTCCAGAAAAGCACTTGTGACAGGCAGGCTAAAGTCTGTGCTCAACAGTAACATGAAAAGACCCTGCAGGAAATGGACCAGGGCCATAATAGCGTTGAACCGTCTTAGAGAGAAAAACCTAGTCGCTTGATTCATCACAGAGCCTCCTTCTGAAACGACGCACTACTATACTTTTCCGGGCGCCTTTCAATGTAATAGGCATGATGACCAGTAGGAAAGATAACCTGGAATTACTGTAAACCGTTATCGAATATTATTTCGCAATAAACATGTTCAAATTAGTTAGTAGAATGGCTGTATTTTGACCATCTCTTTATATCTTCTCATGATGCTTTTACTCTTCTGAGGGCTGTCGGATGAGATGACTAGGAGCATATTATGTCTTTTACGAATTGTCAACTGCAACAGCACAATACGTGCTGAAACCAAGTCCTTTTCGATTGCCCTGTTCCTGAAGTATGTTGATGCTCCAGAAAGACTTGGTTTTGGCGCAGGAGGATATCGGAAGACTAACTAAAGGCCCGACGTAAAGCTGCGCCGCGCCAACCGCGGTGACCGCTGTAGAGTTTGGTTCTGCCGCCACAAAGCACGTGGCTCAACAAGAGCATCATTCTGGTATTTATTAACGACCGACTTCAAGGGCGGCTGCCCTTGAAGTCGGTGTTGAAGGAGTTGTTAGGCATTTATGTATCTTAGTGTTGGTTGATATGCCATCCGCGGATCTAAAAATAGACCTGATACGAAACCATGCATTATCAACTGTTCAAACCATTAGTCACGTCAGAAACCGCTACCATCAGGAACGCCGTCACCGGAATTCGGAGCAGGCCCAGGTCCCCCATTGGGCCAATCATCCATCCCACTACCATCGGGGATGCCATCACCGGAGTTTGGGGCAGGACCATTTGGGCCAACACCGTCGGCAATTGCCACACCAGACATAGTCGCAAGCATGGCATTATCCTGGGCTGAAGCCAGGGTCGTAAGTCCTATAGCAAGGGTCAATACTAAAGCTAGAGTCACAACAGATAGCTTCAAAGATCTCTTCATTCTTTCACCTCATATGTTTCTT
>CP070819.1:1706516-1709417 GCA_020344295.1 Dehalococcoidia bacterium | reverse complement strand
TTATAAAGGAGATTTCTGCTGGTAGCTACGTGGGTCCACATATTGGCGCAGTAGTGCTGGATTACCTGAAAGCTGCCGATAGGCCTGCCATATTGAACTCTCTCCTTGACGTATTCAAGCGTCATGTCGAGGACAGCCTCGGCGCCTCCGACCATCTCAGCGCATTTACATATGGTGGCATGTTCCAGTGCTCGCACAACCACAGGCCAGCCCTTGTCAAGTTCACCCAGCATATTTTCCTTAGGCACTTTGACATTATCGAAGACGACCTCGCAGAGCTTATCATCGGCCATCGTAGGAATTAGCTCGATCTTGATACCTGCACTATTAGCATCAACCAGAAATATGGTAACTCCATCCTCAGGCGATGTTCCCACCTTCGTACGGGCAACGCAAATAAGGTAGTCGGATATATGTGCGTTTTCCACGAAGAGTTTTGTGCCATTAATAACGTAATTATCACCCTGAGCGATGGCTTTGACCTCCACTCCGGCAGCATCGTATCTGGCGTTGGGCTCATACAGTGCCATAGTCAGTATCATATCACCGCTGGCGATCTTGGGCAGGAATTCACTCTTCTGTTCATCTTTACCTGAATGGAGTATAGGCAGGCTGCCCAGGACAACGGTACAGAAATAGGGACCGGGTAATATATTGCGTCCCATCTCCTGGAGCAGAATTATCAGATCCATATATTCCATGCCCATGCCGCTGTATTCCTCAGGGAGCACCAGACCCATCCAGCCCAGATCGGCCATCTTGCTCCACAGTTCAGGCGAGTAGCCTTTATCGTCTTCCTCAAGCTCGCGAATAATGGTCTTGGGACATTCCTTAGACAGGAAATCGCGCGCCATAGTTCTCAACATTTCCTGTTCTTCGGAGAGATCAAGGTCCATATCAAACTCCTTATCAAAGATTAGCTGAGCCAGGCACGGCGCCCGTCCCAGTAGTCCTCCCTTTCCACAACCATAGCGGTACCCTGACCGAAGCCACCGCAAATGGCAGCACAGCCATACCTGGAACCGCGACGATTCATTTCATGAGCCAGTGTGCCAACCATCCTGATACCACTGGCACCTATGGGATGGCCAATGCAGCAAGCGTCACCGTTAACATTCATCCTTTCAGGATCCAGACCCATTACTTTTATCTGGGTCAGTGGCACGACAGCGAAGGCCGCGTTTGATTCCCAGAGGTCAATATCAGTTGGTTTGAGGCCTGCTCTCTCCACAGCCTTCTGGGCCGAAAGTGTGGCGCTGTACCCCATAATCGCAGGATCACACCCGACCCATGCTATAGACCTAACGGTTACCATAGGCACTAGTCCGAGTTCCCTCGCCTTTTCCTTCGCCATGAATACAGCAGCACCAGCGGCGTCCGCCTGTTTGGAAGAACTGGCAGCGGTGACCCTTCCATCCGGCTTATACACAGCAGGTAGGCTCTTTATCTTCTCTAGGCTTGAATCGGGTCTGACTTCCTCGTCATAATCTACGACCTTCACTGAGCCATCTGGGAATTGTCCCTCCATGGGAATTATCTCGTGTTTAAATTTACCCTCTTTCTGAGCTGCTGCGGCCCGCATGTTGCTCTGCCATGCCCAGTGGTCCTGATCCTCCTTGGGAATATCGAATTTCTCCGAGAGGTTTTCTGCGGTGTTGCCCATGGCTATCATGGTGCCGATATCAACTACATCGAACAGCTTGGGATTCGGCAAACCACGCGCAGTGGCACCGGTAGCTATCGCATCCTCCATCATCTTTTCCATGTCCGTATCGGCAGTCCACAGAGGAATGGGAAAATGAGAGCAGCTCTCAAAACCACCTGAGATAACGATATCTTCAAGCCCCAATTGGATAGCCATGATTCCAAAATGAGCACCTGCCATACTGGATGTGCAAGCGCGATCGACACTAAGGCCGCGTGTCTCGAAGGGGCAGGTCATTAGAGATACACTCCTGACGGGATTTGCCTGTTCTCCGGTTAGATTCGGCGAGCCCATAGTGACCTCGTCGACCATACTCCTGTCGATACCGGTTCTTTTCAAAAGCTCCTCGACTACACGTACCGCAAGGTCGTCACCACGCATATGTGAGAAAAAGCCTGGCTTCTTGGAGCTACCGCTTCCGTGAGGTGATCGAGCGTAGTCTACAATGACAACTTCACGCGGTTCTGCCATATCAGTAACCTCCTTTTAATACGCCGCTACCAGCTTCTGGGCAGACCTAGAGCCATAGAGGCGACCAGGTTTCTCATGACTTCGGAAGTTCCTCCGCCCATATTAAGCCCCATACACTGCTGATAGTAATTCTGATATTTACCTTTTAAGGGGGCCCATTTGCTGTCGGCTACCTGACCGTAGAGCCCCAGAATATCACAGGCAGCGTAATTGACTCGTTGGGTTAGCTCTGTTGCCAGGAATTTAGCGCTTGCTGCCAGTGGAGCCGCTGTGATGATACCGCCTTTAATCTGGTTCCAGACCACAGAGTAAGAATAGGAAAGCCCCGCTTCAGTTTCAATAGCGAGCTGGGCCAGCTTATGCCGGACGAGAGGGTTGCTCGACAAAGGCTGGCCACCCCAGTTAGTCTCTTTACAGAACTGAACGAAATCTTCGAGAGTTCTCTTGGCGTGAGTGAAAAGGTCGATCATAGACCGCTCGAAGTTGGAGGTCATTTGAGAGGCCATCCATCCCTCGTTTTCCTCGCCGACCCTGTTGCGTACTGGAACACGAACGTCATCGAGAAAGACTTCGTTAAACATGTGTCCTCTGGCCATACTATAAAGAGGCCTGACAGTTATACCCGGCGTCTTCATATCTACAAGGAAGAAGGAGAGACCACGGCTTCGCTTCTCCTCGGGATTGGTCCTGGCAAGCATAAAACCCCAATCCGCGCGGTGAGCGCC
>CP070819.1:1703613-1706416 GCA_020344295.1 Dehalococcoidia bacterium | reverse complement strand
TCTTTCTGGTGCAGAGGTACCGTTCTGTAAAAGACCCGCTGAGCCGGAACCGGATTGCCTATCTGTTGGTAGGCGTGGCCATATTCGTGCTCTTGAGTTCCAGAAGTGCTATACCTCCTCTCCCACAGTATCCGCTGGAGCAAATAGGTCATCTGGGTAATGCCCTGCTAATAGCATATGCTGTTATGCGATACAGGATGCTAGACATAAAATTGGTTGCTAGAAAGGGCCTTGCATATTCCGGTGTGAGTGTTTTTGTATCGACTTTCTACTTGTTGATACTCTTGGGACTGCAGCACGTCCTTCGAAGCTGGACATCTTCAGCCAGCTATGTGGCTATCTTCGGAATGGCATTTTGCATAGCTTTGATCTTCAATCCTCTGATAAGGTTTTTTCAGAGAGGGATTGACAGGCTTTTCTACGGGGAGACCTACGAATACCGGCAACTGATAATAGGCTTTGCTCAACGAATGAGTAACGTTATAGATATAGATGAGCTGGCAGAGGCCATGTTGAAACCAATAACAAGAGCAGTGAATGCCACTCAGGTTAGCCTACTGCTGTTAAATAATGAGAAGTATACCCCGGAATATACCGAGAAACTGATTAAGGGCAAGAAACCTATCAATATATCGATCTCTAAAGAAACGCCTCTAGTAAAATGGCTTACAGAGAACGATAGGCCAATCTCCCTTGCTGAAATACAGGTAACCCCAAATCTCAGGGATTTTCTAAACATGGATGTGATGTCGGCCCAGAATGGGGGCATTGAGTTACTTGTACCTGTGAAGAGTAAAGGGAGACTGACTGGGATATTTGCACTAGGCGGGAAAGAATCGGGCGGACGATATTCTAGTGATGATATCGAACTTGTAACGACACTTGCTCATGAGGCGGCAGTTGGCATTGAAAACGCTCAATTGTACGCACATGCCAAAGAAAGGGCTCATATAGATGAGCTGACAGGGCTCTATAATCATCGCTATTTTCACGAACGTCTGGATGAGGAGATCGGAAGGTGCTCCCGCTTCGGTGATATCTTTTCTCTTCTCTTCTTGGACATGGACCTCTTTAAGACATATAACGATGTCTATGGTCACCTTGCGGGCGACGAACTGCTCCGGGATATAGGAAAGTCCATAAAGGGATCGATCCGCGGGATAGACATGGCGTTCCGGTATGGCGGAGATGAGTTCACTGTTATCTTGCCACAGGCGTCTCTGGATGATGCACACTCTGTAGCGGAAAGAATACGAAAGAGGGTTGAAAGTGAAATGGACTCTAAAGGAGTCGCATTGACCTGTAGTGCAGGTATAGCCTCTTGGCCGACGGATGGAGTAATGCGGGAAGAGTTGCTTCAGGCGGCGGATGCGGCTCTCTATCATAGCAAGGAAGCTGGTAGGAATCGTATAACGGTGGCATCGGAGGTAACAAGAACACGCGTACTAGGAAGCGGTGTAAGAGCTGAAGGTGAGACCGGTGTTTTGAGCACAATATATGCGTTAGCAGCTACGGTAGACGCTAAAGACCATTATACATACGGTCATTCCAAGAAGGTAAGCAAATACGCCACTGATATCGCCGAGGCGCTTGGTTACTCAGATGACAAGATTGCCACAATACGCGCTGCAGGCCTGCTGCATGATATTGGCAAGATAGGTGTATCGGATGGCGTGCTTATGAAACCAGGAACCCTGGATAGTGATGACTGGGAGGCCATCCGCGCTCACCCCAAACTTGGTGTAGCCATTCTGAAGCATGTAAGCGGTCTTAGTGCGTGCCTGGCAGCCATTCAGTATCACCACGAAAGGTACGATGGGACCGGTTATCCGGCAAGGTTGAAAGGCGAGAATATACCACTTGATGCTAGAATTCTAAGCATAGCTGACTCATACGATGCTATGACATCACTTCGTCCCTATCGTGAAGGTAAAATGACCCAGGAGGAAGCCCTGGCGGAGTTGAAGCGGTGCTCGGGGACGCAGTTTGATCCTAAGATAGTGGACATATTTATTGCCACGAGAGCGGGGAGGAAATTGCGGGAGGTGGAGCTGGACGCGAGCCATATCGAGGCCTCAGCAACGGGGTAATACATGGATATAGATGAAATCATATTATGAAATTGGTTGTTGAAGGGTAATGTAAGAAACATACAGGGGAAATGCATATGGCGAACTTGGATTCATCACAGGAGAACAGAGACCTGGGCATAGCGCTGGTGAAAGGGTCTTTCATCACTGATGAAGATCTCGCCAAGGCTGAAGAGCTTGCCACCCAGAAAAAAAAGAGATTGTACGAGGTTCTTATTGAGCAGAACATGGTGGACACTGAAGTGTTGGGCTCAGTGCTGAGTTTGAAATACGGTGTCCCCGTAATAAACTTGGCTAATATTGAGATACAGTCGGAGGCAACCGCCCTCATTACCGAAAAGGTCGCTAGGACACATAATATATTACCGGTATCTGTGGACGGAGATACATTAACCATAGCAACAAATGAACCGCATGATTTCCGTACGGTGAATAGTATAGCTACACTTACCAGGAAGAGAATTGAGACTGTTATTCCTGTAGGCATGAGGCTGGAGGAAGCGATTGACAGCAATTACACTTTAAGGTCGCAGATAGAACAACAGATAAGCCAGATACAGGGGATCAATGGTGATCTCAGTGCTGAAGTCATGGCTGGGGCAAGTCTCGATCCAATCAGGCAGGCCCCCATTGTTCAAGCAGTCGAGATGATGCTTACACAGGCCGTACGTGACAGAGCCTCGGATATTCATATCGAACCTCAGGAGGACTGC
>CP070819.1:1699398-1703513 GCA_020344295.1 Dehalococcoidia bacterium | reverse complement strand
TTTCCGATGATACAGGTTACATGGGGATGGAATATACCTGAGGGTAAGAGATGCATTCGAAACTCGCCGAGCGGATTGACCACCGTGTGCCCGGCGTTGTTGCCACCGGAGAATCTGACTACGACCTTTGTCCTGTCGGCGAGGAGGTCTACTATTTTCCCCTTCCCCTCATCCCCCCATTGTGCCCCGATGATGGCGATAGCAGGCATTATGCAGAACCTTGGCGGGTCCGACCACCCTGTTGAGTCCTATATTCCCGTCCGGTCATCGCGTTTCTCTTTTGTCCTTACCCCGAAGTTGACAAAATAAGAGCGGAGAGGGTGGGATTCGAACCCACGGACCGGGAAACCGGTCACGCGCTCTCCAGGCGCGCCTGATCGTCCACTCCAGCACCTCTCCGCGGAGAGGGTGGGATTCGAACCCACGGTTGCCATTCAGCAACACCGCTTTTCGAGAGCGGCACCATAAACCACTCGGACACCTCTCCCGAGCTTAAAAATTATACCTCTTTATTACTTTGAAGTCCAGTTATACATACTCAGGCAAACCAATGGGAGCAGTCGTTGTATTTATCAGAAGATCTCCACATATATGGTGGTGCTGTGAAGATTAAAATTCAAGGAATGGGGAGGAAAAGTGAGGATAAGTTAATTAAGGGGTCAAGAAAAGTAAAGATTAATAGGGTTTTCTCTATTGACGGCAACAGCGGCAATAAGGTAATATCTTCTTTCGTGACCTTCTGCGGTGAGAAAAATTGCAGAGATTTCCCAAAGGGTGCTATTCAACTTGGCTGCGTTATGTGGTAGAGGCCAGGTTTACCGATGACCTTTAGGGAAAACGAAGGAGGGAGTAAATGGTCGTAGAAACTAAGGAACCCGGCTATGGATCGACATCACGAACCCAGAGGCTGAAAGCAAAAAGAGTCTATCCGGGGATAATGGATGAGGCGGTTGAATTCACGGCGTGGGACCGCACGCCCGGTCAGGTTGACTATCTGAAAGAGCTCAAGACACAATTGCGGACCTATTCAAAGATATGCCCTGAGCGGGCGCGATATTACACTCAGGCTTATCGGGAGAGCGAAGGCGAGTCGGCTATAGTTCGTGTGGCGCGGGGCATTGCCAGCATCCTGGATAATATGACAGTTTATATTGAGGATGATGAACTGATTGTAGGCAATTACGCCAGTTCGCCGGTAGCAATGCCCGTCTATCCTGAGTACTTCTGTAGGTGGCTTGAAAGCTCGATCGGTCCCGAGGGGATGCTTAGGGAGAGAGTGACCGACGAAGAGCGGATTGAGTTATTGGGTATTGCCGAATATTGGAAAGACAGATGTCTGGGCGACCGTATCAGGAACCTTGCGGGGCCGGAGTTGGAGGGCTACACGGAGTTCAACGGGGCGTTCGTCTCCTGCGAGATCTACGAGTCAGACCCCGGCGTGACCACAGGATTCCCCGGTTTGCTCCGTCACGGAGCAAACGGGATCGTGCAGATGTGCAGGGACAGGCTAGAGGAGATCAAGAGGCAGGGGCCCAGGGGGAAAACTCCGAAAGAATATGCAGACCAGGTAGCAAATCTGCGGGGGATGATTATCGCCAATGAGGCCTTCGCCCGTTTCGGCAGGCGCTATGCACAGCACGCCCTCGAGCTGGCCGGGAAAGAACAGGACCATCAAAGGAAAAAGGAGTTGGAACAAATCGCTGAGGTGTGCACCCAGGTGCCGGCCGAGCCGGCTCGTACTTTCCACGAGGCCCTGCAGTCGTTCTTCCTCTTCCACATGCTTCAGGCTGTGGTAATAAGCCGCGCCTACGGATGCTCTGTTCGGTTCGACACGCTGTTCTATCCGTATTTCAAGAGTGATTTGGATGAGGGGAGAATCACCCGTGAACAGGCACTGGAGTTGATTGAGTGCCTCTACGTGAAGATCGAGGGAATCAGCAGCGTTCGGCCGGTAGAAACCGAGATACTGTCGGTCGGCTCAACGCAGTTCCAGACCTTCACGTTGGGCGGAGTCCTTGAGAATGGGGAGGATGCAACCAATGACCTCTCGTACCTGGCGCTGGAAGCATCGATGAATGTCCACACCATACAGCCGACGCAGGTAGTCCGCTACCATCCTAATATCGATCCTCAGTTTATCTCCAAGGCTACAGACTGCATCCGCACCGGCCTGGGTTTCCCCGCATTTATCAGCGATACGCAGGCGTACAATATGTTCATCCGGCGGGGGGTTCCGGAAAACGAGGTCTGGGATTGGGTCTGCCCGTCCTGCATTTCACGCTCGATGCCTAGTGCCAACATGCGTGCAGGTAATGTAAGTATGGGTTATTTTTCCTACGGCAAAGTGCTCGATCTTGCCTTGAAAGATGGATTCGATACATTTACCGGCAGGCAATTGGGGGCACACACCGGTGATCCGACTACGTTTCAAAGCATTGACGATGTCAAAGAGGCCTACCTCATCCAACTCAGGTTCCTGATGGACAAGCTTATTCAGCTCCACATGATCGGTGAGGAAATGCGTTGCCAGTATGCAAAAAAACCACTCCTATCACCCTACCTCGATGGCTGTATCGAGAGGGCAATGTCGTCGACCGATTTCGCCGCTTATGGCACTTATAACTCACCGGAACTCCAGACCATCGGCGCGATCAATGTCGCTGACTCTCTGACGGTACTGAAAAAGCTGGTTTTCGACGAGAAGAAGGTAACCATGACAGAGATCGTGGAAGCGCTGCGCAGCAATTGGCAGGGTCAAGAGGAATTGAGACAGATGTGTCTCAGTGTGCCTAAGTATGGGAATGATAACGACGAGGCGGACGCTATGGCGCAGTGGGTGCACTGGACCTCGCAGGAGGAGTTGCGCAAATACAGGGACTACTGGGGCGCCGAGGTCTGGTCTCAGGGCGCGATCACTTCCGGCTACTACTCATTCGGACGCGGTTGCCCGGCTACACCGGATGGCCGGTTCAGTAATGAGCCATTCGCTGATGGAACCTGCTCGCCGATGGCGGGCAGAGATACCAATGGCCCAACGGCGACTCTTAATTCTGTAGCTAAGCTTGATCCAATGAGAGCGAAGGAAATGCTACTGAACCAGAAGTTCATGCCCCAGTTCCTGGAGGGTGATAACAAGCAGAAATTCGCCCAGTATCTTAAAACCTGGTATGACCTGGGGTGCTACCATATTCAGTTCAACGTGGTGGACAGGGAAACTCTCTTGGATGCGCAGGAACACCCTGAGAAGTACCCTGATCTGGTGGTACGGGTGGCTGGATACAGCGCATACTGGGTAGACCTTGGTCAATCTTTGCAGGACGACATTATCCAGAGAACTGAGCAGAACCTCTATTAGTTGCGGATGCCTTATGACTAAAGGGGCTGACCGAGCATGGAGTTGGGGCTTTAGAGAGGGGGCTGGGTCAGCCCCTTCTACGGGGCTGCCGTGGTAGTTTGTAGCCGTCCGGCGGCTGTTTCTGGAGGCGGTAGTCGGGGGCAATTATCGGTATTGGATTACTGACCTTTGGGTCGTTCAGGCGGGAGGCCAACCGTCCCTCTATGCCCTCGAGGAATCCCGCAACCGTTATAACGGTGGGTAACCGGGAGTTATACCGGTAGTTCAGCACCTGGTACAGCTTCTCCTGGGCCCACGGCGTGCCGCTCACGGTGCCCAGGTCGTCCAGTATCAGCAGCGGGGCCGTCTTCACGGCTTCGAAGACCCGGTCGTAGGTCACCTTGCTCTCGGGGCTGAAGGTCGAGCGCAGGTGGTCGAGGAGCTCGGGCACAACGGCGAAGAAGACGGGCCTCCCGGCCTTCAGGATAACGTTGGATATGGCCGCCGCCAGGTGAGTCTTGCCGCATCCGTGCGTGCCCAGCAGGACGAGCCATTCCTTAGGCTTATCGGCAAACTGGCGTGCCTCCCTCCAGGCTGTTGCCAGGCTCTCCCGTCCCTTTTCATCGGCGTTCATCCCCCGGGTGTCGAAGTTCTCAAACGTCTTGTCGACCAGGAACTGGGGGCTCAGGCCGCCGATCTGCTGGAAGAGCTCCTGCTGCGGTCTCTCCAATTCACAATGCCGGGCGATGGCGGGATCTCCCAGTTTCGCCGCCAGCCGTTC
>CP070819.1:1695275-1699298 GCA_020344295.1 Dehalococcoidia bacterium | reverse complement strand
TGATTTTCCTCGATCCCCTGGTATTGACTGTCAACGGCAATCAGGACCAGGCCCAGGAGACCCTTAACGCGGTCAGGTTTTTCAAGCAGATGACCGACCCGGCTCCCATGACCACCTGCGGTATGTCCAATGTGTCCAACACCTGCCCGGATGAAATCCGCCCCACCTTGAACCGGGTATTCTGTGTCATGATGATGGGCGCCGGCCTCGACTCCGCGATCCTCGATCCATTAGATGACGATCTGATGGGAGTGATACGGATTGTCGAGACGCGGGACGAATCCACCGCGAAAGGCAAGCTATATGTCGCCCTGTACGATGCGTATGAGGCCATGGAGATGTACGATACCACCGGGGCGGACATGAGCGACCCTGAGATCAGCGACATAATCAAGACCATCAGGGTTATGCAGAACGAGACGCTTTACGCGCACAGCTACCTGAGGATGTAAGCGATCCTACCTTCTACCAAAGCCCTTCTCGAGCTGAGCGGCGCTGAGGTGGATCATGGTTGGTCTGCCGTGGGGGCAGGTCTTAGGCTGGGACGTATTCTCAAGCTGCCTTACGAGGTCTATCATCTCTTCCTGGCTTAATACCTGCCCTGCTAATACGGCGCTGTGACAGGCCAACGATACCGCTATCCCCTCGCCCCATTCGCTCTGCGCCCCCTCTCCGAGGAAATCGAGAAGCTCCGTCAGCGATTGGGGCACGTTCCGCCCCTGCAGGACGGCCGGCACCGACCTCACCAGATAGGTTCTCTCCCCAAAGTGCTCGATATCGAAGCCGTAGTCGGCGAGAGCCTCCGCCTGCAGCTCCAGAAGCTCCTGCTGTCGTACCGTCAGCTCGACGGGCACCGGCTGGAGCATTCCCTGAATCTCAACTGACTTCCGCTGCCGTTGGTCACGGATCCTCTCGAACAGGACGCGCTCGTGCGCCGCGTGCTGGTCGATCATGTATATCCCATCGGGCCCTTCCGTGATGATGTAGGTGTTGGCTATCTGGCCTACTACTCGTAGGATCGGTAGTGACCTTGCAACGGGCTCAGTTGTCTCAGGCATGGTAGGTGGCTGGCGGACTACAGCTTCTTCAGCGCCGGGTTCAGGTATGAAGAGGGGCTCCGTGGCGAGCGCCGGAGCGGTTGGAGGGCGCTGCAGGGTACCAAGGGTGGGCATGGGTGCCTGCGCCAGCAGCGTGTTTCTGGCGGCCTTTTGCACGGCACCGAAGACCTCGCGCTCATGGCGGAATTTAACCTCGCTCTTCGCGGGGTGGACGTTGACGTCCATCTCCTGGGGAGGCATTCCGATATTGATCACCGCGATCGGGTGCCTGCCTGTCATCAACAGGCCGTGGTAGCCCTCCTCCAGGGCGTATGTCAGCATCCGACTCTGCACCCAGCGTCGGTTAACGAAGAAGCTCATGTAGCCCCGTGTGGCGCGCGTAAGGGAAGGGGGGCTGACGAAACCAGTGACCATGGGCCGTAACGAATCTTCGCGTTCATCACCATGATCTATGGGGAGCATCGACTTCGCCGTATCGGCTCCATAGACTACACCCAGGACCTCTCTCAGGCTGCCGCTGCCCGGCGAGCGAAAGGTCGTACGCCCGTCTACGACAAGGATGAATCTTACCTCGGGGTAAGCGAGGCTGTATTGTGTTACGAGCTGGCCAATATGCCCGTTCTCCGTGGCTGTGGACTTCAGGAACTTGAGGCGGGCCGGGAAGGAACGAAACAGGCTGCGCACGGTTATCGTGGTTCCTGTAGGGCAACCGCGTTTGGCCTTTTGCATGATGGCGCCATCTTTTATGTTAAGAAAAATCCCGCCCAGCTCGTCCTGGCTGCGCGTTACCATCGTCACCTCGGACACGGCGGCGATAGAGGGCAGTGCCTCCCCCCTGAAGCCGAGACTGGAGATGCTTTCGAGGTCTTCGGCAGTAGACACCTTGCTGGTGGCGAACCTCTCGAAGGCGAGGTCTACCTCCTCGGGGGGTATCCCGATCCCGTTATCCACCACCCTGATCAGCCGCACACCACCCCCCTGCACCTCGATAGCTATCTGGGTGGCTCCAGCATCCAGCGCATTGTCCAGTAGTTCCTTGACCACCGACGCCGGCCTTTCCACAACCTCCCCCGCCGCGATCTTCGACGCCACCTCAGGAGCCAGGATTTTTATTGGCATTTCAATTCCTTTGTATGTGAACAGAGCCACATACCATTATTCTATCATCCGCATTCTAGCTGAAGCCTTCTTCAGGCTCTTAACAATCCCGGAGAGGTGACATGAATCCGCCGGCGGTCCTGCGCGGCAGAGGGACCATCGAGTCGCATTCTCTTAGCTGGATCTCTTTGCCGGATATGAATTCGCCGAGTTTCCGGGCCTCGGAACGTATTCTGTTATGTACACTCTCATCCATTTCTTCGAACAGGTATGTTTTTACCAGCGGTATATCGCCCTTATCGTAGTCCCACACGCCTACAACTCTCCCATCAACCAGGATTGTGGATGTGGCATTTCCCGTCCGGTCGAAGACCATCTCATAGTTCTCCGAGTCCAGATAACACTGTCGCTCTTTATAGCCCATAAGATAGGGATCGAGGCGGGGCAGCAAGTTTACCACCGGTACGTTCGAAGTCCCCATGTTATTCAAAATATTCCAATCCGAGCGCATCAACATGAGGTTGCTCTTAACTCCGGAAATCTCTATATGTAACATTTCGCCGGGGTTGCTCCCGATCGCCTGGCGCACCTCCGTTTTCCCCAACCCAGTCCACCAGGCAATATCATTGATGGTAACGGGACCGAATGAGTGTATATAGTATTCAATCAGTGATGTCCTGGCTTCGCTTTCCTCTATATTGGTGAGGTCTACATCAGGCAGGTACTCATTGAAAATCGAGTACTTGTGGTTTCTGTCCTCCCAGCCTTTTTCGCGTCGGCCCCTGACCAGCATGCCCTGATCGCACATCAAGTTCAGAATCGCCGGGACGTTCAAATGTGTATTCAAGGCCTTCTTGATCTCGAAGATGCTCATCTCCTTTCCTCTGAGTATATCCAGAATCGATCTTGAAGTTGCCTCGTAGTCCTCTGGTGATATGCCCCTGAATTCGGCAAAACCTCGGGAGTTCTTTTCCACCATTTGCTTCGTAGCGGCGAACGCCATCGGGATCATATCTTTGGGCAGGATATAAAGTGTATTCCGTACGTATCGAATGCTCGCCAGGCTTCGTTTTATGTGAAGTTCAGCGTCCAGGTGATCTTTGTTGAAATTACGGGTTCTGGCATATAAAGAAAGGTATGGAGTTAGTGGTTCGGTGGCATGGAGGCCGCCGATATCCCTTGCTATCTGGACTATCTTATCGATTCGTGTGTCATCCGTTAAATGCTGCTTGCGCAGGACCAGTTGATTTACAGTATTCAGGTCGATGGAATACGCTCTAACCATTAATCAAGGCCTCGCAATATCATACGCGTATCAGATCGCAGAAGTAGAAACGTTCATCCCTGAGAACGATCTTTCCCTTTCTATAGGGTATCCCCTCGCGGAATATCGGCCCGTCATAGACGAACGAATGGAACTCCCCATTCTCACCGCAGGGATCGATATTTTCGGGGAGCTCGGACAGGAACCGTTCATCGAAGAGCCGTCCCACAAACCTCTTATCGAGAATATTGGAGTCGACACATGTTATTATCGCCTTGAAGCCCAGATCGATGAATGTGTGGGCCAGTTCCGCGGTATCCCGCTTCCATATAGGAAAGATTCCCTGCATCTCCGCTTGCGCCAGGTTGTCCTCACGATATTTCCTCAAGTCTTCAAGGAAAATGTCTCCGAAGACCACTGAGTGTATACCCCGGCTGTGGTACTGCAGCAGCTTATCTCTCATCTGGGCTTCGTAGTCTTCATTGGAGGCATTTCTGGTGATATAAACTTTGTCCAGTGGCAGGCGTAGGGACTCCGCCTGCTTTTCCAGCAGGGCAGACCGGACGCCGTGCATGCTTATCCTGTCGTAGTCCTCGGTGACGG
>CP070819.1:1684775-1695175 GCA_020344295.1 Dehalococcoidia bacterium | reverse complement strand
TATTGGATACTCTTACACCACCCCGATACGGCCGTTGACCGAGCAGGCTAGTGCGGAGGTGAGCTAGCATGATATTAGACAAAACAAAGGAAATCCTGGAACAGCCGGCCAAGTTTGTCTCAAAGAAAGTCATATCGTTTGAAGTAAAAGCGGTGGAAAAACTGGTGCCTGACAGGCTCCTCCTCTTTTACTTGAATACGCTCGATAAACACGTTCCCCCACGGGCAATCGAGGGTATCATCAACGGACTTGACAAACTTCCGCCGAGGTTGCGTTCCTCTCTTATCACTGCAGCCGATGAGTACGTGCCGGATACAGTGGCAAGTTCGAGGAAGGTCTCCGCTGTCATCTCAGGGGTATACAAATATTTACCGGACAGGATAATTCCACCTGAGTCCGCCGCGGACTGGGCGAACATCAAGACACGATTCCACATACCGACGTTACTGTCAAGAGATGACAGGCACAAGACACTCAAGCCATAAATCTGTACAGGATATGGTAGCCATTTAGCACAGGGACCATCTAAATGCGATACAAGAAAGTCTGCATTGAGGCATTTGGGTACGAACTCCCGGAGACGGCTGTTACATCAGTAGCTCTCGAGGAGCGACTTGAGCCCGTATACAAGAAGCTCAAGCGTTCCTACGGGCGGCTTGAAATAATGACCGGAATCCGCGAACGGCGCCTCTGGCCTGAGGATATGCCACCGAGTCAGGCCAGCACCAAAGCAGCAGAGAAGGCCATTGCCAATTCGGGAATTGCGAAAGAGGATATCGAATGCCTACTCCATACTTCCGTCAGCCGCGATTTTCTCGAACCGGCGACAGCTTTTGTAGTTCATGATTCACTGGGGCTCCCTCCTTCAGCATTGATCTTCGACATCTCGAATGCCTGCATAGGTTTCATAAACGGCATGGTCACGCTGGCAAATATGATAGAGCTGGGCCAGGTTAAGGCCGGGATTGTAGTCGGAGGGGAGAGCAGCAGACGCCTTATTGATGCAACAATCAACGAACTTTTAAACGATCCCGAAGTAGACAGGGGAAAACTTAAAGATGGCTTTGCCTCCATGACCCTGGGATCGGGAGCAGTAGCGGCGGTACTCACTAACCAGTCACTGTCGAAGTCCATCCACAGGATAGTGGGAGGTGCAGTACGCACAGCCTCACAGCATAACGGCCTCTGCCGCGTGGAAGCTGACACCTGTTTCTATGATCCAGCCTCTTATCCCAATATGCATGCGGACTTCCAGGGAATCCTGAAGAACGGCGTGGGACTGGTGAATGAAACATGGGACGCCTTCGAGCGAGAGATAGGCTGGAAGAAAGCAGAAATTGATAAAATCTTCAGCCATCAGGTGAGCGCCGTCCACCACGAGTTGCTATTCCGTACTCTGGAGATGGATGCATCTATTGGCTTCTCCACCTTGGTATATCTGGGTAACATTGGTTCCTGTTCCCTCCCTATTTCTCTCTCTATCGGAATCGAGCAGGGGCGTATTGATCCTGGAGATAAGGTTGTGCTGATGGCCGCCGGCAGCGGGTTGTCCTCCATTATGCTGGGGCTATTGTGGTAGCACCAGAATCCCAGACAAGCATACATTGTATACGGTTACCAGCATGCCAAACGAAGCAAGAATTGTAATAACTGGAATTGGTCTGACAGCGCCCATTGGAAACAACCTCGCAGAATTTCGGCAGAATCTGCTTGCAGGCAAATCCGGAGTGGGGACAATTGAGACACACTACATGGGCGAAGTCATAGCCGGTGTGTGCAATTTCGATCCGCTGAAGCACCAGAAGAAAAAAGAGCTACGACGAGGTACACGAGCCGGGTCGATAGCGGTCTACTGCGCCCATGAAGCCATTGAAGATGCGAAACTGGACCTCGATTCCGTTGATAAATCGAGAATTGGTATATATATTGGGATTACCGAGCACGGCAACGTCGAAACCGAACATGAAATATATAACATCAAGCAATACGACTATAATATCGATATATGGTCCCACCACCATAATCCACGAACGGTAGCCAACAGTCCTGCCGGCGAAATCACCTTGAACATGGGCATCACCGGTCCCCATTACACACTTGGGGCAGCGTGTGCCGCCGGCAATATCGGCCTTATTCAAGGTCAGCAGATGTTGATCCTAAATGAGGTTGATTTCGCTCTGGCCGGTGGTGTATCCGAAACTCCCAATACGTTCGGTGTTTTCGCCGCTTTCAAGAACGAAGGGGCATTGGCAAGCCATCCCGATCCCACAAAAGCATCCCGTCCATTCGATAAAGATCGAAACGGCGTCGTGATTTCCGAAGGCGGCTGTTTGTGCGTGCTGGAGAGATTGAATGATGCCATCGCCAGAGGGGCCACTATCTACGGTGAAATCGTCGGATACTCTATTAACTCAGATGCGTTTGACTATATTCTGCCAAATCCGCAGAGGCAGGTAGAGTGTATGAATCTCGCCCTAAAAAAAGCAGGCATTTCAGCGAGTGAGATTGACATCATCAATACCCACGCGACTGCAACCCCTGAGGGCGATAAGGCAGAATGCCAAGCGATTCGGGAACTCTTAGGCAACAATTCACATACCTATATTAACAACACCAAGAGCTATATCGGCCATACCATGGGAGCAGCAGGTACTCTTGAACTTGTGGGTAACCTGCCTTCTTTCGACGACTACACGGTCCACCCGACAATTAATGTCGATAACCTGGACCCGGATTGCGCCCTGCTCAACCTAGTAATCAACGAGCCCAGAAAGGTTGACAAAATCGATTATATCCTTAACAATTCATTTGGAATGCTGGGCATCAATTCTGCCCTTATTGTCAAGAGATATGCAGAATAACAGTAAGGCCCGATTATAACTGTAACAGAAGGGGAACCACACATGAAAGCAGACGAAATCAAAGCCATGATTCTAGAGGTCATCCATGAAATAGTGCCCGACGAAGACCTTAGTGACCTCAAGCCGGACGTCCGTATTAGGGACCAGATCGAGATGGACTCGATGGATTTCCTTGACATCATAATGGAGCTGCGAAAGCGCTACGGTATCACTGTACCGGAAGACGACTATATGAAACTGTCTACATTGGACAGCTCGGTTGCCTATTTGGAGCCGCTGATGAAAGACATCTAGCCTATTGATGTCGATAAAGCAAACTGCATAACATGAATTCATATCGCAGATATTCCCAGAGCCTGCAACAATTTCTCCCCTGTTTCACAAGGGGAGTAATCTTTGATTGAGCATGAGTATGCGTTGCTCCGTCCCACAATGCGGTAGCGGGGGCATACCGGCTTCACTGCGAAATCTGACAGGTATAACTGCCTCAGTTATATTGCTCCTGTCCGATGTGATTTGTCCACTTATCACTACACGAAGTTACCTATTTATGAACAATGAATGGAGGATAAGTAAATAATTGTTAATTCGATGCTGTTGACATATAGCACACGAAGTGTAATAGTACTTAATTACTCGTATATAATGGTACTATCGATGACACAAGATCTATGCCCGGTGAAAAACATCGGATGAATAGGTCATAAATATATTAACGCCTTGCTAAGGGTTATCAGAAATGAGATATGAGAAGGTTTGCGTCGAATCGTTCTCATATGAGATCCCGGATACAATCATCACCTCATTAAGCCTGGAAGAGAGACTGGCGCCCGTATACGAGAAACTGAAGCTCTCACCCGGACGATTCGAGATGATGACGGGAATCCGCGAGCGGCGATTCTGGGGTGAAGATACCAGGCCCAGCCAGGTAAGCACAAAAGCAGCGGAGAAAGCTATAGCCGATTCAGGAATAAACAAGGAAGACATTGAGTGTCTTCTTCATACTTCTGTTTGTCGTGATTACTTGGAGACCGCAACAGCTCTCGTTGTCCATGACTCTCTAGATCTTCCTCGCTCAACCACTACATTCGACATATCGAATGCGTGTATCGGTTTTATCAATGGCATGGTAACACTGGCCAACATGATCGAGTTGGGCCAGGTGAAAGCCGGGATTGTGGTTGGTAGCGAAAGCAGTAGAAGGATGACGGAGAATACAATTCACGACATTCTAAACGATCCAGATATCACCAGGGATAAGCTCAAACCTCAGTTTGCTTCTTTAACCCTCGGCTCTGGAGCTGTGGCAGTGGTAATGACTCATTCCTCTCTGTCGACATCGGGGCACAGACTTCTGGGCGGCGTTGTCAGGACGGCCTCTCAGCATAAGGACTTGTGCCGGATACCAATTGATACCTGTTTTTTCGATTCCACATATTACCCCAACATGCAGGCGGACTTTGAGGGAATTCTGACAAACGGCCTGGGATTAGCAGCCGAGACCTGGAAAGCCTTCCAGCAAGAACTTTTATGGAAAAACGGGGATGTTGATAAGGTCTTCAGCCACCAGGTCAGTGCCATCCATCAGGACATGGTGTTTCGCACACTTGAATTAGATAAATCCAAGGGATTTGCGACCGTACATTACCTAGGGAATGTAGGTGCGTGCTCATTGCCCATTTCAACAGCAGTCGGAATTGAGGAGGGGCACGTTAAGGCTGGTGATAAGGTTACAATGCTGGGTATCGGTAGCGGACTATCCTGTATAATGCTCGGTCTGGAATGGTAGTATCGTAGGACAGCCATAGAGGTGAATGGCTTCAAAATGATGAATAACCAATCAAGGATCGTTATAACCGGTATTGGCCTGTCAGCACCGAATGGTAACAATCTCCAAGAGTTCAGGCAGAACCTGCTGGCCGGCGAATCCGGGATAGGAACGATCGATGCTCACTATATGGGTGAGGTCATAGCCGGCGCCTGCGATTTCGACACATCAAAGTACCAGACAAAGAAGGAACTGCGCCGGGGAACGAGAGCGGGTTCTTTCGCTATCTACTGCTCCCACGAAGCTTTAGCTGACGCTGAACTGAATATAGACGACATGGACAAATCGAGGATCGGGGTCTATTTAGGTATCACCGAGCACGGTAATGTGCAGACCGAGAAGGAGATCTACAATATAAAGCAATTCAATTACGATATAGATGTATGGTCACACCACCACAGTCCCAGGAGTGTGGCCAACGAACCTGCCGGCGAAGTCACCATGAACATGGGTATTACTGGCCCCCACTATACACTCGGCGGGGCTTGCGCTGCCGGCAATATTGGCCTTATACACGGCGTGCAGATGCTGCGTCTGGATGAAGTAGATTTAGCACTCGCCGGCGGTGTTTCAGAGGTGATCCACGCCTTCGGCATTTTTGCCAGCTTCAAGAATGAACGTGCATTGGCAAGTCATACCGACCCACGGAAGGCATCACGCCCCTTTGACCGTGATCGGAACGGCGTTGTTGTTTCCGAAGGAGGATGTGTCTGTATCCTGGAGAGATTGAGCGATGCTCTGGCGAGAGGCGCCAGGATATATGGCGAAATCGTGGGATACGCCATTAACTCGGATGCGTTCGATTATGTCCTTCCTAACGCCGAGAGACAAGCCGAGTGTATTAATCTCGCTTTGAAGAAAGCCGGTATGTCGACAGGAGAAATCGATATCATCAACACTCACGCCACCGGTACGCCTGAAGGGGACAAAGTGGAATGTCAGGCGATTAAACAGGTCCTCGGAAGCAATTCCAATGCCTATATTAATAACACAAAAAGCTATATCGGCCATACAATGGGTGCAGCGGGCGCCTTGGAGCTGGTGGGCAACCTGCCGTCGTTCGAAGATCATATCGTACACCAGACAATTAACATCGACAATCTGGATCCCGAATGTGCTGTTAAGAACCTGGTGATAAACAAACCCCTTAAAGTGGATAAGGTTGACTGTATCTTGAACAATTCATTCGGCATGGTCGGCATTAATTCAGTCATTGTAGTTAAAAGATACGTACAGTAGGAATGAAACCATTATTTCCCTAGAATCAGGAAATAAAACGTCCATCCGACAATCTATCGGCGGATCAAGGGACGCGGGCTTATTTAAAACTCAACATACAACCCGAAGGTTTACATCTATTTCTCCCCTTGTAAAATAGGGGAGCAATCTTTCGACCGAGCTTAGCCATGAAATATGATGTTCTAATTATCGGCGCCGGCATGTCCGGCCTCGCCGCTGGAATCAGGTTAGCATATTACGACAAGAAGGTATGCATCCTCGAAAGACACCATCGGGTCGGGGGGCTCAACTCATTTTATAGCCGGGACGGGCATAAATTCGACGTCGGCCTCCACGCGATGACCAACTATGTCCCCAAGGGCACCAAATCGACGCCACTGCCTAAATTACTGCGTCAGCTCAAGATTCAAGCTGATGATTTCGGTCTCTGCCAGCAAAGGATGTCAGCTGTCAGCTTCCCGGATAAAACCCTCAGGTTTAACAACGACCTGAACTTTTTTACTCAGGAGATAAGGGACAATTTCCCCAAGCAGGCAGATAACTTCCAGAGGCTGCTCAAGACGATTGCCGAATATGATGCCCTCGCCCTCGATGCAAAACCGATATCGGCACGCGAAGTTGTCGGTTCGATCCTCTCCGATCCTGTATTAATTGATATGATCTTCTGCCCGCTGATGTATTACGGTAATGCCCAGGAAAACGACATGGAATTTGGCCAGTTCGTCATCATGTTTAATAGCATCTTCTGTGAGGGATTTGCCAGACCACAGGCGGGAGTACGGCAGATCCTTGATGTGCTGGTCAAGAAATACAAGGATTGCGGCGGTGAATTGAGGCTCAAGTCGGAAGTGCAGAGTATCCAGGTTTCTAATGACAGGGCAGAATCGGTGACACTGGATAACGGTGAGGTGTTGACGGCGGATAAAGTGCTGTCATCTGCCGGTTTCGTCGAAACGATGAGCCTGTTGCCGGGCTACGATCCTGCAAGATTTATAAATGATGTAGGTCGCCTCTCATTTGTAGAGTTCATCATGGTCCTTGACAGAGAACTGGCCGGAATGGGATACAACACGACAATAACCTTCTTTAACAACTCCGACAGGTTCGACTACAGGAAACCGGATGATCTGCTCGATATTTCCAGCGGGGTCATTTGCTGCCCGAATAACTTCCACTTCGACTCGCCCTTGCCGGAAGCCATGATCAGAGTAACCAACATGGCTAACTTCGACCTCTGGAACAACCTGGAGCCCGAACAATACCAGGCCCAGAAAACCGTCTGGCTTGAAACCACACTCAATGAAGTGGTAAAATTCGTGCCAGATTTCCGCCCAAATATCGTCTATACAGATGTTTTCACTCCTAAAACGATTTATAGATATACCGGTCACATGAATGGAGCCGTCTATGGTACGCCCAACAAGATCAAGACAGGAGTTACTCACCTGAAAAACCTGTTTCTGTGCGGCACGGATCAGGGATTTCTGGGGATAGTGGGCGCGATGCTCAGTGGGATCTCTATGGCAAATCTCCATGTTCTGCAGAAGGGATAGTTAAAGGGAAAGATATCTATGAGTGATGCTTTGAAGGACTTGAATCCTCAGTGTGATGCTGTAGTAATCGGCAGCGGATTGGCGGGACTTAGCTGCGCCAACATGCTGGCGAGAAGCGGCCACTCGGTCTTGCTTCTGGAACAACACCACCAGCTGGGTGGATTGGCGGCTTGGTTCAAGCGGAAGGGCGGACACATCTTCGATGTCTCTCTGCACGGTTTCCCGGTGGGAATGATTAAGACCTGCCGTAAATACTGGTCTCCTGAAATAGCTGATATGATCGTCCAACTCAAGGGCATAAGATTCGATAACCCTCAGTTCTCATTTACAACAACCTTTGACCGGGACGATTTCACTCGTATCCTGAAGGAGCAGTTAAAGGTACCGGCCGATAGTATAGAAGGCTTCTTCAATGAAGCGAGAGACATGAACTACTATGACGACCAGACAATGACGGCCAGGGAGCTGTTCGAGAAGTACTTCCCCGGACGCGACGACGTCGTCCGCCTGCTGATGGAGCCGATAACATATGCTAACGGATCGACTCTCGATGACCCGGCAATAAGCTATGGCATTGTGTTTTCAAACTTCATGAGCAAGGGCGTGTACACCGTTCAAGGCGGAACTGACCAATTTATTGGGAAGATGAAGGATGAGCTGATAAAGAACGGCGTTGATATTCGGACCAGGTGCCCGGTGGAAAGAATAATCGTCGAAGACGGTAGAGTCTCAGGAGTGATTGCCAACGATCAGACTATTAAATGCAGAGCCGCGGTCTCTAATGGCAATCTGCTGTCGACCATCCATAGACTCGTCGGTGACCAGCACTTTTCCGCGAGCTTCATCGATGAAACCAACAAGGTGCGTCTCAACAACAGCAGTTGCCAGGTTTACATGGGCATCAGGAAGGGCGAGAAGATCGATTATATAGGGGACTTGCTCTTCACATCTACTGCGGAGAAATTCGACTCGGAAATGCTTCGCAGCAGGAATATTACCAGCCGTACCTACTCCATATACTACCCGGAAACACGCCCCGGCTCCGGGATGTACTCTATTGTGGCTTCAACAAACGCAAACTATGAAGATTGGGCATACCTGCCAGAAGAAGAATACCGTGCCTCCAAACAGGAACTGATCGAATCCACAATTGCAGCTCTCGATAAATACCTACCCGGTGCACGGGAGAAGATCGATTACGCTGAGGCCGCTACCCCCCGGACATTCCAGAGATACACGCTCCATGAACGCGGGGCTTCGTTCGGCACGAAATTCGAAGGATTGAAAATCAGCATGGGTCTAAACAATGAGATACCCGGTCTCTTTCATACGGGCTCGGTAGGGATCATCATGTCAGGGTGGCTGGGTGCGGCCAACTACGGAGTGATCGCCTCAAATGATGTCGATAAGTATCTACGATCCTGATCTTATTTTGCAGGAGGTAACAGATGTACGATTTCGAGGGACAGACCGCTATCGTAACCGGAGGAGTAAGGGGGATAGGTAAAAGCATTGTCGAGGGTTTCCTGAAGGGTGGCGCTCGGGTCATTATCGCCTCAAATGAGCCCGCCACAGAACAGTTCCAGCAGGATACCAGTGAGTTCGCTGATAAAATCGATATCCAGATTTGTGACGTGTCCAAATACGAAGAGGTTGAGAAGTTCTTTGAATACGTAGACCAGAAATATGAGGGCTTCGAGATCCTTGTCAATAACGCCGGTATTCGTAAGGACGCCGTCCTGGCTATGATGAGAGAATCGGAGTGGCATGACGTTATCGATGTTAATCTGAACGGCGTTTTCTATATGTGTAAGTTTGCGGTGATGAGCATGATGCGAAAAAAATACGGGCGGATTATCGGCATTACATCACCATCAGGCAAATTCGGATTTGAGGGACAGGCCAACTACGCCGCGGCAAAGGCAGGCATGGTTGCACTGACCAAATCACTGTCCAAGGAGGTCGCCCGCCGCGGCATTACGGTTAACTGTGTCTCACCGGGATTCATCGCAACCGATTTGATTCAAGACCTTCCCGAGGAACTGCGCAACGCCTACATACAACAGATCCCCTTGAAGAGATTCGGGAAGACCGAGGAGGTCGCCGCCTGTGTTCTTTTCCTGGCAACCAAGGAAGCTGCCTATGTCAACGGTGCTACACTAGAGGTAACTGGAGGTCTGTAAAATGAAAGATGTCTTGAGTTCGATACCTCATCGTCCACCTTTTCTGTTTGTCGACAAGATCGTAGAGTTAACGGATACGACGATTAAAACGACGAAAGAGATAAGCCCTGCGGAACCCTTTTTCGAGGGGCATTACCCAGGTAATCCGATCATGCCCGGCGTACTTATCTGCGAGTCGATCTTTCAAACCGGGGCGGTCTTGCTTTCCAATATTATCACTGATATCAGCGAGGGTACACCGGTACTCACCCGAATCAGCAACGGCAAGTTCAAGAATATAGTCAGACCGGGGTCCACGCTGGAGATGGAAGTCGAGATAGTGGAGCAGATGAGCAATGCCTTCTTCATGAAAGGCAAGGCCTCCGTAGAAGGAAAGATGGCGGTATCAGTCGAGTTCGGTGTCACTATGGCACAAGCTGCAATCTAAAGTAGTAAGTGAAAGGGGATCACATGGACTTCCTGGACATCTCAGGTAAAACCTTCCTTGTCTTCGGCGTGGCCAATAAGAAGAGCGTCGCCTATTTCGTCAGTCAGGTCCTTAATGAAGCGGGAGCACAGGTTGTCTATGTTGTCCAGTCCCCAGCGCATAAAGAAGCTGTATCCAAACTCTTCCCGGACGCGGACATTTACACTTGTGACGTGGAACGCGAAGATGAGATCACAAAACTGGCACAGGATGTCTCAAAGAAGTACCCCAAGCTCAACGGCATCGTGCATTCCATAGCGTTTGCCAATT
>CP070819.1:1680959-1684675 GCA_020344295.1 Dehalococcoidia bacterium | reverse complement strand
GACGACGTGGTTAAAGCGTTTGTTCATCAATCTGCCGAAGTTGGTATCGATATATTCCGGGTTTTCGATGCCCTGAATGATGAACGTAACTGCGAGGCGTCCTTCAGAGAGATAAAAGAGACGGGTAAGCATATTCAGGCGAGTTTGAGCTTCTCACTGACGGAGAGCAAGATCGGAGGCCCTGTTTTTACGATTGACTACTGGGTTAAGAAAGCTCGCATCTTTGAAGATATGGGGGCTCACAGTCTATGTATCAAAGACATGGCTGGTCTTCTTTCGCCCTTTGATGCTTACGATTTAGTAAAGGCATTAAAAGCTGCGTTAAAAATACCCATAGAGCTCCATACTCACTACACCAGCGGGATGGCGTCAATGACCTGCCTTAAGGCGGTCGAGGCTGGAGTAGATATCATCGATACCTGTCTTGCGCCGTATGCTCTTCGTTCCTCTCAGCCGGCAATAGAGCCCATTGTAGCCACACTGCAGGGAACGGAGAGAGATACCGGACTTGATCTAAAGGCACTCCTCAAGCTGGATGAGTACTTTGAGCATGTCGGGCCTAAGTATCGTGACTTCCTGGATACCAGCAAGATGTCGGTGATCGATACTGCTGTGCTGTCTCATCAGGTCCCTGGCGGTATGACGACAAACCTCGTGTCTCAATTAAGGGAGGCGGACGCTCTCGACAGGCTGCACGAGGTTCATGAGGAACTCCCCCGGACTCGCAAGGAGCTTGGCTATCCGCCTCTGGTGACCCCGACAAGCCAGATTGTAGGCATACAGGCTGTCCAGAATGTGCTTTTCGGACGGTACAAGATGGTCTCGGGACAGGTTAAGGACTATGTCTATGGTATGTATGGCAGGCCGCCGGCCCCTATCGATGCGGAGGTGCAGAAGACGATTCTCAAGGGATACGAGAAGGGAGAGAAGCCCATCACCTGTCGCGCTGCTGACCTGCTGGAACCTGAGATGGAGAAAGCCAAGGATGCCACCAAGAATATCGCCAAGGATATCGGCGATGTCTTGATCTATGCTCTATATCCGCAGACAGGGATGAGATATCTCCGCTGGAAGTACGGCCTCGAGCCTGTGCCCGATTCCGTGAAGCCCAAGACACTGGAGGAAGTGGAGAGGGAGAACGAGCTGATTAAGAAGGCAAAAGAAGGGAAACTCGTTGAGAAGGTGGAGAAGGTTATTCCTGTAAAAGGGCCAGGGGTCAGGACTTTCAATGTCTATGTCGAGGATGAGTATTACAAGGTAGAGGTAGAGCCGACCGGTGCGGCGTCAGTGACGGGCCCGGTGGCCGGTGCCCCGTCGCAAGCTGCTCCAGCGGTGCCCAGACCTGAAGCTGCTCCAGCTCCCGTAAAGGCTGCGGGCACGGCTCCTGCGGCTGCGCCCGTTGCTGAGGGAGAAGTAGCCGTCATGGTTCCCATGCCCGGTACAGTAATCCGCTATGAGGTGAAAGAAGGGGATAGCGTAAAATCTGGAGATATCGTGGTTTTGCTTGAAGCAATGAAGATGGAGAATGCTATCCCCTCTCCTGCGGATGGCGTGATAAAATCCGTAAACTATGGACCCGGTGCTTCGGTCAAAAAGGGTGATGTTCTCGTGGTGATTGCCAAGTAGCATGTAGTATAATGCAGGCCTATGGGGAAAACGCTGGCAGAGAAGATCCTGAGTGACAAGGCCGGGACCGACCTTCATGCTGGCGATATAGTTATCATACCGGTTGACCTTGTATTTGCACAGGATGGCACCGCCCCACTGGCGATAAGGCAATTCGAGGCCTGCAACTTCGCTAAGCTGGCCCATCCAGAGTCCACAATCTTCTTCCTTGACCACAACGCTCCCACACCGACCAAAGAGCTTTCCAACGACCACCTGCTTGTCCGCGATTTCGCCAGGAAAAAGGGCGCGAGGTTATCGGACGTCGGTGAGGGCATCAGTCATCAGGTTATCGCGGAATCGTATGCCAGGCCCGGTGACGTGATAGTAGGAGCGGATTCACATACCGTTTCAGCGGGTGCTCTGGGAGCCTTCTCCCCGGGGATGGGATCGACTGACGTTGCTGTTGCCCTCGGCCTGGGTAAGACCTGGCTACGCGTACCGAGTAGTATAAAGGTTATAGTAAACGGTCGTATGCAAAACGGTGTATCGGCCAAGGATTTAGTACTTCACCTGATCGGAAGCATAGGTGCTGACGGGGCTACCTACATGTCCCTCGAGTTCTGTGGTGAAACTATAGAGGGTATGACGGTATCCCAACGGATTACTATCGCTAACATGGCGGTGGAGGCCGGTGCCAAGACAGGGCTTTTCCCTGCCGATGAGACGACGAGGGGCTGCCTGGAGGCACAGGGGCGTGGTGAGTGCTATCGGCCGCTTCAGCCTGATGCCGATGCTGGTTATGACCGGGTTATCGAGATCGATGCTGCAGCGCTGGAGCCTATGGTGGCGAAACCACACGCTGTGGATAACACTGCTCCGGTTACAGAGGTAAAAGGCACCACGGTACAGCAGGTTTTCATCGGTACCTGTACTAACGGTCGCCTTGATGACCTTCAGATTGCAGCCGATATGCTGCGGGGTAAGACCTGTCACCATGATACTAGGCTGCTGGTAACCCCTGCTTCACGGAAGGTCCTTCTCGATGCGGTCAAAGCCGGTTACGTTCAGACCTTAATTGAGGCCGGGGCTGTTATTCTCCCGCCGGGCTGTGCAGGCTGTGTAGGAATGCACCAGGGGATACTGGCTGACGGCGAGGTCTGTATCTCCACCGCCAACCGCAATTTCAGGGGCAGGATGGGCAATCCCAATTCATTTATATATCTGTCTAGTCCTGCTACTGCCGCCGCATCCGCCCTGCGTGGCGAAATAACGGATCCCCGTGAGGTTATATAGATGTTGCGAGGTAAAGCTTTAAAATATGGTGACAGTATCTCCACTGACCATATCCAGCCCGGAAGATATAACTATCTCCGGAGCAACCTGACCGAGTTGGCAACGCATGCCTTTGAGGATGTTGACTCATCATTCATTTCGAGGGTGAGAAAGGGCGACTTCGTAGTAGCGGGGAAGAACTTTGGCTTGGGCTCAAGCCGGGAGCATGCTCCTATAATCATCAAACTTGCGGGTGTAAGCGCTGTCCTGGCTAAATCGGCCGCGCGCATTTTCTTCAGGAACGCCATAAATGTAGGGCTGCCGGTTCTTATCTGCGATACAGACCGTATTAGCGATGGGGATGATCTTGAAGTCGATCTTGAATCGAGCATCATAAATGACCTCTCCAACGGCGTGCAGATATCTTTCAATAAGATACCGGTGGTGATGCTCGACATTCTGAATGAAGGCGGGCTTGTTCCATATATTAATAAATATGGCGATTACCGAATATAAGTTAAAGTACGACCGACTACGACTCGGGCTGCATTCACATAGTGGAGAGTTAGTGTGACTCATCGTGTGACGCTGATCCCAGGCGATGGGATTGGCCCTGAGATCACCGAAGCCACGCTGAAGGTCCTCGATGCCACCGGCGTGGCGATAGGCTGGGATATCCAGCAGGTCGGGGAAGCTACGCTGGATAAATATGGCACACCTCTACCTGATGGAGTTCTTCAGTCTATCAAGCAGAACAGAGTGGCGCTTAAGGGCCCGGTGACCACACCTGTAGGTGAGGGCTTCAGAAGCGTGAATGTAGCTTTGCGCCAGTCTCT
>CP070819.1:1675558-1680859 GCA_020344295.1 Dehalococcoidia bacterium | reverse complement strand
TTCGAATCCCATGCAGGGAGGAGAGGTAGAGAATGGGAGGATTTGTATTTACCGAGGCACAGGAAATGCTTCGCCAGCAGGTGAAGAAATTCGCCCAGAAAGAGCTGGCTCCTGGTGCTCTGGAGCGATGCAAAATGGGGCCCATGGAGCTGTATGAGGCCCTACCGGAGATAGATAAAAAGATAGTCGATATGGGTTGGACGGCCCTCAATGTACCGGCTAAGTACGGAGGGCAGCAGATCGATGCTGTGTCTTTGGGCATCATCTTCGAGGAGTCGGCAAAGGTGGATCCCTATGTGGAAACGGTTGGGGCCATGCAGGCGACAAGTGCACTTTTGGAGACGCTTCCTGAGGAGGTACAGGATGAATGGTTCCCACCTTTGATCAAGCGGGAGCGGAGGCACGCCTTCGGTTTCACAGAGGCAGCCGCCGGCTCAGACGCTGCAAGTATAACAACTAAGGCTGTGCGAGACGGTGATGACTACATCATCAGTGGGGAGAAATTCCCCATACCCTTCGCAATGATAGCCGACGTAGCCTCTATATCGGTTAAAACCGATCCCGAAGCTGGATTCAAAGGTATAAGCATGTTCTGGGTGCCTCTGGATCTCCCAGGCATAACGAAATCACACCTGCCATGGATGGGGAATCCTAACTTAGTACCCAGTATAGCAGTGTTCGATGAGGTACGAGTTCCCGCCAAGAACCGCGAGGGCGAGGAGAACACCGGTTTCTATATGATAATGAGCACGCTTGACTGGCTCCGGGTTATCACAGCCTTGACGTGTTTATGCCGGGCTCAGGCGTCGCTTGAGGAAGCTATTGCATGGTCCAAGGAACGGATAGCCTTCGGTCAGCCCATCTCCCGCTATCAGGGAGTATCGTTTCTCATTGCCGAGCACTACACGAGGATCGAGGCAGCGAGGTTGTTGTGCTACCGTGTACTGTCGCTCAAAGACCAGGAGAGTCCATACATCACAGAATGCTCGATGGCCAAGTGGTACAGTGTTGAAGTGTCGATTCAGGCCATCAAAGACTGCATGGTGATCGTCGGGCATCCAGCCTACAGCACGGAGCACCCCATCTCACAACGCCTGAGGGATGTTGTCGGTTTCCAGATGGGCGATGGCACGCCGCAGATGCAGAAGATGATCATCGCCAGGATGCTGTTAGGGAGATAGCTGTTTCGTTTCGTCTAAGAGGTCGAATACATTATACCCTCACGCGGAGGTAGGCAATGGCAGTAGAAGGAGTGCTCTTTACGAAGGAAGAGGGTATCGCTACTATTACCTTTCACCGTCCCGAGAGGCTCAACGCTGTTACCGATGCGATGAGGACCGAGGTGCTCCGGATCGCTACCGAGTTGCGCTATGACGATGGCGTGAAGGCATTGATCATTACTGGTGCTGGAGAAGCTTTCAGCTCCGGCGCAGATAGTGGCGAATTGACCGCCGACTACAGCGGTCCCATTGAGCCGTATATTCTGAAGCGCCCCTTTGGCTGGTGGATACTGCCGGTACGGTACTTCCCTAAACCCACGATCGCTGCGATACCTGGTATCACAGCCGGGACGACATACTCGCTGGCCCTAGCCTGCGACTTCAGAATAGCGTCCGAGAAAGCCAGATTCAGCATGGTCTTTATCAAGAGGGGGCTTATGCCCGACGGCGGGGCTACCTATTATCTGACGCGAATAGTTGGTGCCTCAAAGGCCCTTGAGCTAATGATGATGGGTGACACCATCGATGCCAGAGAAGCGGAGAGACTGGGAATTGTGAACAAGATTGTGCCGCATGATGAACTGATGAATGCGACCAGGGATCTGGCAATGAGAATTGCAAAGGGCCCATCAGTTCCCATCGATCTTATCAAGCGCGGCGTCTACAAAGGGATTGACAACGATCTGGAATCCCAGCTCGACTATGAAAGTCTGGCTCAGCGCATTTGCTTTCAGACAGAGGATTTCAAGGAAGGGGTCGCATCGTTTTTTGAGAGAAGACCACCGCAATTTAAGGGCAGATAGCTACCTCGCTCTGGTAGTTATGCTACAAGCATTCTAACTGTAACAGATACTTCCATTCTGCTTTATATTACAATGGAGTAATAGAGTGGGAATCCAATGGCAAAACGTCTAATCAGGTTATTCGAGCCCATCAATATCGGTGGTATCGAGTTAAAGAACCGAATAAAGCTGCCAGCGATGGGTATTACCTTTGAAGAGGATGCCAAGGTGTCTGAGCAGACGAAAGCATTCTATGCTGCGAGGGCGAAAGGTGGCGTTGGTTTGATAGGAATAAGCTGCAGCACGACAAGGCTCGACCGCGGACCGCTTTTCGGGATATATGATGACAGTTTTATTCCCGGGCTCAGTGAGTTGGCAGATGTAGTTCACGACAATGGGGCTAAGGTTTATGCCCAGATTGGAGTCGGTTATAGCTGGGCTTTCGATAACGGCCCGATAGAATTCATCAGTCCCTCCGGCATAACGCCCACCGGACAGCCCGGTTCGGCTTTCCGCCTGGGTGGGCCACACGAAAGAACAATGCCCAAAGCTCTAACTGTAGAGGAAATACATCATATTGTTGATACCTTTGGAGATTGCGCAAATAGGGCCAGACAGTGCGGATTCGATGCCGTCGAGATAATTGCGTCGGTCAGCTATATCATCTCCCAGTTTCTGTCACCACTTACAAATAAGCGGGAGGATGAATACGGCGGAAGTCTGGAAAACAGAATGAGGCTTCTCCTCGAAATCATCGATGATATTAAAAACAAGGCCGGCAGTGATTTCCCCATTACATGCAGGCTGAGTGGTGCCGATCTCATGGAACCGAAGGGCTATGACCTCGAAGACACAAAGGTGATGGCTCGTATGCTCGAAGCAGCGGGCGTCTGTCAGATCGATGTAATGGCAGGCTGGCACTATGCCTCGGTGCCGATGATACAAATGTGGGTGCCTCAAGGCGCCTGGGTGTACCTTGCAGAGGGAGTTAAAAGCGCCGTAAACATCCCAGTTGCGGCGGGAACTCAGATTCAAGACCCTTTAGTAGCGGAGAAAGTGATATTTGAAGGATCAGTGGACATGGTCTACATGGCGCGCGCGTTAGTCGCTGACCCGGAGTTGCCGAATAAGGCGAGAGAAGGGCGGCTCGACGATATAGTGCCATGCATCAATTGTTGTCGATGTATCTCAGGAGTAGATGATCCACCGATCTACTGCAGTGTTAATGCGAGGGTGGGCAGGGAAGCCGAGTTTCCCTATGAAAAGGCGGCAGCAGATAAAAAGAAGGTGCTGGTTGTCGGTGGGGGTCCCAGTGGGATGGAAGCTGCCAGAATAGCATCGCTCAGAGGTCATAAGGTAACATTGTGCGAGCAAAACACGCGATTGGGCGGTGCGCTTCTCATCGCAGCCATCACAAATAAGAGACTGGTGCCTTTATTGAACTACATGAAAAGGGTGCTTAGCGGACTTCCCATTGAATTGAAGTTAAATACTAGGGTTACACCATCTATGGTGAGCAAATTAAAACCTGATGTTGTATTATTGGCAACCGGTGGTACGACTTCACAGCCTCATATGTCCATGAGAAACAGAGGAATCATATTAGACCGCACTGATATCCAGAGAGTATTCAGTGGACAACCTATGGAAAGTGGTGTATCAACAAGAAAAACGGTCTCTTTTGTTGCCGCTCTTTTTATAAGATATCTCTATTCGCCCTCCTTAATAAGGTGGCTTCTCAGATTCAATTTCCCGTTCGGAAAGAATGTTGTGGTTACCAGTGGTAATTTCGCCGGATGCGAACTAGCGGATACCCTGAACGAACGCGGAAAGCAGGTGACCATTATCGAAGAGTCAAGCCGTATTGGCTCGGATATTGAGATTACACACAGATGGGTATTTCTCGACAGGTTAAAGAAAGCAGGTACACATATACTCAAAAACGCGAGGATAATAGAGATAAGGGATAACGGAGTGGAGGTAGAGAGTTCAAGTTCGCGTGAATTCATAGAGGCGGATACTGTTGCGAACATTGGTATTACTGCCAACAACGAATTGGTTCAAGAGTTGGATGAACAGGTACTGGAGCTCTATAACATAGGTGACAGCGCGGAGCCGGGAAAGATCATGGAGGCCATGGCGTCCGGATTCCTTATCGGTCAAAGAATATAGATTGCTTGCCCGTAATTGAATGATAATATAAGGAAATCGACTGAGGATAGGGGGTGAGGTGACAACAGCGAATACCCGTTACGATGAAGAATATGACGTAGTTGTCATTGGAGCGGGAATAGGCGGTCTCACATGCGCAGCCTATCTGTCAAAGAATGGTGTGAACGTCAAGGTTTTGGAACAGCACTATATGCCGGGGGGTTGTTGCTCCTCGTTCAAACGAGGCGGATTTAAATTCGATGCCGGCGTTCTGCATCTAACCGGAGGGAAAGAAAGCGGGGCATTCAAGCGCGTTCTTGCCGCTCTGGAAATTGAGGATGCTCTCGAGTTCAAAGAACAATTCCAGAGGTTCGTCTTCCCCGACTTAACTTATGACAGCAGCAGAGACCTTGAATCGCTGCCCAGCAAATTGATAGAACTGTTCCCTCAGGAAAAAGCTGGTATATCTACGCTGTTCAGCACTATCAAATCCATATATGAAGATGTCCGACAGCTTCCAACGTTGTCTGCTCGATTAAGTCAGTATAAAAATAGTTCCTTTCAGGAGTTAATGGATTCCTATGTCAGTGATATCAGACTTAAAGCGCTGATCAGCGCTAACTGGCATCTGTGGAATCCTATGTGGAAGAACTCGGCAATAGACTATTCCGCACTTATGGTTACTGAGCAGCTTCGAGGCTATTACTATCCGCTTGGCGGCATTCAGGCAATACCCGACGTACTGGTTAGAGTGCTTAAAGAATACGGCGGTGAAATCGAGTATAGAGCCATCGTAGATAAAATCATTTTAGATAATAATACCGCTGTAGGCATCGAAACAGCCAAGGGTAAGCGAATCAGGGCTGATAAGATCGTATCGAATGTTGCCGCCAGATCGACTTTATTCAACATGATAGGCGAGGATAATCTGCCTGGGGATTTCGTTCAAATGTGTCATCAACTGGAGATAAGCCTGTCCGCTTTCTATGTTTATCTCGGCGTAGATATGGACCCACGAACACTGGGGATTGATGCACCGGAGATAATTGTCTATGAATCATATGATAATACGGAGGAATGGACCCGTTTGCTTAAGGGTGAAATCGCTATACCCTGTTTCGGTATTGCGATCCCCACCTATCTGGATC
>CP070819.1:1672636-1675458 GCA_020344295.1 Dehalococcoidia bacterium | reverse complement strand
CACACCAAGCCGTTCCCATTCTGGGAGTGGATAATCGCCGAGATTAGGAAGGACTATCCGGATGTTGTATTTCTCGCTGAAGCCTTTACCCGTCCGAAGATCATGTACCGCTTGGCAAAGCTGGGTTACAACCAGTCGTACACGTATTTCACCTGGCGTAATACTAAATGGGAGCTGACACAGTACTTTACAGAACTCACAAGGACAGATGTGCATGAGTTCTTCAGGCCAAATGTCTGGACCAATACCCCGGACATATTGACCGAGTACCTTCAGAGCGGCGGTCACCCTGCATTCATGACCAGGCTAATACTTGCAGCAACACTGGCGGCGAGCTACGGTATTTACGGACCAGCTTTCGAACTTTGTGAGAACACGCCGCGCGAACCGGGCAGTGAGGAATACCTGAACTCCGAGAAGTATGAGATAAAGCACTGGCCTATCGATAGGGACGACAGTCTTAAGGATTTCATAGCAAGGGTAAACCGGATAAGAGTGAATAATCCCGCTCTCCACAGCAATGAGAGCCTCGACTTTCATACGGTTAGCAATGAACAATTAATATGCTATAGCAAGAAAACGAAAGACCTGTCCAATGTAATTGTAGTGGTGGTGAATCTTGATCCACACCACACGCAGACGGGATGGGTGGATTTGCCATTGTCACTGCTGGGAATCCCCGAGCAGCAGCCATTTCAGGTTTATGATCTCCTTAGTAATGCCGGGTATATATGGAATGGCCCAAGGAATTATGTAGAGCTTAACCCGCACATCTGCCCGGGGCATATGTTCCTTGTTCGGAAAAAAGTCCGTGATGAACGGGATTTCGATTACTATTTATGATATAAATAATGGTCAATTTATATTATTTATATCGATTATCGAAGCGAATATACCAACACTTCCCGAAATTGGAGTAAGTCAATGCCAGTAATTAGAGTAGGTAAGCTTATCAGTGATACTCTACATAAGCAGATCAAGGACGCGAGAGATGTTATTGGTACGACGGTACAGGTAACTCGTGATATTACACAAAACTCACTGCGTTCTGTCAGAGGGAAAAGGGCTGAAGCGCAGCAAGTTGCACAAGATGCCGTTGAAGGAGCCATACGGGCAGGGAGCGATGCCGGCAGTGATCTTGGTTCTATTGCTAAAGGCGCGGTAATGGGCACAATAGAAGGGATAGGTGAAGTAACCGAGGTTACGTCAAGCATTCTTAAATACACAGTTAGATCGGCGATAAAAGGTACGAGCGAAGTGGGAGGTGATGTTGCTGTTGTCGCCAGAAAGGCTGTTGAAGGGGCTATAGAAGCTGGCAAGCAGGCTGGTTTGAAGGCCGAAGACGCTGCCTCAGCAGCGGCATCAGGGGCTGTTGAAGCAGCGGGGGAGTTTGGGGAAGCAGTTGTAAGTTCCGTAGCAAAGTCCCTTTCGGGAACCATCTCTGGCGTACGCATGGTGTTTCAAATTCCCTCTAAGAAACAAACAATTTTGGTCATTATGGGGAATCGAAAAGATGCAGATGTGATGGAGCAGCAACTTCGAAAAGAAGGCTATCAGGTATATACGATTTCAAGTGGAAAGGAGCTGGATAGATTAACTCAAAAAGCCGAAGTAATAATATCGGCCGCTCTTATAGACATTGCGGATTTTGACCAAGATATCTGGGATGAGTGCAATAAATTAAAAAAGATGGAAATTCCATTTCTTATACTATCTCCTAAGCGTAGTCCTGTAGTACAACAGGAAAGCGTTAAAAGTGGAGCCAGCGGTGTGCTGACCAAGCCTATAGGTGCTAAGGAACTTACGGAACATATACGTGGTCTACTGGGTAACTAGCGATAAAAAACAGCAGCAATATTCAGTCTAGGATTATGGCCAGGCGGAAGAAAAGAATAATTACGTTTGACGACGAACCACTGTGGTATCAGGATGCCATAATATACGAGTTGCATATACGTGCTTTTGCGGATAGTGATGCTGATGGTGTAGGCGATATCCTGGGTTTAATCGATAAACTTGATTATCTTCAGGATCTGGGCGTAACAGCTATCTGGTTACTGCCATTCTATCCCTCCCCATTAAAGGATGATGGATATGATATCTCCGATTTTACCGCCATACAGCCGGCTTACGGGGACATGCGCGATTTCAAGACCTTGGTAGAAGAGGCGCATCAACATGGTTTGCGGGTAATAACCGAACTTGTTCTAAATCACACATCAGACCAGCATCTCTGGTTCCAACGCTCGCGCAGATCCAGCCCGGGTACCAAATGGCGCGAATTCTATGTATGGAGCGATACGACAGATAAATACAAAGATGCACGAATTATCTTTAAGGACTTCGAGTCTTCCAATTGGACACTTGATCCGGTAGCAAAAGCATATTTCTGGCACCGCTTCTATTCGTATCAGCCTGATCTTAACTATGATAATCCGCAGGTTCAGCGGGCCATGCTCAAAGTCATGGATTTCTGGTTAAAAATTGGCGTGGATGGCCTCCGTGTGGATGCGGTACCTTATCTATATGAACGAGAAGGTACAAACTGCGAGAATTTACCCGAAACACACGAATATGTAAAGAAATTACGGAAACATATCGATAGTAAATATAAGAACCGTATGTTACTGGCTGAAGCCAATCAGTGGCCGGAAGATGCAGTTGCTTATTTTGGACATGGCGATGAGTTTCATATGGCTTTTCATTTCCCTTTGATGCCCCGCATATTCATGGCTCTTCGCATGGAAGATCGTTTCCCGATAGTAGATGTTCATCAGGAGACACCTTCCATTCCCGAGAATTGTCAGTGGGCGATTTTTCTT
>CP070819.1:1666176-1672536 GCA_020344295.1 Dehalococcoidia bacterium | reverse complement strand
TTGCTGAGTCGAGTTAATGTTAAACCTCTGTCCAACACAGTCGTATATCTCGTTCTCCAGCCTTGCCAGCTTCTCTCCCATACTCCAGGAAATCTCACGCAGCCTGGAGGTATCCAGTGCTACCCCGTTAGTCTCCATACGCAGCAGCACGGGAAGCAGGGGCATCTCGACCTGGGTGAAAAGATCCCAAAGTTCCTGATCCCGTAGTTCCGCCTCAAGTAGTACGCTCAGCCTGTTGGTATTGTCGGCATCGGCACAGGCGTAATCGGCTACTCTAAGTATGTCCACCCATGCCATGGAGAGCTGTTTAGCGCCCGTGCCGATCAGGTTTTCTATTGGCATCATCTCAATTCCGAGCTTGGAAAAGGCCAGGGGCTTGAGGCCGAGCGCTTTCTCGCCCAGTAGATAGGCCGCGATCATAGTGTCGAAACCCATATTCTCCACCGTCATTCCATGTTTGAGGAGGACGGTCATATCGTACTTGCCGTTGTGGGCGACCTTCACTATCCTAGAGTCTACAAGCAGGGGCTCGAGGACTGCGGCTACCGGGGGCAACGGGAGTTGATCCCCTGTTGAATGCCCGACAGGCACATACCAGGCCTTCCCCGGTTCCGCCGACAGGGAAATGCCTACCAGTGCCGATTGCCTGGGATTGATCCCAGTTGTCTCCGTGTCGATGGCGAACGATTCACACCGGGACAGGGCGGCGACGACTTCCTTCAGTGATTCGGCGGTATCAACTATCTTATAATCGAGCGCCTCCTGGCCTCCCCGTGTATCCGCCTGTAAAGCTGCCTGCCCTCCGGCAACACTCTCAGGCAGCTTGGGAAGAAGACTTGAGAACTCCAGCTCGCGGAACAGCTCGGCCACCCTTTCCCGCTGGTAATCACCGACGCGGCAGCAGGTCAGGTCGAAATCGATCGGCACATCCGTGACGATGGTAGCAAGCTCCTTGCTCTGCCTCGCCAGACTCTCTCCATCCTTTAGAAGCTGTTGTATACGTTCCGGGGCCACGTCGTCTATATGCTCGTATATGCCCTCGATGCTCCTGAACTGCTGAATAAGTTTTGTCGCTGTTTTCTCACCGATGCCGGGGACACCGGGGATGTTATCAGAAGGATCGCCTTTCAGTCCCTTCAGGTCAACGAGCTGCTCGGGGAGAAGCCCGTAGCGCTGCTCAACCGCCGACTCGTTGTATGTAATCGTGTCGCTGAACGTCTTCCCCGGGCGCGGTGTGAGAACGCTGACGTGTTGCGAGGCAAGCTGGAATGTGTCGGTATCACCCGTAACGATCACGGTGTCGATTCCTTCGTCGCTCGCCCGTTTGGATAGTGCACCCAGGATGTCATCTGCTTCGTAGCCATCCACCTCGAATGACGGGAGATTAAATGCTTCTACGAGCTCGCGTATTCTCCCGAACTGGCGCTTGAGCTCATCCGGGGCCGGAGGTCGATGTGCCTTATAATCTTCGAACTGGGTGTGCCTGAATGTAGGTGACGGACTGTCAAAGGCGATCGCCCAGTGGGTTGGCTGCAGATCGCCGACTACCTTGAGCAGCATGCTGGCAAAGCCGTAGACTGCGCCAGTAGGCTCCCCGGTCCTGGTCACGGATAGCGAAGGCAGGGCGTGAAAAGCCCGGTGGATCAGGGCGTGTCCGTCGAAGAGGAGTAGCAACTGTTTTTCAGATGACACTGTATCACGGCTCCAGCGATTCTGAGGTCGGGCAACAAGCAAGTAAGTGAATGGGTACGCTTAAGAGTGCTTCCCGGGTCAAGGGTATTATATCAGAAAGGTAGGAAGTGGTGATATCACGGTCGCGGCTCGAGGGCTCATTCCTGGCATTCAGCAGATGTCGAGCGCAGGCAGAAAATATATGATCGAAGGCCGGACTGTCCACTGAGGCTCAATTGGATTAATGAACAAGCCCAGCCATTACTCCATACTCTGCCTCCCAGGCAGGGCCTCTCTGGGATTCGACTTATGTACAGGCCTCAACAGGAAGGCTTCAACAACAATCTACTCTGGTCTGTGGTTTATACTACAACAATCTTATCGCTAGAAGGTACCCGCTGCCGGTTCCTCACCTGGGTGCAGCTTTTTCCACTTCTCGAGTAACTGCTCTTTACTCTCATCGTGTGCCGGATCGGCGACGCAGCAGTCGACAGGACAGAGATCAACGCAGCGGGAAGACTCGTAAGAGCCTACACACTCGGTGCACCTATCCGGGCTTATCTCGTACAGAGTATCTCCCTCAGTTATTGCCTGGTTAGGGCAGTCAGGCTCACAGGCTCCACAACTTATACATTCGTCCGTGATCTTTAAGGCCATCCTTTTTTCCTCCTTGCAGCTCTATTGGCCGTGCTGCTTTTCTAAATCATTATAAATAATATACCTGACTATTTATTAGCCAGACCGAATTTCTCAACCAAAGCATCCGCCACGTGTTTGGGCACAAGATTGCTTATATCACCCCCCAGTTGACAGGCCTCCTTGAGCAAACTGGAACTGATAAACTGGTACTCAAGGCTCGTCATGAGGCAAACCAGTTCTATATCCGGCGCCAACTTCTTATTCATCAGCGCCATCTCGAACTCACGTTCGAAGTCGGAGATCATCCTCAAGCCGCGCACGATCACCCGGGCATTCATCTCCCGCGCGAAGGCAATAGTTAGTCCGCTGTAGGATACCACGCGAATATTAGCGAGATTGGCTACCGCCTTTTTCATTAATTCAACCCTCTCCTCAACGCTGAACATAAGTTGTTTCTGGGGTACGTCGTAGACGCTGATGATAAGTTCATCGAAGAGAGGTGCCGCCCTGCCAACTATGTCCAGGTGTCCATTGGTCACGGGATCGAAGCTGCCAGGGTAGATTGCGTTTGTCAAGGTTCACCTTCGACATGTTGATATATAGAAACATAGCTGTCGCCGTGGTGGAGGTTTTTTATCTGGTGAAAAGCGCCATATTTCTCTTCGAGCGGTACGCGCCGGGAATGCTCGATAACCATTGTCGATTCCCTGCCTACTAGGTGGGAAGAGGCCAGTTTCTCTGCAGTGCTATTCACGAGCGGATCAGTGTAAGGCGGATCCATTAGAAGTATGCCGTATTCCTTGTCTAGGACCGAGAATACCTTCGCTACATTCATACAATAAACAGTACCCTTATCTGCAAAGCCGGTTTTTTCCAGGTTCTCTTTAATAAGAGCGCAGAACCTTGGCTTTTTCTCCACAAAATCCGCCCATCCAGCCCCTCGGCTCAGGGCTTCGATGCCTAAAGCTCCCGTGCCCGCGTAGAGGTCCAGCACTCTTGTCCAGTCGGTAGCTACAGACTCCAGCATAGAAAAAATCGCTCCACGAAGCAAATCGGACGTAGGACGTATGCCCGATCCTCGCAGAGTTTTCAAACCGTGTCCCTTTGCCTTGCCCGCAATGACTCTCATGTTGTACGCGAACAATATATGATTATAACAGCGCAAGCGATTCCGTCAAGTGCAGGTCTGTATCCAGCTTCGGAGCCTGCGTAGAAGAGAACAGGCCTGTCCGGTGATATGGTCCGGACAGGCCGTCCAATCCATCAATATTAACGGTGATTAAAGGCCTATTATCAGTACACTGACTGTGTTGCTAACCGGAATCCCACCCAGATTGTGGGTCAGTCCCAGCTTCGGGTCCTGTAGTTGCCGCTTGTCCGCCCTGCCCTGGAGCTGAAGGTACATCTCATACAGCATCCTCAGGCCACTGGCGCCGATGGGGTGCCCGAACGATTTCAGACCACCGTCGGGCTGTACCGGCAGACCGCCCGTCAGATCGAAGAACCCTGACTCGATATCGTCTTTCACCTTACCTCTGGGGCTGAACTGAAGGTCCTCGCAGGTGACGGCCTCTGTGATGCTGAAGCAGTCGTGAAGCTCAGCCATGCTTATCTCCTCACGGGGGTTCGTTATACCCGCTTCAGCGTAGGCTGCTTCGCCGGCGCGCACGGTCGCTTTTACCTGGGTAAAGTTATAGTCCGATCTCAGCACACCCTCACTGGGACAGACGGATATCTGCAGTGCTTTAACATATACAGGGTCTGCTCTATAGTCCTTAGCTTTATCGGCGGGGACTATAATAGCTGCTGCTGCACCGTCGCTTACGCCGCAGCAGTCGAAGAGCCCCAGTGGCCATGCTACTATCGGTGCATTCATCACCTGCTCTATGGTCACCTCTCTTTTCAGGTGCGCCTTGGGATTGAGGGTGCCGTTGTGGTGGCTCTTAACTGAGACCATACCGATCATTCGTTTGCCCTCGTCCGGAGACAGACCATATGTGTTAAAGTAGACGGTAGCCATCAAAGCAAACATCCCGGGGGCGGTGCGGTCCGGGTACCGGTTACTGGGCAGACTCTGCTGATCGGGCAGGCCAGCGTAACCTGAATCTTTGAGCTTCTCGAAGCCAACTGCCAGACAGGTATCATAGGCACCTGAGGCTACGGCGTAGCAGGCGTTTCTGAAGGCGTCAGACCCCGAAGCACAGGCATTTTCCACCCTCGTTACGGGGATATACTGCAGCTTAAGGGGATCGGCCAGGCAACGTCCATCGAATCCCGATACCCATGTTCCTCCCCATGCTGCCTCTATGTCTTTAGGCTCTATTTTTGCGTCTTCGATGGCCTCCTTAGTGGCTTCGAAGATCAGGTCGTTCTTGCTCTTATCCCAATGCTCACCGAACTTGGTGCAGCCCATTCCTATGATGGCAACCTTGTCTCTAATACCTTTGACGTTCCCCATTTACCCTCCTTGAATCTGGCGGTTCGATAATGTTGCTACTCTAGCACCTTATTGGTGTGCACTTCCACCAATAGTTGTGAATGCTCTCGAAGAAGTGTACCTTCCTGAAGGATACCTCTACCGGCATTCCGGTCTTGACGTCGTCTGGGTCGCGATCGACCATGTTGAATATGATCCTTCCACCTTCCTCGAAATCCACAGCCGCAATTGTGGTCGGCGGGTCGATACTGGCGGCGAGGTTATCATGAGAGAAGGTATTGATTGTAGCTTTCTTTTCAGTGAAGTTGTACGGTTCGAAATTGTCCATTGCCTGACAGATAACACATACCCGTTGCGGGGGATACTGCGGCGTTCCACAGCTCTTGCACTTTACACCGTGCAGAGCAAGACCCCAGTCCATATCCCGCCAGAGTGCCGGCACGGATATATGATTGATGGGTGGGCGCGGAGGTGCCTGGGTCTCCATAAGCCCGCGCCACTGCACATACTTAAGATAGTTGGGGAGCATTCTCTTGGATTCCAGGTGGCGCTTAATCCCGCGTCTATCCTTGATCTTGTCGATGCCATCGGTCACGGTCATGACGAAAACATCGCAGCCATCGCCGTAGCCGACGCACATAAGCTTATCCCCGGCCTTTGAATCCTCAAGGGATGCCACCAGCATCATAAGAGGCAATGCCGAACCGGTATTACCGACGGTCATGTACAGGGGGTCCTGGAGCTGGGCCATGGGATCGAAGCCCATCTTACCCCCTGCCATACCCAGCAGCCTGGGATCGGGAGCATATATTGCGGCTTTCGTGATGTCAGCCGGCGTAAGGTTGTTCTTCTGCAGGGCCATGGCGACTGTCGGGGGGACGACACGAAGGTACCCGGCTTCGCGAACGAAGCGCTCCTCCCAGAACTGGACGAATTGGTCTTTGTCCGAACGCCACTGGTCGTGAAATTCCTGGAATACGGAAACACTGCCTTCTATATTAACGGCGATTCCAGAGTTCGACACCAGAACGGCGGCGGCTCCATCGCCGAAAGACATTTCCTTATCCCCGTTGGGTGCTCCTAGTCTGGTTTCCGCACATGCAATCAGCACACCCTGGGCCGATCCCGCCTCGACGGCGTCTACGGCTGCCCTGAGAGCATTTGTTCCCGATCTCAGCGATCCTCCGAAGTCTATGGTCAATGTATCCTTGCTCAGACCCAGCGCGCCGGCCACAATCGAGGCTGCTTGTTTCTCCTTGTACGGTGAGGTGGTCGAAGCAAAATACAACCGGTCGATCTTCTCGAGATCGATGCCGGTAAGGCAGTCTCTGGCTGCAGCTACTGCCATTGTTATGCTGTCTTCATCATAGCTGGCAACGGCTTTCTCGCCGGGTATAGGCATCATGCTATCCCATGCCTTCTGGATCTCGGGGCGGCTCATCCTGTATAAAGGTATGTAGGCGCCATATGATGCAATTCCTGCCATTTGCCCTCCTTTGCGCAACTTTCAGCATTCATTATAGCAGTGCGGCCGATTGTGGACAATCCCGGGGCTTCGGGGTAAGCACCATGGGTCATACATCATGGATTAATCCACCCGCTTTTGCATGTGT
>CP070819.1:1661592-1666076 GCA_020344295.1 Dehalococcoidia bacterium | reverse complement strand
TTGACGTTTTTTTTCGTCCTCCGAAAGATCGCCAAGCTTCTGAGCCTTTTCCATGGCGATCTCCAGCGCACACTTTATTCGGTCGTTTCCTTTTGGCATCTGGCAAATACCTCGGACATTTTGCGGCAAGTACAGGGACTCACTATATATAATCGTGGGTAATTATAGGTAGGGGAAAATGTGCCTTCTAATGAGGTCGAAGTTACGCTGTATATCCTCCTGCCCCACGATGATTCCCGGACTGCCGTATTGATGGCCGGTCAGCAAATACTCGATCTCCAGTTCGGCTACCCGCTCTATGCTCTCTTTCAGCAGTTGTGCACTTCCGCCGGGGATATCCACCCGTCCCGTGCTGCCGTAGAATATCAGGTCTCCTCCCATGAATACCTTTGTATCGGGCCAGTAGATACTGACATGTCCCTGTGAGTGCCCTGGGGTATGCAATATGCTGGCGGTCAGGTCTTGGCCGAGGTGCAGTTCACCTTCCGTGAGGTAGAAGTCGGGATTGATATCCGGAAACTCGAATCCCATCTGCTTGAGTACTTGAGCCATCTCGCCTCTACCCAGTTTGAGGAAGTCATCATCCCCCTTGCCGATAGCAACCTGTGCCCCGCTCATGTCCTTGATCGCTTGAGATGCCCCATAGTGGTCGGGATGAGCATGAGTATTCATTATCAAACCTACGTCTTCGATCTTTAGCCCGTCCTTTGCCATCTCAGATATCAGACGTTCCAGGCAATTCTGTCGAGCTTCATTAGTCACCATGCCAGGATCAACCAGTACATGTTTGTTCGGCGGGAGGGCATTCGCAACAAGATACGAGTTGCTGTTATTCCCATAGGTTTGCATCTCATGCATGGATACGCCAGGCCACAGATATGCGTAGAAGTTATCAACAAGTTTCAACATAGCCCCCTGTTTTCCGAATTTAGCTGTTCTAAGAAAATTATAACATCAGCCGGCCCAGCAAGTCAGTATTTTACTCCCATAAGCGTAAAGGAAATAGAATATAGAATGTGAAATGACGCCAGTCCATCTATACCGCCTACCCCTTTGATTCTTACGCCCAAATCCACAGGATTACAGGTGCGATAGCCTAGTAACACAACTTTGGGCGGGTGGGCAGGCAGGACAAAGATTCTAGAGAAGGGTCTTAACAAAGGGTCTTTCTATTGCTTGACAAAAATTAAGCCGCGAATTAAAGTTCCGTTATCTGATTTGACGAGCTGCAACCTTGTACGCCATGGCTGAGCAACAGGATGCTGTATTAACCCATCGGGAGCGGGAGGTGCTTGCTCTCGTCGGCCGCGGCCTGACCAATCAGGAGATAGCTGAAACGCTCTTTACATCAACAAGTACTGTGAAGCTATGCCTTCACCGTGCATGCGCTAAAATGAAAGCGCGCAACCGGGCGCAGGCGGTCATCTTGGCTATGAAGCAAGGGTTGCTGGGTGCAAACGAGCTTTATTCCCTAGATGAACTGGCCGACCTCCTGGCAGCACTTGGCCCGGAATCGATAGCGAAAGTAGCACAGCTGCTGAAACAAAAGCAGGAAGAAGCCTCAATCCTCTCGTCGATAGAATAGCTGCATCAGCTTCTTAGTAGCGTTCTTATCATTTAGCGTTCTGTTTATACTTGCTCGTCGTATAATTCTCTATAGTCCATCACCACTGGGTTGCTGATTTAAAAACTAATCGAAAGTTAATAATAAACTAATCCAAAGTTTGTCATAAACACTTGAAAAAGACCCTGGGTTGTAGTACCTTACTCGCACGATGTCCATCCACGCTTCGCGAGGGGCGTATTATCGACTTCTCGCTCATTCCACGTTTAAAGTACACTCGTTTAGTCTGGATACCCGCGACATCTGCTGTCTGTAAGAGGAGCGTTTTATGTCAGTACAAGCATTATCAGGGTGTTGTGTACTTGACCTGACACACCATATTGCCGGCCCCTACTGTACCAAGATTATGGCTGACTATGGCGCCGACGTTATCAAGATTGAGATGCCTGAGGTTGGAGATGCAGCCAGAGGGGCAGGGCCGTTTCCCGACGACAGGCCTGATATCGAGAGCAGCGGGCTGTTCCTGTATTTGAATACTAATAAAAGAGGGATCACCCTTAATCTGAAGAGCGCTAAAGGGGCCCAGATCTTCAAGGATCTGGCGAAAGAGGCGGATATCGTGGTTGAGAATTTCAGCCCCTCGGTTATGCCCGGGCTGGGGCTGGACCACGAAGTGCTTAAGACAATAAATCCTCGCCTGGTGATAGTATCGATCTCCAACTTTGGTCAAACTGGCCCCTATCGTGACTTCCAGGCAACAGACCTCAACATCTGGGGGTTGAGCGGAATACTCTATGAATGTGGTGATCCTGACAGAGAGCCGCTGAAGATGGGCTCAAATGTATCCGAGTATGTTGCCGGATTATATGGCACTTTCGTTGCGCTCTCGGCGCTTTATTATCGAGATGAGACCGGAGTTGGACAGCATGTGGATGTTTCGGCCTGGGAGGCACTTCATACCATGCAGCCGTCGATGACGCTGGTCTTTTCCTATGCGGGATTTGTGAGACGCAGGGCAGGTATCCATTTCCCCTGGGGTATATTGCCATGTAAGGACGGCTATATCGGTTTCTTTCTACCAACCCAGGTCCAGTGGGAGTCCCTGTGTGTCCTCCTCGGAATGCCTGAGTTGAGGGACAAGCCCGAGTACGAGACACCCTTGTCACGTGAGGAGCACCGTGATGAGATAACGGAAATCATCGTTGACTGGTTGAAAGACAAAGGGATGGAGGAGGTGTTCCACGCAGCACAAGAACTCAGAATGCCTTTAACCGTCGTCCCCAACGCTCAGCAGATATTCGACTTGCCTCAACATAAAGCCAGAGAGTATTTTATCGATATCTACCATCCCGCAGTCGGTAAGCTTCCCTATCCGGGAGCGCCATTCCAGCCGGCCGCAACACCCTGGCGGGCCGGGCGAGCTCCGTTGCTGGGCGAACACAATGAGGACATTTACTGCGGTCGCCTGGGATACAGTGAAGAGCAGCTAAGGGAGTTGAAAGAGGAGGGTGTAATTTAGATATGTCCGGTCACAGTCATCTAGAGGGAATGAACTTGTCGTCGTTGCCGTTGCGGGGTATCAGAGTGGTCGATGCCTGCATCTACTGGGCAGGGCCCATGGCCAGCATGTTGCTGGCAGACATGGGCGCTGAGGTAATCAAGATCGAGTCAATTCAACGTATTGATTATTTGAGGCTGCTTGGAGGGTGGCCGACTCCAGATGGCTATGAGTGGTCAGCTGCATTCAATGGAACCAACCGCAACAAGTATGGCATTACGCTCAATCTCAACAACCCCCGGGGAAGGGAGATATTCAAGCGGCTGGTGGAGATAAGCGATATCGTTACCGAGAATTTCAGCCCGCGGGTGATGGAGAACTGGGGCCTGCACTATGAGGTTCTAAAAGGGATCAACCCTCGGCTGATCATGTTATCCATGCCCGGGTTTGGCACAACCGGCCCATGGCGTAACTATGTTACGTATGGCCCCAATATTGAGATGGTATCGGGCATGCCTACTATCAGCGGCTATCCCGATGGGGAACCCATGATGACTGGCTATATCGCTGATCCTATAGCCGGATTGATGGGCGCTGTGGCAGTTATGACTGCCCTACAGTATCGCCATCGAACCGGTGAGGGGCAGCGTATCGATATGTCTCAGATGGAGGCAGCCACAACGTTCATGGGCGGCCCTATTATGGAGTACGCGATGAACAAGAGGCTGCAGCCTCGCCGCGGTAATCGGCATCCAGTAAACGCTCCTCATGGTGTATATCGTTGCCAGGGTGATGATCAATGGGTCACGATTACGGTTTCATCCGAGGAGGAGTGGACGAGGTTCTGTAACGCTATCGGTAATCCACAGTGGACGCACGAATCAAGGTTCTCCGATAATGCAGGCCGCTGTGAGAACCATGATGATCTGGACATTTTGATAACAGAATGGACCTGCCAGCGCGATAAACATGAGGTTACGGAGCTCCTACAGGCAGCCGGTGTAGCAGCAACGCAGGTGCTGTCATATGCCGATACCCTGAGCGACGCACACTTGGAGGCAAGAGGGTTCTATGAGACCATCACTCGGCCGGTGACCGGCACACATCCCTACCCGGGATTTCCCGCAAAGTTCTCCGAAACGCCGATCTCAATACGCAAGCCGGCGCCGACACTGGGCTTGGATAATGAGCATGTTCTCAAGGAAATCCTCGGAATGACCGCGGACGAGATCAAGAGGCTGGAGGAAGAGGAGATAATCGGCACCATACCGCAGGGGTGGCCCTATAGTATGGACGCCGATGAGGCGATCTCGAAACTTAAGGACATTTACGGAAAAGACGCCTAGTAATCATTTTCTCAATCCTTGTGGATTTTCAAAATAACTGTAACAGTAAGGAGGTATGATTATGAAGAAGGAATAC
>CP070819.1:1658494-1661492 GCA_020344295.1 Dehalococcoidia bacterium | reverse complement strand
TGGTCGCTGTGGTATATGTAGCCGCCGCCCCTCTTGGCCACCTCGAATTTGGAACGTATCTCCTCCTCGATCACTGCAGGGTCGGGGTCGGCCATGGCCCGCACATCAGCGGCACTGCTGATGCTCTATGCGATGAAGACAGAGGAGGTGTCTCGGATAATACCGGTGGTTCACGCTCATCCGGTATTCGTAGCTGTACTGGCTGTACCCCTGCTTGATGAAACCCTTACCGCTGTACAGTGGCTGGCGATCTTCATGACCGTCGCCGGCGCAGTGCTGATATCCCTGCGCGGCCAGGGGTGGGGGACCCGGCTGAGGCGCTCCTTCGGCATGCTCCTCGCCTCCGGCCTGCTCTTCGCGGTGGCGAATGTGGCCACCAAGTACGCTTCGGAATCGGTCCCGTTCTGGAATATGTATTCGATAACCGCCATCTGTCTCGGCGGTACGTTCCTGCTGCTTTCGATGCGGCCTTCAGTCATATCCGAGCTGAGAAACATGGAGGGGAGAAACCTGACGCTGGGTGTAATAGGTGTCAACGAGACCCTTGCCTTAGCGGGTATTATCCTGTCTTTCTGGGCCATCGAGAGAGGGCCGGTATCGCTGGTCTCCACCGTAATGGGCAGCCGGCCCTTCTTCGTCTTTCTCTACGTTGTGTTACTGAGGCGCTTACTTCCCGCCAAGCTGGATGAGCGCCTCAGCCGGGGCATCGTGGCGTTGAAGGTGATATCCATGGCCCTCGTTGTCGGGGGCGTAGCCATCATCAACGTCGTGGACTAGGGGATTGATGCAGGGGCGATACGTAGTTTGCCCCTTACCTTGGGATGATGTGAACACCGGTTGCCTTGAAGTAGGCATAGACAGGTGTTCCAATCTGCAGCCCCATCTCCTCCGCCGATTTCACCGTTATCAGGGCGACCAGGGGGAAGCCGCAGTCCATGTGGACATGGGCCAGCGGCGCGAAGGACACGATGCGCGTTATCTCAGCAGCATACGTATTCCTGGCGCTGGTTTTATCTGTCTTTCTCGCCAGGACTATCTCCTCCGGTCGAATACACGCGTACACATTTACGCCCGGATCGAGATCGGATATCGCCTGTATCTCAGCGCCGTTAATACCTACTGTGATAACACCGCCGTCGTTCGATTTGATAGTGCCCTCCAGTATGTTCTCTACACCCACAAACTCCGCGATATCCCTGCTCTGTGGCAGGCCGAATATCTCCCTGGGATTGCCGGTCTGCTGCATCTCACCGGCCACGATCACGCCCATCCTTTCGGCGAGGCGCTGCCCCTGAAACATGTCGTGAGTGGTCATTATCACCGTTGTATCCAGCTTCCGGATTACCTGTGCAATGAGCTTCTCCACGTTCGCTGTTGACCCCGGATCGAGGTTGGCGGTGGGCTCGTCCAGCAGCAGCAGCTCGGGTTGGAGCACCATTGCCCTGGCCAGCGCCACCCTCTGGGTCTCCCCCCCCGAAAGACTGCGTGCATTCCGCTTCTCATATCCCGCGAGTCCTACAGTCTCCAGGGCATTCGTCACCCTGTCGCGCAGGCCGGCACCTTTTTCCTTCCTGATTCTGAGGCCGTAGGCTACATTGTTATAAACAGTTGTATTGAACACCGCAGGTTTCTGGGAGACCATTGCCATTCTTCTGCGCAGGGCGAGCCTGGCTCTTGCCGAATCGGGCATTTCCTGCCCTTTAAAATAGATCCTGCCCGATACCGGTTTATCGAGAAGGCCTATCAAGCGCAGGAGGGTCGTCTTGCCGGAGCCAGTGGGGCCGATAATAACGAAGGTCTCGCCCTGCTTGATCTCCATGTTGATGTCCTTGAGTATATCGTTGTCGCCGAATCTCTGGTTGATCCCCTTGATTTCCAGCAACATGCCTACCTCTTGAGCGATCGATTCGATCTAAACTGTATCCAGCTCGGTGTGATGATAACTACCAGAGCCACCACCAGCAGGATTATTCCCAGCGCCATCGATAATTCGAAATTTCCCTGACTGGTCTCCAGGGCTATAGTTGTGGTAAGTATTCTCGTGTACCCCGCAATATTGCCGCCGATCATTATCGCCACTCCGACCTCAGAGATGGCCCGTCCGAATCCTATGAGAACAGCACTGAGCACAGCGTATCGTGTTTCCAGCAATACCGTTCTTGCCATCTGAATCCGGCCTGCACCCAGAGTAAGAGTAGTCTCTCTGATTTCGTGCCCGATCCCGCTGAGCGCGGAGATAGTCAGTCCTATCATGAGCGGTGCAATCAGCACCATCTGTCCGATCACCATCAGGGTGGGAGTAAAAAGTATGTCAAGCGATCCTAACGGCCCCGAACTCGAGAAAAACTGGTATAGCAGCAGGCCGACGAGGACCGTGGGCAGGGCGTAGAATGTCTGCAGTATGGTGACCAATGCCACCTTGCCCCTGAAGTTATTGAAATGAATGAGACAGGCGATCGGTATGGAGATCAGAGCAGCAAGAATGGTGGCGCTAAGGGATATCGCCAGGGTCCTGGCCGTAATCGACCAGACCTCGGCGTCCCCGCTGAAGATCATATCCAGCGCGGTAACGAATGAGTCGATAATCTCTGACATTGATGTCTACAAGTCTTGGCCGGCGCAGGGTGTGAACAGTTGGCGACCGTATCCCTCAACACCGTATTCCCCAATCAACTCCTGGATCTCCTGAGAGACTAGGAACTCCACTAGGTTGTTCGCCATTTCCGTCTTATCGGTATTCGTAGTGGCAATTACCGAGTACACGTTTAGCAGGATATCGCCGCTGTCCACGACAGGCACCAGGGCCAGATCGCCCTGATAGTACAGGAAGGTGCCGATATCGCTGAGCGTGTAGGCGTTCTTCTCATGTGCCATCACCAGAGTGGGGCCCATGCCGCTGCCTGCTTCGATATACCAGCCACCTGATTCTCGGACCTCTTCATAATCGTAACCGGCGGAAGCCCAGATCGCCTTTTCCTTGCTGTGAGTACCGGAATCA
>CP070819.1:1654673-1658394 GCA_020344295.1 Dehalococcoidia bacterium | reverse complement strand
GTATTTTCTTTGGCAGTTATAGCCCATGACAATCACGACAGACATGTTCCCGATACTACGATTCACTGTGGATCAAAGAAGGTTAACTCATCGGATGGGAAAAGGGTGCTTTTATACGGTAATTGTTCCATAAATCATAATAGAGATTTGCCTGATTCTGTTATACTGTCAGGGTGCCCGCCTAAAATTGCGCGCACGCTGATATCATTCATTAGAACACTTCTACCGAAACCAGTGTGGCTTAAGATGCTATTGCTGACAAGCCCCCGGCTGCTAGCAATGAGACTGGGTCTATATACACAAATGCTCCCGCATTGGCGACGCTATAAATCAGCCGAGTTCGATAACAACCATTTCCGCTTATTTTATATTGAATAACTCAAGAGTCACCAGAAATCAAGCGATAAATGCTGAACATAGTATTCAACAACTTCGATGAGGCAGTCGCCGACATTCCCGAAGGCGCCTCTATCGCTATGGAGTGCTGGGGAGTACCAGGTACCTCTCAGAACCTGATAGCTGCACTCAAGAGGAAAGGCACAGGCAACCTTACCGTTATCACGCACAATTTCTTCCCCTTGATCGCATTCACGGAAGAGGAAGCTACCACGCCCACCGACCTGCTCCCCCAGATTAAGAAGCTGATAACCCCGGTGCTGGGAGTGCGGCAGTTGGGAGCAGGTGCCTTCGTTAAGGAATACATCGAACAGGGGATGGAGGTAGAGCTCAGCACTCACGGCACGCTGGCCTCCAGGCTGTACGCCGGTGCCGCCAACCTGGGTGGCTTCTTCAATCCGGTCGGGGTTGGGACTCTCCTGGCGGAATCGAAAGAGAAGCGGATTATCAATGGCCGGGAATACATATTCGAGGAGCCGATAAAACCCGATTACGCATTTATCAGAGGCTACAAGGCGGACAAGCTGGGCAATCTTATATACCGCGGGACATTTCGAACAGACCAGCCAGTGATGGCCATGGCGGCCAAGGTTACTATCGCCGAGGTGGATGAGATCGTAGATGTGGGCGAGTTCGACGCTGAACATATCGTTACTCCGGGGATATTCATCGACCGCATAGTTAAGATCCCCGAAGACGGACTGGGCACGGAGAGTAGGAAAAGGTATATGATAAACAAGTTCGGCGATATCGACATCGCGCGCAAGATGCTGTTCCGTAGTGCATGTGCTGATGAAAGCCACGACCTGTCGCAGGTTGAGGAAGAAAAGCGTAGGCTGGACCGTGATACAATTGCGATGAGAGCGGCCAAGGAGCTGAAGACAGGTGACTACGCCAATCTCGGAATCGGCATACCAAATCTCTGCGCCCTCTATATACCGGAGGGCGTTATCTTCCAGTCGGAGAACGGCGCTCTTGGCTATGGGCCTCTGGTGATGGAGGACGAAATAGACAGGGCGGAGTTTCACTATGTAGATGCCGGAGCAAGGTTTTTCACCCCCGCGCCTGGAATGGCTATTTTCGATGTCGTGACCTCGTTTAACATGATAAGGGGTGGACGCCTGGTAGCGATTCTAGGCGGACTTCAAGTCTCGGGAAAGGGTGACCTGGCGAACTGGAATTCCGGCGGCGACGCCCTTGGGGGCACTATTGGCGGCGGGATGGACCTGGCCGTAGGCTCCAAAAGGGTGATTGTAACCATGGAGCACACTACCAAGGACGGAAGACCCAAGATAGTGGAGGAGTGCTCTTACCCTCTGACAGCTAAGGAATGCGTTGACCTTATCGTCACCGATCTCGCCGTAATCGAAGTCACACCCGAGGGACCGGTTCTCAAGGAGGTTGCGCCCGGCTGGACAGCCGATGAAGTGCAGGCGCTCACTGAGCCAAAGCTTATCACAGCTTCGGACATGAAAGAGATGGAACTGTAATAAGGGAGGGGTTATCGATGGGAGAAGGTAAAGGTTCATTAGACCTGGAGAAAGACGTACTCAACGAAGGTCTGTGCACAAGTTGTGGCGCGTGCGTGAACATCTGTCCCTATATAAAAGTGGTTACCGACAGGGTCGCGGTAATCGAACCCTGCGGCATCGCTGAAGGGAAATGCTACGATTTCTGCCCCCGCACCCCCACTGATATCTCCGCTTTGAATAGAACCGTCTGCGGCGGGGAGCCGTCCGAGACCTCCCTCGGGTCCTACATCTCCATCGAGATGGCGCAGGCCAGAGACAGCGAGATCCGCCGCCGTGCTCAGTACGGCGGGGTCGTTTCCGCCATCATGACCTATGCCATTAACTCCGGGGAAATAGGCTCCGCGGTCCTGACCAGACCCTTTGACAGAGGCCTCATGCCGACATCAGCTCTGGCAGAACCGGGCCCCCAGGTGCTGGAAAGCGCCGGCTCGAATTACCTAGCTTCTGCCACGCTGGCGGAGCTGAACAATGCGACAAAACAGCCGAGGGAAGCAATCGGTGTGGTTGGCATACCCTGTCAGATCCTGGCTCTGAGGAAAATGCAGACTTCACAACACGAGACCGGAGCCAAGGCGGTTAAGCTCGCCGTCGGGCTTTTCTGTACCTGGGCGCTGTCGTATAAAGGGTTCCGTGAGTTCCTCTCGGGAAGGCTCGGGACCACAGCCATCACCCGGTTGGATATTCCCCCTCCACCAGCCAACGTTCTGGTTGTACATACCGGTAACGGCGTTGTGGAATTTCCACTGGACGAGATACGAGGATATATCAAGCCTACCTGCAGCGTCTGCTTCGACATGACCTCCGAGCTAGCCGACATTTCAGTAGGTATGGTCGAAGGGTTGGAGGACTGGAACACATTGATAGTTCGCACACCGCTGGGAGAGCAGCTTGTCGCCAGGGCAAAGGCTGAGGGAGTAATCGAGACTCAGTCGCTGGACGAGGCGAGGCTCGCCCACCTGCGGGAGGCATCATTGAACAAAAAGAGAAGGGCGATAGAGGAAATAGTGAGGCGCACGGGTGACGAGTCAGACCTGTTGTATATGCGCCTCAGCGAAACCGACAGGAGAAACCTGTTTTAGGAGATCGAGATGTCAACACTAACCATGAATCAGCCAGGTAAAAGCGTACTTATGATGGGCAACGAGGCCATTGCTCGTGGAGCAATCGAAGCCGGGGTTGACTTCTGCTCCGCATATCCAGGCACTCCATCCACGGAGATCACCGAGTCCCTAGCCCGTGTGGCGGATCACTTCGGCCTATACGTCGAATGGTCCACCAACGAGATAGTTTCCCTGGAAGCAGCTACAGCAGCCTCACTCGCCGGTTTGAGGGCTATAGTCGCCATGAAACAGAACGGGGTCAATGTATGCGCCGACTTCCTGATGACGATGGTTCTGAGCGGTATCAAGAGTGGTCTTGTATTCGTGGCGGCAGATGATCCCTCGGCGATATCGAGTTCCAACGAGCAGGACAGCCGTAACTTTGCCCGGTTCGCCGACCTCCCGCTCGTTGAGCCTGCGACCTTCCAAGAGGCCAAGGACATGACTAAGTGGGCATTTGAGCTATCGGAGAAGCTGGGATTGCCCTGCATGTTTCGGAGCGTGACCAGGCTGTCTCATAGCAGGGGCAACGTCCAGCTCGGCGAGATCCCGGAGAAGAGCCGATTGGCCCGCTTTGAAGGCTCATACATCTCCGGGGCCTTCGTTGCGATACAACACTCAGGACTCCATCAGAAACTGGAACAGGCCAGAGAGGAGTTCGAGAGTTCGGAATTCAACTGGTATGTTGGCCCT
>CP070819.1:1650894-1654573 GCA_020344295.1 Dehalococcoidia bacterium | reverse complement strand
CTCTGGATATCCTCGATTATCGCTTGAACCAAGCCGGGGATGGTGTGCTCCCCCGCTACGATATCCACGCGCACCCCGAGGTCGGCGGCGGCGGCGGCGGTGACGGGGCCAATGCAGGCCACCTTGGTCCGGTTCACCGCCTCCCACTCCGAGCCAAGCAGTGTAACTAAGTGCCTGACAGTGGAAGAACTGGTGAACGTGGTGAAATCGATCTCCCCCGCAATAAGCTTCTGCCTGCCTTCACCTGAGGCCCCACGAGGCGGGACTGTTCGATATACGGCAATCTCGTCCACCCTGGCCCCGAGCTGTGTAAGCCTAGTGACAAGCTCAGGTGGGGCAGCTTCCGCTCTGGGCAAAAGGATATTCTGGCCAGCAATTCCTATGCTCTGAAGGCTGTCGGCTATGGCCTCAGCCCGGTATTCCTGAGGGACCAGATCGACAACCAGGCCATGTCGCTCCAGAGCTTCAGCAGTGGCCGGGCCGATGGCGCACAGCTTAATACCATTTAATGTCCTGCTGTCCTTCCCTAACTGGCGCAAGCGATCGAAGAAAATGTCAACTCCGTTGACACTGGTGAATATAAGCCAGGCATAGTCCGGCAGCCTGGCAATTGCCCGGTCAATCTCCGGAGAATTAGCCAGGGCTTCTATCTGTATTGTCGGCAGCTCCACGGGCAGGGCTCCATGACGGGCAAGCAGCCGGCTCAAGGTGCTTGCCTGCTGTCTGGACCGGGTCACGAGCACTGCTTTGCCAAATAACGGCTGGTTGTCATACCACCGAATCCTGTCCCGCAGACCAACCACGTCGCCGACAACGATTACCGCGGGGGGTGTAAAGCCGGCCGCAGCGGCTTCATCGGCTACTTCCCCCAGTGTACTCACCAGAGTCTGCTGGTGAGGGCCGGTGCCGTTCCGGATTACAGCCACCGGGGTCGCTGCCGAGCGGCCGTTTGAGATCAACTCCTCCGCTATCTGCCCCAGATGGCCAACTCCCATCAGAAAAACCAGAGTATCAACACTAGTTGCCAGTTTCTCCCAGTGTATGCTCGAGCTTTCCTTAGTCGGGTCTTCATGGCCGGTGATGACCGCCATCGATGACGCCATACTGCGGTGGGTCACAGGGATGCCCGCATAAGCCGGCACAGCGGTTGCGGCGCTGACACCCGGAACAACTTCAAAGGGAATAGCAGCCTGAACCAAGGCTTCGGCCTCCTCACCACCTCGACCCAGCAGGAAAGGATCGCCCCCTTTGAGCCTGACCACCTTCTTGCCCTCCCCCGCCTTGTCCACCAGAAGCTGGTTTATCTCGCTCTGGCTGAGCGTATGCTGGTCCGCACTTTTACCAACATAGATCATCTCTTCGCTCGCGGATACATTCTGAAGTATCTGTTCATCCACGAGCCGGTCATAGACAACAACCTCTGCCTCGGCCAGGCACATTGCCCCTTTGAGTGTCAGGAGCTCGGGATCGCCGGGACCGGCACCGACTAAATAAACCTTGCCTGTTACCATATCGTAGGCCCCTGTACCTCCTCGATCAAATCCATACCGCCCATCTCCAGAATTCTATCGGCGACGAGGCGTCCTAGCGCCTCGGGTTCCTGCGGTGAGCCATCCAGTTGTACCCTGATGATTTTACCAGAAATCAATCCCCCCACCATCGCATCCATATGCAGTCTACCATCCTCTATATGAGCCAGGGCCGCCACAGCTGACCTGCAGCCTCCACCCAGTGTACGCAGGAACGTCCGCTCCGCAGCAACAGCCTTCCTGCTGAGATCATCGTTCAATAAGTCCAGCACCTCGGCAGCCCCGTCTCCAGTCCTTATCTCCACTCCCAGTGCTCCCTGGCAGGCCGCCGGCAGAAAGGTCTCGACCGGCAGATACTCAGCCACCCTATCCTGCCAGCCCATACGCTCCAGCGCAGCAGCGGCGAGAACCACCCCGTCCAGCTCCCCAGAGCGGACCTTTCTCACGCGTGTATCGACATTTCCCCTCACCGAACATATCTCCAGGTCTCGGCGATAGGCCCGTAGTTGGAGAGCGCGGCGCTGACTTCCGGTACCGATTCGCGAGCCCGCGGGCAACCGATCTATATTTGCGCCCGAACGGGTTATGAGCGCATCCCTCGGATCGCGCCGTCTCGGAACTGCTGCGATCTGCAGCTGCGGATCAAGCTCGCTCGGCATGTCCTTGAGGCTGTGAACTGCGACATCTATTTCACACTTCAACAACGCCTCCTCCAACTCTTTGACGAAAACTCCCCTACCGCCTATTTCACTGAGAGATGACCTGCGGTCTCTATCGCCCTGTGTCTTTATTTTAACAAGGCTAAGCTCTAGTTGCGGTGCAGCCGTTTTTAACTGATCTATAATCTCCTCGGCCTGAATCAGCGCCAGCCTGCTGCCACGGGAACCAATAACCAGTCGACTTACCTCTGCCAAAAATATAGGCCTCCAGTTGGATCATTTTCTGAATAGAACTTACTCATTAACTAGAAGATTCATCTGCGGCCAGGATATCGGCCAGAAGCCGTTCTCGCGCCCCTTCAAGCTTGCCCTTCTTCACCATTTCCAGCAGGAAATCGATATCGAGGCACTTCTGCCAGGTATCGCCATTCACCGTTATTTGCCGTCGAGCAAGCTCCTGCCTCACATCCGAGACTATAGTTACAACAGATGCATATTCAGGCGGCACGACTAACTCAAGAGCAGTACGAAGCTTACGGGCCAGCGCAGGGCTCTTGCCCGCGGTCCCGATGGCTATCGTAATATCGCCACGGTGGAGGACAGAGGGAACAATAAAACTGGAATCCCTCGGTGCGTCGGCAACATTCACGAGAGCTCGATATTGTGTGCCCTGCTTGGCTATGGCAGAGTTGACAGTTACGTTATCAGTAGCGGCAATAACAAGGAAGGCATCCTTTAGATCGCTGCTCCGGTACTGCCGCCGTATAGTCTGAATATCGTTCCGCTCTGCCAGTTTCTGCAACCCCGGGCTAAGTTCGGGACTTATCACAGTTACGGATGCCTGGTACTCGATAAGCGTCCCAACCTTGCGCTCAGCTACAGAACCTCCTCCGACCACCACACATTTCCTACCTTTCAGGTCCAAAAAAACGGGATAGTAGCTTGTCATCGATATCCCTCAACCCGTGAAATACTTAATTCGCCGTTTTAGATACTCCTTGGTGCTGCGGAGCAGAACATAGTCGGATATTCCGGTTTCCTTCGATAGTTGCAGAGCGACAGAACGGGATTCCTCCTCAGTGTATCCATGTATCATGGCATACAGATTGTACGGCCATTGAGGGGCAGTATGTCTCTCATAGCAATGGCTCACCTTGCGATGGGCAGCGATGATGTTTCCCACCTGAACCAGCCTTTCCGGGGGTACCAGCCAGCAGGACAGCGCATTGGCTACGATGCCAACCTGGTAGTGACATCATAGATACCACCCGGATAAGGAGATCCATTTGGTTTCTCTAATCTTCCGGTATACTCTATTAGTTTGGGTACTTCGGCAAAACAGGGAAGGGCCAATAATGATACTAATAAAACTTTTCTCGCTTTAGATCACACCAACCATATTTTTGTATTAGGGGCGCAAGGGGGGTATTCTGATTTAGACTATATCGCTTTTAGACCTGATGGCGTTAATGATGATATGGTCATTCAGCG
>CP070819.1:1648006-1650794 GCA_020344295.1 Dehalococcoidia bacterium | reverse complement strand
GAACTGTGCAGTTTCCTGTTCATCTGCACTAGCCAGCACCCGTTCGATCAGTTCCTCCCCGCTAATAACTCCGGTATATTCTTCCCCTGCTTCCCCACCACCTCCGCAAGCAACAGCTATCACACCCACTATCAAGACTACTCCTACCAACAGAGCAATTATCTTCATTGCAATCTATACCTCTCCGTTAGACTTCACAGCTCAAATCACAGCAGAAATCAACAATCGGCTTATAGCATCGCATTGCATCGTCCATTTGTCAAGCTAAGCTCGAACGCGAGGCACAGAGCCTAGCATACTGGTAGAGAAGGCTTTTAATAAATCATGATCCTGCAGCTCTATTCCCCGATGAGGTTGAGCAAACGAGCTTGCTGTCACACCCTGAACACCAGCTATCATTGAATACTCCAGATCGTATACACTCGCAACAGGGCATAAGGTCCTCACCACACATGGGGCAGCCATCAACAGGATTAAAAATGACATTATCCATGACCATGTAACCGCATAAAGGACAGTACCAGAATTTAGCTCTCATATCTCACCACGTTCAAGGTGTCGGTGAAGACCAAGTGAATATGCGAAACACCCCTCCGCATTGTATCATACCCGTGAACTGCCACGTTTTCATTGCTGCGCCTGCTCATATGAGTTCACCGCAGGGTCGTCGGCCATACGATCAGCGACGGTCGAGAATCATAGTTTTCGATACCCTTGACAAACATGAGAAAAAATGTTACAAGTCTTACAGTCCGAAAGTAAAAGTATTTATTAAGGACTTATGAAGGGGCTTGAGTTCATTTATACGGTTGGCTGCAGTCCGTGGATTATACGGACTGATTAATTGGAGAAACAGAGCAGGGAGGTGTCCCATGAGGCCAATTGAGTGGAAGCTGACCATTCTTAGTTTGGTGTTCCTGCTGTGTATTTCACTTACATCGCTCATCGGATGTGGCAGCGGGGGAGAGAGCACTACAGCTGCTATGGAGGCTTCAGAGACAGGATCCAGGACTTTCTCAGATTTTAACCTCTCGTTCCAATACCCCAACAATTATCTGATCTGGCAAGATGGCCTGCTAGATGATGACCCGGGTGAGTCATCAGCGCTCGTTCAAGTATCTCCCGAGCATGAGAACCTGCCACTCTTTGCTATAAGCTGGGTACGCACATGGCAATATGGCCTGGAGGGCGGTCTCGAAGCGGGCTTCGAGGGAGTTGAGAACTGGGAAGGTATCGCATCTATCTCAAAGGATGTAGTAATAAAGACCACAAAGTCCGGACATCGCATGCTTTATCAGAAAGGACATCGCATGCTCTATCAATACTTCACCGCTACCACAGAGGCACCGAACGAAATAATATACGGAATTGTGGGAGCGTTCTACTGCCCAGAAACTCAAAGGGCCTTTAGCCTAGTGACTATGCGAAGTGCTCCTGATGGGGACTATAAACAGTCAGCGGTGGCGGAATTTGAAAGTTATATTGATTCCGTTACCTGCCACCAATAATCAACACCATTACGTTTATGATACATTACCTTTATAAATGGCCGGGTAGCACAAAATACCTCCCATCAAGTAGTACAGAATGGTTATTGCGTTAGTTACCGGAGCAGATACAAAATGATTTCCAAGATTAAGCAGGTAAATGAAACGATGGCTGGCAACAACGGTGGGCGCTGCCCCAAGATCTACGAATGCACTAGGATACAGATGACGCCCATGATCAGAACCCTTCGTCGCTGCAGCGCCGAGGAGGCAATGGAGTCTATCTGCTCTAATTGCGCCGATGTGACCGATTTCCACGACTCAGCCATAGGCGCAAGAGTTACCAAGGGCAAAGTAAATCTCTAATGCCGGCCATACATCCGTACTCTATGTGTCTTTAGTAAATCGAAGTGCCGCCGAAGTCCCCCTTATCGGTCAGTTGCTCCATACAAGTAGCCTGCTCAAGGCTATCGGTAGCGCCTTCTCCGGACCGAACCACGGCTTGGTGCTGGAAAACGTTTTCTATACATCCTGCATCGTTCATTCGCGCAGGACCAGGCTACTGTCGCCGGAATAATGAGAAACCTTCGGCCCTTTACGGGATAGACATTGGGGCTACCACAGAATGGGCATAAAGGACGCAGCTTGGCATCTCTGAGAGCAGCGTAGAACTCATCTTCTCTTTTAGGCAAAATCCGCCTCGGTGTTTGCTAGTATGTGAACTGCTAGCCAATAATGATTTCATCCAGCAGTCTTTTCGGAACGTGATGTGCACCTTCGCTGTCTCGCCAGTACTTTATATCTCCATTGGGGCCGACCGTATCTATAACCACATTTTCCCTGGGCTGGCCAAGAGCTAAGACAAGCAGAACCTCCAAATAGTCGGGAACATTAAGAGCTCGGCCCAAACCTTGCTTATCCACTGAGCCGATCATGCAGCCACCCAGACCCTTTTCCGTTGCCCCAAGGAGAATGCTTTGTGCCGCTATTCCGTGGTCACAATGCATAGGGTGACCGATCCTGGTGTCCTCTAGCATGATGATATACGCAGACGGCCTCTCACCTTCGCTCGGACCAGGCCAGTCTTTTAGATAGGCAGCCCATCCTAAAAACGAGAATATCAAAGAGTTTTTCTCTGGATCGCAAGACAGTATGTATTTCAGCGGCTGCATATTAGCTGCCGATGCAGAAAGCCTAGCTAAATCAACCAGGTCTTTCAAAGTCTCCAGTTCCACAGCAACATCCTGATGAAACCGCCGATAGCTGCGGTTCTTCATTATCAAGTCCTTTATCATCATGTT
>CP070819.1:1640393-1647906 GCA_020344295.1 Dehalococcoidia bacterium | reverse complement strand
GTCTGACGATGGCCCTGGCTTACGCCACCTCGGACATAGGCGCTCACCATACACGGGCGTGGACCATAGCCAAGGAACTAAGTGCGGGGCAGGACTGGACCGATGATGAGAAGGTTGACCATGTAATATATCACCAGAAGCTGCGCCCCTTATTCGATATGCTCGGCGTCTGCCGTCTGCCCTGGATCGAGTTGGGGCTGAGCGAATGGCACTACGAGAATTTCTATAAATACATCACGGGAAACGAAGCTACTCTCGAGCAGCTTCTGGAGCTCTCGAATGATATTTATGACCTGACGCGCTTGATAAATGCACGCCTGGGATCAACCGGCAAAGACGACACCCTCCCCTACAAGGTGTGGGCCAGACCGCCTCAAACAGGGCCCTCTGCGGGTAAGGCAATCGACCAGGAAGCCTTCCTTAAGCTACGCTCACTGTATTATCAGAGGCGGGGTTGGAACGAGGACGGGCTCCCTCCGGCCGGATTGGAAAAGAAATTCGACGATTAGTATTTACACGAATGCGGTGAAATATGGCTATAAGAATACTGGCGGTGCTTCTTATTATCGCTCTAACCTTCCCTGTTGCCCTATGTATAGGCTGCGGCGATGAATCCCAGCCATATGGCCCACCCCAGGTCCATTTCCCCGAAGATGAAGGCGCCCACCCTGAGTCCGGAGTCGAGTGGTGGTATCTGAACACACTCCTGACCGATTCGACAGGGCGTGAATACGGGGCTATGGTAGTCTACTTCAACCCCGGGCTCAAGATTATCTCGATTTCCGATATCGAATCGCGACACTCTTATCCCGAGGTAGCCTTTTCATCATCTGACTACAACGAAGGTATCCTCAACCTTTCTTGGGGATCTGATGACCATTGGTATCGTACGGATTCAGAGGCATTCTCCTACCGCCTGGAGGCCAACGGGACTAATATCGGTCTCAACCTGGATTTGTATTCGGAGAAACCACCTCTCCTGGTAGGCGGCGACGGCTTGATCGAATGGACATACGAGAATTCATATTACTACTCACTCACTCGGCTCGACGTTGACGGTACGATTGAACTGGAGGGAAGGGAGATCGATGTTACGGGCATTGGCTGGATGGACCACCAGTGGATGGAGTCACTGAGCGATCGTGGATGGGATTGGTTCTCCGTCCAGTTGGACAATAATACCGATCTTATCTTCTGGCAGATTGTCAACCGGAACCAATCGATCGACTCTCTCGATTTAACTGTAATGTTCCCCGATAATTCAGTGTATCACACGCAGGACCTGACACTGGAGAGGCTGGAATCGTGGATATCACCAGAAAGTGGTGCCGAGTATGGCACCATCTGGCGGGTACAGGAAGATACCCATGATATAGACCTGAAGATCAGGGCACGTTATCCCGAACAGGAGATCAGGGTACTAGAGGACTTCGAGAGCATCGATTTCGATTTCTGGGAAGGGGGCACCACTGTATCCGGCACCATGGACGGTGAGTCGGTTTCCGGAACCGGCTACGCCGAGCTGGTTCGTACTCCTACAGGGATGCCTGAGGGTGCCCCCGATATATGGCAATGATAGTGAAGCCTCTTACGGAAGCGGTCCCATCATTTTTTCCGTGAACTGACTGAGCGGACAGTGAAGGGTCAATCCGCCGTCTACAACAATAGCCTGCCCCGTTATATAGCCTGCCCCCGGTGAAGCCAGGAAAGCAACCAGCTCGGCGACATCCTGTGGCTCTCCAAACCTGCGCGCCGGTATCTCCTGATCGAAATCCGGCGCGAAAAAGATCAGCATCTCACCCATAGGGGTTCTTATGACCCCCGGGGCAATCGCGTTGACCGTAATCCCCTTGTGTGCGACCTCAAGCGCTAGTGACCTGGTGAGAGCAACTATCGCCCCCTTTGCCGCACCATAGTGAGCATTGAAAAATCCGGTCTGAATTCCCTCAATCGATGAAATGTTGATTATTCTGTCTCCTTGCTTCATAGACTTCACAACTTCTCTAATGAAGAAGAACGTGCCATTGCAGTGAACCTCAAATATCCTTGTCCATTCCTCTGCTGGCATATCGGCCAGATAACCGTACCCTGCAACACCCGCACAGTTAACCAGAATGCCTACCTGTCCCAATGTATTCTCTGTTTCATTTACTGCTCGTACGACCTGCTCCTCCTGACTTACATTGCATTGCACAGCAATAGCCTTTCCATTCGATGCTTCAATCTCCTTGACTACCGCCGTCGCCCCCTTCAGATTCATATCCACAACAGATACGGCTGCCCCCTCCTGTGCAACCTGTAGGGCAACGGCCCGGCCAATACCCGAAGCTGCCCCTGTTACCAGTGCAACTTTACCAGCTAGTCTTCCGTTCACAGTCCAGATGTCCTTTCCGAATAAAATTAAGTTTCCTATAAGTCAGCGGCTGCGTAATCGACCGAAATACCCCGCTAGAGCTATGGCAGCAAGAAAAGCCCCGATGCTTATCATTAGTACATCACGGGTCAATCCGAACTCGAAGTCCCCGACGCCGGCGATGAGTGCATATCCCCCGAAGATATTGGTCAATCCCCAGATTACATTGACCGGCGGAGGTGATTCTCCCACTCCTGGAGGTGAGGCGAACGGGCTCTGAAACCTCCTCCCGGCAATACCTTCCACAAAATGAGGGACTCCATTGGCCAGAAGAGCGCCCGCGAAGAAATACGCCAGGTAAACATACCACTCCATATATTCCTCCTAATTCAAACTAGATTGATTCATAGACATATGCCAGCATTCTACTACCAAGGATACAAGGGGTCAATTGCAGTTCGGGTAATCTAATAAACATGCAAAGAACCATCCACCTCTGCTGTTATCATTGACACCCATATAGCCGTTTGGTAACCTGAACTTGATATCAGGTTTCATGTCATTGTTTTATTCTTTAATCGATGAGATCTCAATAAATTAACCTGATAACAGCTAAAGAAGTGTAATGGTTGCCAATACAACAAGTCTGCCTCTGTTTCTACTCTCCGTTTTCGCTATCTCGTTAACAGGGGCGATGATGCCCGGCCCTGTTACCGCGGTTACCGTCACCAACGGCTCGCAGCGTAGAGAGGCCGGTGCCCTGATAGCCCTGGGACACGGCTTGATAGAGCTTCCCGTGATTCTGCTGATCTACTTCGGTCTCGCCAGCTTCTTCGAATCCGAGGCTGTGAGGATTGGTGTAGGAATTGGGGGAGGCCTGGTGCTGATATGGATGGGGCTTAATATGTTCCACAGCCAGCGCTCGGTCTTAAATGAGCAGAAGGTTCAGGCACGTGGCTCTATACTTGCTGGAGTTACACTGACCGCAGCTAATCCCTACTTCTTCGTGTGGTGGGCAACGGTGGGAGCCACGCTTGTTGTCAGCGCACGTGATTTTGGCAGCGCGGGCGTAGCAGCTATGGGCGTAACTCACTGGCTTTGTGATTTTGGCTGGCTACTGCTCATCTCTTTGGTCGTGTATAAGTCCCGGCATTTATGGACACAACGAGTAAACCGTGTCGTATTCGGCATATGCTCCGCTATACTGGCCGGTTTCGGAAGATGGTTCATCGTCTCCAGTATCACCCTCGCAGCCTCTAGCTAACCTGGAGCACCTGCTTGCAGTGTAGGGTGGAGCGGATGCTCCAACCTACACCTTGGTAACGAACAAGATATCAGTATCCGCCCAGGGAGAAGCGGTGTATAGTGAACATGGACTTCGACTTGCTCAGCCATTCATATTCCTCTTCCAGCAGATCTAGATGCCCCTGCTCCACCCTGGACAACTTCTCGAACATCGCTTTGCCATTGGGATCCAATGTATTGCGGGCAAGGTCGGCATAGAAAGTTGTGGCCGTCCTCTCCGCCTCGACAGCCTCCCTCAGTATCTCCAGCTCCGGAGTATCCTCCTTGATCTCGCCCTTGAACTCAGAGGACGCAGGGAACTCCGAGCATTCTATAGGATTCGAAATATCTCCGTACGTGCAATATCCTTCCTCTGTAAGCCAGGTGCCGCTCCCTTTGATATTCTCCCACTGCTTCTCCAAGATCTGTATGTGGCCTGACTCCTCCGAGGCCAGCCAGGAGAACATCTTCTTACTATTTTCATTCGTAGACCTGGCGGCAGCATCAGTGTAGTAGCGATGTGCCTCTTTCTCCCTCTTGACAGCCAGACTCAGCGCTTCCTGTTCGTCCATCACCCCTCCTTTTCTTGAAACATCTTCTGCGGCTTGTATCTTCTCATGCTCAGTGAGTTGGATACAACGCTCACCGAACTGAAGGCCATAGCTATACCCGCAATGATTGGATTAAGCAGAAAGCCGGTGAAGGGATATAGTATACCTGCTGCTATGGGTATGCCGATGGAGTTATAGAAGAAAGCCCAGAACAGGTTCTGCTTTATCTTGCGCATCGTGTAGCAGCTCAAGTCGAAGGTGCGGGCTACATCCCTCAGGTCATCCTTCACCAGTACTATACCGCCCGACTCTATGGCAACGTCTGTCCCCGAGCCTATGGCAATGCCGACATCCGCCTGAACCAGAGCAGGCGCATCATTAATACCATCGCCGACCATGGCCACTGTATGACCCTGCTCCTGAAGCTTCTTTATCTCAGCAGCCTTGTCCTCAGGAAGCACCTCGGCCAGAACATGTTCGATACCCAGTGAGTGCGCAATATTTTCCGCGCTCCGGAGGTTATCGCCGGTGATCATGATCACATTCCGGCCCTGCCGTTTAAGCCATGACACTGTATCCGCAGCGAAATCCTTGGCCGTATCCGAGATCCCGATAATTCCTGCAATCGTGCCATCCGTCGCTACCAGCACCACGGTCTTACCCTCATTCTCCAGCTCCGCTACTCTCTCTTCGGCGGGTGATATATCTATCCCTCTTTCCTCGATCAGCTTCCTGTTTGCTACCAGAACCGCTGTGCCGTTGTATCTGGCCTCCACACCCTTACCTGGTATAGCGGAGAAGTTCTCCACCTCCGGGATAGTGATATCGCTCTCCTCTGCCCTGGAAACAATCGCCTCGCTTAGATGGTGTTCCGATCTCTTCTCGGCTGCAGCGGCTAACGTCAGCACTTCTTCGCTGGTACGTGGATTCGACACAGGAATAATATCGTTAACCTCCGGTCGACCTTTCGTCAGCGTTCCCGTCTTATCGAAGACGATGGTATCCACCTTGCATGCTCTCTCCAAGGTCTCAGCGTCCCTGATCAGAATGCCGTTTTCCGCGCCCAGACCAGTACCCACTATCACAGCTGTAGGTGTAGCCAGCCCGAGAGCGCAGGGACAGGCTATAATAATCACTGCTATAAATGCTGTTACTCCAAGGATAATTCCAGAGCCGGACAGATACCAGGCGAGTAAGGTAACCAATCCAATGGCGAGGACAGCGGGGACGAAGTAAGCGGCAACCCTGTCTGCCAGCCGTTGAACAGGCGCTTTGCTGCCCTGCGCTTCTTCAACTAGCCTAATAATCTGAGCAAGTGCGGTATCTGCCCCAACTTTGGTGGCCCTGAACTTAAGCCAGCCACTGGTGTTTATGGTGCCGCCGAAAACGTCATCGTCAACGCTTTTTTCCACCGGAATGCTCTCTCCTGTCAGAAGCGACTGGTCAACCGAGGAACTGCCCTCTACAACAACGCCGTCAACAGGGATACTACCGCCTGGCTTAACAAATATCGCATCGCCGACCATAACCTCCTCTACGGGTATCTCCTGCTCTACATCGTCACGAACCACCAGCGCCGTTTTGGGTTGCAACTCGAGCAGTTTGCGGAAAGAGGCGGAAGTCCTACCCTTAGCAACAGCCTCTAGCATCCTTCCCAGAAGGATAAATACAATAAGGAGCCCGGCCACTTCGAAGTATATGTCGTCCAGTCCGTAACTAACGTTGCCGCTCCAGATCAGTATGGACATGGCCAGGCTGTACAGGTAAGCCGTGCCCGTACCCAGAGCAACCAGGGTATCCATATTGGCATTGCGGTTTCTTACAACCGACCTGATCCCCACCGTATAGAACTGGTAGCCGACAGCAATGATAGGGGTCGTAAGCAACAACTGCAGCAGAGCCATGTTGCCGTCGCTTAGAGAGGGAATAGGTAAGCCTACATGGTGGCCCATGGCGAAATAGAGCAGCGGAATCCCGAAAAACGCAGCCAAGGCGAACTTGGTCTTCAGGACTCGAATGTCGCGCTGCCTGGCCTCCTTCTCCCTGTCAAAAGTTGTCTCATCAACAGGTATGTATCCGGCATCCTTAATCGCCTTTTTTATTGCTTCGCGTCCTGTTAATGCCGGATCATAGGAAATAACGGCCCGTTCGTTGGTAAAGAGCTGGCTCGACAATACACCCTTCAGCCCTTTAAGCGCCGCGTCAACAGTACCGACGCAGTGAGCATTGTCCATGCCAATTACCTTGAGAGTGAGCGACTGTGACTCCTCTTTGACCACGTCATATCCCGCATTCCTTACTGCTTGTTCCAGCGACTGAATGGACACCTGCTCGGGATCGTATTCAATATAGGCTTTCTCGTTTGCAAAGTTAACCGTAGCCCTTGAGACCCCCACCAAATCGTTTAGGGAGCCTTCAATTACCGCCGCGCATGAGGCACAGTGCATGCCTGCCAGACTTAAGGTCACTTTATCCAGGCGTTGGCTTCCAGCCTCCTGTTCCTCAATAACACCATAACCTGCCTCCTCTACCGCTTCATTAAGCGAGTCGGGAGTCGTTTTCTCCGGGTCATATTCCACGAACGCTCTCTCGGTAGCGAAGTTCACGGCAGCCCTAGACACCCCTTCCACCTTTGCCAAGGACTTCTCAATGCTTGTAGCACAGGCAGCGCAATGCATACCTTTAATGCCTAGCGTTTTTTTAGCCCGGCCTGGCTCTCTACCTGTTTCATCGGCAGCTTTTGCGTCTGACTGTGAAGATGGAAGTAAACCCCTGTCGGACAAGAACTTGTCTCTGCAGCCTGGACTACAGAAATAATAGGTCTGGCCATCGTACTCCTCACTGAGAGCCGTACTCTCGTCTACCTCCATCCCGCAGATCGGATCTATTGCCATATCTATCCAATACCCCGTTATCCAGAGAAGAAATAGGATGGGTGCTGTATAGTGAAACCCACCTGCAGCTCTTATCAGGCCGGCGGGTTTCGCTTCACCCCACCCATCCTACCTTTCTAATGCGAAATCTCATTCGCTATGGTCTTGCCGAAATCGAAGCATTTCTGCAACTCGTCAGATTCTGGTACGAATTTAAAAGCCAGGCCTGAGTCCATCATCTCTATACCCATCTGATCCATTTCCTGCTCGATCGCTTTCACCGCACCCCCGGCCCAGCCATGCGAGCCAAAGGCGGCTCCGATCTTCCCCTTCGGCTTCAGCCCTTTGAGATAACAGAGAAAACCAGCTATAGTGGGAAACATACCATTATTAAGAGTGGGAGAACCTATAAGAATAGCCTTGGCATCGAGCATCTCTTTAATGATATCGCT
>CP070819.1:1633367-1640293 GCA_020344295.1 Dehalococcoidia bacterium | reverse complement strand
TTGGTTCATATTTAGCAAATTTAGATTATACATGTATGTGTGAATGGGTTAATGGATGGGATGATCATGGACCTTGTAAAACTAGTTTCAATTTAGGAACTCTAATATATTTTTATGGTGAAGTTAGTAATGTTAATAGTGGTGATGTTTTTAGTTCGGAATGGAAGAAGGATGGTGTTGTAAAATTTTATGGTGAATGGAGCCCTATATCCTGGTCTGGAACTGGGGCTATATGGGAGTGGAGAACTCCTGCTGAAGCTGGATCATGGAAGGTTTACATATATTGTAATGATAATTATATTGGATCAGGACCAACCTTTAACGTCATTCAGGTTAATAGACCACCTAATCCACCGTTTAGACCTATTGGTCCTGAAAATATTACTGTCGATGAATCTAATCAATACTCTAGCAAAGCTAGTGATCCTGATGGTAATGATATAAAATATGGTTGGGATTGGAATTCTGATGATATTGTAGATGAATGGACTGATTTTTATCCTTCTGATACATTTGTTAATGTTTCTCATTCATGGAATAATGTTGGCACATATTTAATAAGAGTTAAAGCAGAGGATACCAAGGGTGCACAAAGCGGTTTTTCACAAGCATTAGAAGTAACTGTATCCCCTACACCTAATCGCGGTCCAGATAAACCAGATATTGATGGTCCTACATCTGGTAAGGCAGGTAATTCTTACACATATTCAGCTTCAGCTAATGATCCTGATGGAGATCAGGTATTCTATTGGTTTGATTGGGATGATGGAACAGTAAGTGGTTGGAAAGGTCCTTATAATTCTGGTGAGTCATGTGAGGAGTCGCATATTTACTTGCCGCCTGTTTGAGCTCGGCACGGAAATCGGGATGGGCGATGGCGATAAGCTCGTTGGCCCGCTCCCGATGGCTCTTCCCCGCCAGGCTGGCGATACCATATTCCGTTACTACGTAGTCGGCGAATTGACGCGGTATAGTGACCAGGGAACCCTCGGGCATCTGAGCAACGATAGTCGAGCTGCCGCCGAAAGCAAGGGAGCGCAGCATGGTGATCGCACGTCCACCTCTGGACATAAAAGCGCCCAGATGGAAATCGAGCTGTCCGCCGGGACCGTTCACCAGACGAGGCCCGAACTGGCTCTCACAGGTTATCAGGCCGGTAAGGTCTACCTGAAGGGCGCTGTTGATGGAGACCATGTTGTTATTCTGGGCAATGACTGTCGGGTTATGTACGTATTCACAGTCATACATTTCAACAAGCGGATTGTCGCTCATCCAGATATATTCATCCCAGCCGGCTCCATCCAGGGCAGTGTAGATCGCCTTTCCCGGATGAAGCGTCTTCCGTTTGCCGGTGAACACACCCTCCCGTATCAGTTCAGCCTGACGCCAGGCCGACATCTCGGAATGTATTCCGAGGTCCTGATAATCATCGAAAAGCCCTACTCTCGGCAGCCACGTGGTAGGCCTTCCGGCTCCGATCTCAATAGTATCGCCGTCTCTAATTATCTCCTTAACGTATCCGGCCATATCGTAGGCCTCGGGATAGGGGTCCTCCAGCCCCATAACCGCTGTAAAGAAGTCAGGGTTCAGGACATCTATCAGCGGGCCCATTAGATTGTATCCCCGTGCCATGTACTCAGGCTCATGTTTGTTAGCCTTTAAAAGGGTATCTATCCACTGCTGATGTTTGCTCTCATCCTTTACCATTGTTAGGATAAGCTCCCTTAATTGCTCATCGGTCACGCGGGCAGTCGGCGCCTCAACGAAGTAGTCGACCTCCGACACATGGATCAAATTATTGCCGCGGTAGGGATATATCATATTCTCATCCACCTCGGCGATGACTGTCTTTGCCCTCCTGGCATAGCTCTTCTTGTTCCAGAGATGGGGCCCGAAGCTGCAGAAACCATGTTTGTCCGGTGGAGAGACATTGGTCATGAAGACATCGATGCCTCTATCCCCGTGCAGCCTCTCCTCGTCGCACAGCTTCGGCCGGAGGGACATGAGGCACGGTATAAAGGAGGACACCTTGGTATCATGGGAAGGGCGCCCCATTGCTCCGAGGTAGTTTATAGCATTGACAGAGAAACTGTCCTCCCAGCCCGGCTGAAGCCAACCCGGATCTACCGACGGTGCATTGATCTCAAGATAGACGTTTTGCAGCTCGTCTTTACGCTTACCCAGTGCCAGAGGAACCTGCGTAGGATGCGCGAAGGGCAGGGCTACCCTGTCACCCGATTTGACTACCCTAGCCGCTTCCTCAGCGGAGACCAGCTTCCGCTTATATTCCTCTTTCCAGTCTCCCCGGTACTCCTTATACTCTGTAATATGCGGAAACCTCATTGCTCACCTCCATCGGTCAACTCTCCTTACCCCAGAGATCATTGATTAACCGGGAAAGGCAAGAGCTTGAGTTGGCACCATTTCACAGTGCGGCGTTCATGCCGAAAGCTGAACAGATCTATTACTGTGAAGCACTCATGTCTGCACACAGGCCTTCATCGTTTGGGCGCAGAACATACTGAGGTTAATTGCTTCTGTGTAAATAATGCGGTTACTCTCTCAAGCCACTTTCTGTCAGTGCCCTATTTTTTACGTTATTTCCTCTAAATTGTCAAGGAGACTCTCGATGTCGAACGTATATGAATGATTGGAAGCTGATTTATAACTAAACACGATACACATCACAAGGCACACAGACGATTGACAAATGTTCTGCAATCGCTTATAAATGCTACGACTGGACTCATCTCATAGTCATAGCAGTCGGCTTCCATTTCAGTCTCGTCAATAGCATAGAATTGAAAGGAGAGTAAATGCGAAAAGTTGCTGCGCTCGTAATCCCCACGTTGATTTTAGTGATTATGCTTACTATGATCGGTTGTGATGGAGAGGATGAAGCTACCCCTACTCCATCAGCCACCGCTACAAAAACACCCGCCGCCACCATTGAGCCGACACCGAGACCCAGTGTGTCGCCCACAGCTTCTCCGGCACCCACCCCTACCGTGAGACCTCAACTGACAGCACCGCAATTACTGCACTGCCGATTCCGCGGCAGTGTTCAACTAGATGGCGCTGATGTGCCAGACGGTACAGTAATAACAATCATAGTAGGGGGCGATGAATACGAGACGACTACGCCAGCGGTCTATGGCCCTTCTACATACGCTCATAAGGTAATTCCTACAGCAGGCAAAATTTACACTAATGGAGCTGCAGTAACATTTAAGATAGACGGGCATTTAGCGGATCAAACAGGTAGTTGGGAAACGGGCGGCAATATCAAGATTGATCTCACCGCTTCCAGTTCCTAAATATAACAGTCTTTTCGAAATTGGTAGTAAAACCTATTGACATACGTACGATAGTCTGCTAGTCTGCTTCGCAGTAATTCAAAGGAAAGGAGAGGGTTGGAATGCAAGCTTACTGTATGAAGTGCCGGGCCAAGAAGGAAATCAAGAACCCAAAAGCCATTACGATGAAGAACGGTAAGCCGGCAACCCAGGGGGTGTGCCCGACTTGCGGCACCAAGGTATTCAGAATCGGCAAGGCCTAGTAGTCGAATCGGACGACAATAAATACGCCCACCGTGAAGGAATGATCGATTGCGGTGGGCGTAGTCTTTTATCAACTTCTTCTGTTTAGAGATTAACTGTCATTACCCAAACAAGCCATATATGACCCATTCCCGAACCCAGTTCAGCCAGTCCCAGTAGCCGTTCGCCATAGGCAGCCCCGAGATGATCGGGTAGAAGAAGGCGAAGCAGACGACATTCAGAGTCAGATAGCTCGATACGGCCCATTTGCCCCACCGGAACCGATCCCAGAGCCAATGCACCCAAAGTGTAGTGGCGAGCACTAAGAACAGCACATTGGGATAGAAATGGTAGATGAAGAGACAGCGGCCGATCGCGGCGAATATCAGCCACTGCGTCAGAAAGGGAACAACAATAAATAACGCTGTCCTGTTCCGGTGCCTCACCGCAAGCCATAGCGTAGCAAGCAGGGCGAAGATGCTCGCCCACCAGAGAGCCGGATTGCCAAAGGTTGCGATGTAGGACGACGTTCCGTTAAAGTGGCCCACGTACATCCAGAGCGGCTTCAGCATCAGGGGCCAGGTATACCACTCCGAGCTATAGGGATGCGAAGCCGTCAGGCTCGAGTGGAACCTGAACATGGACCACTGATAGTCCCAGAAGTCCCCTAAAGTCCAACCCGCAAGGAAATAGGGGATATTGGAGATCATATAGATCGACACGGCGGCGAAAATACCACCCGCGAACCAGTAAACTTCGCGCCTGTAGATCGGTTTTCGCCATTTCAGCAGAAGCAGCAGCAGTATCAGACCCACGAAACCCCACATCACAACCCACTTCGTGGAGAACCCCAGCCCGAAGAACGCAAGGCTGATAAAGAGGTCCCGGCCCCTGTGCTCGGGGTCCTGCCAGTAACGGTAGAAGAAGTAGAACATGCCCATGATGAAGAACAGGATAAAGGTCTCGGGCGTCGCTATACGGGCCTCCGCCAGGTGCATCAGGTCGAAGGTCAGGAGAAAGGCGGCGATAAGACCGGCCCGAGTTGAATTGAACATATTTCTGGCAAAGAAGTAGATCAGCGGTATCATCAGAGTGGCCAGGATCACTCCAGCGATGCGCCAGGCGAAGGGATTGTAACCAAATATGCCTATGCTCGACATGATAATGAGCTTGCTCGTCGGTGGATGTGTCCTCTCGCCGTAAGGCACCTCCAACCTTATATGCTCCTCGGCCGCGCGGACGTAATATATTTCATCGAAGTAGGTGCCCGATTTATAGCTTGCCGCATGAGTGAAGATATCCTGCTCGTCGGTAAGCGCTGCTGTAGATCCGCCACTGCTTCCTGTAACTGAAGTTATATCCAACCTGTGTTCACCCGAGTATAAAGCAACCTCCCCGATACGCCCCGAACCACCCTTAAACACCAGCCTGACGTATCCTGTTTCCTGGCCCAGATGCTCGCTTTCCCACTTACGCCACTGCCCGGACCTCGACATGTTGGTCTGCAGAGTCCAACTCTCGGGCGTGCCCCAATAGATATCTACATCAACGTTGCTGGCATCCTGCAGCAGCAGAAAGACTCTATCCACCCGAACTGGTTCCTCAAGTTCGAGAATTACTTCGTCCTCGTTACCCGCGGGATAGAAATCTCTACTGGGAGTACGTATGTCACCCAGATTCCAGGCTGATACAACGAAGAAGAAAATGGTAAGCACAGCCACCCAGAAAGGAGCACTCCGGATGTTGATTCCTTCTTTAGCCGGTGGCGGCTGCTCCACTGTTTCCCCGGCCACCGTCAGCTCAGGCGGTGGAGGACGCACCTCAACATCCGGGGGTTTGGCTCTTTGCATACGATAAAAATTCCATATAGACAGAGCAAACAGAATGATGTTGGCGGGAACCAGAACGTAGATAGACCAGTGACCATCGGGGATCCAGAAAACGTTGTCACCGGCCAGTGCCAGCACGTAAGCTAGGTTCGCGATGAAGGTCGCTGCGAGCCCCAGATACAACCATATTGTGTAACGTGTGTACCACCCCAGGGCCAGCAGGGCGAAGATGGAGAAGAGATACCGTTCGTGAATCCTGGTCATCAGCATGAAGAAGCCGAAAGTCAACAGGAATACAGCGTATATAGCCGATCTGGGCTCGTATCTCCTGTGAAGCTGCCAGAGCACAAACACTGTGAAGGCGGCGAAGGCGAGAATGCCCCACTGCTGATAGGTAAGACCCCAATGGGGCACAACATCTGATTTCCAGAAGTTGCCCAGTGCCCAGAAGTTATAGGCATTGATGGTATTAAATTGATAATAATTATAGCCAAAGTCGGTACCAAGGTATCGGTCAAGTATAAACGCTATCGGACTGTCCCAGTTGAAAGCAATTATTGACAGATAGACCACGGCTATGAAAGCAACGCTGCTGGATATTATCCGCCGCCAGTCTCCCTGCCTCAGGACCATATAGCCTATAACCGGCAGCAGGACTATGCTTTGCGGCTTGGTAAGTATGGCGAGGGCAAGAATACCAACCGACAGTTCGTACCTCGAGCGTAAAGCAGAGTAGAGGGATGCCACCATGAAAAAGGTGTATATGGAATCCATCTGTCCCCACACGCTCAGGTCGAAGACCGTCGCCAAGTTGAAGGCGTAGAGCGCCATTACGCCCAGCGAGACCTTGAAAGAGAACCTCTGGGAAAGTAAGCGGTAGATCAGGTAAGCTGTGGCAATGTCGAACAGGGTCCCTGGGAGCTTGACAATAAAAGAATCGACAACTGGATATTGGGTTTGGGAAACCATGTCCGTGGCAATGCCCAGTTTTCCGAACAGCCAGAATAGGTAGATGTTTAATGGGGGATAATCGCACGAAACCGAATCGTAAAAGCTGGGTATGCCCTGGTCGGCGGCGACGTGAAACCAGAATCCGAAAAGATTGAGGTCTGGTCCGTGTCCATACACAAAATGGTTAAGCAGCAGCCTTATAATTAGTGAAAGAGCAAGGAAGAAGAGAACAACACGAAGCCGCCCGTTATTCGCTAGAAAGAAGCTCCTTAGTCTTACCAGGATTCCCTTCTGCATTCCTGCCTCTATCTCATTCAGCTACTATGCTACCACGGTTACAGGTTTCCCGCTGGGATAGTGCACCACCCTGTTGACTCCCAAACCGGGGAGTTCAAACTCATCCTGTGGAAAGCAGAGATGGGAGCGAAGTCAGCTACCACCCCAGGTGCACACTCCAGAGCGTACCCCACAGATTTACCGCCACGCACAAAGCTACAACGGCGACCATTCCTTTGCCTATCTTGTTACCCATACCCGATGCTATCAGGATTAGAAGAAAGGGGAAGAAATCCAGGCTGTAGCGGTAACCGAACTGGACCCACCCCGT
>CP070819.1:1629426-1633267 GCA_020344295.1 Dehalococcoidia bacterium | reverse complement strand
GGGGAACAGCGCCCCTGCTGCCAGTGTCGCAGTAACACAGGCACGATCCTGGACCTGCGGATCCGCCGAACATCTCAACTAGTAGCTCCTGCCCCTCAGCATCATATACGTATAATTCGACAGTCAAGTCCAGCAGTCGGCCGCCCGTATTCAGAACCTGGTATGCCTCCCAGAGCTCACCTTCCTCAGGCCACAGGCAATGTCTTACCTCCACCACACCCTTGACCTCGGGAGCCACCTCAACGGTGGACGGCAGGCATCCCTCCTCAGGAATAGCTGGATACAATCTGGGCTCCACCGTCGGTGCCAGCTCAGTGGTCTCTTCCGCCCATACTATCTTCCATAGACCATATACTTTCCTCAGTTGCATCTGGTCTGTACCTTCCTCACCTGCTGCAGTGAAGACAACAGTGACTGTGGCTGTTGGATCGCTTCCCGGCACAGCACGAGGCACTATGACTATATCCTTCACTTCTCGCAGCTCCAGTTCCCCCGAGAGGCTTCTTATAAATGATAAAAACGCCAGTGCACCCTCTTCATCCTCGTAGCCGGTGAAATAGGTCAGACACGTATTAAAATCACCGGCATTGAATGTACTTATATAGCCCTCTATTGTATATTTGATGTCATTAAACAAGAAAGCTTGGAGATTCAATTTGTCGAAGTAAATTTCTCCTGCATAGTCATTATCAGGATCACTTTTAAGTACGATGTCTCCTTTGAAAGCGGATCCTAACCTGCTCCTGAAGAAGGTGCCATGGTAATAGATCCAATTACTGTCTTGTTTGCCGTCGTATGTTCTGATCTCGTCCGACCACCAATACGTATCGTCTGCCCTAAAGTAAATATAAAGTCTCATCTCAACGCCTTGTTCCTGCCATTCTAACTCTAGCGTATTGTAATGATGAGACCCGGGATCCGAGCCTATATCCAAGGTCTCATCGTTTCCGTAAAAGTTTTGCCCGTCTGCAACTATATAGAAGTTGTCGGCCTCAAGTAAAACTTGATCTGTCTTCCATGAAACGTTATTTTGAGTGGATGTTCCTCCGCCACCGCAGCCAGCACTGATGACCAGAAGCAATGTTATCAGCGATAGTATTGCTATTATTGCTAACTTCCCCATTCTTTCGCCTCCCTTCGCAATACTCTTACCTGCCGCCCTCGAACGGCTCAATTTACCATATGATTCCTGTAACAACACTCATGAATAGAATATCATGATTAATGATAGTAAAAACACAGCATAAATACTCATTCTCATCTTTAGGTGGTAGGTATTTCTGCCTACCACCTCATAAAAGTCCAAGCCACCGGCCTAAACTACCATTAGACGAAGATAGGGATGCCTAATGTGACATACCTTTGTTATTTAGGTTGGTGGAGTAATAAACGGGCGGGATTCTAAGCCCGCCCGTTTTACGTTGACGCCAGGGTAAATAACGAATGTTTCAATTTAATCGATTTTCGGGTGGCATGTCATTTGTATTTCTTCTAAAACAATATCTTCAATCGTAATGGATATGTGTGATTGACAAAGGGCAGTCAACGATTTTACCTCTGGCCGGTATGTGCAATTACAGACAGCAGGGATCTTCCGGTAGGAACTGCAGACAATCCAGAACAATTATCTATAAATATTGGTAGCTGCCGGCATTTATGTGAAATGAGAGCATACAATCTGCTGTCACGAGGGTATTGCGGTTACATTGACAGAGCCTGCTAACACGGTAGATCCCTATTCTAAGCGGGACAGTTATTTTAAGAACATACACATTCTAAGCGGATGCCAGAAAGCGCAGTTAGACATACCCTCAGGCGGCCCGGACGCCTTCTCCGGCTGTCGCCCCCGCTGGCGCTTTATAATCATCCGTGCTCCATGCTCCTTGAGTTATTGTGATAGTATACTTACATCGGGAGGTCAACGCCGGACTCGACAGCCCACCCCAACAAAGGAAGCACAGTGGCCGGAAAAATGAGAAATCGTATACATGAAATCCTGGAGCAGAGCGCTCCCGGTGACCATGCGAGCAGGGCATTCTATATATCCATCATGACCCTGATCATCCTTAATGTACTTGCAGTTGTACTGGAAACGGTCCAGGACTGGTCATTGACATACGAGGATGTCTTTACAGGCTTCGAAGTTTTCTCGGTGGCGGTGTTTACCGTGGAGTATATACTGCGGATATGGGTTTGTACCAGCGAAGAGAAGTTCAGGCATCCCCTATGGGGGCGTCTGCGCTATGCTATTACACCAATGGCTCTGATAGACCTGCTCGCGATTGTACCGTTCTACCTGCCGATGGTTATTTCCCTCGACCTCCGGTTCGTACGGGCGCTACGGCTGTTCCGGCTCTTCCGCCTGTTCAAGGTTGGGCGATACTCAGACTCGATGAAGCTCTTAGGGAGCGTCCTCAAGGAGAAGAAAGAGGAGCTTGTTATCACCTTCATCGTCGTGCTGGTGCTGCTAATCCTCGCTTCGACCCTGATGTACTATGCTGAGAATGAGGCCCAGCCCGAGGCGTTCTCCAGTGTTCCGGCAGCGATGTGGTGGGGAGTAGCGACGTTGACCACAGTAGGTTACGGTGATGTTTATCCTGTGACCGCTGTCGGCAAGTTCCTAGGCACGGTGGTTGCCATTCTCGGTATCGGGATGTTCGCCCTTCCTGCTGGCATATTTGGCTCGGGCTTTGTCGAGCAAATGAACAAGAGGCGTCAAAGCGAGAAGGTGTGTCCGCACTGCGGATGCCCAATTGATGAGAAAGAGAAACCGCAAGCCCCAGAGAAATGAGCAGTCTTTATGAGCGTGGGTTATACGTAGGAGGCGCAGTGTGTTTAGTCATCGAAAGCGTTTGATCGGCGGATTAATCACACTACTGCCTTTGTCATGATGCGTTAGACGGGCCTGTAACTCCTGAACCAATAGATTCACTCAATCTTGTGCCGCTTTTCCTTACTTATCATGATTTCCTCGATTTTGTGCCCTTGCTTTTTTTGTGATAATAAATCTTCGTTTTTATCCTTGGCTTTGAAGCTACAAGATCGGATTTTCAATCCGCTCTTTCAATTGTCTACTGATTTAAAAACGAACATTTCGCGTATATATAAAAAGAGCTATAATATCATATTAGAGGAACGTACTATTATGGATATTACCACAATTCAATTCTGGGGTGGAATTGGAATTGCCATTATATGCGGCACGGTCATTGGTCTAGAGAGGCAGTGGCGAGGCAAGCCGGCAGGAATACGCACGAGTATCTTGATCTGTCTAGGTACAAGTGTGTTCATTAGACTTGGCGTGGAACATGCCAATGAGTACAGTGATACAACGCGTGTGCTCGGTCAGGTTGTGACTGGCATAGGATTCCTAGGTGCTGGGGTCATCTTCGCACGAGGTGGGACTATTGTAGGTATAACGTCGGCAGCTGTGATATGGATTCTAGCCGGTATTGGAGCGATGATCGGGTATGGATGGTACAAAGAGTCTGTCGCAGTTGCATTAATTTCAGTAATTCTTCTCTCTGGCATCAAGTTCATAGAAGGTAAAGTCCCGGATCTCCGAAGAGGAGTATATGCACCGGAAGAAGATGAAAGTGACATGACAAAAGAGTGATTACCTACCGTTTACAGCATTACCTATGCCGATCGTCACTCTTCCCGAAAATCGATGTTCATAAGATTTTTTCCTGTTCTGATACTCTGAGTTCCTAGCCTATAACTTTTCATATTAAAATGACCACAAGTTCTTAGCCGCGAATCCTAGCTACAGAACATCCCGGCGAGGTAGCACAAAGGACAGAGCCGCCCACTATATTTCGTCCTCCAATTTATCCTTCAG
>CP070819.1:1626123-1629326 GCA_020344295.1 Dehalococcoidia bacterium | reverse complement strand
TGGCTGGTATCCTCTTCTTTTTAATGCTAACAGAAAAGGCAGTCTAATATCATCCCATCCTGAATATTTTCCTTCTTCAATCAGAACTTTTGTTTTTGAGCAGCTAATTCTTAGGTCAGTGAAATTAATCCTGCCTACAAAATATGTTTCTGGAATTGGCTTGTTGAAATATCTGTACAAAAATTCCTGCCTTTGTGCATTTGACATATGCTCTTTTGCTCTTATAATATGAGTCATTCCTGATTCAACATCATCAACAAATACTGCAAGATTCATTAGAGGCCATACTCTAAATTCAGTTCCTTTTCTTGGATGAGTATGCTCATTAATTCTCATTAATGGAAAATCTCTCATTGCAGGATTTGGATGATTGATGTCTGTTTTAATTCTTAAAACAGCTTCTCCTGGTTTATATTCTCCACTTAAGAGAGTAAATCGAAAGTGATCCCAGCGATCCCAATCTAATACTTACCAAAGTTGGCATCGGATACATGCTGGTAAAACAGACCTGAATTCGATTCTCTCCATCACATGATATTGCAGCTACCCTCATACTGCAGGTAGTCCCGTATTGTTCACCTCCAAGCGCGAACGACGGCGTAAGCTCTCTTCTTCACCGAGGGCGAAAGATGTTGTATATGTTGTCAACCACAACATATTAATATGGCGTTAATCTCAAATTCACATGCTTTTAAGATAGATGCAGTACGGTTCAATTATGGAGGATAGTGACAGAAAAGACATGTTTGCATGCTAAAAGTAAAATTCTCAGCTTCCAACTGCGGCCAAGAGCCCGGAGAATGCTGGAGATATGGTGAAACTGCTAAGGGGAGGGGCTATGAACACCATAGAGAGAAGACAGAGGAATAAGAGTAGCAACAACAGTGCAGGGGCTATGCTGACGATGCGGGAGGCATGCCAACTGCTGAATGTACATGGCAATACACTCCGGCGATGGAGCGCACTTGGTCTGATTAAAGCATACCGTGTTGGGATAGGTCAACACCGAAGATTCAAAGCGGAGGACATCGCAGCGCTGGTCATCGAGCAAACACGATTCGGCTCAAATAACACCGGAAGGCATTGACAGCGCCCCACTGTTTACAGATGTAGCTAACAGTATGAACACCTGTATTTTTCATGCTGCGTGAAGGCAGAGGTAGTTTCATTGCATAGTGAGAACGGGCATACTATACAAGATATCGAAGTCAAACTACAGGTAACATTGAAACTGAATGAGGACTGGGTCAGCAACCAAACTACCGAGCAGTTGATTGAAAGCATCAAGGCAGAATTTAATAGTAGCCTCGGCCTAAGAGGACAGGTCAAAGCATTGAGTGTAATCACTCGTAAATAAGACTATTCTTAGCTATGCCTGTTTGTTACCTTTGAAGAGCGTTGTTACTCCCCTGACCACCCACCACTCTGAATCCTGCTCTGGGACACCTGCCAAACATAGTGGTCGTTGACAACTTCTCCTCTACATTGTATTCTGCTAATTGGTATGCTCTCTCCTTCGTCTATCTGACGTAACAAGATGGACATCACACTCGAGATGCGATGCCAAGTGCATTATCCTGAAACTGAAAGGCCAGACGCCTTTTTCATATGTAATTTGAACCTAAGGTTCCGCAGGTTTTACGGAGGGATATCTATATGTTGGATAAGCTTATTGTAATCCCAGAGTTATGCTCCGGCTGTAGTATCTGTGAGCTTGCATGTGCCATCAGGCGCTTCGGAGCAAACAATCCGAAGAAATCGGCAATAAGGATTCTAACCACATACCCCGATCCGGCGATGCATAAGCCAGTCGTATGCAGCCAGTGCGAAGAGCCAGCTTGCGCAGATGCCTGCCCTACCGACGCCTTGCAACGCATAGACAGTGTTGTGAGGCTGGAGGAGGAGAAATGTATCTTCTGCTTCGACTGTGTGGAAGCCTGCCCTTTCGAGTCCATGTTCGTTCACCGGGATTATGGCATACCTATTAAGTGTGACGTATGCGATGGTGATCCTGAATGCGTCAAGAAATGCCCCAAGGAAGCGCTACGGCTGATACCAGAGGCAACTCTGGCACGGTTTGACCTCCCCGATAATATCCTTGACTACGCTCAGATCACCGAACTCGATCCCCGTTAAAAGCCGGGATATATAGCATCGATAACGATAAAGCGAAGAGGAAATGGTATTTATGGGAATTAAGAGCGGATACTTTAAGATACAACTTCATATCGATCTTTCTCAAGGAAGCATAGAGCAACGCGATCTCTCCGATGCCTTTCTTGAAAAGTATATCGGCGGGCGGGGCTTCGGCGCCAAGTTTGTCTGGGATAATTTAAAGAAGCACAACTTTAAAATAGATCCTCTAGGCCCGGAGAATCTCCTCGTTGTTGCCCCGGGGCCGCTAACCGGCGCATATCTACCCTCATCAGGCAAGAATTCATTTGTCGCAATCTCACCGGCAACCGGTCTCTATGGTGATTCCTCCATCGGCGGTTCCTTCGGTGTCGAGCTCCGGCAGGCGGGAGTCGATGTCCTCTCCATAGAGGGTAAAGCCCCGGAGTTGTCCGTTATCTTTATCGACAATGGTGAGACGTCAATCGTCTCCATGCCCAATCTCAAAGGCAAGAGCTGTTTGGAAGCCGAGCGAATGATAAAAGAACGCCTGGGCATCGATGATATCCACGTTGCTATCATAGGCTTGGCTGGGGAGAACATGGTTAAGTTCGCCTGTGTCAACACTGATTGGGGTCGCAATGCCGGAAGGACAGGTATTGGCGCGATCATGGGATCTAAGAACCTTAAGGCTGTCGCTGTGCGGGGGGATAAGGATCTGCCCGTCCATGATATCAAGGGACTTGTGGCAGAGAACGACAAGGCCTCCGAATATATGCGTAACCACAGAGATTTCAGGATGTGGCAGCAACAGGGACTGATGCAGGTCATCGACTATGCACACGGAAAGGGGATTCTCCCGACCTATAATTTCAAAGACAGCGTCTTCGATAAGCACGACCAGATCAACGGCGATACGATGCTGAGCGGCGGTTACAAGATCGGCGACAGCGCGTGTTTCTCCTGTCCCATGTGCTGCAGCAACATCTGTGCCGTGAAGACAGGCAAATATACCGGAACTGCGGTTGAGGGACCGGAGTACGAATCGTGCGCGATGCTGGGATCAAACCTCGGGATCGACAATTTCGCAG
>CP070819.1:1619649-1626023 GCA_020344295.1 Dehalococcoidia bacterium | reverse complement strand
GGGTTTGGGGGCTATGCCCCGAAATATGTTAGGGCGGGCGGGCAAACATTTAGATTGACAGACAACTAACCACACCTTGACATTAGCACAAATGTTCTATTATAATAGTAATTCCCTCTCGGGGTCAGTGCAATGTCCAAGCTTATCGGCGAGCCGATCAAGGTCCACCAGGACAGGGACGCCATGGTAACCGCCTTCATCTGGCGAAAGCGTCTCTACAGGGTGCTTGAGGTTATCGACTGGTGGCGGGAACCATCCGAGTGGTGGGAGGGAAAAGCGGTGCGCCTCTTCTTCCGCGTAAATGCACGTAACTCCAGCAGCGGCATCTATGAGCTCTACAGGCTCGGGGAGGAGTGGTTCCTCTCCCGGGTCCTCGACTGAGGCGGAGAGATGAGCTGTATCCACCTCCACGTCCATTCCCCGTACAGCTTCCTCGACGGCGCCTCCACTCTGGACAGGCTCCTGGAGAAAGCGCAGGCACTCGATATGCCCGCCCTGGCCCTCACCGACCACAACCGCCTGACAGGAGCGATAAGGTTCTACGATAAAGCGAGAAAACTGGGTATCAAGCCGATCATAGGCGCTGAGGTAACCCTGGAAGGTGGGTATCACCTGACCCTTCTCTGCAAGGACCTGAACGGCTACTCCAACCTGTGCCGGCTGCTGACCGGGGCCCACATGTCGAACAGGGGCGGAGAACCGCAGATAGCCGGAGGCATGCTGCAGAGATACTGCGGCGGCCTGATAGCCCTGAGCGGCTGCAGCCGGGGTGAGATACCCGCCCTCGTCAGGAAAGGCGATGTCGGGCCCGCCCGAAAGGCAGCGCAGTTCTACAAAGAGGTCTTCGGGGACGATTTCTTCATCGAGCTCATCCACTACCCTTCAAGAAAGGGGATACCCGATACCCATAGACTGGCCGGCTTCGCCAAGGAAGAGCACCTTCCGGTGGTGGCCACCAATAACGTCCACTATGCGGAGATGGAGGAGTACACCATAAAGGAGCTCCTCAACGCCATAGACCGCAACATATCCGTCTACCGACTAGAGAATTACCGGACCGTTGAGCAGTACCTGAAATCGCAGGACGAAATGGCCAGCCTCTTCGCGGACTGTCCCGAGGCAGTGGAAATGACGGAGGAGATTGCGGCACGGTGTAACCTGGAGCTGGAGCTGGGCAAGCCCCGCTTCCCCAGATTCGACATCCCCGGAGGCGAGACTGACTACAGCTACTTGTCGAAAATAGCCTTTGCCGGGGCTTCGGATAAGTACGGGCACCTGACGCCCGAGATCACGGGCCGCCTGGAGCGCGAGCTTGACACCATCAGGACACTCGGTTTCTGCAGCTACTTCCTTGTGGTCTGGGATATAGTGCGCTGGGCGAGGGAAAGGGGTATCGCGTGCCTGGCAAGAGGGAGCGCCGTAGACAGTCTGGTGGTCTATACACTGGATATCAGCAACGTCGATCCTATTGAGTATGACCTCCTGTTCGAGCGCTTCATGCACCCCCTGAGATACGAGCCTCCGGACATCGACCTGGACATCGACCGGAGGCGCAGGGACGAGGTAAGAGACTATATCTATGGCAAGTACGGCACAAGCAATGTGTCCTGTGTCGCCACCATCAACACCTATATGGCCAGAGGCGCCATCCGCGATGTCGGCAAGGCCCTGCAACTGCCACATGAGATAATCGAGGAGGCCTGCAGGGGTATCCATTACCTGTCCGCCTCCAAGCTCCTGGAGCATGCCGACAGCCTCCCTGAATTAAAGCAAAGCCAAATCTACAGGCAGCCCGAGCTCGCTAAATTCTTCAATCTGTGTGCCGCCATAGACGGGTTCCCCCGGCACCTGTCCGTGCACCTGGGGGGACTGCTTATCGGTGACGGCGAGCTCTCTGACTCAGTCCCCCTCGAATGGTCCAGTGGGGGGGACATCATCAGCCAGTACGACAAAGACGACATCGAGAGGCTGGGCATCGTCAAAATGGACCTGCTGGCCCTCCCCACCCTGACCGTTATCGAGGATACGCTCGCCAGCGTCAAAGAAGGCTGGGGCATCGATATCGACCTGAACAGCATACCCAGAGACGATACCAAGGCCTTCGCCATGCTCCGGGAAGGTAAAAGTATAGGCACCTTTCAGCTCGAGTCGCCGGCGCAGAGGGAGATGGCGGGCAGGCTACTGCCGAACCGGTTCGAGGACATCATAGTCTCGATCTCTCTGGTAAGGCCGGGGCCCCTGAAATCCAATATGGACAAGGTCTATCTACCCCGGAGACACGGTACCGAACCCGTCACATACCTGCACCCCGGGCTCGAGAACGCCCTCAGCGAGACCTTGGGAGTGATACTGTATCAGGAGCAGGTCTTAAAGGTCGCCCATGACCTAGCCGGGATGAGCTATGCCGAGGCGGACGGCTTCAGACGGGCGATGACGCACGATCGCACCGAGGAGGAAATGGAGAAGATGCGGGACTCCTTTATCTCATCCTGCGCCAGGAACGGCGTGAGCGGGGAGATAGCTGAGAAGGTATTCGAGCAGCTTGCTGCCTTCGCCGCCTATGGGTTCTGCAAAGCCCACGCCGCCGCCTACGCCATCCTTGCCTATCAAACGCTCTGGCTGAAGTGCCACTATCCCGCCGAGTTCTTCGCGGCCCTGCTGTCCAACCAGCCCATGGGCTACTACCCCTCCCGTGTCCTGGTGGCGGAGGCTCAGAGAGCCGGCGTCAAAATACTGCCCCTGGATATCAACAGGTCCCGCGACCGGTTCACCGTAGAGGGCGGAGCGATACGGGTCAGCCTGAGCCAGCTCAAGGGCATGTCCGGCGAAGCGGTAGAGTCCATACTGTCGGGGAGAAAGCCGGGCGAATTCACCTCCCTGAGGGACTTCGTCCTGAGGACCGGTGTCAGCCAGCCAATAGTGGAGAGCCTAGTGAGGGTCGGGGCCTTCGATTCGCTCGGAACCAGAGAAGGGCTGCTGCGGCAGGTCCCGGAGCTGATGACCCTGAGGCATAGAGTGCTGAAGGGGATAAGCCCCCTGTTCGACGATGTCAGACCAGACCACGAACCATTCGGTCAGGCTGCTCGCATCGACAGGAAAGCGAGGATGTCAGTCGAACGTGAACTCCTGTCCCTGAGCCTGTCGGCACACCCTCTGGATTTCCTCCGGCTTGGCAACGAATTCACCAGAATGAAAGACCTGCCCTCGATAGCCACCGGCAGGACAGTCAGGATCATCGGGTCTGTGGTCCGCTACCAGACGCCGCCCACACGGAACGGCAACCGGGTGGTCTACGTGATCATGGAGGACGGGACCGGGATAGCCGATGTGACCGTGTTCGGCGATGTCCAGGAGAAATGCGGCCAGGTCCTGTTCCGCGCCGGCTGGCTGGTAGTTAGAGGGAAAATCCAGAGAAGGGGCGCTAAAGGGGTATCGATCATCGCCGAGGATTTGTCTCCACTGTCACCGGATAACTATGCTGTAAGTACCAGCGGGATATCTCCCACCTTTTAAGACAGTTGCTTTTCTCAATTCCTTGCTCCAGTTGCGAACGCCTGCCTGGCTGCATAAATCCCCACAGCATTCATACAATACTTAGTTGTTCCATAAGAATGCTCAGATGCCATTACGTAATATCTTCGGGAAATTCAGTTAACGATACATCTGGCAGATATCCATGTTATGTTGACAATCGCTCCTTACGGTGATAATATTTCGTTCACCACCAGTATACAAGCGAAAAAGCAAATTAATCCTACCTCTACGATCGGTTACCAACTATCTAATGTATATACTTAGCTATTAATGTAAGGCGAATAATGAGAGCGCTGATAATCGAAGACGATCCGGATATCATAGAGTCGGTCACCGTGGCCTTCCATATGGCATGGCCGGGGGCTAAGGTTGAACATACACACATGGGGAGAAAAGGGATCGAGTTGGTGGGTAAATATAAATACGACATAACAATATTGGACCTAGGGCTCCCTGATATCAGGGGCCTAGATGTGCTGAAAGCAATCCGCGATTTCTCATCGGTTCCCATCATAATACTTACAGTGAATAACGATGAAGACAACATCGTCAAAGGCCTGGAATGGGGTGCTGATGACTACGTTGTCAAGCCGTGTGGACAGTTCGAGCTCTTGGCAAGGATAAAAGCCCGAATGAGGGACAAAGATGATCACTATACATCATCACCGGTCACTTATGGCATATTACGCTTCGATCCGCAATCACGTCATCTTGAAATTGGCGAAAGGCAGGTCAGGCTGACTGCTATTGAAAGTGACATTATTCAGGCGCTTATGAGAAATGGGTCACGGGTGACCACACACACGCAGTTGACTGAGGCAGTATGGAACACAGATTATATTGGCTCGGTTGACAGTCTCAGAGTTCACATCAGGAGGCTGCGTGAGAAAGTTGAAAATGATCCTAGTAAACCTAAAATCATTCTCACGAAATCAGGCATAGGGTACGTAATGGCAAAGCCGGAACAAGCCTGACCGGTATTATATCGCTACGGAACAACTGCCGATGCTGTAACGGCATCGGCAGTTTTACTTATGCCGTATTGTCGAACGGAAATTGTATCCTGCACTGGCGTTACCTGATGTTGAACTATTAACCCTTGCTTCGATTTGCCCTAAGAAGAGGAGTGACTATTCTGCAGATCGAAACAGGACGATCTCATGCAAGGCTGTCCCCGTTTCTTTGTGGGTTTTTCCCTCACTTTTTACTTCGATCTCGAAGTCTGACGCAAGCCTGAAATATCCCGGTTTCAATCGCAGTAAATATTTTGCGATAATCCTTATGGGCAAGCTGAAGTACTTGAGCATATCCTGGCTCTCCAGAACATCTCTGACACCGAGGCTAACCTCAAGTTCAGGGACCCTGATGATAAGTTTCCTGGGATAGCTGTGTTTAGCTCCTGGGCTGTATTTAAAGTCCTCCTTGATGAAGTCGAACTCCCCCGTGCTGAGTACTACTTCTTTCCCGTCAGCCAGCATAAGGACCTTAACCGTATGGTTGTCCATCTTAGCATTGCACTGGATGAAAGCGAAGGATACAGTATAGTGCTCCGAATAGATGCGTCCCCACATCCAGTAGTCGATTATTCTGGGGAACTGGAAATCCAACCAGTTGTGATCATGGTATCCGGTGCCCGTAACCTTAAAAGTTTGATTACCGTCTGTGACCGTTCCCTCTACTGAAGCCTTTGCAAAGGGAACTACCCACGCAAAGTAGCCCATGTCTCCAAAGTGAGAGACGCCTGTTCCCGGTTTCCAGCCGTTTACCTCTGCTCTGTAGGTGAGATGACAGCCAAGGTCTTTTTCCTTTATATAGACCTCGTAGACAGGCAGCTCCCCAGGCAGTTGTTGAACCTGCAGATAGTTCTCGCCAACCTTGATATCGGCCCTGTCACTAGAAGCGATAAAATCTGCTTTGCTGTAAGGTATGAATTTCTGGATCCTGCCGCCATCCGGTTTGAGTAGGACGAACTCAATACCGCTTTTACCCCACTTTCCAGGGTTGGGATTCGCTGCATGGAAAAAGACCACGATCGTATGACCGGTTTCCAGATGTGCGTCGAAGTACCACCACTCATACATGCCTTTCTTGCCTATGTCGATATGAAGCCCGTCCTCTTCAGGTTTCAGTGGTTGTATCGTGATATCACGTCGGCCAGGCCCCGTCCACCCCTCTCTGACCAGGGGACTAACTTTATCAATCATGGGCTTCTATCTCCTTTTCATCAGATGCCTTGAAGCTGTTCTGACTATCGATCTTCCTCTGGTTCAGCGTAGAAGAAGGGATCTGAGGCGGTATTTGGATCTAATGCCTTCTTGATCTTGCTCATCCATAGTGGATAATTGCGGCACGCCGGCCCAAAGCGTTGGTTCATCTCGCAACCGAACGCGGCGATCGGGATCCCCATCGCTTGCTCGATCGCAGCATCGCAGCCGGCTTCTATGATTTCTCCGGAAGCTATCAGCGCTTGAGGGTCACCGGAGGCATACAAGAAGATGCCTTCCAGATACCCGAGATGAGCATTTTCAAAGGTGCCACCGCAGCCCAGATCACCGCCGTCATCGAGAAAGATGCCCTGGTCTATGTACTTCCGTTTCGCTTGTGCAATCCATTCTGACTGAGTGACCCCCATATCCCAGGTGTCGAACGAGCCCAACATTGTGGACATCCCTTGAGAGGGACGGAAGGTTGCCTGTGTATTAACGGCATTCCGCACCAGCAGCCAGAATAACCGTGAATCCTGCTCCAGCTTCTGCTTCTCTCCTATGGGGATGCTGTGAACCACATCCTGTAGCATCGGGAAACGGCGCAGGAGAGCGAGTGGATCTTTGATATGTTTC
>CP070819.1:1612585-1619549 GCA_020344295.1 Dehalococcoidia bacterium | reverse complement strand
TGAGCCGAAGCTTTTCTGCCGGCATATCTGCCGGTAGTAGCTGCAACAGCATGGTCTCCCCCGGCATAGGTTGATTCTCCAGCTGCATACAGGCCCTCCAGGGTTGTCTTGAGATCCCAATCAAATACTAGGCCTCCGCTTAAGAATCCTCCGCGCCACTGCCGCGGTCCATAGGTTGTCCACCACGGATAGAATGTATATTTGTCAGGCGGCATTACATTGACCTGGAGCATATCTTTGTCGGGGTCAAACCCGGCCTTTGTGTACACATCATATATTGGGATGCGGGTTTTGGCTTCGTTACCCACCATGAGGCCAAAGATTGCTCTCCTTTCATGTGCCGGCATGCCGGGCAAATCGGCATACAGCGGTAGTACGTATTCTCCCTTCATGATGCGCACAGATAGATCAGGGATCAGGCTTGGACCCCAGAACTCATAAGCACCACGGCGGCCCTGAAGGAAGATTTTCTGACCGGGCGCTGGATGATACCTTTCCGATACTGTTTTCAACACCCTCCCATCCCTGTCAACCCAAGGAACCTCCTTGCCGTTGGCATCAACGATAGTGCATGCATACCAGGTATTATGAGCATTGCCCGTACCAAAAACAGGATAGGCAAAACCTCCAGATGCCGCAAAGGTATAACTTCTTTCCATAAGAGCCATTTCGGCCCCAGCCCGCCATCCCATAGCAACCCCTTCCCCGGCATTATTGGGGTCTCCATGTGTTGATGCCCCGGCCAGCTCGGTTGAGAAAATCCACAACCCCTCCGCCGCATTTGCCGTTGCGATCGTAGACTTAGCCTTGAAGATATAGAACTCTCCAGTGCGTGTGTTTAGACCCACGGCTCCTATTACCCTGCTCCCTTGCTTTCCCGCCTCGGTAAGCAGACCAGTTGCCATAATCCTATCGCAGATCCTGACCCCTAGCCGCTTCATTTCTCTGTGCATGGCCGGCTTGATATCCGGGCCACCTTTTACCCTGAGACAACACTTGTTACTGTAATCGTAAGCAAACATGAGCTTGGTATTTTCGTCTCTGAACTCCGCCCCTTCAAACTCATCGTCTATATCTCTTATCTTCACTCCCCACTTTTCCACAACAAGGAGAGCATCATAACTCTCCTTAAACAGAATATAGCTGGTGATTCCGTTTCCATACTCGCCAAAGAGGTAGCCGTGATTCGCTTTCCTGATTAACTCCATCATCTCTTCCGGCGTGATTTTTGAACAGGGGTTTGTGAAGGCGCCGTGCCAGTGGTCCACCCCTGCCCCACCCGAGCCGCTTCTTATCACCGCACCCTTCTCAACAACCACCACCTTGGCCCCACGTTTCGCGGCATTTATTGCCGCGTGAGATCCGGCGACACCGCCACCGAGGACAAGGACATCGGCCTCGGCTTCATTCTCTTTGCCGTAAGCTACCGGATATGGCCAGTCCATAGCCGTGCTCAAATCGATATTGGACATAGATATTCTGCTCCTTACGTGTCTCAGCGCCTGGTATTCATCATGAAATTATGGAAGACCTCCACGAGCCAGAAGTCCCGAACTACAAGCCATTCTTTCATATCCTGATACAAGCTACCCAATGATCCGGACTTACTTCCTTCGATGTGGGGGCAACCTTACTACAATCAGGAGTTACCGCTGGGCATCGACGATGGAAAACACAGCCTGGAGGCGGATGCAACGGACTTGGCACTTCTCCGGTTAGAATTGTCCTCTCGCGGGTCTCTTCTATATAAGGATCGGGTATGGGTATAGCTGAGAGCAGTGCTCTGGTATAGGGGTGCACTGGGTTACGATATAGCTCACGGGCCGTGGTTATTTCTACTATGTGCCCTAGGTACATCACCGCAATCCTGCCGCTGATATGCTTAACAACCGCCAGATCATGGGCAATAAACATATACGACAAGTCCTTAAAACGCGCCTGCAAATCTTTGAGCAAATTGATTATCTGGGCCTGGATGGATACGTCCAGAGCTGAGATAGGCTCGTCACATATTATTAAGGAAGGGTTGCAGGCTAAGGCTCGGGCTATGCCAATGCGCTGCCTTTGGCCACCGCTGAATTCATGGGGGTAACGGTTGCCCATACCGGGATCCAGCCCTACCATCCTGAATAAGTCATCTACTCTATCTCTATATTCAGACTTCGCTTTGACCATCTTATGTGTCAACATGGGCTCACCGACAATATCGCCTGCAGCTTGGCGAGGGTCAAGCGAGCTATAAGGATCCTGGAAGATGAGAGACATCTTGCTGCGAAGGGGTCCGAGATCCTTTTCGGGAAGGGTGGATATGTCCTGCCCTTCAAAAACGATAGTGCCTTCCGTAGGCTTGTAAACACGGATGATGGCGCGGCCGACTGTTGTCTTTCCGCAGCCACTCTCGCCTACCAAACCGAAGATCTCGCCCCTTTCCAGGTCAAAGGTCACTCCGTCAACCGCCTTCACATCGGCTACTTTGCGACGTAACAGGCCCCGCAAAATAGGGAAATAGACCTTGAGATTTCTCACATCTAGGATGACGTTATCACCCTGCGTATGAGACCTGGAACCGGTCTCGGATTTCCCTTGAGCACTCACCTTTGCATCTCCTCAGGATTGATGAAACAGCGGGCATAGTGCTCGTCACCCACCAGTTCAAGATCAGGCCACGGCTCTACTCGGCATCTATCTATTGCATAAGGACAGCGAGGTAAGAAGGCGCAATTTCTTGGCATATCTATCAGATCAGGCGGTAACCCCTTAATTGAATCCAGTGTTTTGCCCTCCTGCTCATCTATCCGGGGCACACAGCGTAGCAATCCTATCGTATAAGGATGGCGAGGCTTCCGAAAGATATCCTTACAGCTTCCAGTCTCTACGATCCGCCCAGCATACATGATGTATATTCTCTGGGCATAACGGGCAACCACACCCAGGTTGTGAGTCACCAGGACCAGCGAGCTATTGAACTTACCTATCATCTCTTTCATCAGCTCCAGCAATTGAGCCTGAGTTGTAACATCCAGGGAAGTCGTTGGCTCGTCGGCTATGAGTATTCTTGGGTTGCAGGACAGCGCCATGGCAACCATTACTCTTTGTCTCATTCCGCCGCTAAACTGATGAGGGTAGTCGTCCAGTCTGGTTTCCGCGGCGGGAATGCCCACCATGTCCAGCAGCTCGATCGCCCGACCACGTGCAACGTCCTTTGTCATTCTCAGGTGTAGTTCCAGCATTTCCGTGACCTGCCTCCCAATGGTTAACACCGGGTTCAACGAGGTCATCGGCTCCTGAAAAACCATCGCTATCTTGGCTCCTCTGACGGAGCGCATCTCCGGTCCGTTGGCCTCATATTTCATCAGATCCTGGCCTTCAAATAAGATCTGCCCTGATGTTATTTCTCCAGGACGGCTGATTAAACGCATCACCGATAGCTGGGACACCGATTTACCGCATCCGCTTTCTCCCACCACTCCCACGATTTCCTGCTCATCGATTCTGAATGAGGCATCATCGACTGCTTTTACCACGCCGGCGAAAGTCCTGAATTGTGTACGCAGATTTTTGACCTCTAGTATCGTTGCCACGGTATTCCCTGATTCCTTATGCCTATACAACTCCTCTTAGCCTGGGATCCAGCGCATCCCTGAGCCCATCGCCCGCCATATTGAAACCGAAGACCACCAGCCCGATGGCAACTCCGGGAGCGATAGAGAGCACTGGATTGGAAAACAGATAGTTTTGGCCATCGCTAATCATGCTCCCCCATGCAGCTGTTTGAGCACTGATTCCCAGGCCCAGGAAGCTCAACGCAGCTTCGGACATTATCGTCATGCCCAGCCCGACGGTAACCATAACCAAAAGAGGCTGAAAGGCATTCGGATAGATATGCCGGAGCATCATTCGCAGGTGATTTACGCCTATCGTCCGGCCCGCCAGAATATAGTCATTTTGCTTGACGGTCAAAACCTGGCCACACATCATGCGGGCTTGCCCGGCGACCATAGCTATTCCCAGGGCGAGAATTAGATTTCTCACACCTCCTCCGAGTACAGCCGACACCATGATAGCAAGGACTATCCTGGGTATAGCCATCAGAGCATCCATTATGCGCATGATGATATGGAACCGCCAGCCCCCGAAATAACCTGCTATCAGTCCTAGGGTCTGTCCGATCACAGCAGCCAAGCCCATGGCACCTAAAGCTATCAGAAGCGATGTACGGGCACCGTATATTACACGGCTGAGTACGTCCCTTCCCACTTGATCGGTACCGAACCAATGGGCGCTACTGGGTTGCTGTAATTTGTTGACCACATCCGTGACAGTAGGGTCGTAAGGAGCCAGTAATGGCGCAAAGATAGCCGTGACAATCAATCCTACAATGATTACCAGGCCGAGGACCGAGACTTTCCTCCTAAGATAGACCTGAGCTATCCTCCTCCATTCACTGTACTGTCGTCGGGATTCTTGGAATGTCGCCATGCCCTCAGGTTGGATCGCCATATCTATCCTCCAGCGTTCTCAATGGCCTTACCTTTCAATCATACCGTATACGTGGATCGATCCATGCATAGGTTATATCTACGATAATGTTTACCACCACGACCAGCACAGCTGTAACCAGAACTGCTCCCTGAACCATCTGGTAATCCAGTGCCCCTGCTCCAGTCGCTATCATTCTGCCCAGACCGGGGATAGCGAAGACGACCTCGATCAGGACTGCTCCGCCAAGCGTGAACCTCGCCTGCAGCCCCATCTGGGTCACCAGGGGGATCAGGGCATTCTTGATCATGTGCCGGACGATGACAGTTCTTTCTCTCAGGCCTTTGGCCCAGGCTGTCCGAATGTAGTCCTGCTGGATGACTTCCAGCATGCTGGAACGGGTCTGGCGAGTCAGGGAACCTATAGAGAATAAGGACATACAGAATACAGGTAGTATCAGCTTCTTTATATGCAACCAAAAATCTTCGAAAGGGGAAGTGTATCCGTAAGTCGGTAGCAGGTCCAGCTGAACGGAGAAACCATAAATCAACAGTATCGCTACCCAGAAGATTGGCAACGTTATTCCCAGATTAGCGACGACGCTGAATAATGTATCCGCCCACTTCCCCCTGTTCAGGGCACAGATAGTCCCGAATGCAATACCGAAAATACCGCTGACAATAAATGCCAAGAAGGCCAGATTAATGGTGATAGGCAAACGGTGAGCGATCATTTCGGTTACCGGCCGCTGGGTAACGATAGATATGCCCAGGTCTCCGTGCAACAGGTCACCGAGCCAAATAACATACTGTGTGATTAGAGGTTTGTCCAGATTATATAGGGCTCTGAGAGCCTCGAGCTGCTCCTGAGTATAGATACCGTATCCCTGGCCCAGAAACAGTTTCAAGGGGTCGCCCGGTAATAGCCGCATTACAAAGAATACAAACATGGTAACCACCCAGACTATAACCAGGCCCATTAGCAGACGACGAATAATGTATGAAGCCACCTACAAGTCCTTGACAGATGCCGGCAATTTGTATGGTGCGTCTAGTCCATTATCATGAGTCAGCCGGGAGCTTCTCCCGGCTGACTCGCTAGAAAGGGCAAACAGCTCAAGATGGTTTATTCGCCCAACCAGATTATCTCAGGCAGGAACTCCGAAGCTATCGTGCCCCAGCCACAATCATGTACGTAGGGTTGCATGGCACAAAGAGGTTCGAACCCATACATTGGCAAAACCAGACAGTACTCATCTATCGCCATCGTGTTTAGCTGCACGTACATCTCCTCTCTTGCCTCCGGATCCTCCTCCAGCAGCATCGCTTCGTACAGGTCATTATACTCTGCCGGGAGGACAACGCTCACGTACTCTGGCATATCCTCACACAAAGTCATCGACAGGCTCTGGTCATATGTTAGCTCAAAGCCGTTGTACGAGAACTGGTATTCCACCAAACCTGTCCACGGGTTTTCTACAATGGGTCCGAAATCACGGCGACCCTTTGGCTCCAAGTTGATATTGATGTTCACGGCTGCCATGTAATCCGCCCAGACAGTGTAAAACTCCTCTGCCCCGTCTGTGTAGTACAGTGTCGCTTGCAGCGGGTTGCTAGCGCTGTAACCGGCCGCAGCCAGTAAACTCTTGGCTGTGTTGATGTTATAGGGATAGCCTTCCATCTCGTAGTTATAGGCCGTCCAGCCACTGAGAGATAGCTGATTTGTGCTCCTGTACATCCCATCGTATACCGCATCTACTATAGCGGCCGTAGGAAAGGCATGTGCCATCGCCTGACGGATGCGTATGTCATCGAAGGGTGGCTTCGTCATGTCCGCGGCAACTCCTTTCATGTGCACCACCCTGCCTCCGGCCCAATAGCCTTGGTCCATCAAGTTCCTGGCGTTAAAGGTAGAGAGTTCATGCATAATCTGGCAGTCATCGTCAAGGAAGGATGCTAAACGTACCGCTTCCTCGGGGACATATTCTATGCGTACACCATCCAGATAAGGCAGGCCTTCTTGCCAGTAATCATCGAAAGCTTCGTATTCTATGTAGACATCAGTCTCGTAACCGACCCATTTGAATGGCCCAGTTCCTACGGGATTGAGTTTACACCACTCGTCCCCATTCGCTATAGCCGATTCCATAGAGACGATTTGTGCAGCGCCAGTGGACATGAAACTGCGTATCAAATAGGGATCCCAAACTGCACAGGTCAGTTTGACCTCATAGGGACCAGTAACCTCTACATTCGTAACATTATTCAGTTCGGGGTTTGGCCCTGCTATATACTTATCCATGTTCCACTTGACGGCCTCAGCATCGAAGTCACTCCCGACATGGAACTTCACGCCTTCCCTCAGAGTAAACGTGATGGTCTTGGCGTCGGGATCCTGTTCCCAGGCGGTCGCTAGATGGGGAACCAAACTTCCGTCTGGAGCCAGACCAAGCAGTCTTTCACAGCAGAACCTATTCTGTGGTCTA
>CP070819.1:1608884-1612485 GCA_020344295.1 Dehalococcoidia bacterium | reverse complement strand
GCCTAGCGTACGGCCTCTTAATGCGCGTTTCCAGCGGTGAGACCCATATTTTCACGGGTTTCTCGACCGGCTCCGCCGCTCTGATGAAAAGAATAAGGTCATCTTCGAAACTGTATCGCTGCGGGAATAGCAATCTCACATTATCTCCCGGAATTACATCAACCGATCTGCCGTTTATCTCAGGCAATCTTGCTGCGAACTTTGCCGCATTGCTGCCGGCGGACATGCCGGTCTGGGCGACGTAGTCCACCAGGTCGAATACGGTAGAGACGTTGCCGCAGGAGAAGATCCCCGGTATGGACGTTTCCATCGTCTCACTGGTGATCGGCCCCTTTGTATCCTGGCTGAGCTCTATCCCCGCCCCCTTGGACAGTTCATTCTCAGGAATAAGTCCTACAGAGAGGAGCAGGGTATCGCAGGTTACAAATTGCTCACTGCCGGCGATTGGCTGCGTTCTATCATCTACCCTGGATATCGTAACGCCCTCTACACGCTCATTGCCCCGTATCTCCGTAACTGTGTGTGACAAATAGAGCGGGATGTCGAAATCATTGAGGCATTGAACGATATTCCTTTTAAGCCCTCCGGGATAGTTCATTATCTCGTACACGCCCTTTACCCTAGCGCCCTCTAGGGTCAACCTTCTCGCCATAATAAGTCCGATGTCTCCCGAGCCCAGGATAACGACCTCTTTACCAGGCAGATAGCCGTCGATATTGACGAACCGTTGGGCCACTCCGGCGGTGAGCACCCCGGCAGGGCGCGTGCCGGGGATGCCGATGCTCCCCCGGGCGCGCTCCCGGCATCCCATGGCGAGCACAACGCTTTTCGATTCTATCTGGAAAACGCCCTTCTCGGGATTCACAGCGGTTATGGTCTTGTCTGGCGAGAGGCCAGTCACCATGGTGTTCAAGAAGAGGTGAACGTTTGTCTTCTCGATCTCCCTAATAAGGCGCTCGGCGTACTCGGGCCCGGTATAGTCTATCTTGAACTGCTCTAAACCGAAGCCGTTGTGGATACACTGTTTCAGGATGCCGCCCAGTTCCTCCTCTCTCTCGAGTAGAAGCACATTCCTGGCGCCGCTTTTATGAGCATGGAGCGCGGCAATAAGCCCCGCAGGGCCGCTGCCGATTACCGTTACGTCAGCTTTCATCGGGCCCTCTCAGCAACTCTTCAAGGTTGGCATTCATGATGTTCATACTCTCATCCCACCTTTGGATAGCCCGTGATCTCCGCGATTCTGGTGTGCAACGGTGAAAGCGTTGAATACATCTTCTTGTATACTTCGTTGAACAACCTGTCATAGATCCTTACGTTCTCTTCATGCGGGGTGAATGTATCCCGTATTTTTACCATATTGGCCACGGCTTCAGGGAAGCTGTTGTAAATGTTCAGGGCCACAGTGGCATCGATTGCGGCGCCCAGCGCCGAGAGATTGCTGGTGTGCAGTCTGTACGTACGAAGGCCGAAGATATCCGCGGTTATCTGCATTATTTCGTCGCTTTTTGAGCCTCCTCCACCAACTCTAAGCTCTTTAATTCTGGTTCCTGTACGCTTCTCCATTATCTCGCCCAGTCTGCGCAGTTCATACGCTATACCCTCGACAATTGCCCTATAGACATGTGCTCTGGTATGCTCGCCGGAGAATCCTATTATCGCGCCCTTGGAGAGCGGGTCATTCTCGCGCGGATGCCAGTACGGTTGAAGTACTAATCCCATGGAACCTGGAGGTACGCCAGCCATTTCTATATTCAGCAGGTCCTCCGACGGTATGCATCGTCTCTCCGCCTCTTCCTCTTCATGTCTGCAAAATTCTTTCTTATACCAGGATATCATCCAGTATCCCCGACCAATAAAGCCTTCGAGCGCCCAGTGGTTTGGTATCGCTGCGCCCCAGGTGAAGAAATCCATCTTGGGATGCTCGACAAATTTAGGGGACAGCATTTCAATGACGGCGGCCGTTCCATAGCTGATCTCGGCGATATCAGTGGTCGTTACACCGGCGCCGAGCAGTTCCGACTGTTTGTCGCCTGCCCCGATTATCACCGGGAGCCCCTGGGGCACACCGAAGCTATTTGCCCCTTCCTCCGAGACCGTCCCGGCGATCTCGGCAGGGGATACCAGCGGAGGCAGCTTGTCCCGCTCAACGCCAAGGATCTTGTATACCACCTTCCAGGGATGCCAGCGCAGGCCTTTCAACTCAATAGGGAACAGGCCCACTATCATGGACGAACAGTCCTTGAACTCGCCGGTTAACGAGTGAAAGATATGTGATGAGATCGTGAGGAAAATATGTGTCCTGTCGTAGCTTTCCGGTTCGTACTGTTTAAGCCAGTTGAACTTAGACCGTCTCTGATACTCCTTGAGCTTGGGCAGCATTCCGGAGACCCTGAAAGCCAGGTACAGGAGGGGCCCGCCGGGGAGCTTGAGTCCCGGAGTTTTGCGCTCATCGAGCCAGGTGATTGCGGGACGGACGGGTCTACCCTCCTCGTCAACAGGCACGATCGTGCTCCTGTGGGAAGTAATAGCGACAGCAGCGAGATCATCTCTGGAGACGCCTGAGTTCTCCACAACACTTCTTGTAACTTGCTGTGTTATTCTCAGATACTCGGCCGCATCCTGCTCGGCGAAATCGGGTTGATTCGCGAAATAAGGGCATACGGAGTATGCCTCACTATGTATTTCCTCACCCTTCTCATCGAAGATGAATGCCTTGATGTTCTGTGTGCCTGCGTCGATGACAATAAAGTGCTTCATTTCCTCACCTGCTTTAGCTTTCCGCTCAGGATGTATGATTTACCCTCGCTTTTTGTCACCAGTTCCTTATCTATCCCGGCTTCCCTGCTTATAATCTCCAGGACCCTCGGCATGCAGAAACCACCCTGGCATCTACCCATACCAGCTCGGGTACGTCTCTTAATTGCATCGATGCTGGTTGCTGGTATGCGACCGTGTACTGCTTCCACCGTCTCGCCCTCGCTCACGGTCTCACAGCGGCAGACGATGTGTCCGTAAAGGGGATTGGCTTTGATGAGTTCCGCCCTCTCCTTATCATCGAGCTCAGAGAACAGCTTGCCCCGTTTCCTCTTTGGCTCGAAGTTGGAATTCTCTGAGGGATTCCACACTTCTACAAGGATATCCTTCACTCTCTCGGCGATGGCCGGTGCTGACGCCAGTCCCGGGGATTGGATTCCGGCAGCGTGAACCAGCCCCTTCACCTTCTTCGAGGGTTCAATGATGAAGTCCTCCTTGTATGTCGCAGCCCGGCATCCGGCGAACTGGGTGATGATCTTGCCTTTGTCTGGTTTCTCATACCCCGGCTTGAGTCGTTCCAACGGTGGCCCGAATCTATGAAATAATGATTCAAGTCCCTCAGACGTGGTGGATACATCCTCCAGGTCACAGACCTCCACGGCTGTAGGTCCGAATTGAAGGTTACCGTCGGTCGTGGGGATAACTCCCCCACCCTTCGAATGCTGGACCTTCTCAGCAAGCATTTCGAAGGAGAACAATACCGTTCGTACCGGCTGATAGGATCCATCGAAGATGATCGTCTCCCCTTTGCGGGGGTGAATGGTGAAAAACCGGTCTCCGGCGAATT
>CP070819.1:1605501-1608784 GCA_020344295.1 Dehalococcoidia bacterium | reverse complement strand
TACAGGCGGGATCGGGCGACCTAAACTCTACTCTGGTAGACTTTTCCCTCCCCGGCTGGTATTCGGGAACCCGGATCAGGTCGGACCTGTTGCGCCTCGCCCAGGAGAGATAAACGGGAGCTTCATAGCCCGGTACCAGACGTTTGTAAGAGTTAACCCACTGGTTTGTTACCGAGGTGATCTCGGGGGCGTGTTTCAATAATCCCGCAATAAAAGCTTTGGCCTCTTTCGACAGGTGGTAGGGATCGCTGGCGTCGAAAAAGGCGTTTTGTCCACCTTTGAAAAGAGACTGATGCACGTGCATCCCGCTGCCGTTGATACCGAATACCGGTTTCGGCATGAATGTGGCATAGCAGTTGTTCTGTTGTGCTATCAGCTTTACCACCAGGCGGTAGGTCATCACATTGTCGGCCATAGTAAGGGCATCGGTGTACCTCATATCTATCTCGTGCTGGCTTGCCGCAACTTCGTGATGCGAGTACTCAATTGGAATACCCATCTCCTCTAGCGTAATAACGGTCTCCCTTCTCATGTCTGTGGCTGTGTCCAGGGGAGTCATGTCGAAGTATCCGCCTGCATCCAGCATTTTGGTTTCATCAGAGTTGGCGAAGTAGAAAAATTCAAGTTCAGGCCCGATATAGAAAGTGTAGCCTATATCAGCTGCCCGCTTCAGGTTTCTCTTTAATATGTACCTGGGATCGCCGTCGAAGGGCTCACCTCCAGGCTTCAGGACATCGCAGAACATCCGGGCCGCTGCATGACGCTCCTTGGGCCGCCATGGCAGCAGGACGAAGGTATCCGGGTCCGGCATGGCTACCATGTCGCTCTCATCTATGCGGGCGAAGCCCTCGATAGACGAGCCGTCAAATCCCATTCCCTGTTCCAGTGCACCTTCCAGTTCCGCCACTGTAATAGCGAAGCTCTTTAAAAATCCTAGAATATCCGTGAACCAGAGCCTGATGAATCTAACGTCGTGCTCCTTTGCCATCTTGAGGACGTACTCTTTGCCTTCTTCTCTACTTTCTGTTGTCATTACAGACTCCTTTCTCGCTGGTTCTGAACGTCTACATTTCTTTTATAATTTCATCAACTACTGGGTCAAAATTTGGCTGTACAGTTCGGCCACGTCCAGATTCAGATCGTCTTCGCCGACCTGATCGTAGGGATGCTCCAGGTCTTCCTGAATGTTGTCCAGGCCGACGAGAACCAGGCAGTATAAAGTAGCAATAAGATATCCGGCAACATAGTAGTAATCGGTAGATAGCTTGGCGAAAAGGGGTGCAAATAGAACAGGGAACGAATTAAGGAAAACGTGACTGTATGCCCGGAGGGCAGTCGGAGTTCTATATATATGTATGTTCCTCATACGCTCGAAGTCAAACATCATATAGCGGAGGTACTGGTTGCCGCGGGATATTTCAGTGCTCGATACTCCGGCTTTGCGAATTTTCTCAATTGAAGTGGAGATATCCGAAAACAGGGCATATACCTGTTTAAAATGCTCTGCATTGCTTTTTCGAGATGTTAAGCATATGTAAATCGAATGCAGCAGGCGTTCGATGAGCTCTTTCATCCTGGGGGAGTGCGCAGGATTGTCCTCAGTAACCCAATCCCGGTGTGCATAGAAGAGTGACACGGCGCTTGCCTTCAAGGAAGCGAAGTAACCTAAGGCTTCCTCCCGCCGCCGATAGGCGGCGTTGATGGAGAAAACGATGGGAAAAACAATCGCGATTCCGATCAATGCCGTGGGCAGATCCAGAGTTACATCAAAGCGTAAACATAAATAGGTTGCCAGACAGGAAAGGCTGACAACAATAACGGTTTGCCAGCTTATCATCACCTTCAGGAAATGCAGCATCACTTGCATGGGCTATCACCTGACATCATTAAATTATCCATAAGTATATCATTGACTTTGACAAACGGAAATAGATAATCCCTATTCGTAGTCATATAATCATTGCCGGGGCATGGCATTGCTGCGGTAAATTCAGGGACCTCGGTCTTGACAGCATCGTCATTTGATTTGATGTCCTTCAATCATTTTCTATAACCTGACAGGAATCCCTTTTGCTGCCAGATACTCTTTGGCTTCACGAATGCTGTACGTTCGATAATGAAATATGCTTGCTGCGAGAACGGCATGCGCTCGGCCTTCCTCCAGCGCCTCGTATAAATGCTCCAGATTGCCGGCGCCGCCGCTGGCGATAACAGGAACCGATACAGCCTCGCTGATAGTGCGGGTCATCTCCAGATCGTAACCTTCCTGCTGTCCATCCTCATCCCAGCTCGTTAGCAGTATCTCACCGGCGCCCATATCCACGGCTTTTTTCGCCCACTCGACTGCATCTATTTCCGTTGGTTTCCGCCCGCCATGAGTCAGGACAATCCATTTATTCACAGTTCCCTGACTCACACGGCGCGCGTCGATGGCTACGACGATGCACTGCGACCCGAACCTCTTCGCCCCTTCTGTAATAAGCCGGGGATCGAGCACGGCCGCGGTGTTGATCGAGGTCTTGTCGGCTCCCGCTTCGAGCATTCTTCTCATGTCGTCTATGCTTCGCAGCCCGCCTCCTACCGTGAGCGGGATGAAAACCTGTTTAGACACGCGTTCGACTACATCTGCCATGGTTTCACGACCTTCAGGCGTGGCGCCGATATCGAGGAACACCAGCTCATCGGCCCCTTGTGCGTAATAGTACGCAGCCAGCTCAACAGGATCACCGGCATCGCGCAGTTCTGTGAAGCTCGTACCCTTGACTACCCGGCCGCCGGTAACGTCCAGACACGGGATAATTCTCTTCGTCAGCATCTATTTCTTCACCCCTGCAATTCTCAGGAAGTTGTCATACATCCTCAGACCGAGCTTACCGCTTTTCTCCGGGTGGAATTGAGTCGCTACTACGTTGTCCCGGACGAGCACGCTGCACAGAGATATGCCGTATTCTGTTGTTCCGGCTATCACACTGCTATCCTCGGGAACGGCATAATAGCTGTGTACGAAGTAGAAGTTCGACTCATCGGGAATGCCATCGAAAACAGGATGTTTGATAATCTGCTTCACCTGGTTCCAGCCCATGTGGGGCACTTTCAACCCCTGTGGCAGCTTCCTTACCGTCCCTGGCAGCACACCCAGGCACTGACTGTGGCCGTCTTCCTCGCTAACCGCAAGCAGGACCTGCATGCCCAGACAGATTGCAAGCATAGGTCTCCCTTTACGGATTACCTCCGATATGGCACTGTCGAGCCCCGATTGGCTCAGGCGGTGCATTGTATCCGC
>CP070819.1:1600894-1605401 GCA_020344295.1 Dehalococcoidia bacterium | reverse complement strand
TATACTCTGTACCAGTGCTTGCATACCCACTCAACATATTACGAAGGTTATCTCCGCCCCGCTGCCGGTCCTCGGGCACCAGGAGTTGCAGGACATCGAATCCTTCATCTATCTCTTTCCGGGAATAACCTGAAGATTCAAGCCCCATGCGGTTCATGAATATTACATGGCCTTTATCATCGACTTCAAAAACCGTCAGGGGCAGCAAGTCTACTAAATCTTTGTATCTGTTCTCGCTCTCCTTCCACGCTTCCTCCACCTGCCTGCGCTCGGTGATGTCTCTCGTTGAGAAAATGGCAGCCAATCTACCATTAAATTCTATCCTGGTGGCAAGCGAACTCCCCCATATTATTCGGCCATCTTTCGTCCGATGCCTGATTTCGTATCTCTGTCGCTTTTCCTTCCATAAATCCTCTGTAAAGCGCGTCAAAACAAATTCATGGTCTTCAGGCAATATGAAGTCCATCAAATTAGCTTTAATTGCCTCCTCAACTGAACTGAATCCAAATAATCTCGCAGACCGTTTATTGCAGTAAACGACAGTCTTTGATTCTATATCAATCACAGTTATTGCATCATTTAGACTTTCCCATAAGGTCCTGTACCTCTCCTCACTTTGCTTCTGCATCTCCTCAGCAAGCCTTTGTTCGGTAACATCGCTTATTACCAATCCAAGACCGCTCCCGACCTTGAAGGCCCTGATGTTCAGGTGCATTGCTCCGGCCTCCGGATGCAGGACAACATCATCGGCTTTGAAAGGCTCGCCTGTCCTGATAACGTTTAAATATCTCTGGTACCTTCCTCCCTCATTAAGGTCAGGGACATGGTCCAGGATGTTCTTTCCGATACCATCTCCATCAGCCGCCTGCGAAACAAAAGCTAGGTTGGCAACCGCAGGGTTCATGGCTATCACGTTCAGTTTCTCATCGAACATTATGAATCCATCGGTGGATGCCTCCATGAAGGCGACCATTCCCTCACGCCATTCCTTCGGCATCCTGAAACCGGGTGGGGGTATACCTTTCTTCAATGCCGATCCTTTCCTACTCATCTCTCACCTCCTGTAAAGGAGTGAATACATCCTCTTGTTTGATTTAATGCGCTGTCTCATACTCAATGTATAACTCCATTTAACAATGCCCCGAATCCACTGGATTTATAAGCGAAGCATTGCGTCGTGGGCAGGTTGTTGGAAAGTATAAAAGCTGTTTAGCGACCTCTGTAATCACATCGCAACGGAATATCCAGATGACGTCACGCTCAGCTCTCGTGACGGAAGGTGATCGTAAATTATAAGCGATAAGTCGACATAAATCAATGTATACGTGTGCAGCTATGTGCTTCTATACATAATTTCGAGCAAATCGTAATGTTTTTGTAATCCATTTGTAAACTTCGCTTAATACTGTACCCTTGACCTCCCCTTGTGCGTGGGAGCAGTAATGTCAAATGACGAACAGATCGTATCTGTCATTCCAACAGAAGCAGGAATACAGAGCTGTTGGACATCGGCGGTGGGCTCAAACCGCATTGACAAAGGTTACTTCGCCTTTTACAGTGTTACTTTGTCGATAGTCAAACAATATTGCCACAATCAGTTACCCACCCCAGAAGTTACTGCTGGGTATAGCGCCCAAACATTTCACCGTAAACGTTAAGGAGGAACTGTGAGCCTGTTTAAAGTAGACAAAGCTAAGTGCAATTACTGTAGAATGTGCGCATTGGAATGCCCGGCGGGTGTTATTGCAATGGCCAGCCCAAAAACAATACCCTCTCTGGCCGGGGGCGGAGAAGAAAGGTGCATCCTGTGCGGCCACTGTGTAGCCGTCTGCGCGCCCGGCGCCTTCAGCCACCGTGAGATAAAACCTGAAGGGCTGGAACGGATGAGTAAGAGGCTGCTGCCATCACCGGCACAGGCAGAGCGTTTCCTTAAGTCGCGGAGATCCATTCGCGCCTATAAGAAAAAGCCCGTGCTCCGGGAACTGCTGGCCAAGGTCATCGATATCGCCCGCTATGCGCCATCCGGACGTAATTCGCAGCCGGTGCAGTGGCTTGTAATTGAGGACAGGCAGGAGGTCAAGCGACTAGCCGGAATGGTCATTGACTGGATGCGAATGGCTATCCAGACAGTACCGGATATAGCTGGCCAACTGCATTTCGATCTGATGGCCGGCGCGTGGGATCTGGGTGCGGACTATATTATGCACGGCGCGCCCCATGCCATCATAGCCCACGCACCCAAAGATTTGCCTCTGGCTGAGGGCAGTTGCTATATCGCCCTTACCTACCTGGAGCTGGCAGCCTACTCGCAAGGGCTGGGGGCATGCTGGGCCGGGTGGTTCCAGATTGCGGCTACCAGCCACCCGCCAATAACGGAGGCACTGCAGCTGCCTGAAGGTCATAAGTACTACGGGGCGATGATGATCGGGTATCCCAGGCACAGATTCACCCGCATACCAATTCGAAATGAGCCTGCGATAACCTGGCGATGAGGTATGGGTGGCTCGCTAACCGCCCTACCGTTTTTGATATCAGTCCTGTTCGAACACGATATCGGCCACCATCTCCGCTGTCCTGCCAACGATCTCAGCGCACTTTTGCAGGAACTCTGGATCCGATATGGCTTCGGCGGCCTCTTCGAAGTTCAACCAGTCAATACCCGCTATCTCAAAGCATCCGGTCGTGCCGAACTCATCCTCGAATCTCTTCACCAGGGGCTGTGTATGCAGCATCCCGGGGATGAGGCCGGGAAGCCCCTCCTCCATACTGGAACGGCCATACTTGAGCCCCAGAACCATAGCTCCTCCTGCCAGTGCCCCGCAGGTTTTCCCCATTCCCAGCCCGCCTACCAGGGTACTGGCCGCCCTCAATGCCATCGCATCCAGTCCCAGCGGCTCCTGAAACGCCACCATTATTGCCTGACTGCAGCCATGATATTCCCGGGCGTAATCATAGGCCTTTTTCCGCACCTGCTCCTTCAGTGCCTCTCTGGAGTTCTGTGCTGACATTATCAGATTTCCTTTCTCGACACACTGCTCAACTTATCGTTTCAGCTCTCGATGAAGCCCCTTTGATTCCGGCTGTCGTGGCAGGCCGATGGTAATAATTCGCCTAACTTCTGTCAAGCGATATCTTCTGATGTTGTTGAATGGCATCATTCCTTTCCTACCCACACACCGCTTCTGGGACTGATATAAGTACCCTGATAAAAATTGGAAGGGAGGCGTCTGTTTTCAGTAGATGCCTCCCTTCTGCTCAGCAGAAGATGCCGCTCACACGACAAGTTCCGCCGTGTTGTCTACGTTGAGCTTCTTAAAGATGAAAGAGAAACGTTCCTCGAGCGCATCCCTTAATCTCTTCAGATCATCCTCCGGCAGGCTCCACATCTCCTCCTTGAAATCGCCGAACGCCTTTTTCCGTGTTTTATAGAGTAGCTGCTCGTCAGTCTCTCCCTGCTTTCTCTCGTCAGCATATTTCTCTAAAAGATGCCTGTTGATATCCTTCAACAGCTCCTGCGGGAAATAAGGACTGTCATAGATTATATTCTGGAATCCGGTGGCGAGATGCACCTCGATGGTACCTGTCTCCGGGAATTTATCGAATGCCTCATCCGGCAATGTGGAGGCGCCGTGCTGCACCGCTCCTCCCATACCGTATTCCTCTCGGGCTACCCTTGACAGCTCTCTCAGAGTATCGAAATCTATCTTGACACTCGCTATGGATCCGTCGGGTAATACCACTCCTCCATGAGTGGTGCCGGTCTGCACGCTTATCTTCGATATGCCCTTGATGTCCGGCCCCAATAGCGGTAGATATCCTGACATGAATGCCCTCAGATCCTCTACCGTGCTGTTCTTGCCCCCCACCTCGCCAATCTCGCCACCGATAGAAATCGTTGTTCCCTCGGGTTGTATGCTGCGTATAAACCTGGTCATGAAAGCTGTGACCTGGCAATTCAGCTCCTGCTGTTCCTCCAGGCTCTGTTTGTCGAGATCAACAATAGTCGAGGCATCGATGTCGATATTATAGAATCCCGCATCCACAGCCTCCTGAATCAATTCCTTGATTGTGTTCAATTCCTTTTCAGGATCCAATTTATATTTACCGGAGTTTACCTGGAAGTGATCACCCTGAATGAAAACAGGTCCCCTGAAATCCTCTTTTACCGCAGCAGCGAGGATGCATGCTGTATACTCTGCCGGCCTCTGGCCCGTGTAGCCAATCTCACTGCGGGCGATCTCGAAAATAAACGGGCCCACAGCATTTTTCATAGCAGCCAGAAAAACGGCCCTGGCCACATGATATGTGACTCCTCGGATATTGATCGCCGGGACCGTCATGTTGTTGTATTGACCTCTTCCCGCTACTTCGTACAGGTTCTGAATGCTGGCGGGGTAGATACCCTGCGCAGACGCAAGTTCCCTTATTCGCCTGCGGCTCTCCTCTCTGATTCCATTGGTGCCGAAAACTGCTCCGCTGACCAGTGAACCGATCTCATTTTCTGTTT
>CP070819.1:1597316-1600794 GCA_020344295.1 Dehalococcoidia bacterium | reverse complement strand
GCTGCAAGAATACCTTGATATTCCGCAGTTGAAGCAAGCTGGTAGGGGCCGACTGTGTCCCCACACGCATAGATGTTAGGAGTTGACGTGCGAAGCTTGGAATCCGCGATTATACCTTTTGGCCCGTATTTAACCCCTGCTTTCTCCAATGAAAGTCCATCAACATTAGCTTTGCGACCAATAGCGACTAAGACGGCGTCGGCTTCGACCGTGCCCTTGCCTTGAGTCTCACTTTCTACCTCAAGTATTTTCCTATCTTTTGATTTCGAAAAACGTAATGCTTTTGTACCTGAAAGCACGCGAATGCCATCACCCTTCAGGTATTTAATGAGTAAATCCGCTAATTCCCCTTCCACCATTGGCAAGAGTCTTGTTGCCATTTCTACGATGGTAACGTCAACCCCTAATCTACCAAAGGCAGAAGCATATTCAAGACCATCTATTCCACCACCGAGAATCATCAGGGATTGAGGAAGCTTATCAAGTTCGAACACCAATTCATTCGTCAGGTAATCGACGTCCTCAATCCCTTCTATGGGTGGAATCAAAGGCCTCGTACCAGTTGAGATAATGACCTTCTCTGCAGAAATGACCTGATCATTAATGCTGATGCGATGGCTATCTATAAATTCAGGGTTCCCGAAGAGAACCTTAATACCAATACGCTCAAATGTTTCCGGCAGGTCTTTCTCGTAGACTTTCTGAACAATGGAACGGACACGGGTCATGACCTTATCGGTTTGAAGCACAGGATTTTCTTGAAAGCTCAATCCGAAATCATCTAGATTGCTGATAGCATGTGCGATATGAGCAGACCTTATCAAGGCTTTACTCGGGATGCAGGTAAAGGATGTACAATTACCTCCGAGTTTCCTGTTTTCAATAATACCGACTCTTTTACCAAGGCCATTAGCTGTTACAGACGCGACAAATCCAGCTATACCAGCACCGATTACAAGAACATCATAGTCATACGCTTTCATACCCTCACCCCATATTTTCTCTCAATATATTAATCATGGCCGATCACGAAGTCATATAATTTAAGCTTCATATGTTAAAAAATCATCACATTTGTTATGCCCTAAGGTAATATTCGCCCCAATTAATTTGTGTCTTTTGCCTTGACGAGGAATTTCATTAGTAAAATAAATGTTACTCTTTTTTTATGTTTTGTGTAAGGATTTTATGACTTCTATATAGTAGAGCAGATAACATTGATAATACATTTCATAGAAAGGAGAAATGGATATGACTGAGAAAGGTATGGTTTGGGTCAAGGACAATGCGGGTAATTTGTTTGTCTGTCGGGTAGAAGACCTCAAAGATCCGAAGGACGTATCGGAAGAAGAGCTGGAAAATTGTATGGATGACGCGACAATGGGCGTAAACATCGGTGATTAGGGGCTTCTTAACCCTTAGTAAAGATGCTAAGAACATAATAAAGTGGGATGGGGGTGATTAGTGATGAAGAAAGTAGTTATAGCAATCACAGTAGCGGTAGTGCTCGTCTCTGTGCTTATTGCACCCGCACTGGCTGATCAGGGTGGTGTTCCTAATGAGAACGCGGCTTTTGGCCAGGCTGTCAAGGATGCAGCACCGATGGGGGACCATGCGAGTAGAGGCCACACGGGCTGGAAAGACGCCCCGAAGATGTGGGGCTCTGGCGGTATACGTGCTAATCATCCTTAATACTGTCAACTAAAGCGGATAATAGATAAAGATGTTGAGGGGCCATAAGTCTGGCCCTTCAATACATATGGAGGGCTTGACAAAAGACCATTTTCTGTAAGAATGTAACACTAAATTTCAATTCTCTTGTCGGCATAGCGTTAATGATAGTCAAGATAGTGGCTGATAGTGCTTCAGATATCCCATTGGATCTAGCTGAAGAACTAGGTATAACCATAGTTCCGGTAAACGTTCAGTTCGGAGATCAGGTATATCGAGACCGAGTCGAACTGACAACAGATGAATTCTACAAGAAACTGCAATCTAACTCTATCCTCCCAAAAACGTCCGCCCCTGCTCCGGGCACATTCAGAGAAACGTATGAGAAGCTGGCCTCAGAATCAGATGCCATTGTTTCAATTCATGTTTCCTCTCAAATGAGCGCTACCTGTGATGCTGCTCGATTAGCCTGCGCAGATTTCGACTTCCCTGTCTATATAATAGATTCGGAAACCGCTTCTATGGCATGTGGTCTATTGGTTATCATTGCCGCAAAAGCTGCTATAGATGGGGCTAGCCAGTCTGACATTGTGGCACTATTGAATAACGCGATTCCTCGAACAATAACCTACGGGGTTTTCAGCACACTGGAATACCTTCAGAAGGGCGGCCGAATAGGAAAAGCGCAGGCATTTCTAGGAAGTATGCTAAAGTTGAATCCCATATTGGCTATTAGACGCGGAGAAGTGCTTCCCGTAGCGAGGATTCGTACTCGTCCTAGAGCAGTTGAGCGGATGTGTGAGATTGTTCGGGACTTAGGCATGATCGAGGAGATGTCGATTATGGGAACAACGAATCCGAAAGATACTGAGGACCTGGCTAATCTGCTTTCATCATTGTTCCCGACTGAGCGTATTTACTATGCGACTATTGGCCCAGCTATGGGAACCTATGTTGGGCCAGATGCCGTAGGAGTCTCGGTTATCTGGAAAAGCGATTGAGCAGAAATGGAACTGAAAAATATGCCTTTGGAGATAGCTAAGAGGTTTAGATGGACGATGAGCAGATAATAATGGGCGTGGTAAATGTCATCGGCGGTATACTCGTAATAGGGAGCTATCTATTAAGCGGACGAGCTCATCCCGAGAGGGTGGGTGAGGCCTGGGGGAATGTACCAGCATCGATAAAACCAATGTATATTGTCTCGATGCTGACAGCAGCGACAGGCTATTTTGCGTTCAGCTATTTCATTATCTTCCGACTGGACCCTGCGGAGGTGGCAATTGCTAATAACTTCAGCTACAGTATGTTCATCCTGGCATATGCCCTGATACTGTTCCCGTCTGCCATGTGGATGCCTCTCACGTTTGCTATGCTGGAAGAGCCGAGTCGTCTACTCTGGTGGGCGATTCGCGTAACACTGTTTACTGTGGGAATTGGTTCACTGGGAATCCTCGTACTGCTTCTTATTCTGAACCACGATGAGCCCATGTGGCTTCTCTGGCTTGCGGTAGCCGGGAGCGTTTCATTCTGCATACAGACAGCGTTCTTGGATGCATTAGTTTGGCCCATATATTTCCCTGTCAAGAACAGTCGATAGTATTAGTCATCATACCTTCCACATTGAATAGTGTCGGAAAATTGCTGGATAACGTTTATTATTAGACGGAGGCCCTGCGATGAATCAACCGACTAAACTTCTTTCACTAAGGCGGTTTAACGCAATTATGGCCCTGGTCCATTTCCTGCAGGGGCTATTCATGCTGCTGTTGAGCACGGACTTCAGTCTACCAGTCACGAGTGCTTT
>CP070819.1:1588380-1597216 GCA_020344295.1 Dehalococcoidia bacterium | reverse complement strand
GGAGTTCAGACGTGTGCTCTACCTATCTACATCAGTTTGATCCTGACGCCTTTGTCTGCGGAGCCCCCGATGTCCAGAACCTTGATACCTTGAAGCTTAGCCATACGTTTCAGCACGGTTTTAGCAATCACATAGTTAACAGGAGGTTCAACAACCAACTCCACCGTACCCGTATACCCTCCATCTTCCTCAACTTCAGGTAAGAGAGGCTCAGTTTGTCCACTCCCCGCTTTTACTTCCTTCGCTATATCATCCGTTATCTCTTTCACTTCATTATCAGCCATTCTCTTTAACATCTGCTCAGCCTGCTTTCTTGTAGCCGAGCGTATTTGCTGCTGCATTTCCTTGGTATCTGCAATGGTCTGCCAAGCTTGTGCGCCGGGCTGTTCTTCTGCAGGAGGTATGACACTCATAGACTGCTGCTTTTCATCACCTACCAGAGAGATAAGGTGGCCTGCCTTTGCCTGAGCAAGCTCTTCGGCCCGGGAGATGATATGCTCCGCCAGCGCCTCAGCTCTCTCTTCGGCGGAAACGATGATGTTTATGGCTTTTTCCAAAGCGGTCTCTTCCGCCCTGGTAATAATGCTCTCTACCCTCTCTTCAGCCCTCTGTTCCGCCTGTACTACGATCCTGTCCGCCAGTTCCCTGGCCCTGACTTCGGCTAAAGCAATGATTCTTTCCGCCTGAACCTCAGCATCTCTGATTAAAAGCTTGCTTGATTCGCCGATCCTTTCTGAGGATGATAGGGCACCGATTACGCGTAATGCCGCGCCTCGAATCGGAGACCGCTTCCACGATGACATGAGATTCTTAATACTATAGGCAGGCTCAGCTAAACTAGAAGAGCTAATATATTCATCCCCGTTTTTCATATCGGCATCATCTGCATCATCCGGTGATCCATCTTCAGCAGACTTCATTGAAATTTCCACCCAGGCTTTCTTCTTGCGATTCCACCTCCAGGCGGTTTCGTTCTGCTCCAATACAGTATCTTCTGCATTCGATTGGATTTTCGAACTGTCAACTTGGCCGTCTTCCACTTTTTCAGCTTCCTGATCAACAGTTGTCAGCGCGGTCTGTTCTTTGGTTTCCACGTTATCCTTCTTATTGCGGGATATCCGCCACTTATTTCTTTTCATCTCTGAAACCAGAATACGTTATCAGGTCGAACGCCAACGTGTAATTTTATGCCGTGAAATATATTATCCTTCTGACGATACCAGATTAGTTTCCTGAAAAGTAGTAGCAGAAATGTGTGAACATGTCAATACACGTAATCTGTTATTACCTACAAATACTTCACTTTAATTAACATAACATACCATGGATCGAATGCACCCGGGAGATCCAACTTATATTTCTCTCGCCAGCAGCCTGAAAATTACGACAGCTATCGCAAAAAAAACGATGATTGGGCCAACAATGAAACCGGGATTAAGTGGTGGGCTATCCTCATTAACCTCCGGCACCGGTGTGGGCACAACATCCCTTATAAACTCAACACCTCTGCGTTCAAGGTCAGGTAAATAAACCTCCAGTGACTCGGCGTTCAGTGGATTATACCTCAAGTCCACCGAGTCTCCAGGTCCTAACCTCATATTATCTACCAGTGGAGAGATATCAGAGATTACGTTATTCGCCAAGTCCATATAGACGGGATCGGTAAGACCTCTAAGAGCGCTTATATCGGCTACCCGGTTCCCCCGGAGATCGAGTTCGGTCAGGCCTGTTAGGTTGGAGAGCGACGAGATATCTTCTATCAGGTTTTCTGCCAGAGACAAGTTTTTCAGGCCGGTGAGGTCCGAAAGGGGCCTGACGTCTTCTACCTGATTCGATCCCAGCTCAAGCCAGTTTAGACTTGTAAGACGGGAAAGGGGTGCAATATCAATTATGTGATTATGTGACAGCTGCAGGTTCAACAGATTCGTTAGATTCTTTATTGCCGATATGTCACTTATGCGATTGTAATCAGCTCGGAGCCCTGTGAGGGTAACCAAGCCCGAAAGCGGTGTGATATCTCGTATGAAGTTCTCTCTGAGATCAAGTATTGTCAGGCGATCGAGACCTGAGAGAGCGCTGATGTCATCCACCTGGTTCAATCCGATGTCGAGCGAGGTTAAGTCAGTGAGGGTTTTAAGCGAGATGACATCCAGTATTCTATTGCCACTGAGATCGAGCTTCGTTAGATTGTGCAGGTCAGATATAGGAGTGATGTCCCATATCTGATTATCTCCGAGATCCAGAAAATTCAGGTTACTAAGAGCAGAAAGTGAGGAAATATCAGCTATCTCGTTACCCCGAAGGTTGAGCACACTCAGGTTTATACAATACTGTAGACCCGTTATGTCGGTGATCCCCCGGGAACTGGCATCGAGATTCCTGATGCTAAGCAGGTCTCCTTTAAAGATATCACCTGAAAGCCTACCCGTTACCTGACCGATGACTTCATGGAGGTTTGGATCGGGGATCTGGACAATTTCGTCAGCCTTGGCCACCTGAGATAGGAGGGTAGCTACCACCAAAACGAGTATCACAAACAGAATTAGCAGCGCTTTCATTCAGCCCCAGTTTATATTCATTCTCCGGCTAAGCAGGTAGATATCTGCAGTCAACAGCACAAACGCATCATACCATAATTAAACTAAGTGAGATAGCAAAGTGGCTTAATAAGCTTCAATCTATCATAAGACATATAGCTCCAACCGTGCACAGCATAGGACCGCTGTTGCTACTCCAATAACTATGGTATGCTCATTACGCAGGTAATAACTGGATATAATACTATCTTACAACTGGCAACCGGCCTGTCGCCCTATTCAGAAGAATCAATGACCCGAGCAAATAAGGAAAGGTTTTAAGCTAAAAAAGGAGGCCCAATATGATCGACAATTACAGATCTGGTCGAATCATAGTCAGGGGTGCCGAATACACAAGCGATGTCATAATCTACGCCGATAGAGTGGACAGCAGTTGGTGGAGGAAAGAGGCGCACAACCTTTGCATCGAGGATATAGAATCAATCATGCAAGAGAACCCCGAAGTAGTGATAATAGGTACAGGGGTGGATGGCTTGATGCAAGTCCCTCAGCAGACGAGGGATTTTGTATCTTCTAAAGGAGCAAACTTAATCGTAGAGCCTACAAACAAAGCCTGTGAGATATATAACCAAGTCTATATAAATGCTAAGGTAGTTGCAGCGCTACATTTGACCTGCTAGTGAAGCAGCCACATCGGCTGGAATAGAAGGCAGCAGTTTATAATAACCACCAAGTTGATACCAAGATTCAACGTGCTCTTCAAACGGCGCGAACCCTTTCTCCAAACCAGCATCCCCAATAGAACAGCCAGCATCATTTTCCCGGCAAGCATATAATCATAACCATAGGTCTGCGCCGCAAGACTCAAGAACGGATTTACTTCGCTGCCCCCGAGGGACAGGATCCGCCAGGTAATCGCTGAGTCAACGCTATTTAGCACAATCCAGAGCGCAAATGAGTTCGTCCAGTGTGTTTCATCCAGAGAGAACAGGTACTTCTCGGCAGGAAGTCCCCAAACACGTAACCGCTGAATACCGAACCCTCCTCTTCTCTGCTCATCGTTTGATATAACCATCGTACTACCTATGTTGTAAACTATCGTACTAGTACTAAAGATTGTATTCGCGACATCGCATGCGATCAACATGACTTTAACACCCATTAATTCACCTATTTTCCCAATAATTTTGCAGACTTCAAGTATGAAGCGACGCTGGGCGAATTCAGGTAATACACCCAAGTGGTATAATTGATACTCGACATTGCGACGATTATTCGATTAAATACACTCAGGGTCTTAGCTTGTGCGTCCTGTTGTCTCTGGAAGAATCGTTTCACCGAAAACAGAATTCAGAGTATACTAGTTCTTGGAGGATTTAAGACATGTCCAGCGAATCGGCCATTACCGAGGAGATGAGAAGGCACATCGGCACCAGGCTATTCCCCGAGTTCCCGCCGGAAGAGGTAACGATGTGGGGGATCAGGAGGTTCATGGAGGCTACAACCGACGATAATCCGCTATGGCATGACGATGACTACGCGCGAAAAACGGGATGGGGTGGTATTATTGCTCCGCCAGCATTTCTCGAGGCCTTCAATCCCAGCAACCATGCTTTCAGACGTTTCAGTGACATGTCTCACATGAGCCTCCCATTTCAGCCCCCGTTTCCACGAATATTCTCGGCGTTCAACGAATACCAGTTCTTCTATCCGCTCAGGCCGGGCGACATGATAACCAGCATCTGTAAGCTGGGTGACATATACGAGAGGGACGGCAAATCGGGGAAAATGGTGTTCATTCGTATCGATAATGAACATCGCAATCAGAGAGATGAGCTCGTGGGTATTACCAGCGAGGCCATGGTTTCTCTGGAGGGTTCATCAAGTAAATCGTCATCTACCGGCGAACCTCAGCCCGTTGAGAAATTAGAATCTCACCCTGGATCGAAGAAGCAGGTAGACTACGATGAGGTCGAAGTAGGGACACATCTGGCTCCTATAGTAAAAGAGTTCACGCTTTTCACCATACTCAAATGGGGGGCCGCTGTTAACGATTATGGTCCGCACCACTTCGATTACAAGTTCGCCACAGAGTTCCTAGGCCTGCCCAACGTCATCGCCCATGGCCCCCACAACACCGCCCACCTGGCACAGCTTGTAACCAACTGGATCGGCGGCGAGGGTATCCTTACGAAGCATTACGCAGAGATGAGAGGCAACGTCTTCCCGGGTGATACGCTAACCTTCGAGGGTAAAGTGGCATCCAAATATGTGAATGACGGCGAAGGTGTTGTTGAATGCGAGACCTGGGCAGCGAACCAGAATGGGCGCAGGGTAATGCTCGGGAAATCCACAGTCAGACTACCTCAAGGAAAGTAAGATTCAATGAAAGGCTACCGCACACCGTCCTGGTTCCGTATGAAGGGATTCCGCAGTAAGAAACAGGAAATGCCTCAGAAGCACAGGGGCAAGCCAGTCAAACCGAAAGAATCAACCGGGAAGCCGAAATGACCAGAGAGTATGTCCATCAGGAATTGAACAAAGAACTGCCGGTACCATCGGGTTACTATATCCTGTTCAAAGAGCTGCGGCTTCCGCACAACGGGCGTGATATACTTTGCGTAACCGGTGTAGGAGTGCTGGAATGCTCCGCATGTGCAGGCTTCAGCATTGTTGCGGGCAGGGGCGGAGAATATGCACTGGTGCCGGGGTATATAGTATCGTGGAAACAGGGAGAGAATGATGTCGGCCTGCCCGTATCAGTGGTGGAACCTATTCAAGATGAGAAAACGAGGAAAACAATCGCCTCGGCTATCAGAGATAATGAGAATATTCAAAACATTGAATTTTGGTAAAGGAGTTCAATGAGATAGTTATGGCAGAAGAACTGGGGAAAATAGAGAAACCAGATGCGGAGAAATTCAGTAAGGGCAGGAAGCTTTTCTTTGTGCCTCTCATTTTCTCACCTCCCGAACCGGAAGGAGATTTCGACGAGAAAATCCGTAAGTATTGGAATGAAGTCGAGGCTCACGTGACCAACCTGGAGTCACGACTTGGCAGTATCAAAAGGATATATCATGAGCTGGTGCCTGTGGGTGGTGAACAGGGAGGCCAAGTTATCGAGGAGCTGAACAGCGCAAGCTATAAAATCGTCAGCTCCATGATTGAGAGGGGAGCAGAGGTCCAGCCAATCGAGGACGCCGAGCTGCTCACTGAGTTCATGGACTGGAGTAGGTGCCTGGCGGTCGGGCTGCAGAATCCGGCAGTTCTCACCAAGGTTTACGAGTCATATACAGAGGTCCGCTCGAAAAGAAACGCCGATATAGCGAAGAAACTGGACGAAAGCTTGAAAGACCACGATATCGGTATACTGCTGATGAGAGAGGGCCACCAAGTCCGGTTCCCCTCAGACATTGAAGTTTTTTACGTGGCTCCACCGGCCCTGGACGAGATCAAACGCTGGTTCCGAACCAGGGATGAAGAGCAAGAAACCCTGACCGAGCAGGAATCCAAGGAGTGAGATTGGACCTGATAATCAACAAGACCCGGCTCTCAATAACTCAGGGCGACATCACCGGGCAGCCGACGGATGCCATTGTGAACGCCGCGAATTCGGGGCTTATGGGCGGCGGTGGTGTTGACGGAGCCATCCACAGGGCAGGGGGGCCAGCCATACTGGATGAATGCCGCCAGATACGAGCGGAGAGAGGCCGCTTACCCGCCGGACAGGCCGTTATAACAACCGGGGGCGACCTTAAAGCACACAACGTCATCCAAACTTAAGGTCCCATATGGCATGGCGGCAGCAGTGGTGAGGCCGAGCTCCTCGCCAGCGCATACCGTGAGAGCCTGAAGCTGGCGGTCATGCGAAGCCTGAAAAGCGTCTCATTTCCATCCATAAGCACGGGCGCCTATGGATACCCGGTTGAGCCCGCTGCAAGGATCGCCCTGCAGACGGTAATAGAGTTCCTCAATAAAGATGAATCTTTAGATGAGGTAATCTTCGTCCTTTACGATTCAGGAACACACCGTACCTACGAGCAAGCTCTTCAAGACCTGGTCTCTGGGAGCGGCTAAACAGCCATGAAATTGGTCAATACTCCCACTACGTAAAAAAAAGAGCGGTTAAATAGGCAGTCTAATCCATATTCTGAAGCTAAGGCCCACATATGTAAATGTGCGGGTCTTTTTTATTATGAAGCTATGTTGTATTAGAGAGCTGAAATTAATAAATGAACAATTCTAAGCAATATCTTAAAAGTTGAAAATGGTAATAAATGTAAAATGTCGGGAGGTAAAGTTAAGTTCACAATGTTGACAAGAATAGATTTGTAATAATAGAATTGTGCACACATTAATCTGATATTGATATTGGGTAGAGGGAGTATATCTATCATGAAAGTAAAAATAGCAGCTTCAGTATTAGTAATCGTAGCCCTGATAATCGCCGCAACGTCTGTAGCTCTAGGTGCGCCTACGGTTAATGAAGATCAATCACCCATCCAGGTGAAAGCGGTTCCTTTTACAGTCAATCCATATCGTTTTGATCCTTATAAGAGTCATAAGTTTGCTGTTAAGTGGGATGGGCAATACATACACGGGATTACCAATGTAAGTGGACTCATAAGAACCACAGAGGCTTTGGATGATCGGCAGGGTCTGGATCCAAACATAGATCGTATATCTCCTGGGCTTACACGGTACTCACCGATAGTCCTCGAGAGAGGAGTCACACACGACCCTGCATTTGAAGATTGGGCTAATTTGGTTTGGAAGTATGGCAGTGGCCTGGGCACTGAGATGTCACTTTCCAGCTATCGGAAGGATATAATCGTTGACTTATTCAATGAGTCTGGTCAAAAGGTGATGTCGTGGATAGTATATAGGTGCTGGCCGTCTGAGTACGTCGCACTGGCAGAACTTGATTCAAATAAATCGGCTATCGCGATCGAGCGCCTGACGTTGCAACACGAAGGCTGGGATCGCGATATAGAGGTAACAGAGCCTACCCAACCCTAGAATCTGCCTGATTGGTCACCACTTGTTTTTTAACAGCGTCTGCCAAAATAATGGCAGGCGTTGCCAATTTGGCAAGATATCTGCTAAAAAGTCTGCATCTTTTGAACTTCTCCCAATGAATGACAACTGTTTATATGCGTTTCTCTACCATATTTAACTTGGGGGGTTGGATCGTTATCTAGCCTATCTACTGCATTGACAAGTAGTTCGCTAGTCGGTACATTTAGCTGCGGGGATTGGGTGGAGGTTTTACCCCGGCATTTCCGTAAACTCACAGATATGGAGGCAAATTATGGAAACCCCTAAAGTACAGATTATCTACTCAGTTACATCTTTACTTAGATTTCTGGCATATGTAGCTTGGGGATCAGGCCTAATCTATGCAGTCCTCACAGCAGTTTCGTTAGATTATATTAATGGTGGTGCAAAAGCAGCACAATTCTTTTTTGGTTTGATGATAACACTGCCGTCAGGAGGCCTTCTTTATGGCCTATCATTCATTATTTCATTGATCCAGGAAATTAATAATACGAGGCCTACCGGTTCTGACTCAAATTAGGCCATTGACATTCTGAATCAAACTCAATACGGCGCTTGAAGCTCGGTTTTGCCAGATGCCATGATTAAACGTTGGCTTGAACCTTAGGTTAGTGCAGATGCAGTGCGGTCAGGAGGTTAAGGGGGTAATTACAGTGGTCTAATCGTAGTGGAGGGGGATTAGACACAGAGGCCTTTTTATTTGAAAAATCCTACAGGCATTTAGCTTCTTATTAGTCGTAATGCATATATACATCTACTACCATCCCTCTCACCTTACGATTTATCTCGGTTATTCGAAAAGGGACCTTTTTACCGGACACCCCGGAACCGTTGGCATCTGACGAGATGCCACTTCCATTTAAAGCATGATCCGTGTCCAGAATATATGAGCCAAATTAACTGTGATCAGTTACTACATTTCATCTTAGCTAGGAAAGAAGGAGTTGCAATGGTGTGTTCTCAGGAACTAGCACTCATGTATGCAACTGCATCGGCAGTACCATTCCGCTGTTGCGAGGTCAAGCCAATCAAAGCTGTCAACGTAGCTGTAGCGAAGATAGGGTGCATAAATCCTACTAATTTATTGCGTATCACAAACCGAAAGTGTAAAAGTCTAGGAATGGGCTTGAGATGTGAAAATGGGGAGGATTAGTAAGTTTTAAACTAGTACAAATGTAAGGTGGTGTCTGTTACACTTTTGAATAAGCCGTCTGTGTTCGAGCAGCTGTATTATTATAAGG
>CP070819.1:1581552-1588280 GCA_020344295.1 Dehalococcoidia bacterium | reverse complement strand
TCAATGTAGACATGCTCAATACCCTGCATTCAATCCCGCTCTGGACCAAGCTTTTCGCGGCCGAGAGAGCAGCCTCAACCATAAGCCCTATTGCAATAATGGTGATGTCCTTCCCCTCCCGCAATGTCACAGCTTTTCCTAACTCAAACTTATAATCTAAACCGTAAACTAGCGGTGCTTTAGGACGGCACAGCCTGATGTAGAAAGGCCCCCAGGTTTGGGCTGCGACCTTTACAACCTGAGCTGTCTCGTTGGCATCTGCGGGAACGACCACAGTGAAACCGGGATAGGAACAGGCGAGCGCTAGGTCCTCTATAGCCTGGTGGGAAGTGCCGTCTTCGCCAACCGATATTCCACCATGTGTAACAACTATTTTGACATTCATGCAGGGTTGGGCAATACTCATGCGGATTTGGTCGAAGCATCGGCCCGGGGCAAAGACAGCAAAGGTGCTAGCAAACACTGTTTTGCCCGAGGCAGCCAGACCGGCAGCGATACCAATCATGTTCTGTTCAGCTATACCGCAATCGAAGAAGCGCTCCGGGAACTCCTGGGCAAACATGCGGGTCATTGTCGACATTGCCAGATCGGCATCCAGAACCACGATATCTTTGTTGTGTCTGCCCAACTCGACAAGGGTCTTTCCGTAGGCTTCTCTGATACTCTGTTCCATAACTACTTCAGATCTTCGAGTGCCCGCTCCACCTCTTCAGCAGTCGGTGCTTTACCATGGAATTCAGGATTATCCTCCATAAAGGAAACATCTTTACCCTTGGTTGTGTGCGCAATAATAGCGGTGGGCTTTCCCCTTACCTGTTTCGCCTCATCGAAAGCCGCTATCAATTGCGTGAAATCATGCCCATCAACCTCTATGGCGTGCCACCCAAACGCCCGCCATTTTTCGGCCAGGGGTTCGATTTCCATCACCTCATAGGTCCAGCCGTCGATTTGCTGTCTGTTATGGTCAATGATGGCAACGAGGTTGTCCAGTTTATACACGCCATGTTTAAAACTATCCGGCCTGAAATGAGCTGCAGCCATTGCTGCTTCCCATACCTGACCCTCATCGCATTCACCATCGCCCAGTAGCACGTACACCCGGTAGTCCCGACCATCAAGCCTGCCCGCCAAGGCTACACCAACGCCGAAGGATAGACCCTGCCCCAACGAACCCGCTGACATCTCCACCCCCGTGGTAGCGGTTGAATCGCAGTGTCCCTGAAGACAACTACCTATACTCCTCAGCGTAAGCAGCTCATCTGCGTGGATGTATCCACATTCGGCGAGAACTGCATAAAGCAGCGGAGCGGCATGCCCCTTACTGAGTATAAACCGGTCGCGTTCTTCCCATCGCGGGTTGTTCGGATCGTGGCGCAAGATACCGAAGTAGAGAGAAGTAACAATTTCCACCGCGGAAAGTGAGCCGCCGGGATGTCCGCTGCCCGCCTTACCGGTCATCCTGACTATGTGACAGCGCAGTTTCTTTGCCATCGCCTTTAGCTCATCCAAGGACAGTGAGAAACCCGGATTCGGTGTTCCGGGAGTAAAATTAACAGCCTCGGCTTTGCTATCTGCCGAGGCTTCAGCGTCTGTACGCATTCCTCTCGCTCCTTGGTCTTGTGGGGACATATTCCCTCCAGCGTGGAAATTATACAGCATCCTTGTCCCATCGTCTACTCCTTTGCTATAATCCTCTCAGAATCACGTTGTAAAACTACAGTGGGCTAATAATGATCATTGACTTTCATACACACATCCTTCCACCCGCAATGAAAGAGGACCGAGATATTTATACCGGGCGCGATCCATGTTTCAATGTTCTCTACACCGATCCTAAAGCTAAAATAGTTACCGTCGATGAGTTGGTAGCTAATATGGACCTAGAGGGTATAGATATCTCGGTAGTACTTAATATCGGGTGGTCCGATCACGAACTCTGTATCGAGACCAATGACTATATAATGGACGCAATCGCGCGATATCCGAAAAGATTAGTGGGTTTTTGCTCAGTACAACCGCTGGCAGGAGATAAGGCGTTGGCCGAGCTTCAGCGCTGCATACGGGGTGGGATGATAGGTATCGGCGAGCTGCGATGCGATACACAGGGATTCGACATGAGCGACAGAGCCACGATGGAGCCTATCCTGCATATGGCTGTGGAGAACAATCTGATTTTCCTCACCCATTCGTCTGAACCGGTAGGGCATACCTATCCAGGTAAAGGAACCATAACCCCGGATATTCTTTACCGCTTCATACAGGAATTTCCAGACCTGCGTATTGTGTGCGCGCACTGGGGGGGAGGACTGCCATTCTATGCGCTGATGCCCGAAGTCGCTAATGCAATAGCCAACACTTATTTCGATACCGCTGCAACACCTTTTCTTTACAACAGCTCCATTTTCAAACATGTGGCAGATATCATCGGAGCAGATAAGATACTCTTTGGAAGCGACTATCCTCTCATAACCCAAAAAAGAATAATCAATATAATTCAATCTTTGCACCTTCCTCAAGAATACAAAGACATGATCATTGGAGGGAATGCACGAAGGATTCTGTCCCTCGACTGAGATCCTGTTATGGAACCTGTACGTGCTTTCATAGCGATCGAATTACCAGTTCCTGTGAAATCCGCCCTTGCCGGGTTGCAGGACTATATCAAACAGAGAGAGCGGGCTCCTGTGAAATGGGTTGACCCTGAGAGCATACATCTGACCCTCAAGTTCCTGGGAAACATAGATGCAGAATCAATACCGCGATTAAGTGGGGCCATCTCCGAAGCAGCCCGGGAAATTACGCCGTTCCGACTCGAAATAGGCAAGCCGGGAGGATTCCCCAACCTGCGTGCGCCACGCGTACTGTGGGTAGGCCTTCGATGTAATACAAATTCGCTGACAGTTCTGCAGAAGAGCATCGAGAGTGCTCTCGTCCCGCTCGGTTTCCCACAGGAGAAAAAAGGATTCTCGCCCCATCTAACCTTCGGTCGTGTCAGAGACAAAGCTACCGCTAATGACCGGCAACGCCTGGGAGAGATTGCTGCTTCAAGTGAGGTAGGCTCGCCCTTGTCCTTTACCGTTGACTCATTCAATCTTATGAGAAGCATACTGACCAGGGAAGGACCGCTCTATACCCGCCTTCACACAGTCACACTCCAAAGCGGCTGAGCGCTTCGGGTTGTCAAAATTACGCCGTTAAGGTATACTGTCCATGTCAAATATGGCGGGAGGTGGCTCTGTGGAGAACATGGTTTTCCCTAAATGCCAGAAGTGTAACTCTGGTGACCTGGTGCCTTTGTCTGATTTCGGCAGTCAAGGGGCGCCCATACACTACAAGGTTTGGGTCTGTACCCATCCGGACTGTGGATTCAATATCAAGATACGAAACGGCGATATCTATGTGAATGAGCCTATCTTAAGCGGGACAGCGAACGCCCGGTATCGATAAGCGGCCGGTTCCGCTTCATTTTTTATCGTACCTGTTTTCGAGGACAAAGAGAAAATCCCGGCTAACAACTCTCTTTAATCCAGGTAATCCTTCAGCTTCTTCGATCTGCTGGGGTGCCGCAATTTACGAAGTGCTTTCGCTTCGATCTGCCGGATACGCTCTCGGGTAACTCCGAATTCTTTGCCCACTTCTTCAAGTGTACGGCTACGCCCATCTTCCAGTCCGAACCTCAACTGGAGTACCCGGCGCTCCCGTGGAGTAAGTGTGGATAGCACTTCTTCAACCTGATCCTTGAGCAAATTGAGCGAAGCAGCTTCGACGGGAGGCATTGTTGAGCGGTCCTCAATAAAGTCGCCGAGGTGACTATCTTCTTCCTCCCCTATAGGCATCTCCAAAGATACCGGCTCTTGAGAGATCTTAATTATCTCCCTCACTTTCTCTGGGGAAATATCCATACCTCTGGCTACTTCCTCTGATGTGGGTTCGCGACCATATTCTTGGGAAAGGCGACGGCTTGTCCGTATGAGCTTGTTAATCGTCTCAACCATATGTACCGGAATTCGTATTGTTCGCGCTTTGTCCGCAATGTCCCTGGTAATCGCCTGGCGTATCCACCAGGTTGCATAGGTACTGAACTTGTAACCCTTACGATAATCGAACTTCTCCACGGCCCGGATGAGACCGATGTTGCCTTCCTGTATAAGATCAAGGAGCGACATGCCCCGTCCAATATACTTCTTGGCAATACTGACTACAAGACGAAGATTGGCCTCGATAAGATGGCGCTGTGCCTTCGCCCCTTCTTCCTTCAAATAATCCCAGTGCTCACGCAACTGGGGCTCGAGTGGTTCAATCTTGCTGCGATAATCTGGCTGTAGAGCCAGACTAACTAAGTCGGAGGAGGAGCAACCATCGCCCACGACTTGGATTAAATCAGGGGGGATAACGGAGAGGAGGAGCGAAAGGTCCTTGAGAGCTTCAGCCGCTTCATGTGTGTCAGTGGCCGTTTTCTTGGCGACACTGTCTAAGAGGTCCTCACTTATCTCACTGTCTATAGCCGTTCGCACCTTAGGATCGGAAACATGTTGCTTTACACTTACCGGTCTCTCCAGCTCAAGTTCCTCCTCTAATGCGATAATAAAAGGAGACGCTTGACCTAGCATGGTCAACACAACGATTGCGGTATCGACCGCATTTGGGAACTGACCGTATTTATTCACCCAATCTTCTTCAATCCTTCTGATATACCTGCCTTCCTCCATCTGCCTTGCTAATTGTTTTTCTTCTTTCGCGCTAAGGAGCGAAACACGCCCCATTTCCCGAAGGTACATCCTCACAGGGTCATCGATCATTTCCTCGAGTTCTAACCCGGCTTCCTGCAACTGCTCGACTTCGGCCTCCTCCTCCCAGATCTCGCTGTCCGGGGGTTCCACCACACCCAGGACACCTAGCTCGCCGCCAATTGATGGTTTATCAGTTAACGATATAAAGATATCCTCGTCGTGTCCCACATCCTCATCCAGCTTGGACTCGGACACGAAGATATCGTCCTCATCATGCTCTGGCTCCTCCTCATCGACATCTGCAACTGTAGCAAACAGGTCCTCAGGCAGGAGGTCGCCTTCTTCGTATAGAAATTCCTCTAGTTCTTTCGGCTCGTCACTCATTAATCCTCTCTACTACGAAAGTTTGGGCCTGCCCTCTCTTGCATTCCTCTAATCAATTTACTATCAACCTCAATCGTCCTCTGTTGAATTGCAGTTAAGCTCTCTGAATCGAGGTCACCAGTACTTACTAAGGGCACGTCCTCAGTAACTATTACATCAACCTTCTGTCTTAAAATACGTTCCTCAAGACGCACCATACAATCAGCAAGTGCTTTCTCCAATATTAAGATATCTGAAGGAGGCAGTTCTTTATCCATTAGCGATTCAAGATGTTCGTTGAGGTTGGTATCTATCGCTTCATATAGTTCATTATTATTTAAAGAATTGCGCCATGCGGCAAAAACCTCCTTATTTTCACTACGCTCAAAATGATCGGTGGTAAGCTTCTCAGCTTTTTTCCTGAGTTCAGGATGCTGCAGTAGCAGGGTAAGGCAGTATTCCTCTACCTGATCACCAAGGTGGGTAACGGAGCTTGGCCCGGGTTCTACTTTCCTTACTTTCTCTCTCCGGGTATGAACTCTAGCGGCCACCTTCTCTAAAAGAGTTTTCTCCCTTACTCCCAGCAGGCCAGCTCACCTGTTCAGATAGAACTCGCGCTGCGTCTCATTCTCCAGCTCGGCTATAAGGGGCAGCAGTTGTTCGATTGCCGTTGATTTCCCTTCCGGGCGGGAAATGTCCAGCGTTGAAACCACCACTCCGATTAGGTGATCCATCAGAGGCGTTGACTGTTCGACCAGTTGCTGCCATTTCTTGGGATCGTCCCTTATCACGACGTCGGGGTCTTTTCCCTGCGGCAGGGGGATTATACTGATATCAGCCCTCAGCCGGGTCGTGGCCCCGAGCACCGTAGGCATCTCCAACTCTTCCCGATCAAGCGAACGGCGGGCGACCTCGATACCGCGCATAGTAGCCGCATCTCCCGCAACATCGGGATCAAGAGCGAATGCCACCCTTTTAGTCAATCCCTTGAGTATCCGCATCTGCTTCTCCGTAAGAGCGGTGCCCATCGAAGCAACCACGTTGGCCTCACCGAATTGATGCGCGGTGATTACATCCATATAGCCCTCGACAATGACTGCCAATCCTCGCTCTCGAATCGCTCCCTTCGCTCGATCGATTCCATAGAGAATCCCGCTCTTATCGAAAACCGCTGTCTGTGGCGAGTTCAGGTACTTGGGGACTGCGTCATCGAGGGCACGGGCCCCGAATCCCACCACCCGACCTTTGATATCCCTTATCGGAAACATGAGTCGGTGGCGAAAGTAATCATATATCCTGCCATCCCTCTCACCCAGCAATCCCAACGCAAGAAGCTCATCCTCCCTGAAACCCTTATCTAGAAGATGTTTCTTCAGTCCTTCTCCCGGGCTGTAACCCAGACGGAAATCGTTGATGATGTTACCATCAAGGCCACGCTTCTTGATATAATCCCGCGCCGATTCGGCATCCGGTGCTTTGAGGAGCATATTATGGTAGTACTCGGCCGCCGCCTCATTAATATCGTACAATCTGTCTGCGATCTTGTCAGCAGCGGTATCTTTACGCCTCGTCAGTGTGACGCCTGCTCTCTCCGCTAGCATCTTCAGCGCCTCGCTGAAATCCGTGTTTTCCCTC
>CP070819.1:1575126-1581452 GCA_020344295.1 Dehalococcoidia bacterium | reverse complement strand
TCCTGAGGGAGTTCAGGCAAATATTGAAATTCCGGAGCGATCTCTGCCCGAGGTCTTCGATGATGTGGCGGAAAGGTACTCGGATAGAACCGCGGTAGTCTTTTATGGTAATAAAATGAGCTTTAAGAAGCTAAAGGAGGAAATCGACAGGTTTGCCACGGCCCTTCATGAGTTGGGCATTAGAAAGGGGGACAAGGTAGCCCTGTATCTACTGAACAGCCCTCAGTATGTTATCGCCTATTTCGGGGCACTCAGAATCGGGGCTACATTGACGCCGATCAGTCCGGTCTATACCAGCATCGAGGTAAGGCATCAGCTTGAGGATAGTGAGGCCGATTCAATCGTCTGCCAGGATTTCCTTTATGATAACGTCGAGCGGTCAGGGGTTGCGCTTAAGAATGTTATACTGGCCAGCATCTCGGATTACCTTCCACTGTCGAAGAAGCTGGCGGGGAAAAGCGTCCTGGGTAGATATGGAAAGATGGAGGTGCCCAGCTCGCGTTTTATCGAGGGCCGCGGCCTGTATGAGTTCCAGAAACTGCTGAAGAAATATCCCCCCAGCCCTCCAGAGGTGCGGATAAACGCCAGGGAGGATATAGCGGCACTTCCTTACACGGGGGGCACGACGGGTTTGCCCAAGGGTGCGATCCTGACTCATCATAATCTGCTGGCCTGTCAGATGCAGGTGAGGTCTTTCTGGCCTCTGTTTGAGGAGGGTAAAGAGGTTATCCCAGCGTTGCTGCCGTTCTATCATATTTATGGACAGGTGGTGGTGCTGTTGAACGGCCTGATGCTGGGGGCGACGCTGGTCCTGTTCACTACTCCTGATCTCGATGAAGTCCTATCCGAGATGGAGAAATACCGGGCAACGGTATTCTACAGCGTGCCCACCGCGTATCAGTTTCTTAAGGACTATGACAAGACCAGCCGGTTCAACTGGAAAGGGCTCAAGATAATTACCAGTGGCGCCGATACCCTGCATGAGTCAACGGTCAACGACTGGGAGAGGCGGACGGGGTCGAAGATCACAGAAGGTTACGGCCTGACAGAGTGCAGCGCCGTGTCCCATCTCAACCCGCAGGGAAAGCCGAAAAGCGGCTCGTTTGGTATTCCGCTGCCCAATATCTCGGCAGCGGTCATAGACCATGAAACAGGGAAGCATCTTCCACTGGGGGAGATAGGCGAGCTGCTGATCGCGGGACCTAATATAATGAAGGGTTACTGGAAAAGGCCGGAGGAGACAGCGGAGACATTGATTGAGCTGGATGGCATGACATGGCTCAGGACGGGCGATCTGGTCAGGATGGATGAGGACGGCTATTTCTTCTTCTACGACCGGAAGAAGGATATGATCAAGTACAAAGGTTACTCCGTGTTCGCCCGGGAGATAGAGGAGGTCCTGCGGCAGCATCCACAGGTCAAGGCTGCAGGTGTCCTGGGCGTTCCCGATCCCGACGTGGGGCAGGTGATCAAGGCGATTGTGGTTCTTCAGACGGAAGCAAGGGGTAAGGTGTCGGAAGAGGAGATAATGAAGTACTGTGCCGATAATCTGGCCCATTATAAGGTCCCCAAGATCGTGGAGTTCAGGGGCGAGCTGCCCAAGACCGATGTGGGGAAGGTTTCCCGTCGGGAGCTTCGCGAGGAGCATGAGGAGGAGTGAGGTGATCCCTCCCTTTTTTGAGGTCGAAGACCTGACCAAACGCTTCGGTGGCCTGACGGCGGTCAATCATGTCAGCTTCAGGCTTGCCAGAGACGAGATGGTGGGGATGATCGGTCCCAATGGAGCGGGAAAGACGACGCTGCTGCGCTTGATAACGGGCATCCTGAGGCCTGATTCCGGAAAGGTGCGGTTTATCGGAAAGGACATAACCAGGGCTAAACCCTGGGACATCGTTAACCAAGGGATAGCGGGTACCTTTCAGGTAACAAGGCCATTTCGCCGTCTGCCAATTATCGCTAATGTCATGGTGGCCTGTCTTTCTCCCAGGGCGATGAAGAGAGGGGAATGGGTCAAGAGAATCGAGGCTAAAGCGCTGGATGCGCTGGAGTTTGTGGGTATCTCTGATCTGGCGCTCGAACCAGCTTCGAGCCTTTCGCACGGCGATCTGAGACGGCTGGAGATAGCCCGGGCACTCGCCACTGATCCCGAACTGCTCCTGTTGGACGAGCCGTTCAGCGGCCTGAATCCTGCTGAGACTGAGTTGCTGGCGAAATCGATACGAAGGCTGCATAAAGGGGGTCGGTTTGGACGGCTGCACAGCGAGGGTCCGGCTATGATCATAATCGAGCATAAGCTGGCGGAGCTGATGAAGATTGTGGACCGTGTGATCGTGCTCGATTTCGGCGAGCTTATCGCTGACGGGACTCCGGAGGATATTGTCAAGGATGAACGGGTAATCGAAGCCTGTATGGGAAAAGGGGTGTGCTGAGGTGCTTCTGGATATACAGGGACTTAGCGTCAGCTACGAGACAGCCATGCTGCTCAACAACCTGAGTATAAGGGTCGACGAGGGTGAACTGGTCAGTCTGGTAGGCCCCAACGGCGCGGGGAAATCAACTTTGCTCAGAGCTATAACCGGCCTCGTGGCCTGGGAGAAGTCTACCCTGAAAGGGACACGAGCAGGAGATATTACGGTTGAGGGTACCGTGCACTTTGCCGGTGAGAGGATAGACACACTGCCGCCACATGAGATCGTTAAGAGAGGTCTGCTTCACTGCCCGGAGCGGGCGCGGGTTTTTACTGAGATGACTGTTACGGACAATTTGAAGGCTGGCGCTTATCTGTCACGTGATAGGGAACAGACGCAGCGAAACCTTGAAACCGTCTACCAGCTGTTTCCGGTACTGAAGGAAAGGGGCAATCAGATATCGGGGACCCTGTCCGGCGGTGAACGGCAGATGCTTGCCATCGGGAGGGCACTGATGGGGCAACCCAGACTGCTCTGTATCGATGAGCCGTCTACAGGCCTAGCTGCCAAGTTGAAAGACGAGTTGTTTGAGCGTATTAAGTCGATTCGTGACTCGGGGATCGCGGTTCTGCTGGTTGAGCAGGATATCAGCACAGCGTTCGAGTTAGCTAACAGGAATTACGTTCTCTCTCATGGCAAGGTGATCGCCGAAGGGACGGGCGACGAACTGCTTCAGGACGAGACGATCAGGAAGACGTACCTCGGACTCTAATATCTGCGGCTAGTCCAGATCGGCTGTACAAACCCGGCACGTTTTGCGCGTGGCAACGTTCTGCAGTTTACATCTGGGACATATCTTCTCGGTTTTATCTCGCATCCAGGTCGTGAGCCCCCGTGGCATGAACAGCAGGATCAGCATCACGAGACAGGCCAGGATCAGCAGTTTTGCCTCCTTCGGCACATGCAGGTACTGGGTGAATACCAGTTCGCTGAGTGAGAACAGGAGCAGGGCACCGAACATTGGCCCGTAGATAGTTGCTATTCCCCCGAAGACTGCCCATATAATGACCTCGAACGAGCGAGTAAGTCCGAGCACAGAAGGCCCTACAGTCGGCATGACATGTGCGAATAATACTCCTGCAATACCGGCGAAGAGTCCGCTCAGGCTGAAGGCCAGGAGTTTGTATCTGGTGGTATTTATCCCGGAGGCTCGCGCGGTAACCTCATCCTCCCTTATGGCATGAAAGATGAGGCCCGTCTTGGAGTCGCTGATCTTCCACATTATCAGCCCGAGGATCATCATCGAGGGGATCACCATGTAATATGTAACCATCCTAGAATCGGAAAGACGGTCCATGCCGCTTATTCCGTATTCGCCGCCAGTAACGCTGGGAATAGCCATTACCACGCCCGCTAGAATCAACGGGAACGCCAGCGTAGCGAACGATAAATATGTTCCTCTCAGCCTCAAACAGGGCACGCCGATAGCCAGTCCGGCAACCACAGCGGCTATGGCCCCGATGGGGACAGTTGCCCAGGGCGCAAGCCCGATGTTTTGATTGAGCAGGACCGCCGTGTAAGCAGATACTCCGAAGAAGAGGGCATGGCCGAAGCTGACCTGGCCGGTGAATCCGGACAGCAGGTCCCAACTAGCTGCCAAAATGGCGAAGATGCTGGCCATTATCAGGACGCGAAGTGTTAACGGCTGGGATATCACAGCGGGCAATATCAGCAGCACGAGACAGACAATTAGAATCAATGTCCTTGCGGGAATAATCAGTACCTCTCCCCGCAGCAGTTGGTATATCCTAGTTGCATATATAACTGGTAGGCTAATCATCTCTCTTCTTCGAAGGTTATCCCGAACAGGCCTTCGGGCTTAATCAGTATCACGATCACCATGATGGTCAAGGCTACTGACGTCTTGAGGAAGGCTCCTGAAGGTGCTAGAAAAACAACCAGGTTCTCTGCGAATCCCAGCACAAGTGCCCCGATCAGACTGCCTCTCAGACTTCCGAGACCACCCAGTACTACTACGGCCAAGATCATTACCAGGGGGTGAGTCCACATGCCCGGAGTGAGAACAAACAGGGGGGCAATGAGTGCACCGGCGATAGCTGCGACCGCTACGGATATGGCCATAGTTATCATCTCTATCCTGGGTACGTTTATCCCCATCAGGTTAGCTACTTCACGGTCCTGAGCGGTAGATCTGATCGCTACTCCCAGCCTGGTTTTCATCAGCAGTGCCCACGAGGCTAATAAGAGCAGGACGACTACACCCATTGTCAGCAGTTTTTGATTGATAACTGAGACGCCCAGTATTTCCGTCGTTCCTGAGATTAGCTCGGGGACGCTGCTGGGATCTCCACCATAGCGAATAAACAAAGCCTCCTGCATAATTATGGCCAGCGCTATGGTAACTATCAGCGTTGTCGCTTCATGTTGTCGAATACGGGCGATGACGAGCCTGTAGCTCAATATTCCGATAATAGTGACAACAACAATGGAGAGTGCAATGGATAGTAATAGAGGCACACCTACGGATTTAGAGAAGGTGAAGATAAAGTAGGCGCTCAGCATATAGAAGGCGGTGTGGGCCAGATTGACGATACGGGCCACACCGAAGATTAAGGAGAATCCGATGGCGAGCAGCGCGTACACACCGCTGGCTACAAGTCCGTTGACAATTATAGCTTCTGTCATTGCTCGTCAGTGCTGAGTGATTTGACGTGATAGATACCCCTCGGCACGAGATTCTCGCGCCGAGGGGATACTCCCTTTCGCCGCTTGGCCTTAAAACAAGGCTTCCAGGTACAGCAGTTAATTCAGAATTTAGGCTATGCGCTACTGGCTCCAGAACTCAACGACCCACGGAGGCAGCTGGTAATCCACAATTCCGGGGTAAACCACGCCTTCCCATGATCCATCTGCAGGCGGCCAGACGCCTTTAAGCTCACCGTCCTGCCACTGAACGCCAAGAGCGGTGACGTAGCCCGGGCCCCAGATTACGTCGTGTTTCTCGTCGAAAACGAGCCTGCCTGCCGTGCCTACGCGGTCAGTCTCCTCAAGCTCGACGACTAGTTCGTCGGCATCCAGACTGTCTATCGCCTCGATGGCTTCCTTCAGAAGGTATACTGCGTCGTAGGTGCCAGCATTGTATGTGGGCATCTCCCCCTTCGCTTCAATGAAAGCATCGATAAATGGCAGGGTCTCATCCGAGAGCGCAACATCACGTGCGTAATCGTTTAGTGTGAACTCGTAATTGCCGAATCCGCCGGTGTTCTCGAAGAAATCATCGGCCTGGGCCATCACGTTGATGCCGACTGAAGCTGCAGGGACCTCTAACTGTTCCCATGTCCTGGCGTAGGGTATGCCTACCGGTCCGGAGAGAGCCGTCATGATCATATTGGCCCCGGAGTCCTTGATTGCCGTCAACTCCGCTGTCACATCTGTGGCTTTGTCGGAAGGCTGCCAGACACCAACGATCTCAATTCCCTGCGGAGGCAGGAATGCCTGAGCAGCACCTACGATAGCTTCCGTCCATGATGCTTTCTCGGCCATTATGGCTAACTTGGGTGGCATGAGCAGCTCAGCCCCGATCTTCTTTGCGACCAGACCCACAAGCTGGAAATTAAGCGCACCGAGATGGGTGTTGTTTACAGGCGTGATCCTGAACCAGTATTTATAGCGGTCATAATCCTCTTCAACATTGTCTGACATCTTCGTCTCGCTGGAACCGCAGATCAGCAAGATAGTCTCATAGTCCATGGCGACTTCCGTTATCGCAGCTGCCGCCTCGCTTCTGATAGTCCCCATCAGGAAGTCGACATTGTCAACAGTGATCGCCTCTTCCGCTGCAAGGGAAGCCTCCTCAACGCTGACGAGTTCATTGGAATCGACCTGGACGAGCTTAAT
>CP070819.1:1569281-1575026 GCA_020344295.1 Dehalococcoidia bacterium | reverse complement strand
CTACCAGAACGACGAAGATTTCTGCAAAGGATGTGGCGTCTGCGCTCGTATATGCCCTGCGAAGGATATCGAAATGATACTGGAGGTGGCTGAAGATGCCTAAGAAAATGCTGCAAGGCTGCCGGGCCATAGCCGAAATGGTGACTCTGTGCCGTCCCAAAGTCGTCTCGGCCTACCCGATAACGCCGCAAACAATAATTGTCGAGGAATTGGCCCAAATCGTGGCAAACGGTGACTTGAGTGCGGAGTTCGTCAACGTTGAGGGCGAACACTCGGCCGCATCTCTGGTTCTGGGTGCCAGCGCCACCGGTGTCCGCGTATTTACTGCGACATCTTCCCAGGGGCTGCTACTCATGGGAGAGGTGGTTTTCAATATAGCGGGAATGAGACTTCCGGTGGTGATGGTCAACGCCAACCGCTCGGTATCAGCGCCGCTCAACATCTGGAACGACCAGCAGGACTCCATGATCATGAGGGACAGCGGCTGGATTCAATTCTACGCTGAGAACAACCAGGAGGCCTGCGATCTGATTCTTCAGGCCTACCGTATCGCGGAGGACCATAGAGTGATGCTGCCGGTCATGGTCTGTGCCGATGGATTTGTGCTGCCTCATGCCTATGAGAATGTGGATATGCCGAGCCAGGAGGACGTAGATGCTTTCCTGCCACCTTTCGAGTCCATGTACCGCCTCGACCCTGATAGTCCGCTCACCATGGGCGCATTCGCGGAGCCTGACAAATATATGGAGACACGGTATATGATCCAGCGTGCGCTGGAGGGGGCTGTTCCCATTATCGAAGATGTGGCGCGCGATTTCACCAAGACCTTTAACCGTACATCGTATGGACTATTCGAGGAGTACAGGATGGATGATGCCGCTACCGTAGTGGTAGTGTTGGGCTCGATGGCGGGTACCGTTAAAGAGGTGGTGGACGAACTGAGGGCCCAGGGTCAGAAGGTGGGATTGTTGAGGCTAATAACCTATCGACCGCTGCCCGTGGAGGCGCTCTACAGGGCACTTAGTAATGCTGAGGACATAGTCGTAATGGAGAAGGCTTTGTCGCTCGGGAGCAGCGGTCCGCTTGCCACCGACCTCAGGGCTATTTTCCAGTCGCGCCCTGCCAATCCCAGGATTAGCGGGTTCGTGATCGGTCTGGGTGGCAGGGATGTCACGATTAATGACATAAGTGACTCTATAAGCAAAGCGCACCAGCAGGTGGTGGAAACTGACTTCGTTGCTCTAAGGGACGATATGGAGCTGGAGGGGATAAATGCCTAAGGTAAAAGAACGTGACAAATCGTGTGATCATCTCTTCGCCTCGGGGCATACGGCGTGCCCCGGCTGTGGCCAGTCACTGGCTGTCCGCCTGGTGCTGAGGGCTGCCGGTCGCAATGTGATAGTGGTCAACTCAACGGGGTGTCTGGAGATCTTCAGTTCTAAATACGGTGAGTCTTCATGGGAGGTACCATATATCCATTCCCTGTTTGAGAACATAGCCGCCGTGGCATCAGGCGTGGAATCGGCCTTGAAAGCCACAGGCCGGCTGGATGATGTAAGGGTCATTGCGATGGGGGGCGACGGCGCGACCGCCGATATCGGTTTCGGCGCTATCTCAGGCATGATGGAGCGGGGCCATGATGTCCTTTACGTCTGCTATGACAACGAAGCCTATATGAATACGGGAATACAGCGCAGTGGCTGTACTCCCCACTACGCGCGTACCACCACCAGTCCTCCGGGGAAGGCTTCCCTGGGTAACTGGCGGCCGAAAAAGGATTTGCCCCAGATAATTCTCGCCCACGGTGTGCCCTACGTGGCCACAGCAACGGTAGGTTACTATGCCGACCTCGACAAAAAGGTGAAAAGGGCGCTGTCGATACGGGGGCCCAAATATATCCAGGTTCATGTACCATGCCCTCTGGGCTGGGGGAGCGACTCTTCGCGCACCATTGAACTCGCCAAAATAGCGGCGAACAGTGGCCTCTTCCCTCTGTATGAGGTGGATCACGGTGAGTTGAAGGTCCGGAGATTTGGTAAGAAGATACCGGTTGAGGAGTACCTGAATATGCAGGTGAGGTTCAGGCACCTCTTCGGCAAGGACGGGGCCAGGGCCGAGGTTCATGAGATCCAGGCAGTTGCCGACGCTAATATCGAGAAGTACGGGCTGATGGCTAAATAAGCTTTCGTACCCCAGGCAAGGGGGTGTATCTGTTTAGGTTCTCTGGAGTATTATCGCTGGGTTGAGAGTTTGATCAAACCCAGCGATTCGTTGTTTAAAGAATTGCACCCTGCAGAAATTGAGAAGAGGTGAGTAGCTTTACATAATGAAGGGCGAGGCCTACAGGCTGATTGACAGCCACGTGCATCTTGACGAAATCGAGAATGTCGAGGAAGCTGTTCAGGGGGCGAAGCAGGTGGGGATTGTTGTTTTGCTCGCTGTCGGGCAGGACTATGATTCCAACCTAAAGGTGCTTGAGCTCTCGGAGAAATATAAATCCTTTGTATATCCCGCACTGGGCCTTCACCCCTGGAACCTCGGGGGAATGTCTGAGTCGGAGATAGACCGTATATTGCGGCTGGTTGAAGATAATATTGAAAGCATTGTTGCGATTGGCGAGGTCGGGCTGTACTACGATAAAAGAGTAAGGGCAAGGGCGGACAAAGACCGGCAGAAAGCGGTCTTCAAAGAGATACTGGACCTGGCAAGCAGGTACAAGAAACCTGTCAGCGTTCACAGCAGGTATTCCTGGAAGGACTCATTCGACTTGGTAAGGGAGTCAATGGTAGAGAGAGCAGTTTTTCACTGGTTCACCGGCTTATCCAGCGTGCTGCGTGAGATAGTTGCCGGGGGCTACTTCATCTCCGCCACCCCTGCAGCGGAGTACCACGACGAGCACCGCAGGGCGATCAAGGAGACCCCGCTCGAGAACCTGCTCCTCGAGACCGACGCCCCGGTCTGGTACGGCAGGGAGACGAAATATAAGTCCCGTCCCGCTGACATCCTCAGGTCTCTGAAGGCTGTTGCTCAGGTGAGGGGTCAGGAAGAGGCTGTGGTTGCTGAAAAAACTACAACAAACGCCATAAGTATTTTCGGAATAACAATCTAGGTAGTAGTTCGGGCGATGTGCCCTAATCCCATAAAGGGTACAGCACCAGGCCGGCGGGTGTCTTGGGGTGGAAGTAGGTTGACTTCTGGGGCATTCTCCTCCCAGAAGCGGCGGTATCGAGGATGCTGGAGACAGGGGCGGGATTGAGGAAAAAGACCAGCTGGTATTCACCGGAATCCACCCAGGTCTTCGCCGCCAGGCCGTCACGGGTGTATTCGAGGTGGCTGATCTCCTCCTCCAGGGTGCATATATTCAGCGTATCCTGAAACACAATACGCTGCAACAATACCACATCCAGCTCTTTCCAGAGATTCAACTCATCCTCGGTCATTAGTCCCTTGAGATCGGCATCCTGACGGAGCTTCAGCAGGCACATGTCCTTCCCGTAAAGCCCGTAGAGGCCCACAAATGTGCCTTCCTTACCACATGCTTCGAGGGTATGCAGCCATCTCAAGACCGTTTCCTCGCCAGATGGCCGGGGCGGAAGCATCTCGACTACTTTGAAGAAAGCTGACAGTTTGTCCTCTAGCTGTGCTATCCGGTCCGGTGCCATCCCCCGCACCAGCCGGTGGGTGGGCATCATCAGCAACCCGGGGTCCTTAGAGTCCATAAGGCTCATCATGACGAAATTGAAGGGTTCCTCACCGGAAACCAATGGTCCGTCATCTCTGCGCTCCCGTTGATACCGCAGTGCTGTCTCATATCTGTGGTGTCCGTCCGCGATGAAGATATCCCTGTTAATCAGAAACGTAGATATCTTGTCTATCGCTGACTCGTCAGTGACAACCCATAAGCTATACGTTACACCGTGGTTGTCCGCAGCGCCGATATCTGGCTCCCTGGCGCCGAGGTGGCGCCAGTGCTCCCATATCTCTCCATTCTCCGTGCGGATCAGACCCATGATCGGGCTGATGTTGGCGCGGCATGATCTCAGAAGGTTGAGGCGGTCTACTGCGGGCTCTTTGTTTGTCCGCTCATGCGGGTGAATATTGCCGCTCACAAAGTCCTCGAGCCGAACCCGCGCGATGAGCCCCCAACGGCTTACGTCGGTACCGTGATACGGGAAGCGGTGTTCAATGATGTAGAAGGCGGGACGTTCTTCCCGGAACAGTGCGCCCGCGCGCAGCCAGTCGGTCAATGTGCTGGCCGCGCGGGTGTATTTGTTATTATCGGGGGTATCTCCGGGCTCCTCTACGCTGAATTCGAGCCGGATGATGTTATACGGACTGATACTGTAGTACCGAGAGCGCTCGTCGGCGGAGATTACGTCGTAGGGCGGGGTTATTACGGTGGAGGGATCGGTTATGATCTGCAGGTTGTAACGCAGGCCGTGAAAAGGGCGGACATCACACATGCAGTATCCTCGTTTTTAGCCTAGCACGCTCCCTACATAGTGTCAACTCATACATGTGCCAATATCGTTAGTTGTCCCCCGTCCGCCGCTCTGTGGAGCTTCGCTCACGGATGTACAGCGGATGCGGGTGGGTGGGCAAAACAGACGTTATAAATAATCTCGCATACGGTCCCCCTTAAATATGCACGTTGTCTATCTCGAAAGGCGGTGATACAATAGCCTCCTGAGGAGAAACAAACCTGTTTCTGGAACAAAGCAGCTCGGGATGGAGGTGGACATGAGTGAGATGAAAAGCGCCTTCGAGAGGGCGATGGAGAGGGCGGAGAGCCTGGGCAAGGCATCTGACGAAGAGATGAAAAAGTGGAAATATCTGCCCGAAGGAGAGAAACTGGCGGCAAAATACCTGCAGGACGAGTGCGACCTTCTAATTGAGATGGATAAATATGATGATGTCAGCCGGCCGCTGGTAGCAGAAGGAGCACAGGCCATACTCATAAATAACATAGACCTTCCCCGGAACGAGCAGGCCAAGAAAATCAACAAGAAGTCTATGGAGGCGATCAAGGAGCTGAAACGCGACAAAGCCAGCTTGGAAAACGTATACACCAAGCTGAGGCGTGTCTTCAGTCACTATGAGCAGGAGGGCGAGCAGCAGAGGAGACAGGCCTATGAGGCCGTGAAGAGTGATGTCGAGGCTAAAATCCGGCAGGCGATGCAGCAGCAGATGGGGGCACAGGCTAATATGAAGATCAACGTCGAAGCCCAACCGCAGTTCCAACAGGAGCTGCGCCGGGTTATGATCCAGCTTGACTCGCAGTATCTGACGCTGCTGGAGGAGTACAAGCAGGAGATAATGACTATTTCATAGTTGTTTTTGGGTTAAGACCGAAACGCTGAGATGCTGACTATAGGGGCTTAGCTTGCCGCAAGTCAGGGAAGGGTGAGATGCCGGCAAACCTGCCACCGCAGTACTTCGAGGCCGAGAAGGTCTACAGGCAGGCGAAGACTCCAGAGGAGAAGGTTGAAGCCCTGGAGGCTATGCTTGCCATCATGCCCAAGCACAAGGGTACGGACAAGCTGCGGGCCGACCTGAGACGGCGGATCGCCAAGTTCTCCGATGAGGCCCAGAGAAGGTCCTCCATAACCAGAAAAGGCAGCGCCTATAACATCAGAAAAGAGGGAGCAGGTCAGGTCGTGTTGGTCGGCCTTCCCAATGCGGGCAAATCCCAGTTGGTATCTACACTTACCGACGCTTTCCCCGAGGTGGCCGATTACCCGTATG
>CP070819.1:1564735-1569181 GCA_020344295.1 Dehalococcoidia bacterium | reverse complement strand
GAACTTATCCGCAGAGAGATAAGCAAAATCAATCAAGTCCTTCCTGAGAGGATTAAGATATGGTGCTTCGTCAATTTGCCCAAGGAATTCGATCCTGACGAAGCAGAGGTGACACGAACTCGGAAGATACGGCGGGCTTTTATCGAGGAACGCTACGCAGATATAAAAGGCGCAATTTACGGGAATATCGACGAATTTGTATTCGAAACTCCGGTAACCTATCAGGATGGAAGGAAAGCGATAGTTAAGAATGTTGTCAAAATCAATCCTATTGATTAGTTAATTTGAGACCGTGTAGGAGCTGATTGTGGACACCTTTCTGCAGTTTTTCATAAGCGGCATTCTGAACGGTGGTATCTATGCCTTAATAGGTATCGGCCTGGTTTTGATCTTCAAAGCGAGCGGCATATTCAATTTTGCCGTGGGGCAATTGTTACTGGTGGGAGCCTTTGCCACCTGGGCTTTCCTCAAATGGCTTGAACTGCCCGTATGGCTGAGTGTATTGCTGGCAATGGTGGTCGCCGCTTTGGTCGGGCTTATTATCGAGCGTTTGGTGACACGCCCTCTCATTGGTCAGCCTGTTTTATCGGCCGTGATGGCTCTTCTGGCACTCTCTGTCATGCTCAAGGGGGTTTTTGCATTTATCTTCGGCCCGGCTACCGTCAGTTATCCTGCTGACGTACTTCCCGGTACCCCGGTATCACTTAGCGGAGCTTCTTTCTCTGGCGAGCTTACTTGGGGCTTTCTAATAGCGGTGATTGTCTTCGGGATTGTGACGTTACTCTTCTACCGCAGCAGGATAGGATTAGCAATGAGGGGCACGGCTGAAGATCACCAGTTGGCACAGGCTACCGGAATCAATGTGAAGCACATCTTCGCCATAACCTGGATGGCAGCCGTACTGGTAGCTGCTATAGGCGGGATTATTATAGGTTCGAAGGTCGGTATCGGTATTCATTTCACTCCTTTACTTGGAGTGAAAGTCATACCGGTTGTGCTTTTTGGTGGACTGGAATCGATCAAAGGTTGTTTTGTTGCGGGTCTTATTGTGGGAATATTGGAAAGCATAGTCGGCGGATATGTGGATCCCAATCTGATGGTGATAACACCATACGCTATTCTCCTGCTCGTCTTGCTGTTTAGACCATACGGACTTTTCGGCCAGAAGAGGATCGAGAGGATTTAAGAATGGACCGTCCCTGTGGCAGTTTCGATGAGAATTACAAGCAAGACTCGGCGATAATTCGTACTCGGACGCAATGGGGCTGGTTGATAGCGTTCTTGATTCTGTTGGCTACGCTACCTTTCATCACCAGCGCACAAATCCTTTCAACGTTGAACTTTATCGGCATCACTCTGATTGCCGTCCACGGTCTTAATCTCCTCACCGGGTATGCCGGGCAAATCTCCCTGGGGCAGGCGGCTTTTGTAGCGGTAGGCGGCTATACAACTGCCTTGCTGAATATTCATGCAGGTTTTTCTTTTTGGGCAGCTCTGCCCGTTTCTGCTTTGTCCGCAGGAATTGTGGGATTGATCTTCGGCCTGCCTTCATTGAGATTGAAGGGTTTCTATCTGGCAATGGCTACACTGGCGGCCCAGTTTATAATACCATGGTGCATCGTCAACATCAGACCTGATATTACCGGCGGTACCAGTGCCCTGATTGTACCGGCCCCGAGATTGGGAGGTATTGTATTCAACTCTCAGCAAAGCATGTTTTATATCATCATGCCTATGGCTGTGCTGGTAACCATTTTCGTTAAAAACCTGGTTCGCACTAAGGTGGGTCGCGCTTTTATCGCTATTAGGGACAATGACATTGCTGCTGAGATTATGGGAGTGAACATCTTTCGCTATAAAATGCTGGCATTCTTTTTGTGCTCGCTGCTGGCCGGGATAGCCGGGAGCCTCTGGGTCTCCTGGCTACGTGCGGTTGACGCGGATTATTTTACCTTGCAGGAATCGATCTGGTTCCTGGGAATGGTGGTTATCGGTGGAATGGGAAGCACTGCGGGCGCCGTCATGGGCGTAACTTCCGTTCGATTCATGGACCTTGGAGTTAAAACCGCCGCCAACAGGTTGGGAGAACTCTATCCATCTGCTGCAACCGGAATATTTGCCGGTTTGGGCCCATTTCTCTTTGGTTTCATAATCCTTATATTCTTGATCTTCGAGCCGCATGGGCTGATGCACAGATGGATACTGCTGAAGAACTCCTATCGCCTTTGGCCCTTCTCGCGTTACTAGGGTACTATATGCAGTACAGGGGAACGGGTATATGCTGGAACTGAAGAACATCGAAGTAATGTATCAAAACGTTATCTACGTACTAAAAGGTGTTTCTCTTAGCGTGGATGAAGGGGAAATTGTTGCCCTCTTGGGTGCTAACGGCGCCGGGAAGACTACTACATTAAAAGCTATATCCGGGCTGCTTAAAACTGAGCAGGGCGATGTTACGCGTGGCCGCATTGAGTTTATGGGTAAGAAAATAGACCACATGAGCCCTGAGGGTATCGTAAAGATGGGTATAGTGCAGGTGATGGAGGGGCAAAGGCTGTTTAAGCATCTCTCTGTTGATGAGAATCTACGACTGGGTGCCTACGTGCGGGGCAACAGGGGTGAGGTGGCGAAGGACCTGGACATGGTTTTCAACTACTTTCCTAAACTCAAGGAACTGCGTAACCGGACAAGCGGGTATCTGTCAGGCGGGGAGCGGCAGATGCTGGTAGTAGGTCGTGCTCTAATGGCGCATCCCAAGTTTATGTTACTTGACGAGCCTTCGCTAGGACTGGCTCCTTTCCTGGTAAAGGAAATATTTGAAATTTTGAAGAGAATCAACGCAGATGAGGGGACCTCAATATTGTTGGTGGAACAGAATGCTTTTGCGGCTTTATCACTTGCTCAGCGTGGATATGTCATGGAGGATGGCAAGATTGTACTGGATGGACTTGCTCAGGAGCTGCGAGAAAATGAGGATATCAAGGAATTCTATTTCGGGCTGTCCAGTATTGGCCAGAGGAAAAGCTATAAAGGGGTTAAACACTATAGAAGACGAAAAAGATGGCTGGCGTAGCATGGGCGGATTAAGAAAGTCGCCGGACGTAGTCATAATTTAGTGGGATTATGACGTAAAGGAGGATCAGTATAATGCCTGAAAAATACTTCGATAAGACTTTGGAGACCATGCCACTTGGACAAAGAAGAAAGTATGAGCTTAGAGAGCTGCGCCGAATGCTCAGGCATGCTTATGCACATTGTGAGGGAGTAAGGAAACAGCTGAATAGAGCAGGGATAAAGCCGGAACAGGTGAAGACTCTTGGAGACCTGGAGAAAATACCGGTTCTGGGTAAAGACGAGCTTAGAGGGTTACAGGAGCAATCGCCTCCGTTCGGAGGCTATCTTGGCGCACCGCCGAAAAGTCTAAGGTCAGTTTTTTGTTCTCCGGGCCCCATGTTCGAGCCACATGAATCCTCGGATGCCTATTATACAAGGCACGCCAGAGTCTTTTACAACGCGGGCTTGAGAAAAGGGGATATCCTGCTCTCCACTTTCAGCTATCACATGGTACCTGCCGGTCTGCTCGTGCACGAGAGCGCTAACAGGGTCGGAGCAACTGCGATCCCCACAGGTCCGGGCAATACCGAACTCCAGATCGATATTATGCGCACGCTGGGAGTGACCGCCTACATAGGAACGCCCAGCTTCCTTGCGGCCCTGATCGCCAGAGCTGAGGAAAAAGGCTATGTATTCCAACGTGATTTTCGATTGAGGAAAGCTCTGTGCTCTGTTGAGGTTCTTACACCGTCAATGCGGAGCAACCTCGAGTCTTACGGCTTAAATGTTACACAGTGCTACGCCTGTGCCGATATCGGCAACTTTGCATATGAGTGCAGCAGGAAGAACGGTTTTCACATCTGTGAAGAGGTCTTTGTGGAGATAGTGGACCCCGTGACCAAGAGTAAACTGGGGGCGGGGGAGGTTGGTGAGGTAGTCGTAACACCGCTGGATGCGCGAGTGTATCCGCTGGTGCGTTTCGGCATCGGGGATCTGTCACAGTATACCGATGAAACATGTGCCTGTGGTCGCACCTCTATTCGCATACAGGGATTCTTGGGTCGCGTAGGAGAGGCAGTGAAGGTTAGGGGCATGTTCCTTCATCCCCGGCAAGTCGGTGACTTCCTCTCAAGTTTTGCAGAAGTATCGTGCTGGAGTGCCATAGTGACGCGCGCCCGTCAACGGGATGAGTTGGAGCTGAGATTAGAGCTGAACGCAGGCACATCTAGCCCCGAGCAGCTGACCGACAGGATCAGCAGCAAGTTCGCCGAAACATGCCGCGTGAAAGTAGACAAGGTCGAATGCCTAACAGAAGGGGCCATCCCTGATGAGGAGGCCGCTAAAGTTATAGACCGCAGAGAATGGAAATAATAGACGGCCATGTCATTTTAT
>CP070819.1:1561150-1564635 GCA_020344295.1 Dehalococcoidia bacterium | reverse complement strand
TCTGTCAATGGCAGCTATGGGGAAGGATGGGGATTAGAAAAAGCCTGAAGGCAATAGGATGGGCGGAGTGTAACGACCCCCCCTTATGTAGCGTTAGGTCAGTGGGTTCCTCTAGATCGTGCCTCTACGCCGGTTCGGGCTGGGGTTCGGGCGTCTCTTCTTCCTCTTTAGACTTCTTCTTCGACAGCCTGTATTCGGCGAGGGCCTTTTTAGTGTGCTCTATCTCCTCAGGAGTGACCTTTTGCCGCATCTCCTCAAGCTCGCGCATGATACGGGCAAATCTCGCCCCCTCGGCGGAGCTTATCCACTCAAGCTGCAGACGCTCCGGTCGGATTCCCAGCTTCTCCAGGCGAGCCCACAGCTTCTCCGCCCGCCGCTTTGTCCAGTGGTTGGCGTCGATGTAATGGCAGTCGCCGATGTGGCAGCCGGAGAGCAGCACAATAGGAGCGCCCTTCTCAAAAGCGTGTAGGATGAATTTCTCGTCCACCCGTCCGCTGCACATGGTGCGGATGAAGCGGTTATTGGGCGGATACTTGAACCTCGACGTCCCCGCCAGGTCGCCGCCCCCGTAGCTGCACCAGTTGCAGAGGAAGGCCAGTGTCTTTTCCTCGGGCTCCTGTTCCAACGCAGCGTCTATCTGGGCCAGGATCTGCTCATCGGTGAAGTGCTGCATGGTTATAGCGTCGAACTTGCACTCGGCGGCGCAGGTACCGCAGCCGGCACATGCCGCAGCCACGATCTGCGCCCCGGTTTTCGCCTTCACATCCACATTTATCGCTTTATAGGGGCAGACCTTGACGCAGACGCCGCAGGAGGTGCACTTGTCCAGCTCTACCACGGCTTTGATGGCCTCGCTGGTGATGGTGCCTGCGTTCAATATGATGGAGCTCCGGGCGGCTGCCGCCCCTGCCTGGGTAACGCTATCCTTGACGTCTTTGGGCGCTTCAACGCAGCCGGCAAAGTAAATGCCGGGTGTCGGTGCGTCCACCGGCTTCAGCTTGGGATGGGACTCCATTACGAATCCATCGCTGGAAAGGGAGAGGTTGAGTATGCCCGCGAGCTTACTCAGGTCTTCCGCGGGCTCGAGTCCCAGCGACAGGACAACCATATCCAGTTCGTACTCCTCCACACGCGCTGCCGTGGTGTTCTCCACCTTGAGGATGAGATTTCCCGTGGCAGGGTCTTCGGTTATCTCCCCGGGAAGGCCGCGAATATAGTGGACTCCTTCTTCCTTGGAGCGGCGGAACAGGTCCTCGAATCCCTTGCCAAACGCGCGTATATCCATATAGAAAACGTATATCTCAGTGTTGGGGTAGTGCTCCTTGATAAGCAGGCTGTCCTTCACTGTGTTCATACAGCATACGTTTGAGCAGTAGGGATTGCCGCGGTTTTCCGTACGCGAGCCTACGCATTGAATGAAGCCGATGCGCTTGGGGGTTTGCTGGTCAGAGGGGCGGACGAGGTGGCCGTTCGTAGGTCCGCTGCCGCAGATCAGTCTCTCGAACTCCATGCTGGTAACGACGTTAGGGAAGCGCGTATAACCGTACTCATCAAGCGGAGTAGGATCGTAAACTCCCATTCCTGTAGCCACGATTATCGTGCCCACGTCCAGCTCTACTATCTCGTCCTGCATGTTCAGGTCTATGCATTTCTTCTCGCAGGCTTCCACGCACTTGGCGCAGGCGATGGGATTGTTGCCGAGGCACTGCACCATGTCAATGACATACGCGGATGGCACTGCCTGGGGGTGGGGGATATATGCCGCCTTACGCGAGGAGAAGCCGTGCTGGAACTCGTCGGGTACAACTACCGGACACACCTCGGCGCATTTGTCGCAGGCGTTGCACTCTTTTACGTCAACGAAACGAGCTTTGCGACGCACCCTAACCTTGAAGTTGCCGATATACCCCGATACTTCCTCAACTTCACTTAGGGTCATCATCTCGATCCTGGGATGTCGACCGACATCCGTCATTTTGGGGCCGAGTATTCAGATGGAGCAGTCCATCGTGGGGAAGGTCTTATCGAGCTGCGCCATTATCCCCCCGATGGTTGCCTCTTTCTCCACCAGATATACCTGGTGCCCCGAGTCTGCCAGATCGAGCGCCGCCTGAATGCCTGCCACGCCACCACCAATCACCAAAGCTGCGTCAGTTACAGGGATCCTGGCTTCGTGGCCGGGGAACAGAAACCGGGCCCTGGCGACCGCCATCTTCACGGCATCTTTGGCCTTTTGTGTTGCCAGTTCCTCATTGTCGCCGTGAACCCAGCTGCAATGCTCCCGTATGTTGGCCATCTCCATTAAGTACGGGTTGAGCCCGGCCTCGGTGACGCATTGGCGGAACGTCGGTTCATGGAGTCGCGGACTGCAGGACGCAACAACAACGCGGTTCAGGCGATGTTCGTGAATATATTTCTTTATCTCCTCCTGCCCTGGGTCAGCGCAAGTGTATTTGTTCCTGACGGCGACCACCACATCCGGAAGGCTTTCAGCGTAGCTCCGCACCTCATCAGTATCGACTGTTGCCGCTATGTTAAGTCCGCAGTCGCAAACAAATACGCCTATTCTAAGTTCCTCTTCAGCCAATTGCCTCACCTCCTGCGTCTAGGGACTGTGCTGCCAGGCTTGCCAGGTCCTTGATCTCTACCCGGCGAACCGCACCATTGCCGCTGCTTTGAGCGCATCTTAAGTGTATCTGGCACTTGGGACAGGATGTCACCAGGATATCCGCTTCGACTGCCTCGGCCTGAGCCAGGCGTTCCTCCTGTATCTCCCGGTTCACGGCGCCGCAGTACACCCAGGGGCTGGCTCCGCAGCATAGCGCTTTCTCCCTGTTTTGCTCCATTTCCACGATATTCAGTCCCTCCACTGCGGCCAGAATTCGCCGCGGCTCGTCGAAGATACGCGAACACCTGCCCAGAGTGCATGGATCATGAAATGTCGCCCTTTTCGCCAGCCCGCCCAGGTTGAGCTCGCCGCTTTCCAGCAACGGGGCTATTACCTCAGTCACATGCTCTACATTTATTCCCGTGTCGCCATACATTCTGGGATAATCGACCTTAAACGTATAGTAGCATTCGGGACAGTTCGTGATTATCTTCTTCACACCCTGCCTGCCGAATTCCTCCATGTTAGCCTGTAGCAGAGCCTGAAATCCCTCTCTGTCTCCTTGGAGGAGCAGGTCCCTTCCGCAGCAGCGCTCGTTGGTCAGGATTTTAAACGGAACCTGAGCCCGGTTCAGCAGCCTGAGCGCCCCTTTCACTCCCTCAAGTGTGTCTACACCCAGCTCGCTGAACACGATGTCGAAATACGGCGCACAGCCGATGAAGAATACCGTATCGCTGTCCTCCGCCAGCTGAATATCCGGCGGCAGCCAGCTCAGACGGTCCTGCTGCAGACCTTCCCGGGCCATCAGGTGCTGGAGCGCTTGGAGCGAGCCGCCGTGCGTGCACTGCAACTGAGCACCCTCTGCCAGGGCCTCGGC
>CP070819.1:1558260-1561050 GCA_020344295.1 Dehalococcoidia bacterium | reverse complement strand
CGGAGAGAGCACAGGAGGAGCGAACGTCTAGTTAGAGAGCGCACCTTGCTTGAGGAGCGCCAGCGTATCGCCCGTGATCTGCATGATACGGTTCTGAAGACCCTTCATGGACTTGCCCTGGAAGCTCACGCCCTGAAGAAGCAGTCGAAGTCTCCTGCTGTCCTAGAGAAGTCGGCATATATACAGGGTGTGTGCCAGCGCTCAAGTCAAGAGATCCGCGATATCATCTCTGAGCTTCGGAGCGCAGAAGGGAACGAAGGCATAGCATCGTTGATGTCAAGCATAGTAGAAACATGGGGTAGAAACACCGGTATCGGCACTGAATTCACCCTCTCCGGCGTAGACCGGCCCCTGTCGTTGATCGCCAGCTATAATCTCAGAAATGTTCTGTCCGAAGCGCTGCTCAACGTGCAAAGACATGCCTCGGCCTCTCATTTAAACGTTTCCCTGGAGTTGATGCCCGGTGAGATGCGGTTGGAGATCGCCGATAACGGGAAGGGGCTGGGTTCTTCCGGAGACGAAGTGTTTGCGGTTGTTACCAAAGGAAAATATGGTATAGCCGGAATGAAAGAAAGGGTCGAGCAATTAAATGGCCAGTTCTCAATTGACAGTAACGGCGGGACCCGCCTGCTTATTTCGGTTCCGCTGATTTCAGCAAGCTGAGGGGGAATTTACGTCATTAAGGTGCTCATTGCCGATGATAATGTTGTCATACGACAGGGGCTGAGGAATCTGCTCGACGCCGAGGAGCAGATAACCGTCGTTGGCGAGGCTTCAACCGGTGCCGAGGCTATCCAGTTTATACGGAGGCATCCGGCAGATGTGGCTCTAATGGATATTCGAATGCCCGTTATCGATGGTATCGGTGCAACCGCCGAGATCATGCGCATTAGTCCGGAAACAAAGGTCCTCGTGCTAACTGTTACGGAGGACCCGAATACCCTGGCGCAATCGATCATTGCGGGGGCCAAGGGATACCTTGTCTACAGCCACTTCTCGCCGGATGAGCTGTTGAACACCGTATATGCTGTAGCATCAGGAAAAAGGGTTCCGCTGTCACCGGCAGTAGCCCTCGCTTTGGAGAATATGCCCAGGGACGAACAAAGAACCCAGTTCTTGGAAAGGCAGCAACTGCTGGAGCCCCTTACGCCCAGAGAGAGTGAAATCCTTGACTTGATCGCTGATGGAAAAAGCAACGCGTATATTGCACAGGTTCTAGTAGTCGAGGAAAAGACTGTTAAAAATCACATTACAAGGCTGTACTCTAAGTTGAACATCAACAGCCGCTATTAAGCAATCCGTCTGAAGCTTGGGAACTTGCCTTAAGATAAATTTCTTCCCCTATTCTATAAGTAACAGACTACACTACTTCTCATCCTTCATAGGCAAAGCTAGCATATTAGTATGCCGGGCACTAACGGTCATAACATGGGCGGCCACCCTGCGGACAACGTCGTATCCTGCGTCATCGTGGGGCTATAAGGTAGAAAAACTGCTAGTGTAAATATCGATTTCCTACCACATCAGCGAGCCGCTGTTGACATGCAGGGTCAAACTCAGCTTCCTGGCCGCTCCTTACCTTGCCAATGAGAATGACGGCAGCGGAGAGCTCTGTGACTAAAATGAGCGTCGCTAGCTGCCACGGGAACAGACCGGGGTAGACGTACTCCATTGCCATCCCCAGTAATGCCATGTCGAAGGCGACGACGGCGGTACACATAAGCAAAATGGAACATAATAGAGCTGCCCATCGAACCCCTGCATTGCGGTACAGGCCGTTCGGAGCCGCCACCAGAGCCGCTATACCGAACAGGAAAAGGACTAGGGCAGCGAGGACGGGCTCGTTGAACCTGCCTCTATCAATGATCCAAACCATAATTGCCACTCCGGGGGTAGCCACCGCCAGAGCCACGACAATGCTCAGAATAGAAGCCAGACAACGTAGAACCAAGTATTTGCGTGACATTGCTGGTACCAACACCTTTCTTATGGTTGTCTCAACAAGAAGACTCTGGCTATCAGCCCGTGAACCGGTGCACCTTGGGCGGTCTTATTGGCCACGCCTTGAACCCGTAGTACACCTTGGTAAACAACGTGGAAGAGACCAGCAAGGCGGGGAGACTTGCCATCAGCGCGATCGCGCCGTTAGATTTAACGGCATTCATGCCATGCTCCATGCCGATGAGGACAGCTACTACTAGCATAGCGATAGCACCCGCGAGCAATAGCAGCCCCACCAGCCCGCCCAGGATGGGCAATACCCTGTACTTCGCGTAGAGCTTGACTGGGGCAATTATGAACCCAGCAAAGACCCAGAGCGCCAGGGCTCCCAACAGCGGCTGGATAGCGAAGTTTTTTATCCCATAATTTTCGGGCCAAAAGGAAAGAAGTACAACAAGCACGCCTATGCCAATGCCGAAACAATCGACTTCTCTCACACGGAGCACTCTAGCATCGCGCCGCCGCATTCGTTTCACAGGTCTAAGCTTCGCATTGACGACGTTGATATGGAAACGCAACCCACATTGGTGGCAGACGATTGTCTCTACCCCTAGCAAATCCGGGATTTTCAGGCTGGCTTTGCACCTAGGGCAAGTGACCTCTTTCACCGCCAGGTCAGTCATCTGATTCTCGCCACCTTTCCATCGTGATCACTACCAGTGAGTTCACAACCATTATTACGCATCGACAGCCCTCTCGTCTTGAGACCTAGGGCCCTATTCTGTGATTCCGCTCTTCTTCGCGCAGACCCTCTCGTAATCATATTCTCCGCATCAATCAATCCGTCCG
>CP070819.1:1553725-1558160 GCA_020344295.1 Dehalococcoidia bacterium | reverse complement strand
TATCTATCCCGACCTTGTCCTGCTCGAAAAGTTTCCATGCGGTATAGGCCTCACAGATTCCAACCTCCTCCATCCACTTGAGTTCCGCTGGTGAAGCTGGTTCATATATTTCCCAGGCCTGGATCTCTTTAAGAGGGTTCTTAATGCCGCATCTCTTATATACCACATCACAGGCGTACGCCAGAGTAGATGCTGTGGGATCCTCAGCCATGGTGAGAGCGCCACCCTGGTGGCAGGTGTACCAGTCCTCGACCCACACCGGCTTGTTTGTGATTTTCTTCGCTTTCTCCTCGGGGCAAACGATAAAAGCGGCTGCCCCGGCGGTTGTGGGACACATATGGAGACGCCTGATTGGCCACGCCAGTATAACGTCGCTCATGACCTTTTCCACGGTTAATCCGAGCTTGAGCTGTGCGTACTCGTTTTTCATCGCGCACTGGTCCTGTTTGACCCTGACCATCGCTATATGCTCTTCTGTACAACCTGAGCGGTCAATATAGGCGTAGGTTCTCCTTGCAAAGTTGGTGATCGGAGACATGGGGAACTGACCCAACCAGTATTCGTTGGCCCCACCTCCTCCCTTACCGAAAGCTCCTGTGGCCTCATCCATCTTCTGCCATGCATAGCAGAGAACAGCGTTGAATATTCCCGTGGCCGCTATATTGAAGCCGGCGCAGGCGACCACGCCGCCCGTGGTGCCGACGTTCTGCATTTCGATCCCCGCCTTACCCACAGCCCCAAGCTCGGGGATGATCCACTTGTCGGGGCTGTAATAGCCGTCGGCGGGCTCAAAGGAGCCACCGACAAGGTGGTCTATGTCCTTCATCTGCATCCCCGCGTCTTCAAGACAGCGCTCGACAGACTCGGCGATCATCTCCCCGGTATTGACATCCGGCCTCTTACTCTTTTGGTGTGTCTGTCCCACGCCTACTATAGCAATCCTTTCAGCCATAGATTCCTCCTAGTTCTCCAGAGTTATCACGCACTGTAGTTGTCCGGCAGGGCCGTCGGCTCCCTGTGCCACGGCTTTCCTGGCACCGGCAACCTGCCTTGCATCTGCCTCCCCTCGAAGCTGTATCACGCATTCAGCGACCCGCTGCATGCCAGCGACGCAGACCGGAAGACCGGAAAGCACGCCGCCGGAGGGATTAATAGGAAGTTCGCCGCCCATCTCCGTCTTGCCGCTCTCTATCAGCTTACCCCCTTCTCCTTTTCCGCAGAAACCGAGACCTTCGCTCCAGAGAAGCTCCTGATATGAATATTGCTCCGAAATCTCGGCCACATCTATCTCCTTCAAAGGCTCCTTTATTCCGGCCATCTTATACGCCCGCTGGGCAGCTGTAGTGAGGGACTCACAATCCGCGAGTTCCCTCCATCCCAGCTCATGGTGATCGTAGCAGGTGCCAAAACCGGTAATCCATACAGGCTTATCCGTGATCTTCTTGGCCTTTTCCTGTCTGGCCAAAATCATAGCGCAGGCGCCATCCACCGGTACTGGTTTTGCCTCTTGAACTCTGATGGGATCGCACAGCATTGCGGATCTGAGCACATCATCTACGGTCAGGCTGTCGCAGAACAACGCATTGGGGTTGTTCGCTGCATTCTTGCGCGACTTCACCACTACTTTGGCACACTGCTCGGGTGTTATCCCGTATTTGGTGGTATATCTCATAGCTTGAAGGCCAGCGGCGGAGACGAAATCAAGCCCGACCCTTCGTTGATAGATCTGATCCATGCCGACCCATTCATACAAGTTCTTGGTTACCTGCGATTCCTTGCAGTAAGCGACCAACATAACAGTATCACAGTGGCCCGAGAGGATCTGCATTGCTGCGTAGTATACGGCCATGGAACCGTCCTCCAGCACCCTCTCGTCCTCCCGCTGATAAGCACCGGCCACATAACCAAGGACCATATAGGCTCCGGCGGGACCGCTCAGCTGATCGTAGGCTGCCGCAACGGTACTGTCTATACTGCCTTCCTTGAACTCCAGTCCGGTCTGATCCATCACATCGCGGGTAACTTGGTAAATCAACTCAGCGATGTGCTGTGTGGACTTTCGTTCTTCAAACTTGGTCTGCGCCGTGGCTACAATGCCGACCCTTCCGGCCATAGAGCACCTCCGATTGTTGACTGCTAATAACACTTCGCTAGCTAACGCGGCGTCTCAAACGCGAGACTCATACGCTAGCTAGCGTCGCAATCAAGAAAATATGCTAAACCATTTCCCCTGTCGCTGTCAACTATGCTAACGCGAGAGACAAGCCCTGAGCTGAACCAAAAAAAGAGACTTTAACTCTCTGGTGAACGGGCAACTGAGACCAACAATTGGTGAGTGACTTCTGATATAATAATGCGCACGAAAGCTAGAGGTAAAGGTCAAGAAGACTATAACCTTTTTCGGGAGTCAGTAAATAGGTTCGACTTCGCACCTTGTGGTGATTGCAATTTTGCCGATGGTTGCTATTTCATACATAGTGAAGTGTTTCGGAAGGATTGCTACAACTATACCCAGCCATGTGGAGACTGCCCCTGGGCTAGGGGTATATTAAAATGTTTGTAAATTAATCGACATTGGCAAGAAGTCTTGAATGCGAAGTAAAACACCGAGAAAGCGACAGCTACTGACCCGTATAATGGTTCGCTTTTAAGATTATAAGATTAAAGGACCAATAAAGGAGCAGTTTTTAACCCGCTCGTTTCAGGTTAACGCCAAGGTTAAAAATGTACGACTATCAGTAGAGGTCGATGGAAAACTGCGCTCCCAGGATAAACGCCATTGTTCATATTGATGTTCACATGGACTGGCCTGTGGACCAACGCAGTTAGCCCGGCAATTCTGCTAGAGCGCTGTCTAGTTTCGCGTGTGGTATAATGACACAGCCATAGTCAATACGCGTTCCAGGAGGTATTAATGGAGTTCACTAACATAATCTATGAGAAGAATGAAGGCGTGGCGAAGATAGTCCTTAATCGTCCCGATGTGCTCAATGCCCTGGATCCCAAGACGCTGGAGGAAATGTACGCAGCTATCGAGGATATAGAGAGCGATATATCTGTTAGAGTCGCTATTATTACGGCCACGGGACGGGCGTTCTGCACCGGGGCCGATCTGACGGGCATAGCTACTATCCCGCCCGATAAACCCCGCGATTACTTCCTCAGGCTATGGAATCAGGTGTTTAGCGCTATTGAAAACGTAAGTGTGCCAACGATTGCAGCGATTAACGGGATGGCCTATGCCGGAGGTCTGGAACTTGTTCTGGTCTGTGATCTCGCTATCGCCTCCGAGGAGGCCAAGCTGTCGGATCAGCATGCTAACCGTGGGCTTGTTCCTGGTGGGGGGGCAAGCCAGAGACTGCCGCGCCTTATAGGGGTTCGTAAGGCCAAGGAACTTCTTTATACTGGTGACCGTATATCTCCGGCTGAGGCCGAGCGACTCGGTTTGATCAATGAGGCGGTCCCCGCCGACAAACTGGAGGAGGCGACCAACGAGCTGGCGCAAAAGCTATTAGTGAAGAGCCCCATGGCATTGAAGGCGGTCAAGAAACTGGTTAATCGGGGAATGGAAGGCAGTCTGGACTCCGGATTGGAGATGGAGATGCTGGCAGTGATCGCACATGGCACAACCGAGGACTGTCAGGAAGGAGTCAAATCATTCCTGGAAGGTAGGCCGCCGGCTTTTCCGGGTAGGTAGTTGTATGTAAGTGCGGTAAAATACTTGCGAATCTACGATGGTAGTTCTACCATCAAGATTGATTTAAAGGACACTAATATACGAGCTAATCAGCATCAGATTGAGCTTTTTATAGAAAACCGTAAACCCGAGTGGAAATGTAAATAGAATCCTCTCCTTCACATTAGTTTCGTTAATCAAAGTAAAACAGGGATTCCTGCTGGAATCCCTGTTTTACCTCTCAGTTATTTTATCTATGACAGCTTCTGCTTCGTGCGGGCGATGATCTGGTCCTGCACCTCACGGTGACAGTCAGTGAAATAGGCGCTATATCCGGCCACCCTTACCACCAGGCTCTCGTGGTTCTCGGGATGCTCCTGCGCATCCCTCAGTATCGCATCGTCGATCACGTTGCCCTGGATGTGGTGTATGCCCAGGTTGACAAACGTCCTCAGATACGCCACGAACTTCGACCGGTTGTCTCCCTCCAGAAACTCCGGCTCCCACCTCTGGTTGAACAGGTGGTTGAACGTCAGCATCGGATCTATCTTCGCCACCGACTTCAATACCGCCGTCGGCCCTTTCTTGTCCGTGCCTGGCGCAGGGGATATTGTACCATCTGTGAATATGTCTCTGTCTTTCCTTCCGTCGGGTGTAGCTCCGGTCAACCCGCTGAACGCTACATACGCCGCGCTCCCACTGCCATCCGACTGCACGTTGAATCCGAATATCGTCTTGTACTGGTGCATCGTCTCGCAT
>CP070819.1:1549503-1553625 GCA_020344295.1 Dehalococcoidia bacterium | reverse complement strand
GCTCACCCCAACGAGCCGCTTGAAGATGTCCATACCGGACGGCTGCTTCAGGTCAACAGTCATGCTCAGCTTGTTCTTTGAGTGGCTCTGAAAGAGCGGATAGCGATTCCACGGCCTCTCGCCAGGCTCTCTGTTCGGGAATCCCCCGATGTAGGGGAACAGGCTCTGCAGGATCTCTTTGGGAGGACGCGCCATCATGCCTCTGGTCCACGGCTGGAAGGTCTGGATCGGCTCGACTCTTATGACTTCAGCACCCATATCAGCCAGGACCATACATGCCGACGTACCCGCCAGAATCACACACAGATCAAGGACTCTTACCCCTTCCAAGGGCAGCCCATCGGAGCGTGGCCTTTCCATTTCACTCACTCCTTTCACAGGAACTCTAGATAACGTCCCTCTCCCTCAGCCTCACGAGATCTTCCTTAGTGTATCCTAGCGTTTCATACACCTCATCGTTGTGCTCACCAAGCATGGGAGCAGGCTTAATGGATCTCCACGGCGTTTCTGACATCTTGAAGGGAGGCCCGGGATGTTTCAGTTTTCCGACCACGGGGTGGTCAAACTCAACGACATACTCTCTTTCTCTGAGATGCGGGTCATCAAACAGATCAGCGGCGGTATTGAGCGGCTCGATCAGTAGTCCGCCCGCAGAGAGCTGGTCGCTGATCTGCCTCTTGGTGCGCTGCATGCACCACGGGATGAAAATGTTATCGAATTCCTCCTTCGTGGCAACATCCATATCTGGACGGGGCGCGAACTTGGGGTCTGCCAGCTCTGGAATCCCGATGGCGCTTGGGAATCTATGCCAGTAAACATATCCTGTTACCAGATTAAAGTACCCGTCCTCACAAGGATTCACCGTGGGAGGGAACTGGATGCCGAAGACGTCCGGAGGTGTTCTTTTCGACACTTCACCGCAGTACTGGTAGGCTATCAGCTCCGCTCCTCTCATATCAATGAAACCGGCCTGTGTTTCCGTCAGAGCAACATCGACATGCTGGCCGATTCCGTGGTACCTACTTCCATAGAAAGCTCCCAGAGTAGCGCCGGCTGCAATGAGCCCCCCCTGAAACAGGACTACAGTTCCTCCCAATTTTAACGGCTCGCGATCAGGCATCCCATTCGTGAACATCGCTCCACCGACCCCATAGGCAATTGGTTCAGAAGCCTTATAGTCCCGATACGGCCCGGTCTGCCCGAAATTGGATATCGACGTCATGACTAGTGCAGGGTTTACCTGCTCCAGTTTCTCATAGTTCAGGCCCAAGCTGAGCATAACCCTCGGCTCGAAGCTCTCCACAATGATATCAGTGTCTTTAACGAGTTCTAAGAAGATCTTCTTCCCGGTCTCCGTCTTCAGATTAAGGGTAATGCTGCGCTTGTTGGTGTTGAGATCCAGAAATAAGCCGCTCTTCTCCGGATGCGGGTCATCGTTGAAAAAAGGGCCCAGTCGTCTGGCCCCATCGCCTTCCCCCGGTTTCTCGACCTTGATGACATCCGCACCATAGTCCGCTAGAAGCTTGGTGCAATACGGGCCAGCGAGGTAATGAGTAAGGTCGAGCACCTTCACATCTGACAAAGCCTGCTCCATCTGCAATCCCTCCGTTCTGAGCTCCGAGAGGTTTACAACACTAGTTAGGAGAAGACGGCTAATTGCCTCTGTAAGTGGTGGAAACCCATCGGCGGTACACTCATGGAATTAGACCGGGCTCGAGTTGCATTAGTTCGAAGATGACATCACCACATTGTTCACAGCTCACGAAGGCAAATTTATTCTCCCCGTGGCCTCCCTCCTCAATCAGGCTAAATCCTTTCTTCTCAAGATGATTCAGTGCATGCTTTATGTCATCCACCAGAAATCCAAGGTGATATAGGCCTTCCCCCTTCCGATAGACAAGGTTCCATGGAGGGCTACCCTCATCTAACGCTTGGATCAACTCAAGCAAGGTGTCTCCCATTTGAGCCATTCCAACCTTCAACCTCAGTGGAGTGGGCTTCCTATAAAGGGTGACCTCGGGGAGATCAACATCTATGAACATGAATGGCCCAATCCCCAAGCTGTCAGTATAGAACTCCGCCGCCTTCTCGACGTCCTTCACTGCCACGCCGATGTGATGAACCTTGGGTAGCCTGAACTCGCCCTCTTCGACCATTGGATGGCCTCCTCTTTAATAGACTAGATCGCCCAAGTCCTGCCCGGATGCAACAGGCTTGCGGCAGCCAACACGCGACAATCCACCAATGTATTGGGTCGGTGCAGGTATTGTAAATGCCAGAGCGTCGAAGTCAATACCCGCCACCTCGATTCCAGCTATATTTCTCCGACGTGCCGATTTCTACCTCCCAATGAGGTTCGGGAGCCAAGTGCTGATTTCAGGAATGAAGGCAATGAGTATCAGGGCCAGGATAAGCGCTGGGTAAAACATGAGGCATGCTCTGGCAACGAAGTGAAAAGGCAGGTTAAGCATGCCCATGGCTGCAAAGAGCACAAGCCCATAAGGGGGTGTTATGCCAGCGATGTTGACGGCGAGCGAGTTAAAGATACCAAATGAGACCTTATCGATCCCTAGACTTAGGATGGTCGGCAGTAGGATGGGAACGGCAACCAACATGATCGCGGAGGGATCGAGGAAAGCGCCCATTAGCAGGAACGCAAAAGCTATGATTGCCATGAACCAAATCCAGTTCAGTTCGAGGCCCGACAGCCAATCACTAATCTGGAATGGTAGCCGAACATAGGTCACAATGGCATTTAGGAGCAAAGCGACTACTACAATGATAAATACCCTCGCCATTATGGAAACCGTGGAGTGAAAAGCCTCCAACGTTAATCTGAAGTTCAGCTTCCGATAGAAAACAGTGCCTAAAAGCAGGCTATAGACAGCAGCAATCGATGATACCTCAGTGGGGGTAGCTACTCCTCCATATAAAGGAGCAAGCACGAAGACTGGCATCAATATAATTGGCCATGCCTCTTTCAAGGCTTGTTTCCTCTCCCGCCAGTCTGCTGCCGGTAGCCTTGTGTAGTGCCCACGTCTAGTGTAGATATAGACGGTAATACACAAAAACAAAGCTGTCATTAAGCCAGGGATTATACCGGCTGTCCAGAGAGTAATGACAGATGTTTTAGTGATATAACCATAGAAGATTGGGGTAATGGCAGGCGGAATTATATTGGCCAGCGTTGATGAACAGATTAGTAGTCCAACAGCAAAGGACAGGCTGTAGCCAAGCCCGGTTAGAACCGGAATCATTATCGGCGCGAAACCGACCACAGCAGCCAGCCCTGACCCACTCATTGCCGCAAAGACGATATTAGCAGCGATCAATGCATAGGCTGGGCCACCTGGGATATGACCTAGGAAAGCATGAGAAAGTCTGATTATGGGCTGAAGGGCACCGCCTTTGGACATCAGCTGGCCGGAGAGGATAAATAGTGGAACCGCGATGAGAATCACGCTGTTGCTTACGGAGCCAAACATCAGCGTGCCAAGCAACAGGGGATCGATATCTATGACACAGAAGACGAAATATGTGGCAGTTGCAAGAATGGATATCCAGAGCGGCACCCCCAGTACTACTAAGGCGATTAAGATAACAAAGCCAAGTGCTGTCAAGTCTCTTTTCCATCACCTTTGATACTCTCGCGTGGCAGACCGGATACCTCCCCATTGTATTGATTTGCGCCGTCTTTCTCACTCTCACTGCCCATGGCTATTTCACGCTGGGATCCAATTAACAATACGAGCAGCTTGATAAATCGTTCAAGATAGAAAAAGGAGACTAAACCTATACCTACGACAACAGGGACCCTGCGGATCCATTCGGCATAGTAGCCTGTGCCTGTGATATAAATCAGGCTGCCGAGGCTATGGCTATAAGCAGCCCAGCGATACAGCGCCCATACAAGGAATGTGCTTATACCAAGCCCTATTACTGTATCCAGCACTGTACGTATACGTCTCGCTCTTTCTTCACTGCCAGCTATCTTCTCTATAAAAAAGCCTACTATTATATGGTCGTCTCTCCTGGTTGATGAGCCTACGAGTATGAAGATAGACCAGACCAACATGAGTATGATTACATGCTCGTACCAGGCGTAAGAGATGTCGAATCCAT
>CP070819.1:1546893-1549403 GCA_020344295.1 Dehalococcoidia bacterium | reverse complement strand
GTTCTTTATCGAGGCGGATACAGTAATAGCTGCAGTGGGACAGGCTCCCGACCTCTCGTTCCTGCCCCGTGACAGCGAATTGGAACGCACCAGATGGGAAACCCTTGTCGTCGACAGTAACAGTTTGTCAACTAATGTGCCGGGAATCTTTGCCGGTGGGGATTTTGTCACCGGCCCGGGGATGGTTATAGAAGCTATCGCTGCCGGGAAGAGATCGGCCATTGCTATAGATAAGCACCTCAGGAATGATCCCTCCCGTGTGGAAATGTACGACCTGAAGCAGAAGAGCAACGGTGAAGCCCCGGCTGAAGAGGTCGAGGAATCCTGGGAAACACAGCCCAGGTCGGAAATGCCAAAGCTATCTCCCAAAGAACGGAAGAGTACGTTCGAAGAGATCGAGTGCGGTTTCTCCGAGGAGGTGGCGAGGCAGGAAGCCAGGCGGTGTCTGAGATGCGACCTTGAAACATGAGGCGAGTTTTCAGCCGTCAGTTATCAGTATTCCGGTTATCGCTGACAGCTGATTACTGAAGGCTTTCACCTGGAGGTGATTTATGAAATCTATTACAAAACAGAAACCCCTCGAAGAGATCGAGCAGCAGCTTGAGGGGCTGGAAAGAGCCTATATTATAGGCTGCGGCACCTGTACCACAATGACCAAGACTGGTGGCAGGGAAGAGGTCCTGGCCATGAAGGAGAGCCTGCAGGGCCTGGGCAAGATTGTCACTGGATGGACCGTAATACCTACCGCCTGCGACGATATGACCGAGGCCCACTTGAAGGAAAACGAAGGATCCATTCATAATTCTGATTGCCTCCTGGTGATGTCCTGTGCCCTGGGTGTGCAGAAAACAGGCTCTTACAACAGCAAGCCGGTCATACCTGCGGTGGACACATTGTTTATCGGTATAGAGGACGAACCGGGCCATTTCCACGAGGTGTGTGATCAGTGCGGGCACTGTGTCCTGGGTTACACCGCGGGCATCTGCCCGATTACTGCATGCAACAAGGGTCTGCTCAACGGACCGTGTGGCGGCACCAACAACGGTAAGTGTGAGATAGACAAAGAGAAGGACTGTGCCTGGACGCTCATCTACAAGCGACTCAAGGAACAGAACAGGCTCGACCTGATGAGGAAATACCAGCCTCCCAGGAACTCCCAGGTCGTCCCCAGGCCCAGACTGACCAGAGTCTCGTGAGGAGGAGAGATATGGCACAGAGTCTGAAGGAAGCACTCAACTCCGGCAAGTTCGTTATAACCAGTGAGATCGGCCCGCCCAAGGGCACCAATATCGAAGGCATGCGTCACCATATCGAACTGCTCGTGGACAAGGTGGATGGCCTAAATGTTACCGACCATCAGAGCTCGGTGATGCGTTTTCCCTCTATCGGCGGCTGTATCGAGATCAAGGAACACGGCGGTGAGCCTATACTGCAGATGACCTGCCGTGACCGGAATCAGATGGCTCTTCAAGCCGACCTCCTCTTTTCCTATACACGGGGAATAAGGAATGTCCTCTGCCTGACAGGCGATTCTATCGTGGTCGGAGACCATAAGGAGGCCAAGGGCGTATTCGAGCTCGATTCGGTCCAGTTGCTCAAGGCTATCAGGCACATGGAATCCGGCAAGGACCTGGGAGGTAACGACCTCGACGGTGCGGTGGAGTTCTGCGCCGGGGCCATAGTCACCCCAGAGGCCAATCCGATTGAGCCCCAGCTGATCAAGTTCGAGAAGAAGATCGAGGCCGGAGCCGAGTTTATCCAGACCCAGGCTATCTACGACCTGGACAACTTCGCGAAGTTCATGGACTATGCGCGTAAATTCCAGGTCAAGATCCTGGCGGGTATAGTTCTGCTGGTATCGGCCAGGATGGCGAAGTACATGAACGCGAACGTGCCCGGCATCTTCGTGCCTCAGAACCTGATTGAAGAGCTCGAGGCGGCACCCAAGGGCGAAGCGCTAAACACGGGGATCGCAATCGCCGGCCGTATGATCGCCGCTCTGAAGAAGGATGCGATCTGCGATGGGGTACATATAATGGCAATCGGCAAGGAGGAGGTGGTCCCGGACATCCTCGCCGCCGCCGGCATCAACGGCAGCGGTGCGTAGAAACGCTTACTACCACAGAACAGTAAGGAAAAGGCGCCTGATGCTACTCTAGGATCACTTCATCCCTGTACTCGGGCGCTGTTATATTCCAGCCGGTCCTGTCGCTCAGGAAATCGGTAAACTGCGATACACTTTCGGGCTCACCATGAACGACGAATACGTGCCTGGGAGGTTTTTTAAGACTCGATAACCAGCGGAATAACTCGTCTCTGTCCGCGTGGGCGGACAGCCCGTTTATCTGCTCTATTCTGGCCCCGACTTCATGCATCCCACCCAGTATCCTTACTTCAGAAGCCCCGTCCACCAGAAACCTCCCCAGAGTTCCTGTCGCTTGATATCCCACGAACAGGATTGTACACCCCTTGCGGGAGATGTTTGTCATGAGGTGATGCTTTATCCTGCC
>CP070819.1:1542960-1546793 GCA_020344295.1 Dehalococcoidia bacterium | reverse complement strand
GTAGATCAGGCATCAAAGGAGGAATGCCCGTAGTGCCTTTGCTTTTACCTGACTACAGTTACTAGGAGGGTTTTACCATGGGAAACAGCCGTAAAGGGGTGGTTGGTGCGGTATTCGTTCTAATAGCATTAATTCTACTGGTTATGGCGTCTATAATTGTGATGGCGCCTGTGTCTGCCCAAAGCGGGATAGCAACGAGTGAACGGATAATTGATACTGATTCCCTGGTACCCGGTGAATCAACTCAGATCACCGTTGCTTTCACAAGCCTGCTTGACGAAGCCAAGGCCTTTGCTTTACAGGAGAAAATTCCTGCTGGTTGGATACTGACGAGGGTGACTGATGATGCCAGCACCTTCCAAGAAGCCAGTAATACGTGGGTTTGGTTCTCGGTAGGTTCGGCTGATACCAAAATAATAACCTATGATGTTAGAGTACCTGAGGATGCCGCGGCGGGTAACTATGAGATTTCTGGTATTCTAACTGCCGCAAAAGTGAGCACCTCTATAAGAGGAGATAGGATTATCACTGTTCGAGGGCCGGGGGGAGATGGGATTCCTGAACCGACGCCGACAGTGGGCCCCACCTATACTCCGGGGATTACACCGACGCCGACAGTGCCGCCGACTGCAACTCCCGAGGTTACACCAACGCCAACAGCGCCGCCTGAGGAAGAGGAAGGCGGAATACCCGGTTGGGGCTGGTTCCTGATTGCACTGGCGATAATTGGAAGTGTGGTGATTGTCATATTGATGGTGAGTAGAATGAGAGGTAGCAGCTGAAGAACCTGACGGTAGTCACTTGAATTTACGTGCAGCGGGTTTCAGGGATTATCCTGAAGCCCGCTGTTCTATTTCCATAACCAAGCGTCGTGACTCTTGTTAAGACGCTGACTGTGTAGACTTCCGTCGCACTGATCCCACGGTGAGGGTGGTAACTAACCGAGTGAGCCCATCTTGCGTCCGCCGAGGAGGTGGAGGTGAAGATGGGGAACCAGCTGGCCGCCCTCAGGCCCGCAGTTGACCACAAGGCGATATCCCTTCTGAGATACCCCTGCGTCACGGGCAAGCCGGTTGGCGACGGCTCTCATATGCCCCATCAGAGGCTCTTCGCTGGCGGTCAGATCAACCAACGACTCGATGTGCTTCAGGGGAACCACGAGGATGTGCACCGGGGCATTGGGATTGATATCGGGGAAAGCAATCACCTGATCGTCCTGATAGAGGATATTGCTTTCGATCTCTCCGCCGGCAATACGGCAGAAGATGCAGTCCATCAGCGGAACCCACTTTCTTGTGGCGTGAGGCCGGTTTTAATATTCGGATAGATTGGAGCAGATGCCCCAATTCTGCCTTGAGCATCAGCTCAAGGCTACCCCATATTACCGAATATCTGGGACACTTACTCCATGTCCCTGCAGTCTTACAGCCCGATCTGCTGCGCTACCAGCTCGCGGTGATAGTCGGCATCGCCGAATATAAGCTCCGATGACTTGGCCCGGCGATAGTACAGCTGCATATCGTGGTCTTTGATGAAGCCGATTCCGCCGTGAATCTGGTGACCTTCGGCGCAGGTCCGCCTGTAGGCCTCGCTAACCCAGGCCTTGGCCATAGAGACCTCGAGAGAGCAGGGAAGCCCCTCAGAGAGCTTCCACGCCGCCTCATAGGTGACAAAGCGGCATCCGTCGACGTCTGTCGCCATATTGGCGCACTTATGCTGGATCGCCTGGAAGCTGCCGATGGGTTTACCGAACTGCACTCTTTCCTTGGCGTAGTTGACTGTCATCTCCAGAACCTGCTGAGCCCCTCCTACCATAAGGGCGCACTGGGCCAGCGTCGCTTGGGGCAGCATGTCCTTGATTACCGCCCAGCCGCCGTTGAGTTCTCCCAGCATGTTACTCTTGGGAACACGCACGTTATCGAAAACGACCTCGAACTGTTTGTCATCGGCGATCGTTTTCAGCGCGGTTAGGTTTATACCCTTGCTCTTGGCATCTACCAGGAACAGGGTGATGTCGTCCTCACCGGCTGCGCCCTCCTTTGTCCTGGTGACACAGAGCAGGTAGTCCGCAATATGTGCATCGGAGATAAACAGCTTGGTGCCGTTGATAACAAAATCATCGCCATCGGCAACCGCCTTGGTCTCGACTCCTGATGGCTCCCAGGAGGCGCTCGGCTCGGTCAGAGCCAGACTGAGTATCAACTCGCCTTTGGCTATCTTGGGCAGATACTCCTTCTTCTGCTCTTCCGTCCCCGCTGCCAGGATAGGCATCCCACAGTACACCACCGTTGAGAGATAGGGAGCGGGAACCAGCGCGCGTCCCATTTCCTCGATGAGGATCGCCAGATCGAGGAAGGCCATACCCTCGCCGCCGTATTCAGCCGGAAGGACGAGCCCCATCCATCCCAGGTCCGCCATTTTCTTCCACAGCTCGGGAGAATAGCCCTTCTCGTCTTCCTCCATCTCCCTCACCAGCGACTTGGGGCACTCGTTCTCGAGGAAATCACGGGCCATCTTCCTCAGCATTTCCTGCTCTTCGCTCAGCGCAAAGTCCATGGTCTATAACCCCCTTTTGTTGTCAGATCAATCTCTGAAATAGATTTACTGGTGCTTGTCTGCTAAAGTATGCTGATTTCTATTTTAAATTCTATCGCCACTCGCCACTTTGAATGGTAGGGGAGTGGAGCTCCCGTGGGTGGGCGGGTGGGCACACCCAGGGGTTGTAATATCAGTTGCTACATCCTGGGCAGACCGAGTCCCATAGTAGAGATAATAATCCTTTGGATCTCAGATGTCCCCCCTGCTATCGTAATACTAAGGTTCCACATGTAATCACGAGTGATCACTCCTCCGAGTTTCGCCCACCGGGAGCCGGGCACAAGCTGCGCATACTGCCCCAATATCTGCAAACCGGTATTGGAAACCCTCTGCATCATCTCGCTGCCGAAAAGCTTTATTATCGCACCCACAGAGGTGACATCCTGACCGGTGGCCTGGATCCAGGCGGTGCGATATGCGAGCATACGGCAGACCTGTATATCGATCGCCATCTGGGACAGCTTGTGCCGTATTAGAGGATTCTGAGATAAGGGTACACCGTTATGCTTCGTCTCCCTCGCAAACTGAACAAGCTCATTCAGAATCCGCTGCGGCAGCGAGGCAAAACCGGCGCCGGATCTCTCGATATTCACCAGTACCATAGCTGCGAGCCAGCCTCTGCCCCTTTCGCCTACCAGGTTCTCCTTGGGTACCCGGACGTCGTCGAAAAACGTTTCACAAAGATGTGCTGCGCCCTCTATGCTCTCCAGCCGGTTGACAGTTATACCCGGCGTTTTCATATCGATAACGAACATGCTGAGCCGCCGGGAGCGCTTCTCGGCATCGGGATCGGTCATCAGCGGCGCGAAGCACCAGTGGGCGCGGTGCGCGCCGGTAGTCCAGATTTTCTGCCCGTTGATCAGGTAGCAGTCGTCCTTCTCTTCGGCCCGTACCTGCACGCCGCCGAGGTCGGAGCCTGCTTCGGGCTCGCTGAAGCCCTGGCACCAGTACACCTCGCCCTTCGCTATTCCCGGCAGGTGTTTCTGTTTCTGTTCATCAGTGCCGAAATGGAGCAGCAGAGCGCTTATCATCTTCCAGCGGTACCAGTAATCCATCACCGGCGCTCTCCAGAAGGCCAGCTCCTCGCCCAGAATGGCGTCTTCCCAAAGTGGACGCTCCTGTCCTCCATATGTCTTGGGCCAGTTGAACGACAGCCACCCTTTCTCGGCAAGCCCTCGCAGGAACTTCTGAGAGATGTCCCACCATTCGTCCGTTTCCTCGTCCGGCGCCCCTCC
>CP070819.1:1539861-1542860 GCA_020344295.1 Dehalococcoidia bacterium | reverse complement strand
GGGCTGGTAAAGCTAATGGGCGATCCTGCATGGGCACGTGATGAGAAATACAAGGACATCCCCTCACGAGCGGAGCATGGCTCGGAAGTGCAGCAATTGTTGACCGACTGGTTGATGCAGCACACCATGGAGGAGATCTATCAGGGGGGACAGAAGCACAGAGTTCCGATCGGGGCCTACTACTCACCTAGGGACTTGCTTGATTCAGAACACCTGAAATCTCGTAGATTCTTCGCCGATATCGATCACCCCGAGATGGGTACGGTAACCTGCCCTACAGCTCCATATCGGTTTTCCAGGACTCCGTGGCGCGCAGAACGAGCCGCTCCTCTTATCGGCGAACACAACGAGGCGATCTACCATGAGCGACTGGGCTACTCAAAAGAGGACCTGGTTACGATGACAGGACTGGGGATCATATAGGATAGGTATAGCTTTATGGGTGCACTATCGGGCGTTAAGGTACTGGAGTTTGGGGGTATGCTTGCCGGAGCAGTCACCACCAAACACCTGGCGCTTATGGGAGCGGAGGTTATAAAAGTCGAGAGCTCCAAAAGGATGGATATTACCCGGGTGCAGCACCCCGGTGCTCACGCTGCCTTAATAGATGCGGCGCCGACGGACACGTTCATGACCAATGAGACCAACCTGAATAAACTGGATGTGACCCTTAATCTCAGTGATCCGGAGGGAGTCCAGCTCGCAAGGCGACTGGTTGCTATCAGCGATGTCCTTGTAGAGAACTTCAGGCCGAGTGTAATGGAACGGATAGGTCTCGGTTATCAGGCGTTGAAAGAAATCAAGCCTGATATTGTTATGCTCTCCATCTCGATGGCAGGGGGCACTGGTTCGGAGGCACACTACACCGGCTACGCGCCGATATTCTCGGCCCTCGGCGGAGTGGGGCACCTCACCGGCTACCCTGATGGACCTGCAACCGAGATCAGGTTTCCCGTAGACGTGATGGTAGGTACTACAGCCGCTTTCGCTATTCTCGCTGCTCTGATTTATCGACAACAGACCGGGGAAGGGCAACATATCGACCTCTCCGCACGCGAGGCCGCCAGCTGCCTCATCAGTGATTCCATAATGGACTACACAATGAACGGGCGTAACCAGTCGCGTGAGGGGAACCGCGATGAGGTTATGGCCCCCCATAATTGCTACCCTTGCATGGGTGAGGACAAGTGGATTTCGATTGCCGTAAAGACTGAAGACGAGTGGTCCGCCCTGTGTCAGACTATGGGCAATCCTCCATGGGCCAGGGGCGAGCGATTCGCAGATGGCGCCAGCAGGTGGAGCAACCAGGAGATACTGGACACATATATATCTGAATGGGCCGCTCAGTATACGCATTATGAGCTAATGGATCTGCTACAGAAGGCAGGTGTAGCAGCCGTCCCGTCGTTCAATGCCGAGGAACTTTGCAGCGATCCCCATCTAAATGAGCGAGGGCTTCTGGTCGTGGTCGATCATACAACACTCGGGGCACAGACGGTATTCAGCCCACCGGCAAAACTATCTCTTACCCCCGCTGAGGTCTTATCACCGGGTCCTGCCCTGGGCCAGCACAATCACTACGTCTTCAAAGAGCTGCTGAACCTCTCGGAGCAGGAGATCAAGGACCTGATGGAGAGAGAGGTCATATGCTGACAGCTCTCCGCCATCGCTAATCCCAGGGCTTCATCTGATAGCAGCTTCAACAATCAACAGGTGAAGCAGAATAGAACAGGAGGTGTGCATGCCTGGAGGTTATGTTGGGAAGTTATTGCGCGTAGACCTGTCGGCGGGCACGGCCATACCGGAACCCCTTCCTCTGGAGAGTGTGCTGCGCCGCTATATCGGCGCTGCAGGTCTGGCGACCAGGATTCTCTATGATGAAGTGCCCGTCGGAGCCAAACCCCTTGATCCCGAGAACAGGCTGGTGTTTTTCACCGGGCCACTTGGAGGGACACCTGCCCCCACTTCCAACGAGTGCTGCGTATGCTGCCTGAACTTCGAGACTGGCTACACTATGGGGATAGGCCATTTTCACGGCTTCTTCGGCTCAAGCTTAAAGTTCGCCGGCTACGATGGAATTATCGTCCAGGGGGTATCTCCTGAACCGGTCTACCTGTGGATCGATGACGGCAGGGCCGAACTCCGGGATGCATCGGCTCTTTGGGGCAAAGATTCACACGAGACAATGGACCTGATCCGAGCCGAGGTTGGCCAGCCCGAGGCAGCGGTGGCTACAATCGGGCCCGCCGGTGAGGCCATGATCAAAGGCGCTGCGGTGTGCACTGATTACCACCATATGTCAGCCAAAGGTGGGGCCGGGGCCGTTATGGGATCGAAGAAGCTGAAAGCCATAGCCGCATGGGGTATGAACGGAGTAACAGTTGCCGACCCAGACCGATTCATAGAGATCATGCTGGATTGGCGCTGCAGGATGTTCATAGGTGGCACCAACGCTGAGATGGTTCTGAACGGCGGTATTGTCAGGACCGGATACGAGACAATGGGCAATACCTCCATTACCTCCTTTAAAAACCTCCTCGACCCTGAGGGCGGCACGGCTATGGCTTATGCCATTACGGACCTGGTGCGGAAATCAAACCTCCGACCGCAGGGCTCCTTCAGTTGCCCTGTGGCCTGTGCATACCGTCTCGAGATCGGGGAAGGCCCGTATAAGGGCTTTATCGCCACACCAGGAGGTGGAGGGGAGAATATCGAAGGATCCTCATTGCTCATGGGGGTGACCGATCCAGGCGCCTGCTACTGGCTTACCGAGCAGTTCGACCGCGCGGGCCTGGACTCGGCCACGCCAGGCCTGGCAATGTCCCTTCTTTTCGAATTATTCGAACGAGGCCTGATCACCACTGAAGATACCGACGGCCTGGAGCTCAGATGGGGCAACATAGAGGTCATCCCAATTCTTCTGGAGAAAACGATCAAACGCGAGGGGATAGGCAAGTTAATCGCTGACGGGCCCAAAGCAACGGCAGAACACTTCGGGG
>CP070819.1:1534784-1539761 GCA_020344295.1 Dehalococcoidia bacterium | reverse complement strand
CTTCAATGCTTCCTCGACGACATTGGCTGACATCTTAACTCGATCATCGTCTGTTATCCTGCACCCCGCGCCTACAAGCATTTCCAGGGCGCCGTCGTGTTCCATCTTAAACCCTGTGTTTTCCAGGATTTCCAGAGCGGCTGTGTGGATTGCCAGAGCCTGTTCACGATTAAGGACTTTCATTCGGGGCTGGAAAGTGGGTATATCGATTGGTTTCATATATCACCGCCTTATTAATCAGAAGCTAATCTTAAGAAATACCAAGAAGCTTCTTCGCCTTTAGAACGGCGGAGCCAGCATCTGATGCGTAAGCGTCTGCATTTATCTCACGGGCATAATTTTCTGTAACAGGGGCTCCGCCTATCATTACCTGTACTTTGTCCCTTATGCCCGCCTTCTTCAGAGCTTCGATGGTCTGAGGCATGGACGGCATCGTAGTGGAAAGCAGTGCAGACATCGCCACGATATCAGGTTCGATCTCCTGTGCTTTCTGGACGAACTTTTCGGGGGATACGTCCACCCCCAAATCTGTTATCGTGAACCCTGCGCCTTCCATCATCATCGAGACCAGGTTTTTACCGATATCGTGCAGGTCGCCTTTCACGGTCCCTAGCAGCACCTTCCCCTTGGTAGTGACTTCAGTCTCTTGAAGGAGCGGTTTGAGCAGTTTCACACACTCCTGCATGGTTTTCGCAGAGCGCAGCATCTGGGGAACGAATATGATCCCCTTCGAGAATCTCTCCCCAACCACATCCATCGCAGAGATAAGGCCGTCATCGATGATGCTCTGGACGTCACTGCCGGCATCTATTTCTTTCTGCGTCTCTGCCACTGCAGTACTGATGTCGCCTTTTATCACAGCTTCGCTTAATACCTTGAAATCGCTCATTTCCAACCCCCTTTATACTTGTTTCTCATATATAAAAATGCGAGATCATCCTCCCGCTATTCGGCCATTCTGGTAGGCGTCAATGAAGTTCTCACAATACTCGTCTCTGCCTAGAAGCATCTCTACCGTGTGGAGGGTTGTCATCAGTTGCCTGTCTGTAGGATCGATGATAGCAGCGGACAGACCGTACGATATGCCTAGGGCTAGGAAATTACGGTTAATCACCTGTCTCGCCGGTAGACCGTAGGAGATATTAGAAAGGCCGCAGATGGTGTTCACTCCTAGAAAGTCGGTCATTATTCGGTTAATAGCTCCGAGGACAGCGATCCCCATACCGGTGTCAACAGAGATAGGCTGTACCAGCGGGTCAACATAGATCTTGTCCAGCGGTATACCCTGATCTGTAAGCTTGTTTATTAACTCGGATCCTACTTCCACCCTTTCCTCCACGGTAGTGGGCATGGCTGTCTCAGCCATACACAGGGCGACCACACTGCAGGGACGGGATGTAATTACGGGGATCAGGGCTTGAAAGCGGTCCGTCTCCAGTGAGATAGAGTTGATCATTGGCTCACCCTTGTGGCGCTTGATCGCCTCCGACAGCGCTTTAGGATTGGGACTGTCCAGAGAGAGAGGTAAGTCCACTTCATTTTGCACTGTTTCTACCAGCCAGCACAGGCAGTCGATTTCCTGGTCAAGAAAAGTACCTGCATTCACGTCTATGTAATCGGCGCCTGCTTCGGCTTGATCGCGGGCTATTTTGGCGACAAATGTTGCATCCCTGTTTCTAACGGCTTCTTCGATACCCTTCCTGCTTGTATTGATTTTCTCCCCGACAATGATCATTCCTGATCCTTTCCTTAAAGTTGACGGTTCTCATGCTCTATTGACTCAACCTGAGCTAACAGCTCAGGGATACATTTTGAGGGAACGGAGGTGAATTGGCAACCCCTAGTCCATTCGCCCAGCGCTGTGTACTCCTATGATCTCACCAGTAACTGAATACTGGCATTAGCGCCGGTAGGTACACATAGTATTCAGGCAGCATTGATCACAGAGAGGGTCCTTCTTGCAAACCTCCTTCCCGTGGCGGACGAACAGGGCATGGTATTCGTTGTACAGCTTCTCGTCAGCGGGCATGTTCTCCATGAACAGCGCCTGAAATGAGGCGTAGTCATCGCGTAGCGGACTGATCCCGAGCCGTGAGAGTATACGGCGGGTGTAGGCGTCGATGACGAATATCGGCTTCTCTGCTGCATAGAGGATAATGGAATCAGCCGTTTCCGGGCCGATGCCGTGGATGGAGAGAAGCTCTTGGCGCAGGCCATGGATATCCAGGGAAAACAGCATCGCCAGCGAGTCCTGGTGACCGTCCCTCAGCCGCTGGACGAAGGATTTGATCTTCGCCGCCTTGGCATTGTAGTAGCCGGACGGATATATGAGGTCGGCTAACTGTTCTGAAGCGAGTTCGCGGAGGGCTGCAGGGGTTAGAACTCCTGCTTGTTTCAGGTTATGAATCGCTTTCTCCACATTCACCCATGCTGCGGACTGGGTCAGGATGGCTCCTATGATCACCTCGAAGGGGGTATTCCCTGGCCACCAGTGCTGATGCCCATAGCGATCGAACAGCAGACGGTAGATTTCGGTAAGACGTTCCCCCAGAAGGCGATGGCCATCCCCATCAGTTTCTGCGTTTGCGTATTTTAAAGCAGGCATGGTTTTAAAGGACTAAGGGATCACTTCCTGTTATACTGCCGCAGCTGAAATACCCAGTCGGGCACTGTGGCTTTAGTGGCCTCATCGCTGGGGAAGAAGGGCTTGATATCGACAACGGGGGTGCCGTCGATTGCGTCTAGTCCCGTGACCTTGAGCACATTGCCTCGCCGTTCCAGCAGCCTCACTGTCGTCATACCCAGCGGGTTTGGTCTGTAGGGACTGTGTGTGGCGAGCACTCCGACCAGGGGCAGTTCGGTTCTCCTCTGAGGATGGACTTTTGATGTTGCGATATCCCAGGTGGGGGAGCGATGCATCCAGAAAAGCACTGTTATATGGGAGAAATCATCAAGGCCGTCGAGAGCATCTTCGAATCCGGGCTTGAACACGAGCTCGGACTCCACCTGCGTCCACTCATGATGACCCGGATCTTTTACACTGTTCTTAACCCATGCAATAGGCTCGAGCACTATCGGCGCTTGACTGGCTTCTTCTGGGCTCAATTCGGCCTCCGGAGAGCTTTGCGCAATCAATATTATAGCATGTGAATCTTAGAATAAAGTTGGGGCGGGACTACCGGCCTCTGAAAACAGTGTAAAGCTCGGCCAGGGTACGATGTAGGCTCTGCAAGCGGGTATCTCAAGACTGCGAGTCTGCGTCCTCTTCCATTCCCCAGCCCTGCATCATCTTTTTGATCTTCTCGGCTAGCTTAGGGCTGCCCCTTAACCTCTGGATAAATACCGGACAGCCTTCGAGGAGGAAGTTCTGTGTAGCTGCAGCGAGTTCGGCGAAATATCTCGACATGGTGGCATCGTCACTGGTGAAGGATGCATTTGGCAGCTGCCGCCTGATATCGTCCATGGTAAACCGCATCGGCATCACGCAGGACTTGTACCATGGGCACTCCTTGCACTGTACGACGGCGGACACTTCATCGAATATGTCGCTCACATGCCACCCTGTATTATTTTCTGGTAGCGCATAGGGGATTCGAACCCCTGATCTCCGCCTTGAGAGGGCGGTGTCCTAGGCCGCTAGACGAATGCGCCACAATTGCCCGTTTGTTCAAATCTTAAAAAAGCTGGGGATCCAGGATTCGAACCTGGGCCAACGGATCCAGAGTCCGCTGTCCTACCACTAGACCAATCCCCATCGAATCTATAGATGACCAAAGGCTATTATACCAGTTGGAATCTAGGGGTGCAATTTGATGTATTCGTTACATTTATCCCGTCGATAGGGGCAACCTTCTCGGTATAAATTGATAGATACTGTTAATGGTGTTTGTTGTAACATCCTAACAGGTGTATCTTAAAACAGGCTAGAGATATGTATAAATTTTTTTGCTATTGGAGGGGCTTGAGACAACCAATACCTGTCATAAATGATAACGAAGCCCCAGATTTCGCTCTCAGGGCTTCGTTATTGTGAAAATGTGATGCGCGCGGCCTTAACAATGGCGCCAGCAGTTTGCAGACATTCTAATTCAATCCACACTCCTGCGGGGCAGCGCGGCTCATCCTAGTTCCCGCTGGTTAAATCATGTTTCTCAATCCTGGTCTAGATCCGCTCCCAGGTCGGTTTCAGGTTCCGGCGGCGGAGCGAAACCTCGCTTGAAGTGGTGCATCCAGACCTTCTGCTCCGGGTCGAACGAGCCTTTGTGGCGCTGTTTCCAGACCTCCTGAAACTCCCTGGGGCTGAAGAGACCATGCTGCTTGAACCATTTCTGCTGGACTTCTTTCAGCAGCAATTGCTCCACTTTGGTAACAACATATTGGTGACCGAAAGCCTCGAATCCAGTGCCGGCAAACGGCTGTGTTTCGGTTTCGCACGTTTTATGTCCGTAAACCATGGGCATTTCCCATTCCTCGTCGAACTCGAATTCCAGCAGTTCCACCACCGGAGCTGTTATTTCGTCAGAAATCTGCTCGTCTGTCGATTCCATGTCCTGTGATATGTCAAGATCTGTATCGTCGACACTCTCATCTGCAATGTCTGTTTCGAGCTCGATTTCCTGCTCGATATCGGTATCGATCATGCGCTCGCTCTCCACCTGATCCTCACGTCTGGAGCGCACTTTTCTTCGCTGCAAAGCAGATTTTTTCGGTCGGGGATTTACCTCTTTATAAAATATAATGTTATCGGCTGCACGCTCTATTTTCAGATTCTTTAGTCCCAGAGACTGCGCGGCATTTTTCAGCCTATACTTTATCGTCTGATAATTTTCCCCATCTTTAAGAGTCATTGTTATCGCTTTGCCACGATCAAGTTTCATCAGATAACCTTCATATTCCTGCATTATCGGTGACTTTTTCCGAATATTTAATCGTCTTACTCTTTCATCTTTTAATATTCGCTTTGCTTTATTGATAGTT
>CP070819.1:1527062-1534684 GCA_020344295.1 Dehalococcoidia bacterium | reverse complement strand
TATTTATCGAGGTACATAGAGCCCAGGAAATTACGCATGTAGCCACACATATCTCGTGAATACCCCTTAGCCTCGTAGGCCTCCATACACGGTATATAGAAGGGGGGATCAGCAGCAATGCTCGCGCCATAGGGTTCCCCTGCCAGGAAAACAAAATCACCGAGCCCAGCCAGCATGCCATAAGGTGAAGCAGCGCAACCAAGGACCAGCAGTTTTCCTTCCTGACGGCCCTTGATCAGATCCTGATAAGCCTCCAGCCTTAGTTCTTTACCCCACTGCCAGCAATCGAGGGGCTTGGTTTTATACTTCAAATGGGTTGTCATTCCTGTAACGCCTCCGTTCTAGTAATAGAAGCTGAAAAAACCTAGTACAGAACCTCCAGTTCGGCCATTTCAAGGAAAGCCTCTATACGTGTACGAAACTGCCCGAACGGGATAGTACATCGAACTCCAGCATCAGAGTCGGTATATCGTGCTCCTTAAACATTTCCTGGAGCGATGGTATATCGAACTCATGGGGGTCGCAGAACTTCTGCTGGTAGACGAGAACACCCTGTACGTCCCAATCCTTGGCATGCTGCAGTACACGGTCCAGCCTATCGCTGAAATCACTGGAAACTGCGGGACAGGGCCAGCGATTGATATACCGATTAGCGATTGCAGCAAGGCGGTCATCCTGCGGGATAACGTCATCCCAGAAGTAGCGGCTGCCAGTACAGTGCTCATCGATGACAACTGTGCAGCCCAACTCTTCCATCATTCTGACGAAGACTATATCGTCCATCTCGCTGCCAACCATCATCAGCCTCAAACCGGTCTTCCGGTCCAAGTCTCTGCTGGGCAGCTCCTCCAGCAACTGCTCAAGCAGCTCATTATGCTCTTCGATATCCATTAGCTGACTCGCTACAACCATCTCCATACATTCAGCGCCGGTAATTGGGGGATTTTCACTCTTCCTGAACTCATAAACCTGCCTCATCAGGCTGCGATTCTTGTTGAACAGGTCTATTGATCGATCCAGATCAGCCACGGTTATCTCTCTACCGGTGAACTTCTCGATAGCTTCTTTGAAATCCTTCAATTCGCCTACGAGGCATTCCGTTGCTCTGGCACTGGCCCGGTGGCACGGAAACCATATAAAATAAATGAAGGGAGTAGGAACATAGTTTCGCCAGTTGTCGAAAGTCCCCTGAACATGCGAGCAGGTACGGGCCATAGTTAATCCATCTAGATAGTCGTATCGCCCTTTCAAGCCCTGAGCCAGCGCATCACGTGAAAAAGGGCATACGGTGGGGAATAGGTACCGATCGGTGACATCCTGAACCTCGTGGGACCCAAGGACGCGTACCGGGAGCATGCCAGCGGCATGCATGATTTCGACCGGTGAGTAGGAACAAAGCCAACCTACAGCCTTGCCTCCGGTTCTCTCCTTCCAGGCCTTGGCATAATTATGACGGCCGTTCAATATCTCTCGAAACTTATCAATCGCGCTCACAATCGGTTTCTCCTCCGTTTATTTGAGTGACCATAAATAGAGGCCCTGTCGATTCCTCACTATTTAAGGGTCGACATGCCTCTACTAGGCCGCTCTCAATTGACAAAATACAGCATCCTTGCTGGTCAGAAATACTTGATATTTTGGGTAATGATTACCTGATATTTAAGTATATCAATCGTGGCAAAGAGTGTCAACCTACAGCTTCAACCAATGACGAATCTTAGGCGCTTACTACAATAAGCTGACTCTGACATTCCTTGACGTTAGCTAGGGGTTGCCCTACAATAGGCCTTGTCTAGGTCTCACAGCTAGAAGTGATTTAAGTGTGGTCTCAGAGTTAGAGAACTATAAACCGGAACGTGGAACTCTGCTCACAGTGGGAGTCTTCGACGGCGTCCATCTTGGGCACAGGCAGCTCATTGAGAGGCTGACAAGTAAAGCAGCCCAGAGAAACCTGCTCAGTGGTGTCGTGACATTCGTCTATCACCCGAAAGCGGTGTTGTCCCCGAAAACCATGCTTGCCCGTCTGACGACGCTCGAGCAAAGAACTACTCTGCTCAAGTCTCTCGGCGTTGATCTGGTCATCCCCCTAACATTTAATAAGGAATTTGCAGCACTTACTGCGAGAGAATTCGTTACTCTTCTCCAGATGCATCTGCTGATGCGGGGTCTCGTCATCGGCCCTGACTTCGCTATGGGCCGTGGCAGAGAAGGCAATGCGGCTAGTCTGACAGCCTTGGGGCATGAACTGGGATTCACCGTTGAGGTAGTTGAACCTATGACACTGGACGGTTCTATCGTCAGCAGCACAGCGATCCGTGGGGCTCTATCTCAGGGCGATATGCGGACTGCCTCCAAGCTGCTGGGGCGCCATTTCAGATTGAGCGGGCATGTTGTCGGAGGAACAGAACGAGGCCATGCTCTCGGTTACCCCACCGCAAATATCAAGGTTGATCCCGATCAGGCGCTACCCAGTGATGGGGTCTATGCCACATTGGCTTTTCTGGGTGATAGAAGTTACAAATCAGTAACAAACATAGGGGTAAGGCCAACATTTGACGGGGGTGAACGGACTATAGAGGTATTTCTGATGGACTTCGACGGTGACATTTACGGTAGTGAACTGTCTATCGAACTAGCCGATTACCTTCGAGGCGAGGTCAAGTTCACCAGCCCTCAAGATCTGTCGGAGCAGATCGCAAGAGACGTGGAACAGGCAAAATCGATTTTAAACCAGGCTTCTACCGGTTAAATGTCATGACAAAGAGCATTGAGTATGTCTTAAGACGCGGTGTCTCCGAAATAATAGTTGAGGAGGAGTTATTGCGCCTTCTTGAGTCTGGCAAAAGCCTCCGGCTCAAGATGGGATTCGATCCCAGCCGTCCTGATATTCACCTCGGTCATGTGGTGGGGATGAGGAAATTGCGCCAGTTCCAGGAGTTAGGTCACCAGGTAGTGCTCATCGTAGGCGACTGGACGGCTCAGATCGGCGATCCAAGCGGTACGTCACAAACACGGCCTATGCTAACAGCCGATGAGGTGCGTACCAATGCAGAGACATACATGCAGCAGTTCTTCAGGGTAGTGGACAGGGAGAAGACGGAGCTCCTCTGGCAGAGTGAGTGGTTCGGTAAGTTCAGCCTGGCGGATGTTATTAGCCTCACCAGCAAATTCACAGTTGCCCAACTGCTGGCCCGTGATGATTTCAACAAGAGGCACTCTTCTAACAAACCAATCGCAGTAACAGAGCTGCTCTACCCGCTACTTCAGGCCTATGATTCGGTGGTAATGGAGGCCGATGTCGAGTTCGGCGGCATTGACCAGAAATTCAACTGTCTGATGGGGAGGGATCTGCAGCAGATGGTGGGGCAGAATCCACAGCATGTTTTTCTAATGCCCCTGCTCGTTGGAACAGATGGCCAGCAGAAGATGAGCAAGAGCCTGGATAACTATATTGCGATTGAAGACGCGCCCAACGATATGTACGGTAAAGTGATGTCCATACCCGACAGCCTGATGATGGACTATTTCGAGCTGATTACAGATGTCCCCGACGAAGAACTGTCTGAGTTCAGGCAGCAGCTATCAGACGGGTCTGTTAATCCCATGGAATTGAAGAAACGCCTTGCCCGGGAGATAGTGGGGCAATTCCACAGCGGTGATGATGCCCGTGAAGCTGAGTCCTACTTCGAGAGTGTTGTTCAGAAGAAGGAAATTCCAGAGGAAATACGGGAGATTTCAATACAAGATCTTAAAGGACTGTCTATAAAGCAACAAAATAAAGTATCTAAAAAACTGGAAAAAGGTGATGAGCTAGATAATGATGAATTTGAAGAGGGCCTGTTTGGGGAAATGACGGGTACTGCGAAAGGATTGTTTACTATTTCTTTAAGGCTTGTATTATATGAACTTGGCTTGGTCAGCAGCAAGAGTGAGGCTAAGCGATTGATAGACCAACGTGGAATTGAGGTGGTTCACCAAGATGGAAGTAAGATCATTGTGGATGACGATAGACCTCTAATAAGAGTGGGTGATGCAATTAAAGTAGGCAAACGCCGCTGGATAAAGATAGTAGACAAAGAAGCGTAGTAGTAATACTATTATATCCTCAGGCTTTCTCAGGCTCCCTCTTGGATTCCTCGATCACCTTCTGGGTTATATGCTGCGGTACCTCTTCATAGTGGCTGAACTTCATCGTATAGCTGCCGCGACCCTGCGTAATCGATCTCAGGTCGATGGCATATCGTAGCATCTCGGCCTGTGGGACCTGGGCGTCTATGACGTTGATCCCGTCGCCCGGAGTCATACCCTGCACCCTTGCTCTCTTTCCGTTGAGATCGCCCATGACATCGCCGGTGAAGCTGTCGGGAATGGTTATCTGCACGTTCATTATAGGCTCGAGCAGCACTGGCTGAGCCTTATTCACCCCATCCTTCACAGCATGTGAGGAAGCTATCTTGAATGACATATCGGAAGAATCAACGGAGTGGAAGCTGCCGTCATACAGTGTCACCTTGATGTCGGTCACCGGATATCCGGCCAGCACACCTTCGTTCAACGCCTCGTTTACGCCCTTTTCGACCGCAGGTATATAGTTCTTAGGAACTGACCCCCCAACCACCTTTTGAGCAAACTCAGTACCTGTCCCTGATGATAACGGTTCTAGCTCTAGCATTACGTGCCCGTATTGACCATGTCCGCCGGTCTGTTTCTTGTGTTTGTACTCCGCTTTAACTGATGCCGTTATTGTTTCTTTATAAGGTATCTTTGGCGTGTTGATTCTGACGTCAACACCGAACTTGCGCTTTATCTTCTCCACCGCAACATCAAGGTGAGCCTCGCCCATACCCGAGAGGATAGTTTCAGCCGTGATGGCATCTTTATGTACCGTGATTGTCGCGTCCTCGTCGGCTAACTTGGTTAACGCGCCCCCCATCTTGTCCATGTCAGCTTTTGTCTTGGGATATACAGCTACACTTAAGGTAGGAGAGGGAGTATCAATTGTCTCAAGCACTACCGGGTGCTCTTTGGTACACAGCGTCTCGATTGTGCCGGTATCCGATAATTTGGCTACCGCACCGATATCTCCGGCCACTATCTTAGGTACGCCTTCCTGATTCTTGCCCCGTATCCTGTATAGCTGACCGATGCGCTCTGCACTTCCCTTACTGGAATTCCATACGCTGGAATCACTCGTTAAAATGCCGCTGAAGACACGCATATAGGTGAGCTTCCCTACATACGGGTCCGCAGTCGTTTTAAACACAAGAACCGAGAGAGGGGCTGACTCGTCAGGCTGCAGAGACTCTTCCTGATTGGTTTGTGGATTCCGCGCTTGAATCTCACCGGCATCCTTCGGTGACGGCAAATAACTGCAGATAGCATCCAGCAGCTCGCTAACACCCTTATTCTGCAGTGCAGAGCCAACCATAACCGGAACGACCTTGCCCTCGATTGTCCCCGCCCGCAAACCGCGACGCAGCTCCTCATCTGTGAGTTCTTCCCCTTCGAGATATTTTGCGATGAGATCGTCCTCGCCCTCGGCAGCCGCTTCTACCACTTTTTCCCGAAATCCGGATACCCTATCTGCCATCTCCGGCGGTGCATCATCGGTTACTGCTATCAGATCGACGACCCCCTGAAATTCACTCTCAGCACCTATAGGTAGCTGAACAGGTACACACTTACGTCCCAGCATAGCTTCGATCTGATCCATGGTCTTGAAGAAATCTGCGTTCTCACGATCGATCTTATTAATGAATAGTATGCGCGGGAGATTGGCCTCCTCTGCGTATTTCCATACCAGCTCAGTCCCTACCTCAACACCGGAAGCGGCGCAAACAACGATAACCGCACCTTCGGCAACCCGCATCGCTGCCTTTAAGTCACCGACGAAGTCAGCATAGCCCGGTGTATCCAGAATATTTATCTTATTCTTGTTCCACTCAAAGGGGAGTACCGAGGTATTCAGGCTTATCTTGCGTTTCACCTCCTCGGGATCGTAGTCCGAGGTGGTGCTCCCGTCGTCCACCTTCCCCAGGCGGTTGATTGCTTTGGCCTGAAATAACATAGCCTCGCTGATCGATGTCTTACCGGCACCACTGTGAGAGAGCAAGACAACGTTGCGTATCTGGTCGCTGTGATAGTTATCCATATCCACTTCCCCGATGAGTATTCACCCTATTGTACTTCAACTTATATTGGGGCGCAACATGAATACATACTCTTGAAGCGGCCATTGAGATGGACGCAATCGTGTGATATTCTCGGTATTGTACTCTAGTTGAATAAAACTGAACATCAATGGATAAGGTCGTAAGATGCTCTGGAAGTCGTTAGTAGTGCTGGCAATGGCTGCGATGATCGTAATTTCGGCCACCATTGTCAGCGGCTCGTTCAATACGGGCGGTGAATGGGGAGGCATCACACGTCCCTACAGGTTCGACATCGTACGGTGGGAATTCGAGAACCTGTTAGATAAATGGATTTACAGGATAGAACAGGTATTTAGTAAAGATGAGCTTTCGGATGAGGAAAAAATAGAGCTTGTCGAGGACTTCCTTTCTCTGGATCAGGAAATTAAAAAACTGATAACAGACCTTGACAGAGCTAAGGTCAATGGAAATATATCGTCCACGGAAATAGCCCATAGGGAGAGTAAAATCGAAAGTTTAATTGCGGAAAGAAACAGTCTGGAGAGGCAAGTGGAGGAGATAATCGAGTGCCAGATCAGCGGTATCCTGGCGGATGAAGGGCTGTCGTCAACACTGCAGCTGGGAGGGGTTGTCGAACTTCTCTTCCCCCCGGTGGATTTCGCTTTCGATAACAGGCTCAATGTACTTATTGTCTCTCCCCGAGATCATATCGATTCTATTGACACCACGCTCCTGAGACCAGATATGACGCTGGAGGAGAAGATAGATGTCGAGACAAAGGTAGAGGATACGGGATATTCAGCCCTGGTTGAGCAGGTAGGAGCGGTTGCCACCTACCCGAGTACAGTACCCAGCAGTTCTTCAGTTGAATACCTTCTTTCCAAGATAGCGCACGAATGGGTCCATCACTACCTGTTCTTCCGCCCCCTAGGGCAGAAGTATTGGAAGAACTACGATATGACAACTATAAATGAGACTGTGGCCAACGTAGCCGGCAGAGATATCGGCTCTCTAACTTACCAGCGATATTATGCTGAAGAAGCCATTGAAGGGTGTCAGCAAACGGAGGATACATCAGCTCCTGCCTTTGATTTCAATAAAGAAATGAGAGAGACCAGGCTCACTGTTGACGAATTCCTGGCACAGGGAAAGATCGATAAAGCCGAGGATTATATGAGAGAGAGGCGGCAGTTTCTGGAAGACAACGGATACTATATCAGGAAGCTTAACCAGGCCTACTTCGCCTTCTACGGCACGTACTCTGACATGCCAAGTTCAGTAAATCCTATCGGTGGCCATGTCAAGGAACTGCGTGAGCAAAGTGCATCGCCCGGGGATTTCATTAGAACTGCTTCACAGATAACCAGCTATGATGACCTGCTTACGCTTTTGAATGGTCAAAGCCTTGAGTGATAGCGATGCTTTCATATTTCTCCTAATATGTTTATAATCTCTATGACCGTTTGCAAT
>CP070819.1:1524028-1526962 GCA_020344295.1 Dehalococcoidia bacterium | reverse complement strand
GGACTTTACCCGGCATACAAGGCATCAAAACTGCCGCCAGTAGAGGCCATCAGCTATGAATGAAGCGATCCTAAAAACGCAGGAACTTAAGAAAGTCTATGGCGGTTCCGTAGTAACGGAGGCATTGCGAGGTATTGACCTGGAAGTCATGAGAGGGAATTTCACATGTATTGTAGGGCCATCGGGTCACGGTAAGAGCACATTGTTACACATATTAGGCGGCCTTGACAGACCAACTTCCGGCAAGGTTTTTCTCGACGGCGTAGATATGACTCAGCTATCAGACAATGAACTTACTGAAATACGATTGAGAAGAACAGGCTTCGTATTCCAGTTCTTCAACCTCGTTCCAAATCTCACTGCTTTGGAAAACGTAGAATTACCTTTAATGTTTGCTGGCATTTCAGCTAACAAGCAGGAGCTAAAAGCCAAAGATCTTCTGGATCTACTGGGACTGGCAGACAAACTTAATAGTAAGCCCAACCAGCTGAGTGGAGGGCAGCAGCAAAGAGTAGCGATAGCGCGAGCACTCGCTAATGAGCCTGACATACTGTTGATGGACGAACCAACAGGAAATCTTGATTCTGGATCGGGTGCGGAAGTCTTGGATTACGTAGTTAGGGTCAATAAAGAAGGAAAGACAATAGTCCTGGTGACGCATCACGAAGGAATTGCAGAAAGGGCACAACAAATAGTGAGAGTGGTCGACGGTATAATTCAATGAACTGCGTATAAAAGGGTGATCGCGAAGTACTCGATTTCTGATAGTTGCAGGAAGGATCGGAGTCAGGTTTGGGCATACGGTTTCTCTTGTGTTGACCGCCGGCTTCTGAGGCAGTAGAGGCAGTTACTAGAACAATAACTCTCAATGAAAAGGTAGTAAGGTAGACTGGGGTGGGTAGATACTTCGCAGTGTCATTCCTGTGACGGGCGTATGCGGGTTGGCAGAATTAACAGCGCTATCACTGCGGCCACCCCCATGACTACTGCGGCGATAAACATGGCCTCTTTCATACCGGAGGTGAAAGCCTGGCTTGATCCGTCGACAATCTGCCTTGCAATCTCCTCGGGGAACTGTTCCGCGACTATATGAGCGCTCTGTATACTGTTCCTGATTGTTTGATAGGCCTCGTCCGTTAAAGAGGAAATAACTTCCAGGACCGCGATTTTATCCAGATATATTCCGTTCATAATCGCACCGAGCACTGCCACGCAGAGAGCGCCCCCCAGCTGCTGCATGGTCGTGTCCATCGCCGAGCCTATTCCAGCCCTTTTCTCCGGCAGCGAGCCCATAATAGAGTCTGTGCATGGGGCCCATACCAGCCCAATACCTACTGCAGTAAGACACAGTCCGCCGAATACCATCACGTAAGACCAGTCGGTATCTGTATAGGACAAGTATAGTAGTCCACCCCCGCCTATTATGAGTCCAAAGAATACTGGCAGCTTAACACCTATGAATCGTGCTATTTGTATGGCAAGTATCGATGCTATCAGGGAAAGCACGGCTGTCGGCAGTATACGCCATGCCGCTTCGAGAGGGCTGTATCCCTGCACAGACTGGAAAAACTGACTCAGGAAAAAGAGCAGCGCCAATGCACTGAACGAAACCAGCGTCATGGACACGTTCGCCCCGGTGAAGGACATGTTCTTGAAGAATCTCATCGGCAGCATGGGATGTTCCGAGCGTTTTTCCCACCAGGCGAAAATCAATAGGATAAATATTCCTACGCTGAGCGAGACGATAACGATGCCCTCAGTCCAGCTCTCCTCCCCTGCCTTGATGATGCCGTAGACCAAGGAGGATAATCCGGAGATGGAGAGGACAACACCTATCGGGTCCAGCCTGGAAGCACTTCTATCACCGGATTCCGGAACAAAGAAATGACTTCCTATCAGGGTAATAATAGCCACAGGGATGTTAAGAAAGAACACTGAATTCCACTCAAAGTGATCCAGCAGGAGTCCACCGACGACCGGACCCACCCCGTAGCCCAACGCAAAGACACCCGCCCAGACGCCGATCGCCTGCCCGCGGTCTTTCGGTTCGGTAAAAGTCGCCCTGATAATGGAAAGCGTCTGCGGCAGAATCATTGAGCCCGCCACGCCCATAAGAGCCCGACAGGCGATGAGCATTTCGATAGAAGTAGACAGTGCCGCTGCCAGCGAGCTGAGAGCAAATACGATCAGGCCCAATTGGAACATGCGCTTGCGGCCATAACGATCGCCCAGTGTGCCCATAGTAAGCAGGAGGGCAACAAACGCTAGAAGATAGGCATTGATCATCCACTGTAATTCACTGACGCTCGCCAAGAACTCTCTTGATATCGGGGGCAGCACCAGGTTGAGAACAGTGTCGTCAATACCCACAATCAGGACGGCCAGACATAGAAAAGCTACAGCAACCCAGGGCCTGCTGTAGCTCCTTGATGCTTCCGTCATAATATTAAAAGATTTATAAAAGAGGGTGTTATTTCCTCGGGATTATCGACGGGATCCCCTCCAGCAAATTGAATTAGCCAACAGTATATACTACCTATCTGATGAAATTCAATACCGCCGAATAAAGATGATTCTCGATAATGTGTATGTCGTCCCACAGCGCACATTGTGTCGTCCGCTGGGCGCATGCTATAATTGCGATACCTCACAGCATATGTCTCACCTGCCATACGCCTCTTCGGTATCGATCCAAAAGAATATTGAATAAGGGATTGGAGTTTAGCCTATGAGTGTTATTGACCTATTCAGGCTTGAGGGGAAGGTGGCCATCGTTACCGGCGGATCGAGAGGCCTGGGCTTCTGGATGGCTGAGGGGCTTGCCGAGGCTGGCGCCGACGTTGTCCTCTGCGCCCGGTAGCTGGAGCCGTGCCAGGAGGCGGCTACAGCTATCGCGGAGATCGGCGTCAGCAGCCTGGCCGTGGAATGCGATGT
>CP070819.1:1521077-1523928 GCA_020344295.1 Dehalococcoidia bacterium | reverse complement strand
ATTGAGCGTGATGCCGTACTTGCTGTCATTGTATAAGGTGAACATGGCACTGCGGTTCATACCGAGCTCACCGTCTTTGGCCGGCGGGGCGAATCGGAAGATGTCGGGCCTCGTGTTGGACTCGATCCGGATCACCTCTGCCCCCAGATTGGCCAGGGTTTTTACTGCAGCCGGACCTGTTGCCGTCCAGCCGAAGTCGACGATCTTGACCCCTTCAAGCGCACTTCGTTTACGCATCTGAACTCACTCTACTAAGCCTGTTATATGATCCCTGCTTCCCTCAGTTGGACGATCTCGTCGCGGGAGTATCCCAATTCCTGGCCGTAGACCTCGTCGTTATGCTCGCCGATAAGAGGAGGCCGCCTGGATATGCTCCACGGGGTTTCCATCATTCTGAACGGAGCCCCTAAGTAGGGGATGGTTTCGCCCAGTTCCGGATGCTCGACTCCCGTATAGAACTCCCTGGCAATAAGCTGGGCGTATTCGGCGAGGTCTTTGGTCGTATTAACGGGGTAGAGTATGATACGTCGCTTGAGCGCCTCTTCGTAAAGCTCCGCCCTCGTTTTGGTGGCGAAGAAATTGAGCAGGGTGTTGTCTTCAGCATCGACCTCCTGCTGTGTCATCGAGATAACATCCCTTACCAGCCATTCGTCGTATCCCCAGTCTTTCATCGGCTCGAAGGCGCCGAGCATCTCCTCTTCAGACATCCATTGCACCATTGCCGGCATGGAGATAGCTGCTAGGAGACCTCCGGCGACCATGAAGGCTACATGTCCGTCCTTACAGGGATAGCTGTATCTCATCACCCTGATGGGGTAGCGGGGGCCTATGTAGTAGCTGCGGCTGTGTCCGCTCCTGGTCATGTTATGCTCCAGCAGGTCCCAGTACTGCACCGCTCCCTGAAGGCTCCACAGAACCGCTTCCTGCATCGAGACATCCACATGCTGTCCCTCTCCCGACAGCTCTCTGTAGCGTAGGGCTGCCAGAGTCCCGCAGACAGCATGAATACTGGCGAGCAGGTAGGCCTGCGGGAAGCTTATATGGCACGGGGGCCGGTCGGCATCGCCCACTGTGTACGCCAGACCACCAAGGCAGCAGCCCACGATATCAGGCGCCTTATAGTCTCTATAGGGGCCGGTCTGACCGAAGGGGGTGATGGACGTCATTATTAGCCCGGGATCTGCTTCACTGAGGTCCTGGTATCCCAGGCCAAGATCATCCAGATAGCCGGGCGGAAAGGATTCTAGGATGATATCGGCAGTACCAACCAGTTTCCTCAGGATTTCCCGTCCCTCAGCAGTCTCGACGTTCAGTGTAATGCCCCTCTTGCTGGTATTATTGGCCCACCAGTAGAGGCTTCTCTCAGGGTGTGGAATATCCTTGCGGAAAGGTCCTGTATTGCGCGCCAGATCTCCGCCGGGAGGCTCAACCTTAATGATATCGGACCCGAGATCGCCCAGGACCTTTCCGCAGTAAGAACACTGGTCATCGGTCAGATCGAGCACGCGGTAGGGACTCAGAGCCGCATCGTATCCAGTATCCTGGTTCGTGTCCTCACCTCCTAAGATAGGCTTCTACTATTGATCAGTACCTTCCGCATTTCTCACAGTGATACTTGCTCAGTTCTACAGGATGCCGCGAATAGACAAGGTAATTGCCATGGGATTCCTATCATACCATGAGGAGTCAACTGTGTAACGTTATTCTATGCCTGACTGGCCACTATTCGGATCTTGAATTATGATAGTAACCGGCGGAGCAGGGTGAGGCAGTGGCAGGTACATTGATGAGTATAATCGAGGACTTGATTACCGCGGTAGATACGGAAGCCCAACTTCAAGACATACGTATGGGGCCATACTGGACGGCCGTGTTGACCCGCAGCTGCGGGCTGGCGACGGTGGTCCCGACTCCGTATCGTCATGGCATACCATCAGTAAGCGAGGCCGGTTTTTTAAGTGAAAAGAGTGTGAGGGAACTGGTATATATGGCTCACTCGAACAGCGCTCTCGAGGCGTCGGTGGGCATGGCCACCATAAACTCACTCTTGGAGATAGATGAACGTAGTTGCGTCGAGCTCAATGCCGCAGACGTCATCGTGGAGCAGGGACAGGGCAGGAAAGTGGCGCTTGTCGGGCATTTCCCATTTGTGGAAAGGCTCCGCCATGAGGCAGGCGAGCTATGGGTAATAGAGAGATACCCGAGGGAAGGCGATGTGCCTGAGAGCGAGGCAATGGACTGCATACCCCGAGCGGATGTAGTGGCCATAACCGGCAGCGCCTTCGTTAACCATACGATTGAGCATTTGCTCGCTCTCTGTGATCCCGGCACCTTCGTTATCGTCCTCGGGCCGACAACGCCGCTTTCACCCGTGCTCTTCGACTACGGAGTGGATGTTATCTCCGGTACCAGGGTGACCGATCCGGAGCTGGTTCTGCGCTACGTCAGCCAGGGCGCAACGTTTCGCCAGATGAAAGGCGTAAAGCTGCTTACTATGAAAAGGTCAGACTGTGATAAATGATATGGTATGTGGATTAGAGATTAGGAATAGCTGTTCTTTCGACTACGTTGACCGAAAATACCGCTAGCGCAAGGAAGGGGGACTTCAAATGGAGAAAATACTGATTGTTGGCTGCAAAAAGACGATGGATGATGTCTGTATAGCGTGTTCCCGATGCATGGTAGGCTTTAACAGGAGGGACGGTGAGTTCAGTCGTTACCAGGATAGTGACGTTGAGCTCATTGGAATACTTAACTGTGGTGACTGCCCTGGTGCCTCCATCGTACCTAGACTGGCTCAAACGAATCTGTGGAACAAGCCGATGGAGGAGAAACCGACCGCTATTCATCT
>CP070819.1:1515183-1520977 GCA_020344295.1 Dehalococcoidia bacterium | reverse complement strand
CTTTTTCATTTTCATTTCCTTTCTATAATGTTGATACTCCATTTCACCTTCCAATTATCAATATATGAACTCATACCTCCTTCCATGCCTATATAGATAAGAAGGATATACATCTTTGTAATGATTAACAATACACTCAAATTAACCTAACCTCTCGACTTATTCTCATGGATAGCAAAAGGAAGCCTTAACATAGCACTGCAAAGAGGATTATGGGGAGTCGCCGACCTGATTAGATGTGCGTGCGGAGTGTAATTACGAAGTTGGAATTTATTGTGTGATTGAGATGCGAGGGGCCTGTTACCTCTTGATTGATTGTCGCCTATGCTCGGCCATGCTATCGGCATGACCTTGAATCCCGAGTTCCCGTATCTGCGCGATGCATGCGGCACGATTCGATCTGAAGATGAAGGCGAAAATCTTGGACATAATGTTATTGAATGCTTTACAGTCCATCGGATTATCATATTGCTTGCAGTCGGCACAGGCTGTGTACCGATTGTCAATGCAGCATAGTCGTACCTTGCACCACCCCGCCTTCTGATTCTCATGGCAGCCCAGGCACCTGTCCTTTAAATATCTGCCACAGGCTCCACAGTAGAGACCGCAATAGGCAACCAGGTCCGGATTTGAAACAATTTCCTTCATACGTCTCCCTCCCTTATAGATACACCTGAACATTATATATTTATATGTATTTAAGCTGCAAAGGCCTTCTACTCGTCCAGCCTGATCAGAACCAGTCTCATGGCCTGCTCGGCAGCATCTGCGATCAGGCCCGCGGCGTCGGCCAGGGGCACAATTACCATTTGGGCATCGGGAGCAACCCGTTTAATCCCCAGGGCCATAGCCCGGGCCACCTCCGGGGCGCTCAGGCTATCCTTGAACAGCTGATGCGCAACCACTATCTTCAAATACGGCGTCCTCCTCAGCCCGGAATACGCTCTCCGTGGGGCAGATAATAGCATGCTACCCACCGCTGTCAAGGAATCTCAGTTCGAATATGGTGTAATGGCTTGACACCGCGCCGCTGAGGCATTATACATATCGCAATAGAATTTCATGAAAGAAATGGAAAAGGATGAGGAGTCGAAATGAGTGAATTCCAGGGCGTGTTCCCCGCGATGGTAACCCCTCTAAACGAGAACCTCGAGATCGATGAGAAAGGCCTCAGGGCCGAGGTGGATTACCTGATCGGAAATCATGTCCATGGTCTGGTGGCCCTGGGCAGCTCAGGGGAATTCCCCTATATAACCGCAGATGAGAAGAAACGGGTGATCGACATCGTGGTCGAGCAGGCCAACGGCCGGGTTCCGGTTGTCGTCTGTACATCAAGTACAGGTACCGACGAAGTTATACTGCTGAGCAGGTATGCCCAAGAAAAGGGAGCGGATGCTGTCATGATCAACCTGCCCCTGTACTATCCCCTCACAGAGGATGATGTATTCAACCATTACCAGGCGATCTCCAAAGCCGTAGACCTGCCCATACTGCTGTACGACTTTCCTCATCTCACCCATCTGAATATGTCTCTCGAACTGATCTCCAGGCTCTCCTATCTAGACAATGTTATCGGGATTAAGGAGACGGGACCGGTTGAAAAAGCCGAGGAAATCATAAGGATACAGAAGAAAGAGCCATTCAATGTCTTCACTGGAATCAGCTTTGTCTTCCTCCAGCACCTGCAGAACGGGGGTGCCGGTGTCATATGCCTGATTCCATGCGTTGCCCCGAAAGAGGTAGTTTCAATCTATGAGAGTTATAAAAGCGGGGATCCGGAGAAGGCCTCTCAATCACAGGGAAAGATACTACCGCTGGTCTCCATGGTGGCTGTGCCCGTGCAACCTCTCATGGTAAAGGAGGCAATGCGCCAGTTAGGCCTCCCCATACAACCTTACGTGAAAAATCCTCTTCCCCAGATAACGGAACCTCAGAAAGAGATAGTAAGGAAGTCCCTGATTGACATGGCCCTAATCAAGGGCTAAGGACGGCCAAGTATCAAATTTAAGGAGGTAAAACAGGTATGAAGTCTATGATGCCAAGCGGAAAAGAGATCGGATTCATGGTTGTCAAGGGATTCGGGACTTTCCTGCTCGTATCGGGCATGGTCGGCATAACATTCATCCTCGGGCCGCTAAACCATATCATACAGGACCTTGACCTTAGTTATACCCTGGTTTTCGGAAATAAGGCTTCCGCTTTCTTCTCATGTTTCGGGCTTTGTGTTATCGGAGGCGCAGTGGAGTTTTTCGCCGACCGGGGTATTAAGAGCCTGGAAAAACAGCAGTAGCCTCTATTCATAGAGCTTGACCGGCCTTATGTTTCAGGGGAGTCTGAGAACAGCTCCCGTGCTGGCCGAGGTCACCAGCGCCGAATACCGTCTGAGGTAGCTCTTAACCTCCCTCTTCAGCGGCGGCGGTGACCACCGGGTAAGCCGTGAGTCTAGCTCCTCCTGGGACAGTTTGACATTGAGCTTCCTGCCTGGGATGTCGATCTCGATTATATCCCCCTCCTCTACCACAGCTATCGGCCCGCCCTCCATAGCCTCCGGGGATATATGCCCGATCGCAGCCCCGCTGGTGGCCCCGGAGAACCTGCCGTCGGTGACCAATGCCACGTCACCTTCCAATCCTACTCCGACTATGGAAAGGGTGGCGACGAGCATCTCCCTGAACCCGGGGCCGCCCTTCGGGCCTTCGTACTTTATAACCACCACATCGCCCTTGTTTATCCGACCCCCCATTATGGCCTCTACAGCCTCTTCCTCGATATCGAAAACCCGTGCCGGGCCCTCGTGCTTCAGCATTTCGGGTCTTACCGCCGCCTTCTTGACCACCGACCCCTCAGGAGCGAGGTTGCCGTAGAGGATGGCCAGCCCGCCTTCCTGATCATAGGGATCGTCTATGGGCCTGATTACCTCATACCTCGTACTCTGAGCATTTTCGATGGTCTGCCCTAACCTCTCTCCGCTGACGGTTAGAGCATCGAGATGAAGCAGGTCCCTCTTCGAGAGCTCCTGCATCACCGCCCCCAGCCCCCCGGCCTCATAGAGGTCATTGATAAAGTAAGGGCCCGCGGGGCTTAAGTCGCAGAGGCGGGGAGTGGACCGGCTCATGCGGTCGAAAAGGTCGAGGTCGATATCGACTCCGGCCTCATCGGCAATGGCCATAAGGTGCAGGACAGTATTGGTGCTCCCCCCGATGGCCATATCCACCCTGATCGCGTTCTCAAAGGCTTGCCGGGTGAGGATTTGCCGTGGAGTAATACCTTTCTTCCAGAGCTCCATTAGCGCCGCTCCCGATCTGTTGGCCAGGCTGCGGCGGCGGCCGTAGACGGCGGGGATACAGCTGTTCCAGGGCAGGGCAATCCCCAAGGCTTCGGCCATGCAGGCCATGCTGTTAGCGGTATAGAGCCCGGGGCAGGAACCGCACCCCGTAAGCTCGAAGACGAGGTTACCGGGCCTGTCAGGATCCCCGAGATTCCGGGCCAGCATCGGCCCACCGTTGATAATGACCGCGGGGACATTGATCCTAGCCGCCGCCATCATCATCCCCGGCGTGATCTTGTCACACCCCGTGATCAGCACCATGGCATCCATGCAGTTGGCCTCCATCATCGCCTCGATGGACTCGGCGATGAGCTCCCGGCTGCTCAGCGGGTAGCACATACCAGCATGGCCGATAGTCAGCCCGTCGCAGATTGCAATGGTCGGGAACTCGAAGGGCGTTCCTCCGCCGGACACAACACCGTCCCGGACCGATTTCGCGATATCGTCGAGATGGACATGCCCCGGTACCAGCTCATTCTGCGAGTTGACCACCGCGACCATCGGCCTCTCCATCTCCTCCGGAGTCCGGCCCATGGCCTCAAAGAACATTAATCTGGTCCTTACCGGATCACTCCTCACAGCTCAGACCTCCTTCCCCTTTCGTGATGGACCGTTAGGTGACGAGATGAATCCCAATATCCACGAGGTAATTGAAAGAGCACCTAAGTTCGCAAAATAAATGGAGTTACAGTTCTATTACGTGTGATAGGGAATACGTTCTGTCTAGACCCTTACGCCCAGACTTCCTCCTAGTCTCTCATAAATATCCCCGGCCTCATCTACCAGGCCCTTTATAATATCACCAATCGATGATATTTCATGGACCATGCCTACTACCTGCCCGCAGGGCAACAGGGAATTATCGATATCGCCGGCTGACATGGCCTCCCTGCTCTTATCCCCAGCGATGACCGGCAGCATCTCCTCCAGGGTGGCCCCCTTCTCCTCCATTTCCAGCACTCTGGAGATCAGTTCCGTATGCAGGACGCGCATCGGATCGCCGATGCTGCCGAGAGCGATCACGGATTCTGTGGACTCCGCTTCGATGAGCCTGTTTTTAATACTTTCATGGATCCGGCATTCGCTGGTAGCGAGAAACCTTGTGCCCATCACCACACCCTCGGCCCCCAGCGCCAGCATAGCGATAAATCCCCGCGCATCGGCGATTCCCCCGCCGGCGACTACAGGTATCTGCACAGCATCTACAACCTGGGGAACCAGGACAATGCTGCTGATTCCCTCCCGACTGGGATGACCGCCGCACTCGAAGCCTACTATCTCTATGAGGTCCGCTCCCACATTCTGAGCCTTCCTTGCATCCCGCAATCGAGCGCATTTATGCATCAGCTTGACATTGCCCTTCTTGATGCGCTCGACCAACTCCTCAGGATTTCTGCCCGCGGTCTCGATAATACCTATCCCTTCATCGATTACCGTATCGATGTACTCCTCAAGGTTCTGCGGTCTGAGGGCAGGGAACAGGTTAATGTTAATTCCGAACGGTTTATCAGTGAGGCTTTTCGCTTTCCTGATCTCCTCACGAAGCGCCTCAGTTGTAGTATACATCCCAGAGGCTATGCACGCGAACGCTCCCGCATTCGCCGCCGCTGCTACCAGTTCGGCGTTGGACCAGCCCATCATGGTCCCCATGATGACGGGGTACTCCGATCCCAAGATCTGATTAACTCTCGTGCTGATCTTTTGAGCCATTTTGTGCCTCCTTTATCCTTACCATGTTCCTGAAGTGTTTTCGAAGATATTTTCAGATGCGCCTTTTTCTTATCTACTCCGCAGATTTTTTTCAATCACATCAATGCTTCTATCACCAATAATATATATTCAACACCCCGTCTGGCAAGCCCATACTGCTTTAGATATCTTTGCGAGATTCTGCAGCACCGCTGCGCATGAACACGTTGAACAGGACGATGCCTACAAAGCCCAGCATGGCGGCGTAGCGAAACACCCATTCTATGCCGAAAGAGTCCTCTATCGCCCCTCCAGCCAGCGATCCTGCGACCAGGCCCAGAGACATGGCCGTGTTGAATACCCCCATGACCGAACCCATGCCATAGATACGGCCCCTGTTCACCGTGATCGCATTGATGGAGGGAACCGCCATGCTCTCAAATGTCCCCATCACCACGAAGATGCCCATCAGGAGAGCGACGGTTCCGATCCAGGGTATGGAAAGTGTGCCACTGGCCATTACCATAAGCCCGAGACTCGCCAGAACTACACGGTTCACCCGGTCAGCCAGCCAGCCGAAGGGATAGGCAAGCGCACCGTTCTGCAGAGCACGCACTGACATCGCTATGCCCACCAGAGTAAGGCTCGTGTCCAGCGTCGAGGTCATATAGATACCCAGAAAGGCGAGCATGGCCCCGAAGCTCGAGCCAAATGCCATCTGAAAGGTGATAATTCCGCGTATGTTGCTATCTTTTAACATCGTGGCGAAAGGGGTTG
>CP070819.1:1510754-1515083 GCA_020344295.1 Dehalococcoidia bacterium | reverse complement strand
AGAGTCCGAGCGCATCGTTCAAGCTCTCGAAAACACCCGGCAAACCCAAGGCCGCACCCTGTCTGGGTGAGCACACGGAGTATGTGTGTACCGAGATTATAGGCATGTCCGACCAGGAGTTTGCGGAACTGCTGGCTACTGGAGTCCTCCAGTGATGGAGTGGAGGTGAAAACGATGGTGAGAATACAGAAACTGCTGCTTGCATGCGTTCTGTTGCTGATCCTGTCTCTGGCATGCATAGCCTGTACAACGAGTGAGGAGGAAGCCCAGACCCCCCAGACACAGTACATAAAGATGGGGAGCTCATTACCCCTCACGGGAATGGCTTCCTATCTGGGACTGCCCCGACAGAGGGCCATCGACTTTGTGATCGAAGAATTCAACGAAGCCGGCGGGATCGTCATCGACGGGGTCACCTATCTCATCGATATGACCTGGTATGACGATGCCTACGATCCTGTCAGAGGCCGGACCAATGTTGAGAAGCTGATCTACGAGGATGACGTCGATTATTTGATAGGGTTATTTACCTCGACCTTTTCCACAGCTTCATCGCTAGCGCTGGAAAACAAGGTGCTGGTTACAACTACCGCGACCGGAGGCGAGGAAGTAATAAGTCCGGAGAGGAGATATATCTTCAGGCCCTATATGGATTCAACGGTTGGGGCATATAACACCATGAAGTGGCTAGTTGAGAACTACGATATCGAGAGATTCGCTTTTCTCCAGATTGACAGCAAGGGCTCAAGAGACGTTACTGAAATGTACCAGAGGGCCTGCGAAAAACTGGGAGTTGAGACTTCAGTCGTATATCATTCGGTGTTTGATGCAGATTACTATCCCATGTTGACCAGCCTTCTCGCTGACGACCCTGACCTGCTCTTTGTCGGCCCTGATGCACTCAAACAAGCACGACAGCTAGGATACACAGGGAAGGTGACAGGCATGCTTAGTACGGTTGACGTCAGCCGAGTTGTTGGCACAGCAGGCGTAGACAACGCTGAAGGCTACTTAATGAGCCTCAATCTCGACTGGAATATTACGCCCGAGGCCGTTGAATTCCACGACAAATATCTGGCGAAGTATGGCCAGTATGACGCCCAGGCGCTGAGCTATGTCGGGCTAATCGAGATCATCCTGCAAGGCATTGAAAAAGCTGACAGCGTTGACCCGACAGATGTCATGACTGCCCTTGATCAGATGGCAGAGGTCAACGAGCCCATACATTTGCCCATAGGAGACGCCTATTGGGCCGGGGCTTCCAGATACGGCGGAGTGCCCCATCAACTGGTCTGGCCCATTCATATTATGGATATACACGACGGGGAAGCACGTCTGCTTGCTGTACTGCCTCCTCCTTCCGAGGAGGACCTGTTGCCCCTTGAATAGCAGCGGGCAACCTGCTGGTTACAACATTACATAACCTGCACCGCAAAAACCTTACTGGGTAAATTAATTCTCCTCTTAATAACAAGATTCGCTGATACTGGTGCCGTCATATAGCTACATGCGGCATATAAAGCTTCGACGTGGTATAATATATGCATGGTTTTCCGATGTAGCTGCGGGGAGGAGGCACTAAAATGACGATAGCTTTAGGTGCCAGGTGTAAGGATGGTGTGGCCATAGTAGCCGACCGCAGGATGGTGCGGCAGGGTGGACTGGAGATTTCGACACCCGATGTGAAGCTACGGCAGATTGGCGGCGTTATCTTCGCCAGGGTAGGGATACAGCCTTTTTACGATGCCCTTGAGAGGGTGCTATTCGAGGAAGACGCAGTTACCTGCTGGGATGTGGGGGACACAATTGACGCTCTTGTTGAAAGATATCAAGCGTTCAGGGATGACAGCCCTGTCTTTCCCCTCGCCATGGTATCTTACGGGCAGGCTAACCTTTACCAGATGACAGCTGGTTTTCCGCCGGCCAAGGTGTTGTATCAGGTATGGGGCATTGCCGAGGAATATGGCGCTATCGGTCGGCTTTTCCCCTGGGAGGAGACACCTGTCGATGTAGCCTGGAAGGTGTTGGTGCTATTCGTCAGGGCCTCAGCCAGGGCGAGTGTTGCGGTTGGTGACGGTGTTGACAGTGCATTAATCAGGGATAATGGAACAATAGAGTTCGTCGATGATACCACATCAGTCTGGGAGGAGGCTGAAGGAGTCATCGACCAGATGGTGGCTCTGTTCAGGATGCGTATGGAGGTGCCTGAAGTTACCGAGTGGATTGAAAAAATAGCCGATGACAAGGTGGTCAAGATATCGGAGAGTTGACAGGGAAGACAGTTCATCAGACCCTGTTCATACGGGAGGTGAGGATATGCCAGCAAAACGATCGACCTCAATTATTAAATCACCGGCCAGATTTATCTCACACAAGGTTATCTCGCTCGAGACCAAGATAGTTGAAAGATTCGTGCCCGATGGCCTGCTTCTCTTCTATTTAAACACATTGGATAATCGTGTCCCGGTCAAGGCTATCGACGGGGTGGTTAACGGGCTGGGCAAACTCCCGAGCAAGGTACGTTCATCGCTGATTACCGCAACCTATAACTACATCCCTGACTCCGTTGCCAGTTCAAGAAAGGCGTCTGCCATGATTTCCGGCATCGGCAAGTATATTCCGGACAGAATAGTACCGCCGGAGTCGATCGAAGACTGGGAGCATGTCAAAGCCAAGTTCCATATCCCCACATTAATTGCAAAAGAGCGGCGAAAGCTTAAAAAGTAGCGTCCTGTACTAAATTCTGATTTCATCGAGATCATAGTCTTCCCTCAAACAAAAGGCAGCAACAGCTGCCGGCTGTCCCCCTTTACGTCAGTTACAGTCCGCAACAGACGTTCACTTCATTGCCAAGCTGCAATACCTGTATCTGCAGCCCGATCTGACGCACTTTCCTTTTTCATCCATCATTGCTTTGAACCTAATTATCCTCCGGAGACTTGACAAAATCGATAAAAAATGTTAAAAGTCCATAGTCCGTATTTTTTAATGATCTTTCGGACTATTATTTAAGAATAAATTGAAATGAGCAGTGATGGCCAGTCCGAAAGTCCACCATACAGCTTCATATAAAATAGTGATGAGAAGGCCACAACTCCTTGGCACAACTGTGCGATGGAGGAAGTGAGGTGGTACCGATGGTGAATCAGATTACATTTAAGGTGACGCTCAATCTGGATGCCAATTGGGCCAGTCACGCCAGCAGAGAGCAGCTTGTGGAGTACATAAGAGATAGGTTAAATAGCAGTCTGGGCTTCCGAGGCCAGGTAGAGCATTTCAGCGTCGTCGGTGATGAGCCAAATAGTGGGCTGATCAAGTCATTTTCCATCTCGCGAACTTGAGAATTGCCAATGCTGATTTCAGGACAGGGGGGTACATAATGCGTAGAGATATCAAGATTGTGTGCGCCTGGTGTCATGAAGAAATAGGACATACTGGGAATCGTAGTATAAAGCGAGTTTCTTACAGTATATGTCCCACATGCCTTTCCGACTGGCACAGATTGCGCCGCTACAGCACTGGAGCCCCGTCCAATCAGGTACGCGAAATAACCATCGCAGCTATAGGCACATAGAAATTGTAGCGCTCTATTTTATATGGAATAGAGTAGCTGTTTATCTCTTTGCCCCAAAGTGTTACCGCGCCAGAACCGGCGCCCAACCTCAATAGTATTTGTTCCAGATTGCCCTTTCTAATTCAAATCCAATCCAGCATGATTTCACTCGCAAACCATTTCTAGGAGAGAGTACATATTACCCGGCGTGAGTACGAGCTGCAATATAGTAAATTGCGACCAGCGACTTGGAATTCGTCAGGCTATTAGTACCATATACCCGATGTAAAACTAGTACTTCTGAACAATAAATGTATATAAGAAAGTGTAGGATGAAACAGTACGATCACGCCATTGACCGCAATGCCTAACCTTTCTAGTCTATTACTAATAGATAATTTCAATCTTAGTTATTTTCAGGTAAGTATTTTATGAATATTAGAATACGCGCCAAGGTTCTTATCCCAACACTTTTATTTTTAGCCTTGGCCCTACCCGCTATGCTTATACCTATTATACTCAACACTCAGGCCACAGCATCAGTGGATTCAACACACGACACAGCCCCGTTTGATCCTATGCAATGGGAAACTGATTCGAAGGCTCCTCCTATTGTCCATCAGGTGAATCCGGATGAAATAGACATGTATCTGGATTCCTTTCTCGGTGAATAACGGCAGATATTCCAGATATCCGATTATTACCTTTTAAAACCCCAGTATAATATATTTCCGGCTAACTGCATGCACACATAAGCTTGTGTGGCAAATTACAGT
>CP070819.1:1506235-1510654 GCA_020344295.1 Dehalococcoidia bacterium | reverse complement strand
TACCCTCTGATCGAGCGGTCTTAATAGCGCCTTTGGCAATCCGGGCTGCGATACCAAAGGCGACGATAATGAGCTTGGCATCTTCAACCAGAAAAGCTTCGTAGGCTGTCTCCTGCTTCCTGATTAACTGGTATCTACGGAACAAGCTCCAGTTTATCTCTTCCAGCTCGGTAGGTTTCGAGGTAAAGGTCTTGATTATTCTGCTCGGGCGACCATTCGCTCCTCTGAGGGCGTCGCTGCGAACGGGCGGTACCTCAGGTGCCTCATGATCGAACTCAACCGGCTCCACCATCTGCCCCAGCATACCGTCTCCCAGGATTGTCACGGGAATATGATAGTGATCGGCCAGATCGAATGCGCGATGGGTGAGATCCACCAACTCCTGTACTGATGATGGCGCCAGGACTATAGACCGATAATCACCATGACCACCGCCCCGAGTCGCCTGGAAGTAGTCTGACTGGGCGGCGGAGATGCTACCAAGGCCAGGCCCGCCCCGGGACATGTTAACGATAACTGCCGGGAGCTCGCAGGCCGCAAGATATGAGATTCCCTCCTGTTTCAGGCTGATTCCAGGGCTGGATGAAGACGTCATTGCCCTCACTCCGGCTAAACTGGCGCCATAAACCATGTTTATCGCAGCGATCTCACTCTCTGCCTGGACAAAGGAGCATCCCTTTCTCCGGCTGAGGTGGGTAGCCATATACTCGGTGAGTTCATTCTGGGGGGTGATAGGGTAACCGAAATAGCACTGGCACCCGGCCCGGATAGCGGCTTCACCAACTGCACTATTGCCATTCATCAGAACCTTAGCCACGATAAACCTCGATAGCTACCTCGGGGCAGACCAGCGCACAGATGGCACAGCCCGTACATTCATTATTGTCGTTAAAGGAGACGGGTGAGTAGCCGCTGGTATTCAGTGTATTTGACTGGGAGATTGCGTCCTTGGGGCAGAAAAAGATGCAGATCTGACATCCCTTACAGAACTCACCATCTATCTGGATATAGCCCCTGGCGGTAGCCCCTTCTTTATCCGGACTCATTAAGTTGACCTAAAACAGTGCATTGATATTACATATCCATTCTAAGTCCCAGAAGCGACACAGTCAATCAGAGGCGATAGCCATAGGATCGCTCTATGTTGCTGCTGGACAACCTTCTTGTAGGTAGAAAGCAACGCTCAAGCTGATATGGGTGGTCTGCGGTCGGCCCAGGGTCGTGCCTCTTCAAGTTGAGCAGCGAGGCGGAACAGAGTCGCCTCGTCACCGAAGCGGCCCATAAACTGGGTGCCGATAGGCAATCCTTCGTTATTCCAGACAAGGGGAACGGACATGGCCGGCTGTCCCGTTAGGTTGCATATAGTTGTAAACGGTACAAACGCCCCCTCTCGTATTTGCCCCTGCCAGGGATTCTCAGGTATGTAGTCAAAGGTGCCGAGGGGCACTGGTGGTTCGCTTAATGTGGGCGTCAGCAGAACATCATACCCGAGGAGAAAGTTGCCCATGTCACGGGCAATGCTCTGGATAGCTTCTACGGCTCCCAAATAGGCGGATGCACTGTGCTGAAGGCCCATTTCATAGAGGAGCCAGGTAGTAGGTTCGAACTGGGCCTGAGTAGGTTCCTTACCCAGCATAAATGCCCAGCGGTCTATGGTCCATGTGGTGCAGGCTCCCATCAGGATACTCAATGCAAAGGTTATTTTTTCATCCGCTATGCTGGGCGCTGCCTCCTCCACTTCGTGGCCGAGGTCGGCGCAAATAAGTGCAACCTCATGAACGGCGCTGATACAGTCGGCATGTACATCGACTCCTAGCGGTGCTGTCCCCCTTGGTGCTGTGGTTGTATATGCAATGCGCAGGCGTCCGGGATCGGCGCCGACCTCCTCGAGAAAAGGCCGTGCGGGTGGTGGCGCCCAGTATGGATCACCTACCATTGGTCCGGATGTGGCATCAAGTAGTGCGGCGCTGTCACGGACCGAACGGGTTATGGCATGGGTGACATCGATTCCACCGATGACATCGCCATACTCAGGGCCCATCGGGACACGTCCCCGTGTAGGTTTAATACCGAATGTACCGCAGCACGAGGAGGGGATACGGATCGATCCTCCAGCATCGGTAGCGTGTGCCATAGGAACCATGCCGGTGACCACCGCTGCCGCAGAGCCCCCGCTTGAGCCGCCCGGTACCCGATCTGTATTCCAGGGATTACGACAAGGGCCAAATAGCTGTGGTTCGGTTGTAGCTCTCAATCCGAACTCCGGCAGATTTGTCTTTCCCAAGATAATGAGACCTGCGCGCTTCAGGCGTTTGACATATTCGCTGTCGAAGGAGGGCACGAAATCGCGCAGGAAGACTGCTCCCTCTGTTAAACGAACTCCCGCGTATGAGGCAAATATATCTTTTAACAGAAAGGGCACGCCTGCAAAGGGCCCGTCTGGAAGTTCCTCCTGGACCAGAACGCGTGCCTGTTCGTACATCGGTGTGACAACAGCATTGAGAGCAGGGTTTAAACGCTCTATGCGTTCGATAGCAGACTCAACGAGCTCTATCGGCTTAACCTCTTTTCTCTTCACCAGCTCGGCCTGTGCGGTGGCATCAAGTGAGGCCAGGTGATCGGTTTGCGCCATTTTCATTCCTCCTTGTAAGTGGGCTCGAAGTAAGTAATTAGTAGGCACTAAAAGTTGCTTGCGATATCCAGATGTGGTGAGTATACTACCACAATAAGTTAAATTGAAACAGTATATACTGAGAATGACGATTTGTTATACTTTGTAACGAGCAATTTGCCTATAAAAAATGTATGACGGGAAGGAGCAATGGAAGGAGACTTTTTTCGCAAAGCTTTGGAAAAAGCTGTCGAAACAAAGCGTCTGGATGATATAGTTAAAGCCTTCGCTGAGGATGCGGTGCTACACAGCCCGGTACAGTTCAAACCATTCGAGGGTCGGGCGGCCATAACTCAGCTTCTCGGCATTCTGGTAGAGGTGTTAGAGGATTTCAAGTATACCGACCAGATGGAGTCGGATGATGGGAGCATTGGCCTGATCTTCCGTGCCAGAATCGGAAACAGGGAGGTGGAGGGCCTTGACTTCCTGAGGTTCAACGAAAACGGACTTATCCAGGACGTGACGGTAATGGTCAGACCGCTATCAGCAATCGAAGCTTTGTTAGCTGAAGTGGGGCCGAGGCTTACATCTAAGGATTCAGGCTCTACTTGAGAGCTATTCCAAGACCAATTGCTAACGACCTTTGAAGACCGCGTCCCGCTTCTCAATAACTGCAGTAGCGGCCTCAAGGAAATCTTCAGTATTCATACATATGTCCTGCTTTTCTACTTCGTACTTCATGTGCTCTACTATATCTGTTGTCATCATCGCTTTGTATAGTGTTTCCTTGGTGATCCCTACCGCGAGCGGTGGATGCTTGGCTATACTTGATGCCAGATCTACAGCTGTTTTCATGAGGTCTTCGTGTGGAACCACACTATTTACCAAACCTATCCGATCGGCCTCTAAGGAATCTACAGTCCTCCCTGTGAGAAACAGCTCGCAAGCCCGGGGGAATCCAATAATGCGGGGCAGGGTAAAAGAACCGCCGCCATCAGGTGCAAGTCCCCTTTTAACAAATGCCGTGCTGAATCTTGCCTTGTCTGAGGCGATTCTTATATCACAGCTCAAGGCCAGGGCAAAACCTGCACCCATCGCCAGCCCATTTACAGCAGCGATCACCGGCTTGTTCATATCTCTCATCCTGATCGTTGCTCCGATGTTTGTTCCCTTCCCATAGGTCTGATCATCCTGTGCAGGAGCAGTTTCATTACTGTCAGCCTGTTCTTCATCCTGGCTAATGGAGCCAACGAACATGTTAAGGTCTACACCTGTGCAGAAATGCTCTCCAGCCCCGGTTACTATTACAGCCCTGATATCGCTATCAGTTGCTATGTTGTTGAAGACGTGATCGATCTCCTGGAATAGTGTGAGGTTGAAGGAGTTGCCTACCTCGGGACGGTTCAGGGTTATGATCGCTATAGATCCTTCTTTCTCCAATATTAGAGCCTTGTATGGCATTTAAAACCTCCTCTCAGGACGAATCTAGCATAATATCCCACTGGTATAGATGTGAAACCGGTTAGCACTAAAGACCATTAGTAAATCCAATAAAGCTAACTGAACCAGGTGTTCTATTGCCCGCCTGGCCGAAGCTCATCAATGATCTCCTTGATATCTTTGTCTACCATGAGCATTTGCATCCGGTAAACAGGATGGGTTGGAAGATATTCAAGATATGCATCAAGATCTGCTTGTTCTACCCAGTGCACAGTCTCAACATTCTGCGTAATTAGGTCAATAGGTGTGTCTTCACTATCGCGGTATATCGTATTAAAGAAATCCTAGGTTTCTGGTATGACCTCGTT
>CP070819.1:1499705-1506135 GCA_020344295.1 Dehalococcoidia bacterium | reverse complement strand
GGAGCCTGAGGAATGGTGGAATGCGGTGCAGAGGACAACCAGGCGTCTTATGGAACAGACCGGAGTATCACCTCAAGATGTTTTGTGTATAACCTACGGTGCTCAAATGCTGGGCATTGTGCCTGTTGATTCGGAGGGAAGACACCTCAGACAGGCGATAATCTGGCTTGACAACAGGGCTTGCAAGCAGGCGCAGGGCATGATGAGAAAGTTTCTTCACCCGCGCCTGTTTGCTTTGGTTGCCGGTGCTACCTTATGCGGTAAAGACTGCGTACCCAAGTTACTATGGCTCAAAGCGGAGGAACCTGAAATATACAACAGGATGCGGTGCTTTCTTGATGTAAATGGCTATCTGATCTTTCGAACAACAGGTAATATAGTTATGGACTGGTCATGTGCCTCGGTCTTTGGAATCGACCTGAAGAAGAAGAACTGGCTCAAGGGAGTTTTCCGCTACATTGGGCTAGACCCCGAGAAGTGTCCGCCTTTGGTGCGCTCCACCGATCAGGTTGGAGTCGTGTCCGCAGAGGCAGCCCGAGGTCTGGGCCTCCTGGAGGGCACACCGGTAATAGCGGGCGCAGGGGATGCAGCCTGTGCTGCTGTCGGGTCCGGTGCTGTAGGCGAGGGCGAAGGGCATGTCTATATTGGCACATCCGGCTGGGTGGGTGTGGTAACCGAGCGAACGCCCCGGGGGAAATGTGGAGCGGCGACCATTCATTCGGCAGACCCTGCCAAGGCATTCCTGATAGCGGAAACGGAGACCGCCGGTGCCTGCCTGCAATGGATAGGTGATGAACTGTACAGGATGGAAAAAACCGATCCCAATATCTCTAACATCTTCAGTCTCATGGATGAGGCAGTCACCTATGTATCCCCAGGAGCCAACCATCTGATCTTTACCCCCTGGTTGTATGGCGAGAGAGCCCCAATAGCGGACTGTAATGTACGCTCCAGTTTCCTTAACCTGAGTGCAGATCATACCCGTGAAAATATGCTTCGCGCCGTATATGAGGGGGTTGCGTATAATTTCAGATGGCTCGTGGATATCGTAGACAGGCAATTCAATTTCCCGCTTCCCAAACTTAGAGTAATCGGCGGAGGAGCGAAGAGCGAACCGTGGATGCAGATCCTTTCGGACGTAACACAGAGACAAGTTGAGACTGTACACAACCCACAAGAGGCCGGTGCCGTAGGAGTGGCTCTTATTGCTGCAATCGGTCTGGGGATATACCCAAACTTCGAGGCGCTCAAGGATGTCGTTAAAGTAGAGAAGGTCTTCGAGCCGCAAGAAGAGAACCGTGACATCTACGATTCTCTTTTCCAGTCATACCAGGAATCATATAGAAGCCTGCGTAATTTCTATAAGAAGCTGAATCGGATAAAGTTAAGCCAAGCTCGTCAATGCAGGGAGGTGACCAAATGAACACCGAGGAAATTCTGGGGCTCCCAGTGGCTTTACCGGATGGTGTAGACTACGATGAATATCTTATCGCAACCTACCTAGCCTCTTTTCCGGCTGAATACCCTATTCCATTGCTCGCACAAGCCCTTGCCGTCGAGCAGAGCACCGGCACCTGGGTGCCGGTTCCGGGAGAAACATCGGATGTGCGTTGCCGCCATGTTGCCAAGGTCCTGGGGGTCTATGAAGTGCCTGACTATGAGTTCTCGGTACCGCCCAATTTGGAAAACAGAAACTGGATCATCCAGGTAGCATATCCCGAGATAAATATCGGCTCTCAGATACCCATGCTGCTGACATCGGTAGTCGGCAACGTCTCAATGGGGGGAAACATCAAGCTGCTCGACATCCGCTTCCCTCAAAAATATGTCGCGGGCTTCAAAGGGCCAAAGTTCGGCATCGCTGGCGTGCGAGAAGTTCTGGGCATTAAGGAACGTCCCCTGCTGAACAACATGATTAAGCCCTGCACCGGCTACCCTCTTGAGGTCGGAGCCGGCCTGTTCAGAGAAGCAGCCCTGGGCGGTTGCGATATCATCAAGGATGATGAATTGATAGCCGATGCTTCGTTCAATTCCGTGGAGGGGCGCGTAAAACGCTATATGGAGTTAGAGAAACAGGTCTATGAGGAAACGGGGGAGCATACCCTGTACACCGTGAATATCACCGACAAAGTGCCCAAGGTATTCGAGAATGCCAGGCGTGCCATAGAGCTGGGTTGCAACGCACTCATGATAAATTACCTGGCGGTTGGACTGCCCGTTATGCAGGCCCTGGCGGAGGACCCGAACATCAATGTCCCTATTCTAGCCCACATGGATGTGGCCGGGGCCATGTATATGTCCCCTCTCCATGGTATGAGTTCCCACATTGTGCTGGGAAAGCTGCCCCGCCTGGCTGGAGCGGATGTCGTGGTCATACCGGCACCCTACGGTAAAGCGCCTGTCATTACGGACAAGTTCCAGAATGTTGCCCGGAATCTGACATTCCCGCTATATAACCTTAAACCGACCTTTCCCATGCCCTCCGGCGGGATTACGCCGTCAATGGTGCCGAAGGTGATGGCTGACCTTGGCGCAGATATCGTCATCGGCTCAGGGGGACGTATTAATGCCCATCCCCAGGGCCCGATTGCAGGCGGGAAAGCATTCCGCCAGGCAATCGATGCCGTAATGCAGGGCATACCCCTTGCAGAATATGCCGAGGACCATTCCGAGCTTAAGGCCGTTCTGGAGCAATGGGCGGACCCATTCGGCAAAGGCATCGTTGTATAGTGAGCAAAGGAGGACTTAATGATTAAGATTACCGTTTTAGGAGGGTGTGGCGTAGTCGGCAGCATTGCAGTAGAGACGCTCGTTTCAAGCGGAGTGTTCTCGGAAGTAGTCATCGCCGATAAGGAAATCGAGCGGGCACGGAAGATGGCTGACAGCTTGGGGAAGGAGAGAGCCTCTGCAGTCGAACTCGATGCAGCAAACCATCAGAGTATTAATACTGCAATCTCCGGTTCATCGCTTGTCCTGAACTGCGTTGGGCCCTTCTACCAGTATGCGCCTTTCATATTAAAAGCGGTCATCGATGCCAGGATCAACTACATAGATGTCTGTGATGACATGGACGCCACCGAAAAGCTGCTGGACATGGACGAGGATGCCCGGAAGGCCGGTATCACAGCCCTGATTGGGATGGGAAGCTCTCCGGGTGTGGCCAACGTCCTGGTCAGATTCTGTGCGCATTCCATGCTCGATCAGGTCGAGGCGGTCGACATATACCACGCCCACGGCGGCGAGCAGGTGGAAGGCCCGGCTGTGGTGAAACACAGAATCCACTCCATGAAGATGGATATACCGATGTTCCTCGATGGGAAATTCACAACAGTAGGGCTCTTCGAAGATAGCGGCAAGGCCCTGGAAGAGAATGTCGAGTTCAGGGACGTGGGCACTTATAGGGTATACGCGTATCCGCATCCGGAGACGATAACGCTGCCCAGGTACCTTAAGGGCGTGCAGCGGGTAACTAACCTGGGACTGGTACTTCCACCCGCCTATGCCGAATTGATAAAGGACATGGTAAGGCTGGGCGTTACGGTTGACGAGCCTATCCATGTCCAGGGGCAGACGACTGTGCCCCTCGAATTCTCGGTGGCTTTCATCCTTTCCCGCAGAGGGCAACTGATGAGAGAGGCCGGCCTGAACGAACCGATGGGCTGCCTGAAGATAACAGTGAAAGGTCTGAAGGACGGAGAACAGAATACCTATGTTTTATCGATGTCATCGCGGGGACAGGGGATGGGCGAGGGCACGGGAATCCCCGCCGCGCTCGGGGCCATCCTCATGGTAACAGGAAAAGTGCAGGCTAAAGGAGTGACCCCCCCCGAAAACTGCGTTGATCCGATGGACCTGCTGGAGCTTGCCCGAACCAAGGTGAGCCTGGGCGATAAAAAGGGATTCCCCATCATCATTGAGCATATCGACAAGGATGGGAAGTCGAAAAAGATAGACCTGTTCGGTTAATACATCAATCTTAGCGGCCCTTTATTCAACCTCGATTTTTTCCTAACAAGGCCTCTACTGCATCAGGGACGCGCGATAAAGGGCCTTTGAAATCGGGCTCAGGGATCTCGCCGGGCGTTTCAATACGTACACTTCTACTTAGTTCCAGGGCTGACTCGTCGGTTGCGCCCTCGGTTACAAGGTATGTTCTCATACCGATTTTCGACACCACCATGTCATTGACGGGGTCATTGCCCACCATCAGGCAAACCTCGGGACCTTCATCGTTCCGCTGACAGACTTCCTGGTAATACTCGATGTGTGGTTTGCAGTAGGACATATTCCCGATATGGGTTACCAGATCGAATTCTATGTTCTCAAGCCCTGCCCATGACAGCCGCTTCATCTGGACATTCAGCGGCCAGATCGGATTGGAGGCAATAACGATCTTAACCCCGTTTTCCTTCAACCTAAGAATAACTTCCTGCACCCCATGCGATCTGGACATTATGGCCTTGAATTGATCGTATTCAGTCTCGTAGAAGGTCATGAAACGGCTCCAGAGCTCGCTCCTTCTCTCCTCGTAGCCCGCAGAGAAAAGGTTCATAAAATAGTCTACATTCAGCATCTCGCCATTGTTACGCATCAGCGCCTGTGTGGATGACAGCAGTTTCCCCACGAAAACATCCCTTGGCATGATATCAGCGAAGGCCTTGGGCACTTTAGAGAGGTAGCTTTCGAAGAACATACGCTCGCTGAAATGAATAGGCGTATTATCCAGATCGAAAAGGACGGCTTTGAGCATAGAATATTCCTCGGCTTTCAAATTTGAGTACAACGCACCATTTGGCGGGTAATATGCAGCTAAAGGCCGATGACATCGTAACCAAGCATCAAATTAATTGATTTGAGCATAGTCGTCGTCCTGCCAACTGCCAGTTTGTCGGCCAGATCTAAATATTCGAGACAAGTTGTACAGGCCATTATCTCCACTCCCTGCGCTTCAAGCCTTTTCAAGGGATCCAGGACTCCGGAGCCCTCGCACACCAGACGTACCCCTGTGTTCCAGAAGACCAGGCCGGCGGGCCTGTTCTCGCTCTCTCCCAGTTGTCGCAGGAAGTTACCCATAAGCAGGGAGCCCAGGCGGTCATCCCCTCTCCCGAGTCCTTCCGATTGTATAAGGAACATCTTTCGCTTCACATGCAGCCTCCTAATTCCAGTTAGTGCAGGTTACCTGATATCGTACACCATAGTAGAACGTAGGGAAAGCCTGTATTAAATGTCTGTTCATGAAATCAAGAACACACGCTTGACAAATCGTCGCCAAACGTGTAAGTAATCAGCAGACACCATCGTATAGCTTGCTGTGCTTTGTTTCTCGACTTCCTCTTCTCACAACAACAAAGCGAAGCTTTAAAGACTGATCATAACCGCCCGCAAATCTAGCGCCAGAACTACTAGAACAATAGGATAGTAGGCTATATGTCTTCGTAGATAATTTGTTGTCTATAGTGAGATTCACCGGCAAAGCAAGGAGGTTGGCAATATGGAAAGAGGAAGAAGAATCCTGAAGTCAATTGCAGTGGATACCGGCGGGACTATGACCGATACAGTGATTATGGATACCGAAGGAGAATTTATCGTCGGTAAAGCGGTAACTACGCCAAGCGATGAATCAGAGGGGATATTGAACGGGCTGAAAAGTGCCTGTGGTTACTGGGATCTTGACTCTGATGAGGCCATTAAAGATATCGATATATCGATTTATTCCGGAACCGCTATGGTAAATAGACTGCTCCAGAGGGAGGGGAATGAGAACATCGGATTGATAACAACTGCCGGTTTCGAGGACCTTCACCAGCTGGGAAGGGGTATGCAATGCTGGGCGGGATTGCCATATGCCGGAAGACTGCACGCCCGGGAACACAAACACCCGGAGCCTCTCGTTCCCAGGGATAAGATAATGGGTGTCCGTGAGAGAATCAACTTTATCGGTGAGGAGTTGATTCCCCTTTATGAGGATGATGTTACGGAGGCCGTAGAGAAGCTCCTTGATCTGAATATCGCTGTCATCTGTGTTTGCCTGCTCAGCTCCTACAGAGACCCGTCCCATGAGCGTAGAGTTAAAGAGATTGCCGAGGACATCATTAAGGAAAAAGGCAGGGATGTCCGCGTAGTATTATCTTACGACGTCGCCCCTATCAGAGGTGAGACTCCAAGACTGAACACCATGATAGTAGAGCAGTATGCTGCGGAACCATCGAGGGAGCAACTGAATAAAATACAGCGCAGCCTGAAGGAAAAGGGAGCGAAATCTCCGTTTCGAGTCCTGACCTGCTATGGCAGTACAGTGTCCCCAGAACACGAGAGACTGGTAACAACACTGATGTCGGGACCCATCGGCGGGGCTATCGGAGGCGTGTATCTGGCAAACAAACTGGGAATAGATAATGTGATAGGTACGGATGGCGGTGGAACGACCTTT
>CP070819.1:1495696-1499605 GCA_020344295.1 Dehalococcoidia bacterium | reverse complement strand
GGGAGGGGAGCCAGCACAACAGCATTCTGTAGACAATATCCCATCGAGCTATCTATAATGGTGGCTGGATGTTCGCCGTTGTCATTCTTATCAATAAGGTTAGCGTTTGCAGAGAGGCGAGGAATCGTAGAGCAGGGGTGAGTTTCGAATGCAGATCACAGAGATAGAGGCGAGGGATTTTTCTGAGGCTTGGTTCCTGTGCCTGCGTAAGGCGCTGACCGAAGGGCGTGAGTATACTATTGAACGGGGAAGCTATGTCGGGCATCGCAGAAAAGAGCTTGACTTCATCGTCCTGCACGTACTCCATCCGGGCCGGCGGCCACTCGTGCCGGATGTCCCTCAGGGCGTTCCGCCTCCTTCATCCATGGAGTATGTGGAGAACTATCTTCAGTACCTGATGACCTCTTTCAAGGCCGATACTGAACAGTATACCTATGGCGAGGACCTGGAGCCCCAGATACCTGAGGTTATTCGGATGTATCGGGAAGAGGGGCACAACACGAATCAGGGGTATATGGCCGTCGGCTGCTGGGATTCCATTGAACTCCCTGATCCTCCCTGCCTCCGGGGCATCGATACCCGGATCGCCGGCGGCAGACTGCACTTCATTGTGTACTTTAGATCCTGGGACCTGTGGGCGGGGCTGCCTTCAAATCTGGCGGGGGTACAACTATTGAAAGAGTACATGGCCAGCGAGATCGGCGTGGAAGATGGTGAGGTTATTGCGTTAAGCAAGGGGCTACACTTATACGACTACAGTTGGGAGCTGGCCAGGATAGCGGCCAGGATGGAGTAAACCTAGCTGCCGTTGCGGCGATAGTGGACATTGTCCGCGGAGCGCACTATCGAGGGCCTTAGACTGAGCAGTCTTTCGAGCCGTCTGCTATTGATCTTCTCTATAGCCAGCAGTATCAGCATTCCCAGGGAAGCTGCGCCGGCTCCTCCGACGAGACCGATAACCGGCGTCTCTGACGCACCACCCGCGAACAGGAAGGCGCTGACCAAACACCCTATTCCGGCGAGATCGAAAAATATGTAGAGAAATAATTTGGTCATTTCTAAAAACCCCTATTCCGCTATTCGTTGCGTCGTTACTTCTGTGGCTAGGAAGTGCTCAACCGGGGCGCGATGCCGTACCAATCATCCAGAGCCATGATCAGACTGCATTTCATATGCTCCGGACCGTGTGCCTGGAACTGGGCGCTACCGACATAACCTCGCCATACCAGTTGCGTTGATCCGCTTTCCTCGATTCCGATGGTTAGTTTTTGCTTCTCGGCTATGCTGTTGACAACGGCGGATACCCCTTCATCGTCCGCTTCTCCGAGGATAACGAACTCACCGTTAGCGCCGTCCCAATTAAAACTGAGCGCCTCGCCTTCCCAGAGGGGACCGTCTTCGGTTTCAAATTCGCTGATCGTTGCCTTCATAATGCACCGTTTCGTGGCGTGGTCTATGAGGTACTGAACTGGGGTACAATGCCGAACCAGTCGTCCAGCAGCATGACCAGAGCGCATTCCACCTCATCGGAGTCGAACGATAGGAACTCGGCAGTACCAACATAACCTCTCCATACCAGCTGGCCTGGGCCGGTATCTTCGATTTCAACCATTAACTTACGATTCTGCGCCAGGATAGCTACAGTCTCGGAGCACGGTTGACCGTTTGTAGTTCCTTGAATCACAAACTCACCCGTGTCCTTATCCCAGCTGGCGCAGAGTGCTTCACCGTCCCAAACCGCATCTTCCGCATTCTCGTATTCGACTATAGTGACCTTCATCCTCTGCCTTTCATCACATTCTTTGGGTATATACTGGTGAAACCTAACGATGGTACTGCAACTATAGTACTGTATTTGCAATCGTAGTCGACACTATAGTACTAGTCAAGATGACCTTTCCTCCCATAACCTCACGTCACCTCTGAGTTTGTTGAGAAATCGAGTAGACTTGAATCTGAAGAACCGTTGCGAGGCCTGTTTGCTGGCTACAGTTGGTATAGCAGGGAGGCGTTTAAGGGGTGGAACCTGTTCACAGAGAGGTCTCAGTCAGCATCCGGTGAAGAGCTCGAGCATTATTAACCGCAAAGCCCTCGATATCGTTGTTGAAGTATATGTAGACTGACTTCACACCAGAGTCCAGTCCTGCGATTCGCTGCGCCCACTCGCTGAGCTCATCATCGGAGTAGCAGCCTCCATACATGCGTTTACTGCCGTGAAACCTGATGTAGGCGAAATCGCCTGCGGCCTCGATGGGCGTGATATAGTCGGGCATGTCGTAGATGCAGAAGCCGGTGTTGTATCGGCGCAGCAGGGTGAGTACCTCGCCGGTGTGCCATGAATTGTGGCGGAACTCGAAGACATGGCTTAAGTCGCCGGGGAGCAGGCCAAGAAAGGTTTTTAGCAGCCCGTCGTTGCGGTGCAGGTTGGGTGGAAGCTGGTACAGGAGGGGACCCAGTTTCCCCTCCAGCAGCCTGGCCCGATTCAGGAAGTTTATCAACGGCTCCTCGCAGTCCCTCAGCTTCTTGATGTGGGTGATGAACCGGCTAACCTTTACAGCGAATCTGAAGTTCTCGGGGGTGGAGTCCCGCCAGCCGGCGAACGCTTTTTCCGTTGGCAGGTGATAGAAACTGTTGTTGAGCTCGACTGTAACGAAGTACTCTGAATAGAATCCGAGCCATTTAGGTTTGGCCAAACCCTTGGGATAGAACCTCTCCCGCCAGTGGTCGTAATGCCAGCCGCTGGTGCCTACCAATATGTTTTCAGCCATTTTCCCCCTCCACATCCGTCACCGACTTTACAGGCTCTTCAAATCTAGGCACAAACCCGTATTTAAGCGGAGGCTTTCATGCTAGAGTTCCACCGTCAACATACAGTGTCTGGCCCGTTACGTAGCATGAGGCATCTGACGCGAGGAAGAGGGCCACGGACATTATATCTTCGGGCTCCGCGATACGACCCAGGGGTATTGTAGCCTCCAGGCCTTTGAGTATGTCTGGATTAGACCACATAGGCTCACTGAATTTGGTTCTTACAAGCGAGGGGCCGATGGCATTTACACGTATGTTGTATTGCGCCAGCTCCACCGCCAGGAGCTGCGTAAGCATAACTACGCCGGCCTTCGCTATGCCATAGGCTCCGAGTCCCACCGCCGCTTTTGCAGCGCCTGTGGACGCGATGTTAATAATATTTCCTTTTCGCTTCTCCATCATTACCGGAGCAACCGCCTGACTAAACAGGAAATATCCCTTGAGACACACATTCATTACCTTGTCCCACCCGTCCTCGCGAAGATCAACTAGAGGGCGCATAATGTTCATAGCTGCATTATTGACCAGAATATCTATTGTGTTGAACACCTCAAGTGTTTTCGCTACTACATTATCGACTTCTGCTTTAACAGTAACGTTAGCCGGAACCGCCAGCCCGCGACGGCCCTTGGATTCAAGCTCCTTCAGTACAGTCTCCAGATCGGCTTGGGTGCGGCTCACGATCACGACATCGGCACCGGCCTCAGCAAATCCCAGAGCTATCGATCTTCCGATGCCGCGGCTTCCTCCTGTAACAACAGCTACTTTGTCCGTTAGAGAATAATCTGGAATGGCCATAATCTGCCTCCTTCAAAACCGGATTCTAAACGTTAACCAGACTACCTAGCGCATATCGCTCCTCAAGTAAAATTCGGTAAAAGTCCCTGCGATATATTATGCGCATTGCCAGAACTCTCTATGGATCTGCAGGCCTTCCTCTTCAGCGATAGGGCCAATAACTTCGATTTCCCGGCCACCTTTTGCAAATACTTCTCGACACGGGACGGCGAAACGACCACCCGTGATTCTTGCTAAAGCCTCTGTCGAACAACCATACACAACTCTGGGGATACCGGCCCAGTAGATTGCTCCCGCACACAT
>CP070819.1:1473602-1495596 GCA_020344295.1 Dehalococcoidia bacterium | reverse complement strand
GTGAGCAATGCACTGGATGGCGAGGCGATCGATTTCACGGATACGACCGGCAACAACGTCACAGTCATATCCTACGCCAGCGCAAGCGATCGGACAGAGGAGTTGGACTGGACGTCGCAGGTTCAGGGCTGGGGTGACAGCGACAGCCTGCTGGAGGCTGGAGAGATGTTCGAGATCACAGTGGACATGACTGGTGCGGGCGAGCCCATCGGCACCTATCACACGTTCCAGCTGGAGGTGAAACCTCCCGTTGGCAGTGCGCTGATAATCGAGCGGACGACACCTGCGGCTCTTGACTCGGTGATGATACTGCACTAACGGCGAGGCCGTAACCAAGGAAGAAAAAAGGAGGGAAAGAGATGCTTAAAGGATTGTACAGGACCCTACGCAGGGATGAGAGAGGCATCACGGGCCTGGAGACGGCGATCATCTTGATTGCGTTCGTGGTTGTGGCCTCGGTCTTTGCCTACACCGTGTTGTCGGCGGGGATATTCTCGTCTCAGAAAGGGCAAGAGGCAGTCTATGCAGGACTTGAGGAGGCAAGGGCCTCTATGACGATCAAGGGCAGCATGTTTGCCTATGGCAACACAACCAGTGACGAGGTGACATCGGTCTCCTTCTGCCTGGTCAACACCATGAAGGGTCAGGCCATAGATCTGACACCGTCGGGAGGTAATGGCACGACGAACAATGTGACCATAATTGGCTTTACCGACAGCAGTCAGCATGTTGCCGACCTTGCGTGGTCGACGCAGTTCGTGGGCACGGACAATGGCGATAACCTTCTTGAGAATGAAGAGCAGGCCATTGTGACCATTGACTTCACGGATACCGATGCTCCCGTGACGGGTCTGGGTATCTACGACTCGTTCTACATAGAGGTGAAGCCGGTGACCGGCGCGGCCCTGGTTATGGAGCGGACGATACCCGGCAGGATCGACCCTGTAATGGACCTCAACTAGACAGATCTTGACTGAGAGGAAGTAGAGGAAGTAGTAGGTGTCGCTGTCGGGACAGCAAACTCGGCAGCGACACCAATGCAACAGGGAACAGGGGTGGCAGTATGGAGCAGAGAATAACTACCATTGAAGAAGAACTGAAGGTACTGAAGAGCCAGATAAAAGCGGTGCTGCTGGATATCAAGGAATCACTCGCCACAGGCATCAGCTATGCTTATACTCCTCCACAGGAGAGCAATGGGCCGGATGTCGGTAGCATTGAGTGCAGCGAGACAGAACCCGTCCAAGATAGTCTGAGTCAGAGACCGCAGGCTGACCTGCGGGGAACGGATTCGGGCGATAGACCAGCTGAGCAGGCTCAAACTGACCAGGTTGCTAAGAAAGGCCAACCTCAGGAGGTCGATACCGTCATCCCCCTGAGGAACAGAAGCGAGAGTAGGGTAGTGGATCTGCTGACAGTGTCCGTGCTTGCGCAATGGGTCTCACGCGCTATTGCCACGGTAGGCAAAGATCAAGTCGGTAAGCTGGTGGAGATATATGATGTAACAGGAAATCTGGAGACTCGTATGAAGGACACAATACTGCTTCTCACCGATCTATGTGGAGATGGCGGCGGTCAGGCTGAGGATGCTCCGGTGACTGACTATGTGCCTACGGCTGTAAGCATACAGCTGCTGATAGAACTCGATGGACTGCTGCGCTACCGAAATGATGCGCTCGAATCAGCCATATTATCACAGATCATGGATAAGGGATTAGGCGGCGGGAAGGCCAGATATGGATAAGGTTCTGAGCACGATCCTGCTGATGGTCGCAGCGGTAGTCTGCGTAACCCTGGTGATAAACGCCGTATATCCGGCAATCACCAGTTCGACCGGTGCTCTCGGCAGCGCATCAGCACGTATGAACGAGCGTATCAGAAGTCAGGTGGAAATCATCAACGCTGCTGGTGAGTTGGATGGTGATGGCGACTGGCAGGACACAAATTCCAATACTTATTTTGACGTTTTTGTGTGGATGAAGAACATCGGTGTTGAAACCGTGGTTGATATAGAACATTGCGATGTATTCCTGAGTGGGAATCAGACAGTTTGGGCATGGATCCCGCACGCAGACAGCGCTGGGGGCACATTCCCACAGTGGGACTACGTAATCGAGAACGGCTCGGAGTGGAGCACAGCAACCACGTTGAGGATCGATATCAGCTATGAGAGCCCTCTGTCGTCCGGGGAATATGACATCAGGGTTTTAATTCCCAACGGGGTATCCGATGACTACTTTTTCAGTATGTAAGGACCATGAGCAATGCATTTGTAACCCTATTCGTTGTAGCGCTGATGCTGGTAGCGGTCATGACCTGGTCACAGGCCTCTTTCAACTCTGTGGACTCGGGCGCACAGGCCTGGAAGGAGATGACGGGTATAGTCGAGGAGGTGTCCAGGACTGATATCGAAGTTACAGATGCCCAAATACAGGCGTCTTTTATCCAGGTGTTTACTCATAACAGTGGCGAGGTAAACCTCGCCAAATTTGCTAACTGGGATGTGCTGGTTCAATACTACGATGGCAACAGTACCTATTATGTAGAGTCGCTTTCATATACGGCAAATGCGACTCCTTTAGACAAGCAATGGACTGTCGCCGTCATATATTCGGACGAGAGCCTGAGCCAGCAGGAAATATTTGAACCTGGTGTTCTGAGCCCTGGTGAGGTAATGATGATGAAGTTGAAATTAAATGCGCTGCCCGGGGCGGGCACGACAAACCGGGTAACTCTATCAACTCCCAACGGTGTGGTTGCCTCAAAGCAATTTACGGGCTAGGAGGGTAGAAGTGGATACGCTTGAAGATACGCTTAAAGAGAAGAGTAGCCGGATTATATCAACTGGAAACGACGAGCTGGACAAGAAGATAGGTGGCGGCATACCACTAAGGTCTCTTACCTTAATAGAGGGCCAACCTGATTCGGGCAAATCCGTCCTGACACAGCAGATGGTCTGGGGATCGCTGAAGAACGGTTTGAGTGCCATGGTCCTCACCACCGAGAATACGCTGAAGAGCCTGGTGACCCAGATGCAGAGCCTGAACCTGGATATCCTGGATTATCTTCTTCTTTCCCGGCTGCGAATATATCCTATAGACACAAAGAAGACAAGACGGAGCCTGACTGGGGGCCTGATGCCCTTGCTCAATGATTGTGCTACCAGGGGCTTCGATCTGGCGGTGATCGATTCTATTACCTACTACGTGACTCATGCTTCCGTTGAAGAGGTGCTGGCCTTCTTCGAAGACTGCAAGATGCTTGGTGACCGGGGATTGAGCGTTTTCTGCGTTGCCCATAGCTATGCTTTCGATGAGAATGTTATGGTCAGATTGGGATCAATGTGTGACGCTCACCTGAGGCTGCGAATCGAGACGATGGGAAGCAAGATAGTGAAGATCCTGGAGGTATCCAAAGTGCGCGGCGCCGAGATGACCACAGGCAATATCGTCTCCTTCGATGTTGAACCTAACTGGGGGATAAAAGTAATACCATACTCTAAAGCTAGGGCCTAGAGGTTGCCATGATAAAAACGTTGCTGCCGTTTGAACAAAAAAAAGAAACAGGAACACATAAACGCAATCCTGACGATCATGATGACCTGTACCGGTTGCTCCCCGAGGAGTTGCAGGCTGCCTGTCAAGAGAACAGGCATCTCTGGGACTATTTGTGTTTACTACCGCTTGATGAGGTGCCGATTCCTGAGTACTATTCCGAACTTACACGTTCACTGGGCGATAAGGATGAATACAACCTTATCTATCCTGTGGGGAACGGTATTTTCATCCACCTATATTTGGGCCCTGGTGGCGGGAGACCAACCTACATACCAATAGAACCGGGGCTGACTGAAGACTTGAGCAGAGTACTTCCTGAGGTTGAAGACAGGTTGATTGATGAAACCTGTGACATTAGCGAGGTCGAATCTGAAGAAAAAAGGTCAGAAGCCCTCGTAAGATTGGTTGACAAAATCTGCGTTGAGCGTCGCAACGGCTCCGATATCACATTTTCTAATTCGGGAAAGGCAAGGGGCAAAGACAAAGGCAATAGGGGCAAAGTGCCGGTAACTGCCGATCAGTTGCGCGCGTTGAAATACATAATGGTAAGGGACAAGGTGGGTATGGGGGTCATAGATCCGATGAGCCTTGACCCTTACATAGAGGATATAAGCTGCAGTGGGATCGGCCCCATATTCCTGGAGCACAAGATATTCAAGGGGGTGAAGACAGCGACAACCTTTGAATCTCATGAGGCTCTGGATAATTTCGTGCTCAATCTCGCAGAGTCGATAAGAAAGCCGGTGACGCTGCGAAGGCCCATCGTAGATGCTACTCTGCCGGACGGTTCTCGAATAAACATTGTATTTGGTAGAGAGGTCTCTCGTCGGGGCAGTAATTTCACTGTTCGGAAATTCGGAGAAACGCCGCTGAGCATTATGGAGCTTATCGAGTTTGGAAGCTTGAACTACGAGATGGCTGCCTATATCTCCATGATGATCGAAGATGAAATGAGCATGTTCGTCGTTGGGGAGACGGCCTCGGGCAAAACGACCCTTCTTAATGCGGTGACTACCTTTATACCTTTGCGATCCAGAATCGTGAGCATTGAGGATACGCCGGAGCTTCAGGTGCCTCACACCATCTGGATTCGTGAGGTCGCCAAATCTCCTGCTCCTGGAGAGCACAAGTCTCAAGTGGACATGTTCGATCTGCTGAAGGCTGCATTGAGGCAGCGGCCCAATGTAATAATCGTCGGTGAGATCCGGGGCGTAGAGGGGAACATAGCCTTCGGTGCGATGCAGAGCGGCCATGAGGTGCTCAGCACTTTCCATGCATCTAATGTAGAAAAGTTGATCCAAAGGCTGACGGGGCAGCCGATCAATGTACCCAAGACGTATATGGACAATTTAAACGTGGTGGTATGCCAGAATGCCGTCAAACTGCCCAGTGGTAGGTTAGGCCGCCGGGCTACCAGCATTAGCGAAATAGTTGGCTATGATCCCGTAACTGATACCTTCTCCTATGTTGAGGTGTTCCGCTGGAACCAGGTGAACGACAGCTTCGAGTTTATAGGCAGAAAGAACAGCTACCTTCTGGAGGAAAGGATTGCGAGAAAGCGTGGAATCCTGCCCAGCCAGAAGTGGCAGATCTATAACGTTCTGGAGAGAAGGGCCGGGATTCTGGAAAAGTTACATAAGGATAAGGGGGTTACTGACTTCTATGAACTGCTGAGGGTCATAGCCAAAGCGGAACAAGAGGGACTCTTCTAAGAAGGACACTAATAATAATAAAACCATCCTGTTCTAAAGATATTTAGAATTGAGGGTCTAGAGGGTGAAATGGCAAGGATATTGCTGCCCTTCGAGAAGAAAGAAGCGGAAAGGGTTCATCGACGCAATCCTGACGAGCACGATGACCTTTACCGTTTGCTCCCCGAGGGATTGCAGGCTGCCTGTCAGGAGAACAGGCACCTCTGGGACTATTTATGCCTGCTTCCCCTTGATGAGATATCTGTTCCCGCGTATTACAACGAACTCGAACGTTCAATGGGTGATTGGAAGGAATTTAACCTCATATACCCTGTGGGTGATGGTCTCTTTGTCCATTTGTACACTGGATCTGGTGAGGGCAGGCCAAATTATATACCAATAGAGCCGGGACTGACTGAAGACCTGGGAGACCTGCTCCCTGCGGTAGAGCAGAGAATGAGCGGTGTATCCAGCAAACTCAACGAGGCCGAATCTGAAGAGGAAAGGGCGGATGCCCTAGTTAGTTTGATAGATAAGATCTGTGTTGAACGTCAGAACGGGTCCAGTGGCTCATCTTCTTCAAAAAAAGGCACAGTTAAAAAAGGGAAAAAGAGCGGTAGATCAGACAGAGTGCAGGTAACCGCACAACAACTTAAGGCATTGAAATACGTAATGGTGAGAGACAAGGTTGGTATGAGTGTCATGGAGCCCATGCTTCATGATCGCTACATAGAAGACATTAACTGCAGCGGCGTGGGCCACGTTTTCCTGGAACACAAGATATTCAAAGCTGTGAAATCGGCTGTCACATTTGAAAATCACGAAGATCTGGACAGCTATGTACTTCGGCTCTCAGAGGCGATAAAAATACCGGTCACGTTGCGCAGCCCCATTGTGGATTCTACTCTGCCCGACGGTTCCCGAATCAACATAGTCTTTGGGAGAGAGGTTTCTCGTCGGGGCAGTAATTTCACCATCCGGAAATTCGGGGGAACGCCGCTGAGCATTCTGGATCTGGTCAGTTTCGGGAGCCTGAACTACGAGATGGCTGCTTATCTGTCCATAGTGATCGGGGAGGGGATGAACATGTTTGTCGTTGGGGAGGCCGCCTCGGGTAAAACCTCACTGCTCAATGCGGTTACGGCCTTTATTCCGTTAAAGCACAAAATCGTGAGTATTGAGGATACACCGGAGCTTCAGGTACCCCATGCCAACTGGCTCCGTGAGGTGGCGAAGGCTACGGCGCCTGGGGAGCAGAAAGCTAATGTGGATATGTTCGATCTGCTAAAGGCTGCACTGAGGCAGCGGCCTAATGTAATAATCGTCGGTGAGATACGTGGTGAGGAAGGAACAGTTGCCTTCAATGCGATGCAGACGGGGCATGAAGTAATGAGCACTTTCCACGCTTCGAGTGTAGAAAAACTTATACAGAGGCTGACAGGGTATCCGATAAATGTGCCCAAGACGTATATGGACAACTTGAACGTTGTGGTGTGTCAGAACAACGTGAAGCTCACGGGCGGTGAGACGGCTCGCCGGACAACCAGCATCAGCGAAATCGTTGGCTATGATACTGTCTCCAATCTGTTCTCATATGTGGATGTGTTTCGCTGGGACCCGGTTACTGACAACTTCGAGTTCATCGGTAAGAGGAACAGCTATCTCCTTGAAGAGAAGATTGCTATGATGATGGGTATTCCGGCTGATGAAAAGTGGCGGATCTACAATGTTGTTGAGAGAAGAGCGAGGATTCTGGAAAAACTTCATAAAGATAGAGGGGTGACTGACTTTTATGAACTTCTCAACGTTCTGGCTACAGCGCAGGAGCAGGGAGTCTACTAAGAAAGACTCTATTGATAGCGAGTACCTTAGCTTTGACCTGTTCTACCAGCTGTCATACATGTCGTCTATAGCTGCTGCAGGGATATCGCGCAGTCAGATATTCGAATTCGCCAGCAAACTTCCGTGCAGTTCTTCCAGCTACTTCAGAGAAATTCATTTCTTGGCCAAGCAGATGCGATATGACTACGCTGTGGCTTGCCGCACTGTAGGGGAGGCCACTGAAGCCGAGTCAGCCAGAAGCCTGTTGCTGCGACTCGCCAGTTCGTTGGGTTCGGGGGAAAAAGAGGCGGACTTTCTGGCCCAGGAAGCAAAGGTCCAGGCGGAGTCATTTAAGAATCAATATGAACGTGGTGTAGAGTCGCTGCGGAAGTGGACTGAGGCGTATGCAGCGCTTATCGTATCAGCAGCCCTTATCGTTATGGTAGCTGCAATCTCTATGCTTATCTATTCGGTGGCAACGTCTTTCACTGTCTCGCTAGTAGGGGTAACGATATGCATTGCGATCGCCGGATCCTGGGCGATATACAGGGTATCTCCCAAGGAAGTGAGGATCCATACATCATCGTCAAAGTGCGCTGCCTATAGCAGAGCACGCTGGCTGGCAAGGATCTTAGTGCCCGCTGCTATTAGCGGTTTCTTCATCACTCTGCTAACCGGTTTCGGAGTGGGCTGGGCTCTCATCATAGGCGCTATTTTGATATTTCCTGTAGGTATAGCCGGTGTCATATTCGATCGCCAGATTAGGAAAAAAGATACCGATATAAGTACTTTCCTGAGATCCTTGGGTAATGTAGCATCGGCTGTTGAAATAACAGTATCTAACGCTCTGGAGAGGTTGGATATGAGGTCAACGGCGACTCTAGCAAAGGATGTCAAGCGTCTCCATTCGAGGCTGGTTTCCAGGCTCAAGCCGGAGGTATGCTGGCAGCGATTTTCCCTGGAGACGGGCAGTGAGACAATATACAGAAGCGTGAAAATGTTCAATGATGCAGCGAGGCTGGGTGGTGACCCCGAAGAGGTCGGGGAACGTTCCTCTCTGTTAGCGATGACCCTGGACTTTCTACGTGCTAAGAGGAATCAAGTGTCATCCTCATTCAGCCTTCTGGCTTTTGCGATGCATGCCGCTCTTGTAGCTCTATTGGTGTTTGTAGTTCAGGTTATTTTATTATTCGGTGACGTTGTGGAGGGGATCTATACTCAGGGAGTGGCGGAAGCACAGGCAAAAGCTCTCGAAGTGTTTAGCTTCAATTTCGCGGGTATACATATTCTTGAGACGGTAGCTTTACCTTTTATTCTGCTGCTGTCTGTATCGACGGCTTTCGCCGTTAAGGCTGCCGATGGCGGCAACACCTATAAGTTTTTTGGCTATCTAGCTATTACTCTTGGCCTGTCAGGGGTCGGTTTGGTCCTTGTGCCAATGGTAGTAGATAATATCTTTACTTCCATCCCTACGATGTAGGTAGGACTATAATATGAGAGAGACATCATGGGCTTAAGAAATTGGATTAGGTTACCGTTCGACCGTATCGGGCCGAATTTGAAGGTCTTATTTCAGGGTGATGAAAACGAATTGCTGGAAGATGATCCAATCGGGGAATTTCTGTCCATGAAAGCGGTGGGAACGCTCTTAACTGAGGATAACGAAGGTACCATTGAAGTGGAGGTTGCTGAAGAGCCCCATGATTTAGCGATTGATCATGGTCATGCTGAGATACATGAACCCTCGATGATAAATATACAGCAGGACCTGGACGAAAAAGAGCCGGGTAAAGAAGAGTTGTTGGTAACCCCTACCCGAGTCAACGAAGGGCAGACTGATCAGATTGGATACGAAGCTACGAGTATTGATATGGCCGAAGATGATGGCCCCAAGACTCTTGCCGCGGGGGATGATGTAGAAGACGTAGTGGAATCGACGGTCGCCGATCTAAGGAATGGGAATAGTGAAAGCCCGGAAATTGATGCTTTAATAGAAACCAGTGGCGATCATCAGACTGCTGAGGTTCAAAGCTTAGATATTGCGGAAGAGGGTCAATCACAGGCGGAGAAACCTCAAGAAGAAGGTGAAACAGATAGCCTGCTCGACGTTTTCAAGGATGTACAGCTTGAGGACAATCCAATAAGTATAATCGCTCGTGATCTGGATGATACCGATGTGCATTCACTGCTGGCGGAAACGAAGCAGATCGCTGACAGAGTCAAGAAGTCTTCGGAATAAAACCGCTAAGCCTAGTCCTTACTTAATATTTAGTTAGGCGGTTCTCCTGTCGATCTAGATGTGCAGCAGATTGCTGCCGAGTACACCTGCGAACAGTAAAACCAGTATTATCTGGCAGACAATCATGGCTTTTAAATATGAGGTCCTTGTTGACAGCCACCATAATCCTATTCCAATGCAGATGGTTACAAGTAGCTTTGCCCCATAGAACAGAGCCTCATGATAAGACAGCAGCGCTCTGGCAAAGGGGTTGCCTTCGATATTAGATATATCCTGAAGGCAGATATAGGTGATTCCAGCATCGGCTAGGGAAAGAATCACCCATGTAATAGCAAGCGATCGAGCTATCTTGATAAGGTTTAGCCGCTCTTGGGCTACAGGCCTGTCCATTATAATCAACCCCAGTCTCCAGTCTCACAAATTGCTAATACGCCAATTGTACGATTCTAACGATCCAATGCCTGCCGAAACTTTTGTACTAGGCCTATAGTACTGCTAATAACAATCGTAGAAAACCCACTAATGAAAGTCAACTTAACCTCTTTTAATATTATTATACTCCACCTCTCGTTGTTGTCCGCATCCCTTACGGGCTCAGTCGGTAATGTCCAGTTGCTGCAGATATTGCTTGAACGCAGGTCCCAGATCGGGCCGCTTAAGGGCATACTCGATAGATGCTTTCAGGAAGCCCAGTGGCTCGCCAGTGTCGTACCGAATTCCCTCGAACTGGTAAGCATATATTACCTGGTGTTTCAGCAGCACTCGTAATGCATCGGTTAGCTGGATCTCTCCGATTGCACCTGGAGCGACGTTATCGAACATATCGAATATATCGGGCATCAATATGTATCTTCCCACTATGCCTAAATTCGAGGGAGCCTTTTCAGGACTTGGTTTCTCTATGAGGTCCATTACCTGAAATACCCGTTCTTCGATTTGCTTTGGATTGATAATACCATAGGCAGATGTTTTCTCAGACGGCACCGGCTCAACGGCAATTACGCTGCTTTCATACCGATCATACACCCCGATCATCTGCCTCATGGCCGGCACTTCGGATGCGATAAGGTCGTCAGGGAGAAAGAGAGCAAATGGTTCGTTGCCCACAAGGTCTTTTGCCATCGAGACAGCATGTCCCAGCCCCAATTGCTCTTTCTGGCGAACATAACATATACGGGCAATATCGGATATTCGCTGCACCTCCTCCAGTCGCTTGTCGTCCCCCTTTCTCTTAAGCACATCCTCCAGCTCGAAGGAGCGATCGAAATGGTTTTCCATGGCATGCTTGCCAAGTGCTGTAACCATGATAATATGCTCGATTCCTGAATCTACAGCTTCCTCTATCACGTACTGAATAATAGGTTTGTCAACCAGAGGGAGCATCTCCTTGGGCTGCGATTTGGTAGCTGGCAGGAACCTGGTCCCCCAGCCAGCGGCAGTTATCACTGCTTTCCGAATCTTCATATGTCCTCCCCATCTGCAGGACTGCTTTCCAGTGTCTCTACGATTAATTTAAGCAGCCTTTTGAGTCCCCAGCCTTTAGCCGCCGAGATCAAGGTCGCAGTCTTCACTCTGACTCCAATTTGGTCGATATACTGGGATACTGCCTCCTCCTCATCCGGTTTAGAATCACCACCGAGCAGATCTACCTTGTTCAGGACAATGAGCCTTGGCTTGTGGGCAAGGCCGAGGTCCTCCAGCATTTCCTCGACCGTGCGGCACTGCTGCGTCGCTGTTTCACTGGAGATATCGACAACATGCAGCAATAGTTGTGCCTCAGCCAGTTCTTCGAGGGTGGCTTTGAAGGCAGCGACTACGGTTGGCGGCAGTTTCTGGATAAAACCGACCGTATCGGTAATGAGTACCTGCCTGTTGTCTGGCAGGAAAAGGCGGCGTGTCGTGGGATCAAGTGTAACGAAAAGCTTATCCTCGACAAATACGTTAGCATCGCTCAGTTTGTTGAGCAGGGTGCTCTTACCGGCATTGGTATAACCTATCAAAGCGATAACGGGGATACCGTGCTCGCTGCGACGTCGCCGATATAGCGCACGGTGTTTCCGCAGCGACTCGATTTCTGTTTTCAGACGCTGTATCCGTTGACGAACAAGGCGGCGGTCGGTTTCAAGCTGTGTCTCACCAGGCCCTCTGGTACCGATACCACCTCCGAGGCGTTCAAGGTGGGGCCAACGTCCCGCTAGGCGGGGGAGGAGATACTCCTGCTGAGCAAGCTCTACCTGGAGTCTACCTTCATGGGTACGTGCCCGGCGCGCGAAAATATCAAGGATCAGTGCTGTACGGTCTATCACCCTAACGCCAAGTGAACGTTCTAGATTTCTCTGCTGCGCCGGAGATAGTTCGTCATCGAAGATAACTAAGTCATAATCGATTTCTGATTTGAGAGAGACCAATTCCTCAAGTTTGCCCTTGCCCAGCATATAAGCGGGGGTGGGCGCGTCCAGCCGTTGCGTCATCGAGCCCACTACATCAGCCCCCGCAGTGAGTGCTAGCTGCCCTAATTCTTCAACCGATCTCTTGAGAGGCCAGCCGTTTCTTTCCCCTTTAGTCTCAACTCCAACGAGGAAAGCCTTTTCTGCTGGTGGGTGTGTTACAACGGGCGTACGCTTGATGTATTCCCTCCCGTATTTAATATTTAAGAATAGTGCTTAGCAAATATAATCTTTAGCAAAGCAGATGCTAAAGACGGCCACCCCATTTCTCTAGTCGGGATAATCCTTCCTCCAGGCGATTATCTGGAGTAGTCAATGAAAGGCGTATATAGCCTTCACCATGCTGCCCATAGCCGCTGCCCGGCGTAACGACTACGGAGGTCTCGTCAAGCAGCCTGTTGCAGAAGTCCAGTGAGGTATATCCATCGGGAATCCGGGCCCAGACGTAGAGGCTGGCCTTAGGGGGTCTGGCCTTTAGTCCTATCTTGTTGAGGGTGTTCATTACCAGGTCGCGTCTCCGCTGATAGATGCTGTTATGCTCTGCAATACAGGTCTGGTCGCCGAGGAGTGCCTCTATTGCCGCGTACTGGATGGCCTGAGGAATGCCTGAATCGAGATTCGATTTCACCCTCGTCAGCGCACCCACCATTTATGCATTGACAACTGCCATACCTATCCGCCAGCCGGTCATATTGTAGCTTTTGGAAAGTGAGTGAAACTCCATCCCCACATCCTGCGCTCCTGGTGTCTGGAGAAAGCTGAGAGGGCGATAGCCATCGAAGGCCACCTCAGTATACGGTGCATCGTGGCAGACAGCGATATCGTGCCTTTTAGCAAATGCGACCACCTTCTTGAAGAAAGCCTCATCGGCAACCGCCGCGGTAGGGTTATTGGGGTAGTTTATCCACAACAGCTTGGCTCTATTGGCAATATCGGCTGGGACTTGATCGAGATGGGGCAGGAAATCATTGTCCTCGGTCAGGGGCAGGAAGTAGCAGTCACCGCCAGCGAACATAGTGCCGACAGAATATACAGGATAGCCGGGATCTGTCACGAGGGCGATATCTCCCGGGTCGATAAAGCATAAAGCTACATGCCCGATGCCTTCTTTTGAGCCGATCAGGGGTACAACCTCTTTATTAGGGTTGAATGTCAATCCGAAGCGGTGCTGGTACCATGTGGATATGGCCTGCCTCAACTGGGGTAGGCCGTCGGATTCGGGGTAGCGATGGTTTGCCGGGTCCCGTGCTGCTTGACATAAGCTGTCGAGGATGTGCTTCGGGGTAGGCATGTCGGGATCGCCGATGGCGAAACTGACCAGGTCTTCACCCCGGGCCTTCTTCTCCGCAATCTTCCTGGAGATACCGACGAATAGGTAGGGTGGCAGGTTCTCAACGCGCTTAGCTATTCGCATATACTGTGTCCTCTCGACTATAGGGATTTCTGACTATTTAACTTTTACTGCAGTTTCAGTTGCGCACTGTTCAACTCTTTCCTCTGAATCCATCTCACTTCTTCAGGCGTTAAAAGGAGAACATCGATCGGGCCGCCTACATTCTTGGGCCGTGCCTGAAAACGCATGGTGTCGATTGTGGTTCGGATAGCGTATATCGCGAAGTCTATAGCATCCTGCAGGGCCATCGCGTCCCAGATGATCGGCGCCGGTGACCGGATCGCTTTATCAGCGCCTTTTTCATCCTTCACTGTTACCGGTATAAGGATTGAGGTGAGAATGTCGGTCTGCCCGGACCACGCCGCGCCGTAGCTCAGTGAGCCGTCGGGCTTGATATTCCGTCTTTCTATCGCATTACGCGATACGTGGCAGGAGTAAATGTAGGGGATACTTATCTTGCCCTCCTTTTTATAGCCGGTAACGTGAAACCCTATATCGGCTTCAGGGAAATCCTTGCGGAAATATTCAACCAGCTTCTTGGGAACAGTCTCCACGGTATCATCGTGTGTCAGCCCCTCTTCTATGAATCTCTTGATACGGCTCGCAATAGGGATACCGCCGAGCAGGTCTTGGCCGAAGTTGGAGATACCGATCTGATGGTACTCCAGGAGGAATGTTTTCGTGATGGCATCCGAGTTAACCGTCTCGACCTTGAAACTCTTTCCTTCGGGTCCCTTGCCCTCCACAGTAACTGATTGACGGCTGTCGGAGGCCATTACTATTCCTTCCGGCACATAAACTGCAATAACGAAGCTCATTTTATAATATCCTTTCGATTATTTAGTCTTTCCAGACTCCATAGAATACAAGTTCGGCAGGGCCGCTAAGGAATACCTCTCCGGCCCCATTCCATTCAATATTCAGCGTGCCGCCTGGCACGATTATATTTACGGGATTGTCACTGAGATCCTTAAGTCTGGCGGTCACTGCTATGGCGCAAGCTCCGCTGCCACAGGCCAGGGTTTCCCCTGCTCCACGTTCCCATACTCGCGCTTGTATCTCATTGCGATCGATGATATTCGCCACCTCGAAGTTCACCCTGTTGGGAAACATCCGATGGTTCTCGACCAGCGGGCCGATTTGTGTAAGAGGGAAACCGGCTACCGGTTCTCTCAGGAAACAGACGGCATGAGGGTTTCCCATAGAAACGAAACTCACTGTCAACTCCGTTCCGTCTACTTCGATCGGGTAGTCTAGGACAGGTAACATATCATACTCGTCTTGAGGCTCTACGATCACCGGTATGCTGGCAGGATCGAATACCGGCACACCCATTTCAACCTGTATCATGTCATTACTCTGAATCATGACCATCCTGGTACCGACCATAGTTTCAACTGTGAACTCATCATGAGCAATAATATTATTAACTCTAACGTTTTTAGCGAAGCATCTCAGTCCGTTGCCGCAGGCTTCGGCCTCTGATCCATCTGGATTAAACATACGGAGCCGGAGGTCGGCGGTTCGGGCAGGAAGCACCAGAAGCAGACCATCAGCGCCCACGCCGAAATGGCGGTGGCATATATCTCTTGCCAGGGGAGCCCAATCGAGCTCAAGGTTCCGTGCATCGATCAGGACGAAATCATTGCCTGTGCCCTGTAGCTTGGTGAAATTCAATTCATATACTCCGGTTAGAAATTGTCCTGCGCCTCTTCAACTGTAATCTTGACCACGTGGTTGACCTTTAGATCCCTTTCAGCGAACTCTGCAGTCATCTGGTCGAAAATGTCTCCGGAGCTGAGAACTTCCCCTTTTCCCCAGATTCGACAGCCCCTCATGCTTTTCGGATGCAGTACCAGAATGGAGACTTCAGAGTTTTCTTTCAAATTGGCTATCGTTCGCGGAGAGCTGATATCGGCGAAAATAAGATGGTCGTCGTCCAGCACACGAAGCGACCCCTTAGCTGAGACATTTGGTCTACCGTCCTTGCTCGCCGTGGCTATAATGCCAGGGCGAATATCAGCAATCTTCTCTTTGATACTATCGGTGAGCTTTCCCATATCATACCTCCATTTCATTTAACATAAAGATAGCCATCAGGGCCACTCGGCCTCGTCGAAGTCTACTTTCTCGCTACGATGCTTCAACCACAGACGCCCAATGTACATGACAGGGACGAGAAAAATCCCGAAAACAACACCCCACAGGAACCGCCTCATGATATCACACTCCTCATCAGTTCTCTAACTGCCGACCTTATGGTCAGCCAGGAATCGCTGGATCAAATCTTTAATCCCTTGCCTAGTCTTTTCCTTTGCATCGAACCAGTGTATACGCTTGTCCTGGAGACGGAACCAGTTATACTGGTGACGTACGAAGCGATGAGTATTGTATTTGATTTGCTGGACCGCTTCAGACAGGCTAATTATACCCTGGAGGAACATGCCGATCTGTTTGTAGCCGAGAGCGGACATTGAAGGTAGTTCGAAGCCGTAGCCTTTTGCTACGAGTTCCTCAACCTCTGCTAACAGACCCCTCTTCATCATTCCATCCACGCGGTTATCGATTTTTCTGTAGAGGTTATTCCTATCAGTGGTTAATCCAATCACCAAGGAATCGAACGGATGTTTTTTCTCAGACGGCGCTGAAAAAGTATCCCCCAGTTGTGACACTTCAAGCGCGCGAATTATCCTGCGGGCGTTTTTGGGATCGATTCGCTCTGCAGCAACAGGATTCAATTGCTTGAGCTCCTCATAAAGCGCCCATGCCCCCTCGACCTGCGCTCTCTCTTCGAGTTCACGTCTCTTTATCGGGTCTGGTGGAACAGGGGGAATATTCCATCCTTCGAGGAGTGCCCAAACATATAGGCCACTTCCCCCTACGAGGAAAGGCGGCTTCCACCTTCTCTTCATCTCCTTTATTGCTTTGAGAGCTTTCTTCTGGTAAAGAGCAAGATTGAATTGCTGATCCGGAAAGACCACATCCAACAGGTGATGCGGTACTTGTTCACGTTCTTCACGGGTGGGCTTTGCGGTGCCGATATCCATGTTGCGATACACTTGCCGGCTATCGGCATTAATGATCTCGCCACTCAGGGTTTGGCTGAGTTCAAGGGCCAGACTACTCTTACCGATTGCAGTAGGCCCTATTATGGCCACCAGAGGATTCATCCTGTCTTCTTGATCTTTGACGTCTGCTCCACTATGCTGATAAACTCAGGTGCCTTTAGGCTGGCTCCCCCAACCAATGCACCGTCTATCTCAGGCTGGCCAATGAATTCAGCGATGTTAGCGGCAGTTACACTGCCACCGTATTGGATTCGCATATCCTGGGCTACGGAATCATCGTAGAGCTGGGCAATGACGCTACGAATGACTTTGTGGATGGCGTTAGCCTGATCGCCCCTGGCAGCTTTACCGGTGCCGATAGCCCATATCGGCTCATAGGCGACCACGGTGCCTTGTAGCGATTCAACGCCATTGAAAGCAGCTTTGATTTGCCTAGTGACTACGTCAATGGTCTCACCCGCCTCATTCTGCTCCAAGCTTTCACCGACGCAGACGATGGGAGTTAGTTGAAGATCGAGGGCAGCCTGCACTTTTTTATTGACTATCTGGTCGCTTTCTTCGAACAGCGCCCGCCTTTCAGAGTGGCCCAGTATTACGAAACTACACAATCCTGACAACATCACAGGTGATATCTCTCCAGTATAGGCCCCGCTCCGTTCGTAGTGCATATTCTGAGCGCCTAATTTTATTGACGTACCCTTAATAAGGTCTTTTACAAGAGATAACGACACAAACGGAGGACAGAGCACTTTGTCAACTCCCGTGATGCTGACGAGCTTTTTCTTCATGGCTTTCACCAATTCCGTTGCCTCAGAAGTAGACGTGTTCATTTTCCAGTTGCCTGCAATAATCGGCTTCCGCATTATAGCTTCCTCCTAGGCACCGAATTTAGCCAGTTTAAGGGCGTTAGCCATGGCTAAAGGCATAACCTCCGCAGATGGGAATCTCCCTAGAGCACCGAACGAACACGCTGACTCCGAGAATTCCCGTACCTGATCATGTCGGCACCATTTCGAATAGATGGTAACGGGCACAGGATGCCAACTGTGCGATTTCAACAACGCTGGAGTTGAGTGATCGCCGGAGATCACTAGAACATCGGGCTCCAGTTTCAATATTCTGGGTAACTGCTCGTCAATCTCCTCCAACACCTGGACTTTGGCACTGAAGTTGCCATCTTCCCCTGTGGAATCAGTCTTCTTAATATGCATAAAGAAGAAATCGTGGTCGGAGTAGTGCTGGGTCAAGGTGTCGAACTCGTCACTTATGCCCGGGCCCGTATCCAACACTCTCATACCCACCAGTTTTGCCAGTCCACGATACATTGGATACGCGGCGATTGCAGCCGCATTGAGTTTGAACACATATTCCATGGTGGGTAGATCGGGGTGTTGCGAGAAGCCGCGTAAAAGCACCATATTAGCAGGGTGATGATTTGCCAACACCGCTTTTGCCCTAGTTGCGAACTCATTAGCCAGATCGGCAACCTTCTGAGCCTGAGGTGAGTGTGGAATTATGGTCTGAGGGCCCAATCCCTCTTTCTGGGGGTCGGAATCACTGACATCTGCTACCAGTTCGTAGCCGCGGAATATTACTGCTAACCTGTGCTCTTTCACGGGGACCACAAAGAGCTTTGCGCCATCGAGCGTAATACCACTGAGTTCTGAACACAACTCCGTATTCTTTTCGGTCGAGATACGCCCCGCTCTTCGATCAACGACCAGCCCGTTGTTGTCGATTGTGCAAAAATTTCCCCTTGCGGCTACGTCCCCCCTTTTTATATCGAAATCGATACCCAGAACCTCAAGTATCCCGCGGCCAACGGTGAATTCGATAGGGTTGTATCCAAAGAGAGCGAGATGTCCTGGTGCACTGCCCGGTGTGATACCCCTTGATACTGGATCGACCATGCCGCAGATCCCCAGGCTGGCCACCTGGTCGAGGTTGGGTGTGTGCGCAGTCTCAAGCTCCGTTTTACCGGTATCAGGGTTGGGCAGCCCGCCCAGCCCATCGATAACAAGTAGTACTATCTTTGATGGGGTTTGCGTTGCCAGATCCCTTATTTGTTCGAGCCGAAGCATCTGCCCTCCCAACTAATGCTCTTTATCTTGCAGCACCGCTACTCCGGGCAGTGTTTTCCCTTCGAGGAATTCCAATGACGCGCCTCCCCCTGTGGAAACGTGGCTCATTCTATCGGTTAACCCAAACTCATCTATCGCCTCGGCTGTCGAGCCGCCGCCGAGGATCGTGGTAGCATCAAGCTGAGCCAGTTGTTGAGCTATGGCCTTGGTTCCATCGCGGAATGCGGGGTACTCAAAGACTCCCATAGGACCATTCCAGACTACTGTCTTGCATTTCTTGAGTTCGTCCGTAAATGCTTTAATAGTATAAGGGCCGATATCCATTACATAGGAACTATCGGGTATCTCCCCGATGTTAACGACTTTGAAGGGAACATCGCCTGCAAAGCTGTCGGCAACAACGACATCGACAGGCAGCATCAGTTGTACGCCAGCTCTGTCAGCTTTATCGGCCAGTTCCTTAACGAAATGGAGCTTATCCTCTTCAACACTTGATTGCCCTATACCATATCCTTGAGACCTGAGAAATGTGCAACACATGCCGCCACCGATCAGTAGATAATCCACTTTGTTCAGGATATTTTCTAACAGTGCAAGCTTGTCGCTGACCTTGGCCCCGCCGGTGACTGCTGCAAACGGGTGGATAGGATCGGTTAGAGCTTTGCCCAGGAAGTCAATCTCCTTCTCCATTAAGAGACCCGCAACTGCGGGCAGGTAATTGGCCACGCCGGCTGTGGATGCATGTGCGCGGTGTGCTGTGCCAAATGCGTCGTTGACATAAACATCTGCCAGTCCGGCGAGCGTTCTAGCAAAATCAGGATCGTTCTGCTCTTCTTCGGGATGAAATCTCAGGTTTTCTAGTAGTAGAACGGCACCCGACTTAAGCTTGGAAACAGACTGTTCAACCTCAATCCCAATACAGTCTTTGGTGCTTGCCACAGGTAGCTTAAGGAGTTCTGATAAACGTTTTGCTACCGGAGCCAGCCTCATATCCTCAACCACTTTCCCTTTGGGACGTCCGAAATGCGAGCAGAGTATCACCCTGCACCCTTTATCGATTAGATACTGAATGGTAGGAATTGCGGCCTTAATACGGCTGTCATCACTGATCTCGTGGGTTTCTATATCCAGAGGAACGTTGAAATCAACTCTGACGAGAACTTTTCTATCTTTCAGTTCGATGTCGCGAATGGTTTTTTTCTTCATAGCAGCCCTTACCTCGAGAATGCGGCCAACTGTTCCCTTATGGCCTTTACCTCGGATACAACCTTTGGGTCGAGATCATATGGGCTTATGCCCTTTCGATCAGCCTCACCGATCTTTGGATTCTGGCTGATGAATCCCAAGACTGTGAAATCGTGGAGATTGTCGGTTATAAACTGGCGATCCGTATCATGTTCTATTTTGTTTCCCACTACGAAACATTGCTTGATACCTATATCTTCAGCCAATTTTCGCACAGCCTGTGCGGTCTCAAGGCTCCTCATACCGGGCTCTACAACTGTTATGAAAGCATCCACTGCTGCAGCTGTGCCCCTTCCCAGATGTTCGATTCCCGCCTCCATATCCAAGATCACCATCTCATCTCTTCTCAGCAGAAGATGAGTCAGTAGGCTTTTCAGCAAAGCACTCTCGGGGCAGATACATCCACTGCCACCCTTCTTAACCGTACCGAGGACGAGTAGTCTAATCCCATCCTTTGAAATGGAGAAGCGGTCTGTGATATCATCCACCTGGGGATTGAGCTTAAACATACCTCCAACCGTGCCTGGCTTGCTTCCTGTTCGCTCGTGTATCAGCTCTTCCAGTTGTGCTATCGGTGTGATGCGCTTAAGCTCTTCATTGGATATACCGAGTGCTGCACCGAGGTTAGCATCGGGATCAGCGTCTATTGCCAGGACTTTGTGTCCATCTGCAGCATGGAGTCTAGCCAGAACGCTGGCCAGGGTGGTTTTACCTACGCCCCCTTTTCCTGTAATAGCCAATTTCGACATTTCTGACATCTGTATCGTAATCCAGCCGTATGTAATAAATATTAGCTTGCTGATTATACAACGAGCTTGCTAAAAGTTCCACACTTTAGTAGAAATTGGGGCAGAGGGCCTGACATTGCAGGTAATTAGTGTTTGCGGTCGAGGAGAAAAGCGGCGACTGCCTCAAGCTCCGCCTTCTCAGGTTGGGCGATATATACTTCGTTTAGATCTGAGAGAGCTTCATTGAAATACGTCTTACTCATATTCTGAGCATAGCCCCGGGCATCGAGTTTATCCAATATCTGCATAACGTCCTTAATGTCGGTGGGATTTAAGATATCTTTCTGATAAATCCCCCATAATCGCTCTGCATCACTTCCTGTTGCTGTCTCTAGGCCATAGACTACAGGAAGCGTCTTTTTCTTCATTCGGATATCCGAAGCGCTGGATTTACCTGTGGTGCGCTCGTCGCCCCAGATGCTTAGGACGTCATCGTGTACCTGGAATGTCATCCCCAGTGAGTGGCCAAAGCTTTTCATCCGATATATATCTGACTCATTGTCCGTAGCCATGATAGCTCCGATTTCTAGAGAACAGCTGAAAAGGGCGGCAGTCTTACCGCTAATCATCGAAAGGTAGTCGCTGACTTTTATGTCGAGGTGACTTTCATAGCTGATGTCACGGTACTGCCCTTCCGACAGATTTAGGCTAGCCTCGCCCAAGATACGGGCGGCACGCACCATTTTACTGTGAGCGGTACCTGTATCCTCCAATCTTAGAAGTGACGACAGTGCCAAGGCGTGCATGGCATCACCAACATTGATCGCCTGTGGCTGTCCCCAAATATGCCAGACGGTTGGTCTTCCCCTACGCTCGGTACTTGAGTCCTGGATGTCATCGTGGATAAGAGAGAAGTTATGTACAAGTTCCACAGCAGCGGCTACAGGAAGCGCTTGCCGCCATTCTCCGCCTAGGGCGTGACAGGCGAGCAGACAGAGAACAGGCCGGAGCCTTTTACCTGCAGTCCCTTCCAGCGTACGACCAGCTTCGTCGACCCAGCCCATATGGTAGCGCATCATGTCATACAATGGTAGCGAAGCTCTACCGACAACATATTTCAGCTCTGCTTCCAGCACAGGTCTGAATCGCGTCCAAATGCTGTCTAGGTCTACGACATTATCGGGTCTTATCATCACTTTGGTCCTATTCTTCGATGTTCCTTAACTATCCCTCGATCGACTGTATCTTCTCGACACGGCGGGCATGTCTGCCGCCGACGAACTCTGACGATAGATAGGTGGTAACGATATCACGCGCTAGACCTTGCCCGGTAACCCCCTCACCTAGGCATAGTATGTTTGCGTCATTATGCTCCCGAGCACGTCGGGCGCTGAAAGAATCCTGACACAGGGCTGCTCTGATTCCATTGACTTTATTGGCAACCATGGACATTCCAATCCCTGTGCTGCAAATCAGAACGCCTTGGTCATATTGACCCTGTGCCACTGCCTCAGCTACAGCTTGTCCGATGTCGGGGTAATCAACAGAGCTGGTGTCATGGCATCCGAAGTCTTTATAGCTGTGCCCCAGTTCGGAGAGCAGACTGATAACAGCCTGCTTTAAACTAAATCCGGCATGGTCCGATACGACGGCGATTTGCACGCACTGCCTCCTGGATCAATAATGATGATTAATAAAACATATCACTGCTATCTCCCCTGATC
>CP070819.1:1461177-1473502 GCA_020344295.1 Dehalococcoidia bacterium | reverse complement strand
TGTCCTGGGTACCAGGATGACGCGCTTCTACAACTTCGAACGGATCGACGAGGGGACGAAGCTTACCGCCGGCGGTGACGTTTCGGGCCTGCTGGCGTTTCTTATCCGTCGGGGCGGTCAGCGGCTGTCGGAGGAGATAGTACAGGCGGCGAAGAGGAAAATCGAGGGTTCGGGAACATAAAGGAATAGACGTAGATTATATCGATGATGATAGATATATATTATAGGAGGGAGCCGCAATGAAGGTGAAAGCTGCGGTACTCGAGCAGTTAAACACGCCTCTCATAATAGAAGAAATCGAATTGGATGAGCCCAAGGATAAAGAGGTCCTGGTCAAGATAGCGGCCATCGGCATGTGTCACTCGGACATCCATTGCATCAAAGGCGATCTGTCGGTACCTTTGCCCATAGTCCTCGGTCACGAGGCGGCTGGGACTGTTGAGAAAGCAGGCAGCAGTGTAACAGGTCTCCAGCCCGGCGATAAGGTGGTGGTCACAGTCGCCCCTTACTGTGGTCAATGCCCTGCCTGTATGATGGGGGTGCCTTCCAGCTGCGAGATGGACCCGCAGACCGCCATGCTCATGGGCACGCTGGCAGATGGCACCAAGAGGCTGAAGCGGCAGAATGGCGATGAACTGAATCATTTCATGGCCCAGTCATCTTTCGCCGAATACGCTGTGGTTGAGAGATCAGCAACAGTCAAAGTGCGGGATGATGCACCTCTAGATGTCGTATGTATGCTGGGCTGTGGGGCGTCCACCGGCATCGGTGCCGTGATCAATAAGGCCAGGGTGCAGGCCGGTAAAAGCGTGGCCGTTTTCGGCTGTGGCGGTGTGGGATTGGCTGCAATAATGGCAGCAAAGCTCGTCGGGGCACACCCCATCGTCGCTGTTGACCTGCTGGACAGCAAGCTAGAGATGGCTCGCGAGCTGGGAGCGACGCACCTGGTCAACGCTTCCCAGGAGGACCCGGTGACAAAGATCGCGGTTGACTGCGAAGGGGGAGTAGACTACAGCTTCGAGTCTATCGGCAGTACGGATGTTATGACTCAGGCCTTTCACTCAGTTTACCCGCGCCCGGGCGGTATGGCGGTGGTTCTGGGGCTTGCTCCGATAGGGGCGACCTTCTCTATCGAGGCGTGGCGGTTCATGAGGGAGCTGGTTGTCACGGGATGCACTGTCGGCAGCATAAAACCGCAGCTCGACATCCCGCGCTATGTAAACCTGTTCATGGAGGGCAAACTACCCTTGGACAGATTAGTATCGGCCCGCTACAGCCTAGAACAGATCAACGAGGCAGTGAAAGATACTTTGGAGGGGAAGGTCATGCGAGGTGTGATTACGTTCTAAGGCAGGTTGTCGCCACTGAATCGAAGGAGGAATGAGTAATGGCGCTAACAATACCTGATGATATAAAGGAAGCGATCTACGGAACATGGCTCCCTGCATTGATGACCACTGTGCTGAAGGGGATTAACGAACTTCCCCAGGAGCAACGAGAGAATTTGCTTACAAAGATATGTACAACCTGTGAGCAAATGGCCATGGCCGGGGCGTTGGGGATTCAGCCGGGTATGTCCTGGGAAGAATACCTGGATTATTTGAATACAGTGCCAGCGCCTATTGGCCCGTGGACCGTGAAGCAGGACGGCGATGTTTACGACCTGATCTACGACTGTACGATAGGAGACGACGGGAAGCCCCAGTGCCACTGTCCGCTGGTACAGCTCGGGATGATGGAGCCCAATCCCTATTGCTGTGACAGCGGCGCCCGCCTGTCGGGAATGATGATAGGAGGTGCCAGGAATAAACAGGTGGAAAAGGTTGAGGTGATCGATAGTGCCGCCAGAACAGGAGCACGGATCTGCCATTACAGAGTGAAACTAAAGGACTAGCTACTCACAGTCACAGAACGCATCAACTGCTGAGCCAGCCAAGCAGATAGCCTAAAGCCAGCGGAACGCCCACACATATACCGAGCAGAACCACCCGGCTTACTAGAAACCAGGAAACATAGACCAGTGTATTACCCCGCATCATGTTGTCCAGTATCATGGACTGGGCCTTTCTATACATCTATGGATGTATTCGAGCAACTTGGATACCTCTTGTGAGATTCTGCCGTTAAATGTATGATACCAGAACAGTGTCTATTGCTAAAGCCCTAGCTGCAGTCCTAAAGTTGACATAACGGTGTTCATGACTAACTATAGAAGGTGTGGTGTTTAATGGCAGAGAAACCTGATTTCGTTGTGGTCTGTACGGTTCAGGGTGAGCTGCAGGCGAGCGTTTTGAAATCGCACTTGGAGAGTGAGGGTATACCTGTTCTGTTGAAGTACGAGAGCGCAGGTAAGGTGTTCGGATTGACAGTGGACGGTCTGGGCGAGGTTAGGATTATGGTGCCGCAGGAACTGGCTGAACAGGCCAAGTGTATAATCAAGCCCAGAGACAGTGATGCCGGCTGAAATGTATTGTTGAGATTAATATGGAATTCAGTGATATCATTAAACTGAATAAGTCCCATATCAAACCTGCTGCGGAGGTACTGGTAAAGGCATTCCAAACCTATCCCCTTCTCCGACATTGTTTTCCCAATGAACAAGAACTGCGGGAGGTGGCATATTACTTCTTTCAGGTTACACTGAATTACAGTATCCATTATGGTGAAGCATATGCTACATCTCCTGATATGGAGGGTATTGCCATCTGGGTGCACTCCGACAAGCTGCCAATGACGGTCTGGAAGGTGCTGCGTGCGGTGCCGCTGTCTGTGATACTTGGTTTTGGCAGAAAGGGTTCCGGCAGAATGAAACGCTCCAGTGACTATATAGATGCCAGGCACGAGCGCCTTGCTCCTGAAAAACACTGGTACCTTCAGGTAATCGGAGTGAATCCTCAGTTTCAGGGAAAAGGATACTCGGGTAAGCTGATACGGCCGATGTTGAAGAGAATAGACCAGGAAGACATCCCATGTTATCTTGAGACTCTGGACGAACGTAATGTAGGGATTTATGAACACTTCGGATTCGAAATGATCGAGAAAAGCCCTATTCCCAAAACCAGCCTCACTAACTGGGCCATGTTGAGAAGAGCCATATAGCACACACAGGGATAATCCTTTTTTCAGTTCCTGAGCTTGATTACTTCTTAGACTATAGCTGCATTATAGAGCAATGCAGTCCTATGCTCCCCGACCAGATAACAAGCTCCATGTCATTAGCACACATTGGCTTTTCCAGATCGTTTGAGGAACAATGCAGTAGAGTCGATAAATATAATCATTGTTTCACCATTGTGCAGGCTCATTCTTTATACAATGCTATTATTGAGTAGACGTGAACGGAGGGTGCATGTACAGGCATAAGTTGTTTGAGGCTATCTGCAAAGAAGAGGACCTGACATTACGTGACCTGGTAAAGGATTTTGTGGATGACGAGATAATGCCCGTACGCCAGCAGATAGACGATGATGACGAGCATGAAATCATCCATGAACTCCTTCAAGGGCTGGCGAACCTAGGATTCTTAAGGGCTATATTCCCCGAGAAATACGGCGGTTCAGATATGCGTTCCGTGGTTAGTTTAGTCCTTTCTCTGGAGGAGGTAGCACGCGGTGATTCGGGCATCGCCGTTGCTCTAAGCTGCTGCCTCTGGCCCTTCATACCTGCGATCTGGGCAAACAATGAAGCGGTACTCGATTATTTCGGCCCTATGTTCTGTGGTGATGACCTTAAACTGGGGTGCTTCAATATGACGGACCCAGGAGGTCCATCGGGTGGGGGAGGGTGTGATATTGAGAATTACCACTTGCAGGGACGAAAAATCAACACCAGGGCGGTCCTCGATGGCGATAAGTGGGTACTTAACGGGCAGAAGATATGGGCGTCCAACTCCGGCGTCGCTGATGCTTACTGCATGGTATGTACCACAGACCCTAACCTGGGTGATGAAGGGATTGCCCTGATCTATGTACCAGGCGATGCCGAGGGTCTCTCCTTCGGTAAGTTTGAAAACAAAGCCGGTATGGCTGCCGACCGCAACACAAACACGTATTTGGAGACGGTAAGGGTGCCGAAGGAGTTCCGGCTGGCAGGGCCCGGAGAAGATGCCAAATACTTTCATGCCAATCTGACCGTGGGCAGGATCGGCAGCGCCGCGATGTCGGTGGGGAATGCCCAGGGTGCGTTTGAGGCTGTACTTGATTTCACTGGAGACAGGGCGGTCGGCGTAACTACCAAATCCATCCGCGATCATTCCATAGCTGCAGGTATGCTCGCGGATATGGCCATAGGAATTGAGACGGCGCGCATCACCTATCTATCGAGCGCATATAGGTTCGATCATCCAGAGGAATACGGGGAGATATATTCGCTAGACCAGCTCTCCTATGGCAGCATAGCCAAGGTCTATGCGGCAGACATGGCCGTGTCGGTTACGAACCGGGCAATGGAGCTGATGGGAAGCTACGGCTACGTTCGGGACTGCAACGTCGAGAAATACTGGCGGGATTGTAAAATCACCCAGCTATGGGAGGGCGGAGCTCAACTGGGGCGCTTTGACGTCTGCCGGTCCTACTGGGATCTGCCGCTTTGATGAGTGTCGCGTATAGCTAGAATACATATTTTGTGTTGTCAGGATCGAGAAAATATGGGGAAGAACGAAATTTTGGATACACTTCGCGAGGTTATAGAGAGGCCGAGGAATGCCTATCTCGACCGGTGGCGGGGTAATGGCGGCAAGGTCATGGGCTATTACTGCTCGTACATACCTGAAGAGGTCTTTACCGCCGCGGGCTTTCTGCCCTATCGGCTGCGCGGTGCAGGCAGCAAGGACAGCTCCGACGGAGATGCCTATATGAGCTCCAGGATATGTACCTTCGTCCGCCATACTGTAAGCCTGGCATTGCGGAATGAGCTCGATTTTCTTGACGGGGTCGTGCTGATGCAGAACTGCGACCATATACGGCGGGCCGCGGATATATTCGCGAAAAAGGTAAAGGTCCCGTTCAACAGTTTCCTCTCGGTACCGCGTGCTCCGCAGGAAAGGCTTTTCCAGTGGTATCTGGATGAAGTCAGGCGACTTAAATCGGAGATTGAAAGCTTTTTCGGTTTAACCGTAACCAATGCGGACCTGGAGAAGGCAATAGAGCTACACAATGCCACAAGGGAACGAATCGCCCGTCTTTATGAGCTACGTAAAAGAGACAGGCCACCTATCACGGGTGAAGAAGCGCTGGGTGTGACCATAGCAGCACATCTGATGCCCAAGGGGGAATTCAATAATCTTATCGATGACCTTCTTATAGACCTTGATGGTAAGTCCGGTAACGATACTTATAGAGCGCGTATCATCGTTACGGGCAGCGAGATGGACGACCCCGAATATATCGCGAGCATCGAGAAGCAGGGCGCATTATCGGTTGCTGAGATAGCCTGTTTCGGTCAGAGATCATTTGGAGATTTAATACCAGCAGGTGACGGTGATTCATTGGAGCGCATAGCACGCCACAAGTTCTTCCAGATACCCTGCGCTCGCATGGTTGAATGCTTCGATGAGCAGGTGGAAATGCTGAAGAATACGGTCCGTGACTTCAATGCTCATGCTATCATATTTCAGCGTATCAAGTTCTGCGATCCCTGGGCGGGCGATGGGCACAGCCTCTATTGGAGGATGAAACAGGAGGGCATCCCGTTCCTCAGCCTCGAAAGGGAGTACAAGGTGCCGGCCGCCGGACAGGTGGGTACGCGTGTCCAGGCTTTCCTGGAGCAGATGGGCAAATGAGGTCCCATCAGCTGCTGATGAGTATCGGGAGGAAATGATGACCATATTAGGCAAAGAACGTAAAGAGGACTGGGAGGTTGTTTACGAAGGGGCGACGGGGCTTATCGACCTTTACGAGGAGGACCCCGAGTCCAAGGGCATGAACTCGATACTGATCGGTTTTCGCAATTTCATAGACGACATCTTCGCCGCGATAGACGAAGGCAAGCCCTTCGTGTGGCACAACTGCGGTTGTTCGCCGGAGCTGATCAAAGGACTGGACGGCGTTCAGACTATGCCGATTGAGGTTCTGACGGTACTGCAGGATCTTGTAGGTGAGGTCGATTTTACGGTAGCTTTGATTGATGAGGCAGAGTCTCACGGGGTGGCCCCGGAGGTCTGCTCCATTGATAAGGCTGCGGTTGGTGCCGTGCTAAAAGACCTCTATCCCGAACCTGCGTGCATGCTCTACCACAATACCCCCTGCGACTCTCAGATCGCGGCCATCAAGTCTTTGACCGAGATGATGAAAAAACCGATGCGACTGATGGACGTCCCCTATCTGTCCACAGACCGCGAGGTTAAATACTTGGCAAAGCAGTTGCAGGAGGGAATACCGTTCCTCGAGGAGCATACCGGCCTTAAATTCGACTGGGATAAGTTCCGTGAGGTACGTGAGGAGTCAAACCGCACAGCGGAGTATTTGCGGGACTGGAACGAGCTCCGTCGCCATAGACCCTGCCCCCAGGTGAGTAAGATCGTGGCACTCAATACTGCCTTATTGGTAGCCTTCTCGGGCGAGCCTGAAGGGACAAAGATTGCAAAGGGTTTCAGGGATGAAGCCAAGGAGCGCATTGAGAGGGGTGAAAGCGCGGTCGAGGGCGGGGAGGAATACCGCGCCATCTGGTATCAGGACCCGGTATGGTGGGACCTGCAGTTCTATGACTGGATGGAGAGTGAGCTCAAGCTTGTGATTCCTATGGACCTTTTCGGGTATTACGCCCCTGAGGCACTGATCGATACATCCACACCCCAGTCAATGCTTGAGGGTCTAGCGCGCAAGAACCTGAAGGTTCTACCCATGTCGAGGCAGTTCAAAGGCCCTATAGACTACTATATCGATGATTACCTGAGAATGTGTGCCGACTATGAGGCGGATTTCGCCATTTTTGCAGGACACGTGGCCTGTAAACACGGGCTGGGCGGCATAGGATTATTCCGTGAAGCTTCGAGGGAGGCCGGTATTCCGCTGCTCTATTTCGAGTTCGATATGTTTGATCCGCGAGTCACGTCGGCGGAAGCTATTCAGGAGGAGATAACCCATTTCATCGAGGATATCGTCGCGCCGGTGAAGGAGACCGTATAAGTCGGTCATATATCCATTTATTAACTATTCGGGAGGTCGAAATGCCGTACTACAAGGATTTCGCGGAATGCGATGACATTTTCGGCGGCTTCTTCCGTAAAATGTCGGAGCTGGTGGCTGAAGGTGATGAGGTGCTTATCGGAATACAGCGCAAGCTCGCTGAGATCAACCTTATAGTTAAATTCATATGGCGTGATCCGGAGATGACGTTAACCCTGGATTTCACCAAAGACCCGTTCACCGTACATACCAATGATGATGTGATAACACCCACGGCCACCTTTACCCTAACCACGGACGTTGCCCACAAGTTCTGGCACGGGCAGGTTAATCTGGCCAAAGCACTGACCACGAAGACCATCGTAGCCCGAGGGCCGATACCCAAGATCCTCAAGCTGCTGCCGGCCATTAAGCCCCTGTACACCAGATATCCGCAGTACCTCGCAGACATGGGACGCCCCGATCTGGTCCTGAGCAATTAGTACATGAGTGCGTTCGATCCCTATTTCGAACTGCTTCGAAGGTATCAGAGCGATCTTCAAAGCAAGGGCCGCACTCTACATTCTTCATGGGTTGATAGCTCGGGATCGGAGGGAGGGAGGCCAGGCCTGAATACCTCAGAGGTAATCCTCAAAGAGAACACAGCGGTGGAGCTGGGCGGTCCCAGGACAGTAAGCTCCTCTTTCTCCCTGTGGACGGAGAACATATCATTGCTAAATAGCGGCCGTATAACGCTGGCCGGTCCTGATATACCTGATATCGGTCGGGAATTAATCCCCTTTGGGCGTGTGGTGCTGGTCGCCGGCCGTGAGCTGAGCGATAGTATTCAGCCAAAGTTAGACAGCAAGCTGGCTGCCGCTGAACAGCTTTTCGGATATATGGTCCGAAGCACCGGGGGCAATATCTGGGCCCGTGTAAGCCATGAAGCGTTAGAAGATGCCTTTTCTTTATATAAATTGGGCGCGAACATAGTCAATCATCTGCGAACCGCTATCCCTACGGTTGAGGCGATTGAGGTCTTATTTGTCACATCATCCGATGAGGACGTAACGGAGTTGGAGCGGATCGGCGCCCAGGTAAGAAAGCTGTCACATGACCTGCGACGTAGGCGCATTAAAGACCTCGGCGGTGGCGAGTACGAGTGTGAGAAGGATATATCTTGTGAGGCTTGTCCGGAGAATGATGGTTGTAGCGAAATACGGCAAGTATTACGGCTGCAAAAGAAGAAAGTGTCACAATAGTTCTATTTTCCGATTTGGTCTGGTAGTAGCCTTTTCGGTATTCTTTATTGAAAGTACGTGGTGACTGGCTCTACGCCATAGCTGCAACGGCTTCTTTGTCATCCTCCTGTGCGCGTCTAAGTAGCTCCTCGGCGCTCTGCAGCAGCAGATCGTCCGCCCGGCTGCCCATCATGATAGCCAGCTCCTCCACCCTGGGCCCTTCATCCAGTTGCTCGATACGGGTCGCCGCCTGACTCGAGGAGACCTCCTTGACTATGCGATAATGGTTCTGGCCAAAGCAGGCTATCTGTGGCAGGTGTGTTATACAGATGACCTGCCGGTCGCGGGCCAGCGCTGCCAGTCTCTTACCCACAATATGGGCGCTTCGCCCTCCGATTCCCATGTCTATCTCGTCGAATACCAGCAGGGGAACGGGATCGTTACACTGCAGGCTGCTTTTCACGGCCAGCATGAAGCGGCAGGTCTCCCCCCCTGAGGCGATGTCAGCGAGCGGTTTCAGGGACTCCCCGGGATTGGTTGCTGCCAGAAACTCCACCCTATCGATGCCGTGTTGATTGCATGAATAAGTGCCCTGCGGTGTTGGCAGCCCCTGGTCATCCTCTGTCTGCTGCAGACTGATGTCGAACTTCGCACAAGGAAGGCCCAGGCAAGCGAGCTCATCGTTAACAATCCCGGTCAATCTCAGTGCCGATTCCTGCCTCGCCGTGGACAGTTCCAGTGCATGTCCCGCCACCTCCTCCTCGAAAACCCGTAGCTCATTTTCTAGGCGACATCGCTTTTCTTCCTGCCCCTGCACATCCTCCAGTTCCCCCCGGCTATTGGTTGCGAACTCGAGCACATTATCCAGGCCTGGCCCGTATTTGCTCTTGAGATGCCGCAGCAGCTCCAGCCTCTCCTCGATTTGCTCCATACGATCGGGATGTGCCGCTATGGTATCTGCGTACTCCCGAAGTTCCTGAGCCGCCTGCTCCACCTCTGCACGTGCCGATTCCAGCGCATCTAGATATGAACCCAGCGACGGATCGATGGAGATTATTCCCTGTACGGCCTGGGCAGCTAAGTCCACGAGCGTGGAGGCGGACTTGTCGTCGGCGTACAGGATTTCGTAGGCCGTGTAGCATTCCTCCTTGAGAGTCTGGGCACGCCGCAGTATTTGACGCTCCTGCTGCAGGGCCTCATCCTCACCCAGTTGTATGTTCGCCGCCTCTATTTCGGCGACCTGATACTCCAGCAGCTCCTGTCGGTCTCTGGCGTTCTCACCAGAAATCTCATTCAACTCCCGGGATTTCGAGTTCAACTCGGCAACCCTGTTCGCCAGGCGGTTACGGTCCTCGATCAGGCCGGCGTAGCTGTCCAGAATATCCATCTGGTGCTGCGAACTGAGCAATGAGAAGTGCTCCATCTGGCTGTGGATATCCATCAGACGCTGCCCGATGTCACGAAGCAGCGAAACCGGCACCGCCTTTCCGTTTATCCTGGCAATGTTTCTGCCCTGCTCATGTACCTCACGTGACAGGATAAGGTTGCCGTCAGCCTCGATCTCGATGCCGGCCTCCTCGAGTGTAGCAGCGATGGTCTGGTCTTCCCTAGACACCCAGAAGATACCCTCTACGAAAGCAGTAGCCGCACCAGTGCGAATAAGCGACGTCGAGGCCCGGCCACCGAGTAGCAGGCATAGTGCTTCCACCATAAGCGACTTTCCCGAACCTTCCTCTCCGCTCAGTATGGTCAATCCCGGCTTCAGGGAAATCCTCGTTGCCTCGATGACAGCCAGATTCTTGATGTGCAATTCCATCAGCATAATGATACACCTCCCATGACAATAAGCGAACTTATGTTCTAACGAACATTTGTACCATATTTCTGCCCGTATGTCAATAGGTTGTGTAACGAGGATGTTAGACAAGGTCTATTCGGTTTATGTCATTGAGGCGGGTCGGTAAGGGAAGGGAGATATCTATTTAACAACTTAGCTTCGTCACTATTGACATAGGTCTCAGCTTTTAGTATACTCACTTTTTGGTGTTTGTGACACCGATGAAGGAGGAGTATTGCCCACAATCAATCAGCTCGTGAGGAAGGGGCGCAAGCAGACGAAGAAAAAGGTTAAAGCGCCTGCCCTTCGTTTCACCTATAATACGCTGAAGGGTGCCACTGTGCAGGGCAAGGGGTCTCCTCAGAAGCGCGGGGTATGCCTCCAGGTAAAGACTGTAACGCCGAAGAAGCCGAACTCTGCACTGCGCAAGATCGCGCGTGTGCGTTTGACCAATACGATGGAAGTGACGGCCTACATTCCGGGTGAAGGACACAACCTTCAAGAGCATTCGGTGGTACTAATTAGGGGTGGTAGAGTAAAAGACCTCCCTGGAGTGCGCTATCACATCATCCGGGGTGCCTTGGATGCTGGCGGTGTCGAGGGACGCCGTCAGGGTCGAAGTCTGTACGGGACCAAGAAGCCCAAGGCCGGAGTTTAAGCGGGCAGGCCTTGGGATTTTTTTCGGATGGCCGCATTAGCTTCTAGTTATAGAAGCTTTTTAATTGAAAGGAAGGTTTGCGGAGGGGAAGATGCCAAGACGAGCTAAAGCGGTTAAAAGGGCTATTGCCCCTGATGCCAAATATCACAGCATGGATTTAGCCAGGTTCATCCATAAGGTCATGTTGAATGGAAAGAAGAGTACGGCGGAGCGGATTGTTTATAAAGCACTGGATATAGTCGAGCAGGAGCTGAAGAAGAACCCCTTGGATGTCTTCGAACACGCAGTAAAGAACGCAACCCCAGTAGTCGAAGTGAAACCACGCCGGGTCGGTGGAGCGACCTACCAGGTGCCGATCGATATAAAGTCAGATCGTCGCCTTGCTCTGGCAATGAGATGGTTGCTGGCATCAGCCAAGTCGCGAAAGGGCAAGCCTTTGTCGGAGAGGCTTGCCGCGGAAATCATAGATGCCTTCCGAGGGCAGGGTACTACAATAAAGAAGCGGGAAGACACGCACCGTATGGCCGAGGCGAACAAGGCCTTCGTCCACTACAGGTGGTAGTGAGGTTTGAATATCTTGGCAGGACAGAGAAGCTGCGTAGCAGAGAGGGAACGGGCCATGGCGCAGCCGTTACCGCTGGAGCGGGTAAGAAATATAGGGATTATCGCTCATATCGATGCCGGTAAGACAACTGTCACCGAAATGGTCCTTTATCACACAGGCCGAACCTACAAAGTGGGGCAGGTGGATGAGGGGACGGCGGTGATGGATTGGATGGAGCAGGAGCGGGAGCGCGGGATCACCATCACGGCGGCGGCTACCAGCTGTGAATGGGCTGGCCATGAGATCAACATCATTGATACACCGGGGCATGTCGATTTCACTGCCGAGGTGGAACGTAGCCTTCGGGTTCTCGATGGGGGCGTGGTCGTATTCGATGCCCTGGCCGGCGTGGAACCACAATCTGAGACGGTATGGCGCCAGGCCGATAGCTACAAGGTCCCCCGTATCTGCTTTGTTAACAAGATGGACCGCATTGGCGCTGATTTCTCCGCAACAGTGCAGATGATTAAGGACAGGCTTAGAGCGAATCCGGTTCCGCTGCAGATCCCGATGGGCGTTGAGGCATCCTTTAGTGGTGCAATAGATCTTCTTGAGTCGAAGGCTTGGATTTTCCCTGAAGGCCGTGATGCTGAGCGGGACGAGATACCCATACCAGAGGAATATGAAGCAACCGCTGCCAAGTATCGGGAGAAGTTGATCGAGCAGGTAGCTGAGAACGATGAAGCTCTGATGCATGCTTATATCGAGGGTGATGTTATCACCGTCCCTGAGATTAAAGCGGCACTGAGGAGGGCAACCATCGCCACAAAAGTGGTCCCGGTCCTGTGCGGCAGCGCTGTGAGAAACCAGGGGATACAGCCTGTCCTAGATGCCGTAGTAAGCTATCTTCCTTCTCCCCTGGATGTGCCTCCTGTTCAGGGA
>CP070819.1:1457862-1461077 GCA_020344295.1 Dehalococcoidia bacterium | reverse complement strand
AGAAGAGGAACAATCATTGGCTTGGAGGTGGTACAATAATCGGGGGCTAGTCGAGATGCAAATTGAAGATCTGAGGAATTACGGAAGAGGATTGATGGACAGCGTTCCTGATACCAAGGGCCTGCAGCGCTGGAAGGAGATCAGCGCAGCTATGCAGGAAGAACTGCGCCGGGAGTTGGGTGTAAGTGGAGTTGAGAGACTTAATGCAGAAACAGCGAGACACACTGGGATGATGAAAGCTTATGTCTGGTCTATTCTAAAGGAGCACGGCCTTGTCAACGAGAGTTACATCGTGAAGATCATCGAGCGAATCGCGATGATGAAGGCTCTGGCTGATATGGTCGGTATGGATAAAGCCACTGAAATACAGTGCAGGCTGCTGGATATGTCGATGTACGATTTAATGAAGCCGATTTTCCCCGCGGCAGAGGACTATGAGGCCTGCGGCAATTATTTTCACGCTTTCAGGGAGTACAGCAAGGCTTCATATGCAGCAAATGTTCGTGCCGGCCTTCATGAGCTGGAGATAATCGAAGATACACCCCGTGTGCTGGCGTTCAACATCACATACTGTGCCTGGCATGAGGTCTCCGAAGCTTTCGGCGATCCCTATCTGTGCTATCCGTCGACCTGCTATGGCGACGATGCCTATATAGGCAAGTCGCTGGCGGGATCCGGTTGTCGGTGGAAACGGACCGGGACTCTGGCCACCGGCGCCCCTGTATGTGACTTTGTATTCGAGTATGACAGAGGTGGGGATTCTTAGCAGTGTGAAGGGCAAGACAGGAATGGTATGAGAGAATTTTTCAGCGAGGTAGTATAATAGGCGGGGGAAAGCGGGTTTTTAAGTAATTATATTGGGGGTCATATAATGAAAGACTTCAAGGGGAAAGTTGCTGTAGTAACTGGTGCGGCTAGCGGCATCGGGCTCGCGCTGGCTGAGCGGTTCGCCGCCGAGGGAATGAAGGTTGTGCTGGCGGATATCGAGGAGAAAGCTCTGCAATCGGCTGTGGAGAAGGTGAAAGCAACTGGAGCGGAAGCCATAGCGGTTCGGACGGACGTATCCATAGCGGACGAGGTCGATGACTTGGCCAGGAAGACGATCGATGCCTTCGGTGAGGTTCATATAGTGTGCAACAACGCTGGTGTCATCAGGGGAGGGCAATCCTGGGAGACGCCGATCAAGGATTACGAATGGGTCTTGGGGGTAAACTTCTGGGGAGTTATCCATGGAATCCGAAGCTTCATGCCGATTCTGATAGAGCAGGATGTTGAAGCCCACGTGGTGAATACGGCTTCATCGTCGGGTCTGAACTGCACACCATATACGGCGGCCTACTGCATCAGCAAACATGCCGTCGTTGTTCTCAGCGAGTGTATGTATCACGAGCTAGTTCTCAGCGGTTCCAAGATTGGAGTATCGGTGCTCCTGCCGACGGCCGTGAATACAAGTATAGGCAGTGCCGAGCGCAACCGTCCCGACCGCTTCAAGCATGATGATAAGAGGAGTGCCGATATTGCAGACCTTATCACAAATGCAACGAACGAATCGCTGGCGAAGGGGATTCCTCCGGCAACGGCGGCGGACCAGGTGCTTCAGGCGATCAGGGAAGGACGCTTTTACATCCTCAGTGGGGGAGATGACCTGAAGGGCCTGTGGGGGGTCATCTTAAATCGACTCGATGATATACGTGAGCTGCGGAATCCAACCTTCCCTGTTCCAGAAGATATGAAGCATCTGCTGGGATAATCGGCTTCGCTGGAACAGATTGATTCTAAATTTTAAGATGTTATACTTATGTGTCAGTTCGCTCGGGGGATATTTCAGTGGCTGAATCATCAACAGGAGCAAACCAGGGTTCTGCTTCAAGCATGGGCGGCCGGATCTGCATGGTTACCGGCGCCAGTTCGGGAATAGGAAAGGCCACGGCTCTGGAGCTGGCCCGCCTAGGGGCAACCGTTATTCTCGTATGCCGTGATCGAAGCAAGGGGGAGTCCGTTATAGATGAGATCAGGCGTAAGTATAGCGACGTTAACGTGGATCTGCTGTTAGCAGATCTCCTGTCGCTGGACTCCGTGAGCGCTGCGGCGAATCAATACCTCGAAAAATATGAGCACCTGCACGTGCTGGTCAACAATGCAGGTGCATTTTTTATGAAGCGGCGCGTTACGGCGGACGGAATCGAGAGTTCCTTTGCCGTGAACTATCTATCCCATTTTCTGCTCACCAATCTGCTGCTCGATGTGCTGAAGCAAAGCGCCCCCGCCAGGATAGTCAACATGACCGGATCGCATCACAGCAAAGCAACCATTAACTTCGATGATCTTCAACTGGAGCGGCATTACAGCGGTTCCCATGCAATCGCCCATTCAAAACTTGCTGAGATACTATTTACCTATGAGCTTGCCCGGAGGCTGGAGGGAACAGGGGTAACGGCGAACTGCCTGCATCCCGGAGTTGTGGCCACAGAATTCGTGGACAAGGCCGAGGATTTTCCCAGTGCGATTAAATATATCTATAGATTAGCCAAGCCGTTTATGAAATCACCGCTTAAAGGCGCTGAGACAGTGATCTACCTGGCAACGTCACCGGAGGCGGAAGGTGTTACGGGTAAATACTACGTCAATAAGAAGGCAATCGAGTCATCGCCGGAGTCCTACGACACAGCCGTGGCGGAAAGCCTCTGGGATGTCAGTCTGGCGCTTACAGGACTCGATACCCAGTAGAATTGCAGGTATTCAACGATTGCTATGGAAGAGAAAAAAGTAGAATTCTACAGCAGAGAATGTAAACTAGCCGGCGTTCTCTATCTCCCTGCCAAGGTGAAGGGACGCACCGCAGGAATCGTTCTCTGCCAGGGATACACCGGAACGAAGGAGATGTTTCTGCCCCTGCTCTCTCAGGCATTCTGTGAGGCGGGATACGCATGCCTTATCTTCGATTACAGAGGGTGGGGCGAGAGCGGGGGCGAAAAGGGGTGCCTGTTCCCTGTGGAACAGGTCGAGGACATCCGGAATGCTCTGACTTTCCTCCGCATGCAGGAGGTGGTTGACCCGGACAGGATGGGCCTTTACGGGACTTCCTTTGGCGGGGCCCATGCCATTACCGTGGCCGCTATGGACGGGAGGGTCAAATGCCTTGTGGCCAGCCTCCCCATCGGTAACGGGGGGCGCTGGCTGCGCTCACTGCGGCGCCTGTGGGAGTGGAATGAGTT
>CP070819.1:1453723-1457762 GCA_020344295.1 Dehalococcoidia bacterium | reverse complement strand
TGCCATCGCGCGGCAGTCGCTGGAAAACAACGGGGCGATAATTGTCGTGGCCGATATGGAAGAGGCCATTTACCTGGCAAACTTGTGTGCTGCCGAGCACCTCTGCCTGATGATGAAGGACGCGCGACTATACCTTGACCAGATTCGTCATGCGGGGGGCATATTTATCGAATCGCCTGAGGCTCTGGGCGACTACAGCGCTGGACCCAGCCATGTCATGCCTACGGGCGGGACGGCCCGCTTTAGCTCGCCGCTTAGTGTCCTTGATTTTCTCAAGGTCTCCATACTTGTCGATCTGGATGATGGCGCTTTGAAGGCACTGGGGCCGGCTGCCTCGAGGATTGCCCGGGCTGAGGGATTGACCGCCCATGCGCGTTCGATAGAGGTCAGACTTGAATACCTGGATATGGAGTGCGAGAACGATGACCCCTGACCCCGCCAGAGACGCTGAGGGCCTCATTAGAGGCGATTTGAGAGAGATTACACCCTATGAGCCTATTGCGCCATTAGACGTGCTTAGCGAGTGCTCAGGCGTTCCTGTCGAGGAGCTGATCAAGCTGGATGGCAACGAGAACCCGTATGGCTGCTCCCCACGGGTTCACAGCGCGCTGTCCAAATACCTTTTCTATCATATATACCCTGATCCGCTGCACACTGAACTGCAGGCGCCGCTGGAGAAATACGTGGGTGTCGGGCGCGAGTACATTGTAGCCGGCAGCGGCAGCGATGAGCTGATCGATTTGGTGCTTCGTGTCTTTCTCGAACCGGGAGATAAGGTAATCAACTGCGTTCCCACGTTCGGCATGTACCCCTTCAGCACGGCAGTCTGTGGCGGGGTAACGGTTAGTGTACCGCGAAGCGATGCCTATAAGGTGGACATCACCGGAGTTAAATCCGCTGTCGATGACCGCACAAAGGTCATCTTCATCGCTTCCCCTAACAATCCCACGGGCAATGTCATCCCTGAAAGCGATCTCATGGAACTGATGGATACGGGGGCAGCAATAGTCATCGATGAAGCATACTTCGAGTTCAGTGGGAAAACATTTGCCCTTCTGGTAACGGAGTATCCCAATCTCATAGTACTGCGCTCATTCAGCAAATGGGCGGGATTGGGCGGCCTCAGAGCAGGGTATGGAATCCTCCCGCTAAAGATCGCTGAGATTATCCGCAGGATAAAGATACCTTATAACGTCAACATCGCGGCGATGATTGCTGTAAGGGAGTCGCTGGCAGACATCGATTACCTGCGCGGCAATGTCACGGCGATTGTAAACGAAAGAGAGAGGCTCTCCACCAGGTTGAAAGAGCAGGGAGTACTAACACCGTTGCCTTCTGAGGCTAACTTCATTCTGTGCGGTGTTGCCCGTGGGGACGCCCGAGAGATAAAGCGGGAGCTGGAGAGTAAGGGCATATTCATCAGATACTTCGATACACCCCTGCTGCGGAACATGCTGCGTATCAGCGTGGGCAAGCCGGAGCATACCGATGCCCTGATCGGGGCGCTGGCCAAGTGGGAAGGAGGCTAGAATGGCTGCTGAGAGGAAAGCTACCGTTAGCCGAGAGACCGGTGAGACCAAAGTCAAACTGCAGATAACAATAGATGGCAGAGGCCGATGCCGGGCGAGCACCGGAATAGGGATGCTCGATCATCTTATCGACCAGATAGCAAGGCATGGCCTTTTTGATATAAACGTCGAGGCGAAGGGGGATCTTGATGTAGGGCAGCATCACACGCTCGAGGACGTTGCTATATGCCTGGGACAGGCGTTCAGCCAGGCGCTAGGCGAGCGTAGGGGCATTGTCAGGATGGGTCATGCCGCGGTACCCATGGACGAGGCACTGGCACTGGTAGCGGTAGATATCAGCGGCCGGGGGCATGCATCTATCGATACTCCGCTCGAGGGTAGAGATATAAGTGGCCTCGATACAGATCTCATCCGGCACTTCCTGGAGACATTTGCCGCTGAAGCCAAGCTGACCCTCCATGTCCGGATGCTCAGCGGGGTGAACGACCACCACAGGGTCGAGTCGCTGTTCAAGGCGCTGGCGAGGGCTCTGGATACTGCTACTTGCATCGACGAGCGGCGCGAGGGCGATATCCCCAGCACCAAGGGGACGATATAGACGCTCAGGCACTGAAGAGCCCAAATGTTCAGACGTCTGAATGCCTGGCTGTCCTGATGTCGGCTCTAGACATGTGTCTTGCGGAGAGGGATTTCTTTGAGAAAGAGGTTGGCAACCCAGGCGACGATAAAAACGAAGAGGCTTATAAGAAATACCTGAGTAACGGCAGAATTAAGAGCCATCCTTATTCCATCCATAAATTGTCCGAAGTATACCATCCCCTGCTCCCCATAAGGTTCGAAGAATTTCTCTAATTCAGCGGCGGAACTGGCATCGAGCAACGCCTGAGGATTATGGGCAAGAGAATCCAGCTTTTCCGGAGGTACGATATCTTTTATAGAAGGCGAGAAGCCGCCGAGCAATTCGGAGGCGAAATGATTGTTCATGACGGAGCCCAAAATGGCCAGTCCGAACGCGCCGCCCACGGAACGGAAGAAAGCGGTTGTTGAAGTAGCCACTCCCATTATGGCATAGGGTACCGCGTTCTGGACCGCTATGGTGTAAAGGGGCATGGAGATGCCCAGCCCCAGGCCTAATATAATAATATAAGTCACGGCTGTCCCATAGCTAGTCTCGGCGCTCATCGTTGACAGCAGCCCCAGTCCTGTCGCCATTATTGCGAGGCCGAATATTCCCTGGATGCGATAGTGGCCCCCCGCTCGGGAGAGCAACTGCCCCGAGATGAGTGCGCCAAACACCAGCCCCAGCATCATAGGTGTGAGGAAACTGCCGCTCGCAGTGGCAGACATCCCGAGTACACCCTGGAAGAAGAGCGGTATGAAAACGATGCCACCGAACATACCCACGCCCGTTACGAAAATGATGACTGAAGACACGCTTACGATCCTGTTCCTGAAGATGGACAGCGGGATAATGGGCTCTGGAACACGGCTTTCGTTGATCACAAAGACGATACCCATCACCACGGAAAAGACGAACATAGTGATGATGGGCACGGAAACCCAGGGATAGTCCACCCCGGCCCAGGTCAGGGCGAGCATCATCGGCACGACGGAGAGTATCAACAGCACCACGCCTGTTAAGTCGACCTTAGGCTTCCTGTCGCTGGGGCGGAAATTGGGGAAGAAGAATACGAAGAGGCTGATTATGAGGACGCCGAAAGGTATATTGACGAAGAAGACCCAGTGCCAGGAGAGGCTGTCGGTTATGAATCCGCCCAGCGTTGGGCCGATGATAGATGACAGGCCGAACACGCCGGTCATGAGGCCCTGATATTTACCGCGTTCGGCAGGCGGGAAAAGGTCGCCGATGACGATGAATGCGTTGGCCATCATAACGCCGGCGCCAATACCCTGAATCCCGCGGAAGATGATAATCTGGGTCATGGTCTGGCTCAGTCCGCATAGGAGAGAGCCTATCATGAAAACGCTAAGTCCGGCGACGTAGAACCACTTGCGGCCGTACATATCGGTCAGCTTGCCTACGATGGGCACGGTGATGGTGGATGCTATGATGTAGGCTGTGGTCACCCAGGTGTATTGCGTAAATCCGCCAAGATCGATGATGATCCGTGGCATCGCAGTGCCGACGATCGTCTGGTCCAGCGAGCTCAGGAACATGGCCAGCAGGACGCCGACCAAAGTGATGACTATCTGCTGTCGGGGCAATGTGCGCAGGCCGACCGTCTGCACCTGCTCTGTTGAGTTGTCTTGCTCTTGAGCCATTCGTTGTTATAAATAGAGGCTTTACGCGAAGCGATCGCGGACCTGTCAAAATAAGGGGGCGCGTGCCCCGTTTATTATCATACCATAAAAATGGCCAGCGGTATTTCTGTTCCTGCATTGAATATGAATTAATTTTACTCTATGCTTTGGTGGTATGACTGGTACGCTGCAGGATAAAGCCCGGAAACTTCTGGACGGCAACGCAAAGCGCGGTAGCGACTACTTCT
>CP070819.1:1447932-1453623 GCA_020344295.1 Dehalococcoidia bacterium | reverse complement strand
TTATCCCTTATACAGGTACTTTTCTCATTTTCTACGACTATATGCGCCCTCCAGTAAGACTGGCAGCAATGATGGGCATACGTGTCATATATATATTTACTCACGATTCCATTGGTGTCGGTGAGGATGGACCGACGCACCAGCCTATCGAGCAGCTCATGGGACTGAGGACAGTTCCCAATTTGGTAACGATCCGCCCTGCGGACGCAACCGAGACGGCCGAAGCTTGGAGAGTGGCTATGGAGCGTCATAACGGGCCGACTGCCCTGATACTAAGTCGGCAACATTTGCCGATACTGGATCGTATAGAGATGGCCCCCGCAAGTAACCTGCGTAAGGGTGGCTATACCTTGTGGGAAGCGAGTGCAACCCCAGAAACCATTCTGATTGGCACTGGCTCGGAAGTCCACATCGCCCTTGAGGCAGGACGGCTGCTGCAGGAAAAAGGCATTGCGGCTCGCGTAGTCTCACTTCCGTCTTGGGGTCTGTTCGATGCCCAGCCATTGGCATACCGTAATAAAGTCCTACCCCCCGAGATCAGAGCCCGTGTTTCGATAGAGGCCGGTACGCCGCTGGGATGGGAGCGATACGTTGGTCTGGATGGCATGGCAATTGGCCTGTCCCGTTTTGGGGCATCCGCTCCAGCGAAGGTGATATATAAGCAGCTTGGCCTGACTGCTGAGCATATGGTCAAGGAGGCTTTGGGAATTATACAGGGGAGGAAGTCATGAGTCTAACCGTTGCACTGGGAGCCGACCATGGAGGACTTCTACTGAAGGATGAGCTGAGCCCCTGGCTGCAGCAGCGATATAACGTTGTTGACCTGGGTACGCGCACACTGGATCCCTACGACGATTATCCCGATTACGCTGAGGCGGTCGCTCGCGCAGTAACTTCGGGAGAGGCCCAGCGCGGCATCATCATCTGCGGTAGCGGGGTCGGGGCCTGTATCGCTGCCAACAAGGTGGTCGGCGTGCGGGCGTGTCTCTGCCATGATACCTACTCAGCGCATCAGGGCGTCGAGCATGATGATATGAATGTCCTTTGCCTCGGAGCCCGTGTTGTTGGCCTGGAATTGGCCAAGGAGCTGGCCACAACATTTCTAAATGCCGGTTTTAGCGGCGAGGAGCGGCATCAGCGGCGACTGAATAAGGTCTTGTCCATCGAGCGGAGATCGCTGCAGGGTGGCAGGGGGGAATAAGGGGAAAGCTAAAGTCAGCGCCAGATAATGAGCGGCCAATTTGGACATCGATGGTGAGAAGGGAGGCACCGTGGAACTGGGAATGATAGGCATGGGCCGTATGGGCAGCAATATGGCCCGCAGGTTGCTGGAAGCGGGTCATCGAGTAGTTGTCTACGACCCCGTACCTGAAGCTGTCATGGCGGTTGTCGCGCAGGGAGCGGTTGAAGCAACCTCCGCGGCCGATCTGGTGTCCAAGATCGCTGCTCCACGAACCGTATGGCTCATGGTCCCCGCAGGTGATCCCACCGAGAGCGCAATCGCCAGTCTGGCGGCTGAGCTATCTTCAGGTGATACCATCATTGATGGCGGCAACTCTTACTACAAGGACAGCATGCGCCGGGCCGCTGCTCTGGCGGATAAGGGGATTAGTTTTCTCGATGTGGGCACCAGTGGCGGGATATGTGGTCTGGCGGAGGGGTACTGCCTGATGGTTGGTGGCGATACCGGGGTGTTCCGTCATATCGAGCCCATATTTAAGTCGCTGGCCCCTTTACCTGACAGAGGCTACGGCCACGTGGGGCCCTGCGGATCCGGTCATTATGTCAAGATGATCCACAACGGGATCGAATACGGCATGATGCAGGCATATGCGGAAGGATTTGAGCTGATGCAGGCGAAACAGGAGTTCGGCCTGAACCTGTACCGGATCGCGGAGATCTGGCGTTATGGCAGCGTCATACGCTCCTGGCTGCTTGATCTCACCGCCAGGGCGCTGCAGGACAATCCGAAGCTCGACGGTATCCAGGCTTATGTTGAGGACTCAGGTGAGGGACGCTGGACGGTACAGGAATCAGTGGAGCTCGGTGTTCCCGCGCCGATTATAACGCAGTCCCTGCAGGCAAGGTTCCGGTCACGACAGAACCAGCCTTTCGCTGCAAGACTGCTGGCAGCCCTGCGCAACCAGTTCGGTGGCCACGCTGTCAAAAAAGCCGAGTAACGATATGAGAAAGGCTCGCTTCAGATTAAGGGGGATTTAGATGTTAGCCGTAGGCATTGTCAAGGGAAAGGAAGGGGTGCATTCCTTAGATCTGCCTAAACCTGAGATACAGCAGCCGGACGAGGTGCTGGTCCGAATCAGGCAGGTCGGCTTGGATGGCACTGACTTTAGCATCATCCGCCACCAGCTTCACGATATCGCCGAGGGTCGGGACAGCATGGCCATGGGCCATGAGATGGTGGGCGCAGTGGAAGAGGTAGGAAGTGCAGTGAAAGGAGTCGCACCCGGCGACCTTGTAACTATGACTGTTCGCCGCGGGTGTGGACAGTGCCACCCTTGCCTGCACAACCAGAGCGACATGTGTATGACTGGCCTCTATACAGAGCGGGGGATACATAAACTGGACGGCTATCTTACCGAGTACGCAGTCGATCAGGAGCAGTACATCGTCAAGGTGCCCCCGGAGCTAATGGAACTCGAGGTTTTTACAGAGCCCCTGAGCATCGCCGAAAAGGGGATCGAACAGATCAGAATCATCCAGTCACGGCTTCCCTGGACGTGCCCCCATCCCGAGCACGCCTTTACCTCCGAGAGCTGGGGCACATGCCTCAATGCTCTCGTAGTAGGCGCCGGACCACTAGGGCTTCTCACTACCGCCCTGCTCCGGCTTCATGAGGTAAATACCTACGTCTCCGACATAGTCCCGGAGGAAAATATAAAAGCGCATATGGTGAGACACCTGGGCGCTACGTACGTAAACGCCCGCGACAGGACCGCCAAAGAGGTGCTCGATGCCTGCTCGATTGCCGGCGGCCTTAACATCGTGTTCGAGGCCTCCGGGGCCGCCGATATGGCCCTGCAGCTCATCAACCACCTGTCCCGCAGCAGCATCTACGTGATGACCGGCATCCCGCGCGAAGGGCTGCTGATGCAGATAGACGCGGCGCAGATTGTAGCCGAGCTGGTGCGTAAGAACCAGGTCATTGTCGGCAGCGTCAACTCCAACCGTACCCATTTCGAGATGGCTTTGCGAGATATCGGCCCGATAAACTCCCGCTTCGATGGTATGCTGCAGGAGATGATCACCCACCGTCACCCCCTGAGCGATTTCCAGCAGGCCTTCTCCGACCCGGATGCGAAGCACATCAAGACCGTGATCGATATAGAGCCCTAGAGATAAGCATCTCCTCCACTTGAATCCGCCAGTCCCTCAATTAGGGACTGATTATACTTAGCTAAGATAACTTTAACAGTCCTAAAAGTCCGCATTAATAGTCCGTTTAGCTTTATAATAGGTGGACTTGCCTAATTAATTCTTGGACTTAATACAAATGCCGCCCATTTTCTAGCACCACAACACTTAATTCTTGTAACGTATTAATAACTATAAAGCATGTGATAACACTGTCCAGAAAGAAGAAGTTCTGCCACCTGTGGCTGCACATTCGACTACAGTACAACGCATGTTGACAAACTGCAGTGGCGGTGGTATAAGTTGCCTATTGATCTCGCCTGCGATGGGTTTGAGATATCTGCCGCATGAACTGCCCTGCCCCTTAAAAGGAGCAGGTTCGTTTTACGGATTCTAGCGGGGTCACAATGCAGCGAATCCGACCACGTAGTATTCCGCACCGAGTCATCTGTGGGGTTGAGAGCTTGAGCAAGAGCAGCATTGACCATTCAAAGCCCAACAGCAAACCGGATTACCTCAATGCCAGACTTGTCCCGTTCTTCCACCTCGATATGTTCTTCACTTGAGACACATTAGCAAGCAGGAACTGCCTGATAAGGAGGTATTTAATGCCAGGAATAACTTCATACGGTGCTTACATACCACTACACCGTCTGGGCCGCTCGGAGCTCCATAGAGCCTGGGGCGGTATAGGCATGCTGGGTATGTCCGTCCCCGGCGAGAAGGCGATAGCCAGCTACGATGAAGACAGCATCACCATGGCCGTAGAGGCAATACTTGACTGTATGCGCGGTACCGATCCGCGTACAATCGACGGTCTCTTCTTCGCCAGCACCACCCACCCTTACAGCGAGAAGCAGAGTTCTGCTTTTATCGCTGCAGTCGCCGATCTCCGTAGAGAAATCAAGGTTGCGGACTTCGGAGGCTCGCTGAGTGCTGGGACAGCCGCTATGTCCTGTGCCCTGGATGCCATCAAAGCCGGCTCAGCCCAGCGCATCATAGTAGCTGCCGCTGACACGCGCCTGGGGGCGCCATCCGGGCTTATGGAACAAAGCTACGGTGACGGTGGCGCTGCTTTTATTATGGGAGATGAGGACGTAATTGCCAGCGTGGAGGCTGTCTACTCTATCTGTGATGAATTTTCAGGGGTATGGCGGGCCAGTACCGACACCTTCGTCCGCTCCTGGGAAGACCGCATGGTCCTTGACACGGGATACTCGGCCATCATCGCCGATGCCATATCCGGGGCCATGAGCCGGTGCAACCTCAAGCCAGGCGATTTCGCCAAGGCAGTCTACTACTCACCCTTGGACGTTAGGGCGCATACCAGGCTGGCCAGGACTTTGGGATTCGACCCGGCACAGGTCCAGGACCCCATGTTTATGACCGTTGGGAATACGGGCACCGCACTGGCGATGATGATGCTGGTAGCGGCGCTCGAGGAGGCCAAGGCCGGCGATAAAATCCTCTTTGCCAGCTATGGGAACGGAGCGGATGCCTTAGTCCTCGAGGTAACCGGAGCGATTGAAAAAGCAAGAGACCGGCGTGGAATTAAGGCTCACCTGGAATCGAAAACAATGCTCACGAACTACGAGAAGTACCTACGCTGGCGGGGGCTGATACCTATGGAAGCAGCACAGCGCCCTGAACTGACTCCAACTTCATTGTCAGCGTTGAGAAGGGATCGTAAAGAGATCCTGCCCCTTTACGGAGTGAAGTGCAGGAAGTGTGGGTCTGCTCAGTACCGACCTCCGGCCAGTGCCGGGGGGCGCACCCCGAGCAGGATCTGCGTGATGTGCCAAGCCAAGGATGAATTCGAGGACTATAAATTCGCAGACAAGAGGGCGAAGATATTCAACTTCACCCATGATCTCCTGGCAACCACCCCCGATCCCCCGGCCACAAACCTCATCATCGACTTCGAGGGAGGCGGCAGGGGAATGTTCGATATGACCGATCGCGATCCCGATGCGGTGGAGGTGGGTATGCCCGTGGAGATGACTTTCAGGAAGCTTTTCTTCGACAGAGGTATCCATAACTACTACTGGAAGGCCCGGCCGATAAGGGTCAAGGAGGCATGAAATGGCGGAGAGCATAAAGGATAAGGTAGCAATAGTCGGTGTAGGCTGTACCAAGTTCGGGGAGCTGTGGGACAAAAGCGTCTCGGACCTGATGGTAGATGCCTGCTTTGAGGCTTTCGAAGATGCCAGTGTCGAGCCCAAGGATATCGATGCCGCCTGGCTGGGGCATTGGACGGAGACCTCGGGATGTACGGGCATGTCCCTCGCCGGGACCCTGGGTCTGCAGTACAAGCCGGTC
>CP070819.1:1441862-1447832 GCA_020344295.1 Dehalococcoidia bacterium | reverse complement strand
TTTATGGGTATCAGCAAGCAGCAATATTACCGAGAGATCTATGGTCCAACCTCGAATCGCACTCGACTGCTGCTACTTTTACTACTGTTCAGTAGATTATCCTTACACCGCTTAACCTGTTTATTTGTATGCGTATTAAACATTATACAACTAACTCAAAGTTAAGGGTTGTTATAATTGGAGGCAAAAAAATACATATATCGAAAAGGAAGAGGGGATAAGATGACTGCTATAGTTGAAAGGTTAAAGCAATATGCCGTGAACTTAGGTGCGGACATGGTAGGGATTGCCTCGGTTGACAGATTCGACAAGGCACCAATGGGGCATCAACCGGAAGACATTCTGCCTGGTTCGAGGGCTGTAATCTCATGTGCAGTACGTATTCCTGCCAGCACTCTAGACGGCTCCCCTACAGCCTACCATCGAGCATTGGAAATCGTCCATACGCAACTTGATGTGCTGGCCTGTAAGATTGCTCTTTTTATTGAGTCTGAGGGCGGAAGTGCAATCCCGGTGCCTGCTGACGAACCCTACCGCCACTGGGAATCAAACAGGAGTTATGGTCGTGGTGATCTCTCGCACAAACATGCGGCTCAAGCAGCGGGATTAGGACGACTGGGGAAAAATTCTCTCCTGATCACACCACAGCACGGTAATCGAGTCCATCTTGTGTCGGTGGTGACGGATGTCAACCTGACACCTGACTCTATATTGGACTGGGAGCCTTGCTACAACGGCTGCACTCTCTGTATACAAGCCTGCCCGGCCGAGGCCATCGAAGAAGGTCAGGTTGAGCAGGCCTTGTGCCGATCGGTGATGTTCGAGCGCTTACCAAAAGGACCGGTTATCGAGAGTTGCCGGGCATGCCGGCGGGTATGCCCGGCAGGGGTAACTTTAAGGGGCGCAAACCTTTGAGACTGCGAAAATCAAGGCAGGGAGTTCGTTGTACACTCGTAACGTAGTTTAACTTGTACCTGTAGCGTGCGTGAATTATAATATAAGGTTGGGAATAAATGAATGGTGGTTGTATATAGTGGCCAGAAAACGCGATTACTATGAGATCCTCGGGGTCGACCGGAACGCATCCGCGGCTGATATCAAGAAAGCGTTCCGGAAAATGGCCTTTCAGCACCATCCTGATCGTAACAAGGACGATGGCGCCGAGCAGAATTTTAAAGAGGTGAACGAGGCATACGAGGTCCTCAGCGACCCCGATAAGCGCGCTGCCTATGACAGGTTCGGGCACGCCGGCGCGCAGGGATTCGGTGGCCGTGGATTCGAAGGCTTCGACTTCGGCGGATTCGGTGACATATTTGAGACCTTCTTCGGCGGCGCAACGACTGCGAGGCGTTCTGGCCCTCAGCGGGGCGGAGACCTGAAGTACAGCATGGCTATCTCGTTTGATGAAGCAGTTTTCGGGTGCGAAAAGGAACTGGAAATAGTGCGCATGGAGCCGTGTTCGACCTGTCGTGGCACGAAAAGCGCCCCCGGGAGTCAACCGGAACGTTGTGCTGCCTGTAACGGGACCGGCGAGGTACGCCGCGCTCAGCGCAGTATATTCGGCCAGTTTATAAATGTTGTTGCCTGCAGCCAGTGTCATGGTGAGGGCAAGATCATAACCAGGCCGTGTCCTAATTGTCGGGGGCAGGGCAAGGAGCGGGTTACCCGTAAGATCTCGATAAAAGTACCTGCAGGCGTTGATGGCGGCACTCAAATTCGGCTGAGCGGTGAGGGCGATCTGGGCAAGAACGGAGGCTCATCTGGGAATCTATATGTTGCACTGTCGGTGAATAAGCACAAGTACTTCAAGCGGGATGGGACCGACATCCTCTACGAGCTACCGGTAAACTTCGCCCAAGCGGCGCTGGGGGACGAGATCGACATACCTACGCTGGACGGCGACTTCACACTCAAGATACCATCGGGATGTCAAACCGGCAGGATATTCCGCCTCAAGGAGAAGGGGGTACCGCACCTTCGCGGACGTGGACGGGGCGATCAACTGGTACGGGTTCATGTAGTTACACCCGAGTCCCTGGACCGGGATCAGAAGAAGCTCTTCAAAGAGCTGTCGAGGACTTTGGGTAAGGCCAAGCTAACTCCAGACGATAAGAGTTTCTTCGATAAGGTCAAGGATACCTTTGGCAGCGATTCTTGAAGGTACGCTGCGCTCTGTTATCGCACACTGCCGAATGATGCCCTTTTCGTTTTCAGGTTGATAGGGGACCGGAGTCGAACTCTATGCACCGTTTTTTCCTTCCCGAAGATTGCATTAATGGGCAAAACGTAGCTATTCCCGGGAGCCTGGTTCATCGACTGCGTCGTGTTCTTCGTCTCAACGCTGGCGACCGTATTCTTGTCCTCGACAACAGCGGCTGGGAATATGAGGTGGAGCTTGTTAGTAAAGACCGTGGCAAGTTAGAAGGGGTAGTGACAAACAAGGCACTGGCTGAGCGTGAGCCTGGGACCGATATCACGCTGTATCAGGCGCTACTGAAAGGACACAGTTTTGACCTGGTTCTCCAGAAGTGCACCGAGATAGGAGTGATGGGTTTTGTCCCCATGATCTGTGAGCGGTGCGTGCCTGGCAAACCTACTGACAACAAGCTTGACAGGTGGAGAAGCATCATCCTCGAGGCGGCGCAGCAATCCCGACGGGGGAGACTCCCGGTTTTACATGACATAATGTCATTAGATAAAGCCTGCAAGACAGTAGCGGGGGCAGCGATTCTTCCCTGGGAGGGGGAATCGGCGCAGAGCATCGGCTCTGTGCTAAAGGATTTGCCGAAAACAAAGGGTGTGCATGGTATAAGCATCTTTATCGGATCCGAGGGCGGTTTCTCCGCCCGTGAATTAGAACTTGCCCGGGATTGCGGAATCACACCTGTAAGCCTGGGCAGGCGAATATTGCGTGCGGAGACAGCGGGCCTGGTAAGCATTGCTGTTGCTCTTTACGAACTTGGCGATCTCGGTGATGGTAGCTGAGTGCAAGCTGTTCCAGTATCTGTAATATAATGTAATCCGGATTTATTTGATATTATATAAGCATTGAATAATGCTACTTCAAAACGGATTCGATAATCGATAGCCCGTCTTCAACCTCTTCCATAGGCAGATCAAGGTGCATAACGGCTCGTACTTGATCACGACCCGAAGGAAGCATGTGGAGACCTTTTTCGTAACAGCGATCAACGAACTCGGATGCTGTAATTGTTAAGACACGGAAACGAACGATATTAGTCTGAACCAGAGACATATCAATATCAATCGTTGGAATAGCCTTTAACCCCGTTGCAAATACCTTTGCTTTTTCATGGTCTTCGACCAGGCGTTTCCGATGATGTTCCAATGCGTAAAGGGAGCCTGCGGCAACAATGCCTGCCTGACGGAATCCTCCGCCAAACATCTGTTTGAAACGGCGTGCCCGCCTCACAAAATCGGCTTTACCTGCCAATGCTGAGCCCATTGGTGCTCCCAGACCCTTGGAAAAGCAGACACTCACACTGTCAAAGTTTGCAGCATACGCTGCTTCAGGGACTCCTGTAGCTACTGACGCATGCCATAAGCGCGCTCCGTCGAGGTGTGTATATAATCCGTGATTATGAGCTGCAGCGGCAACGTCGCGAATGCTTTCAATCGGCCAGATAGTACCTCCACCCCCATTATGTGTGTTCTCGATACAGAGCAGCTTGGTGGGTGGCCAGACCGTGTTTGGCATAAACCTGTGAGGTATGCGAATAGCCTGATCAACTTCTGTTGCTGTGAAAATGCCATTTACTCCCATTATGGGGCGAATCATCAAACCGGATAGAGCTCCGGGAGCGCCTCCTTCAGTCCTGTATAGGTGCGCGTTAATATCCGCAATTACCTCGTCACCTGATTCGGTATGGGTTCTTAGTGCAACTTGGTTGGCCATGGTTCCGGTTGGCATGAAGATGGCGTCCTCCTTACCCAGGATTTCTGCCGTGCTCTGTTCAAGTGCATTAACCGTTGGATCATCACCATAGACATCATCGCCTACTTCCGCCTGAGCCATCGCTTCTCTCATCTCCGGCGTCGGTTTGCTCACAGTGTCGCTTCTCATGTCGATCATGGATTGGTGCCTCCTTCGGAAAAAATCCCCCTCTGGGGTAAAAAAGCTGTTTACGCGATTAAAATATTAATCGCAATATTATACAGCCAATTATAATGGAAGCAACAGTAATACACGCGGCAATCCCTTGGAAGAGCTGTGATGGAAAGCTATTTCATTTTTCACATAAGTGAATGTATGCCAGAATTGCTTTATTGTGTATTGACAGAATATACTGTCATATTCTACTCTGTGACGAGGTGAAAGAAATGGCACCTATTCTTGAAATATGCGATTTAGTTAAGGATTACGGGGGCATACGAGCAGTAAATAACTGCTCCTTTCAGGTGCAACAGGGCACCATTACCGGGCTGATCGGCCCGAATGGTGCGGGGAAGACTACCATCTTTAACCTTATTACCGGTTTCTTGCCGTGTACAAGTGGGCAGATTCTCTCCGAGGGCAAGCGAATAGACGGACGACCACCACATCAGATTTTTCGCCAGGGTATAGTACGCACCTTCCAGATACCCCGAGAGCTGAAGCGAATGACTGTCTTGGAGAACCTTATGCTGGTGCCCGGTAAGCAGTCGGGAGAACGTGTCTGGAATCCTTGGATTCTGCCGTGGAGAGTCAAGCGCCAGGAGAAGGAGATCGAGGCGAAGGCTGTAGAGGTACTGCGGTTTGTGAACCTCCTGCATCTGAAAAACGAATATGCTGGCAACCTCTCATCAGGGCAAAAGAAACTTCTGGAGCTTGCTAGAACGCTGATGGCTGAACCACAGCTGGTTCTTTTTGATGAACCAGGCGCTGGTGTAAATCCTACGCTAATGAACGAGCTGGTTAAATATATACGCAAGGCCTGTGAAGAACGAAACCTTACTTTTCTGCTCATTGAGCATGATATGGATCTCGTAATGAGACTGTGTAATCCCATTATCGTTATGAGTAACGGTAAAAATATCGCGGAGGGCTCACCGGAACAAGTGCAGCAGGATCAGCAGGTATTGCAGGCTTACTTAGGCGGGTCGAGTGAATGAACCTACTCGATGTCAGTAACGTCGTTGCCGGATATGGGGAGACGGAGATACTCCATGGTGTTTCCGTAACTGTGGAACAGGGGGAAATTGTTACTATTATCGGGCCCAATGGCTCAGGGAAGTCCACCCTATTAAAGGCCATTATTGGTTTGGTGCAGACTAAGCAGGGGCAGGTCAGTTTCCGGGGGGAGGACATCACCGGCATGGCGCCCGACTTGATCGTGCGCAAGGGGATCTGTTATGTTCCGCAGTCCAGCAATGTCTTCTCTTCCCTCACTATCCACGAGAATCTTGAGATGGGAGCCTTTGTGCGGACTGACGACTATCGTCATAGAATTGCGGAGGCCTATGATCTGTTTCCAGACCTAGCCGAGAGACCTAATGAGCGGGCAGGGAGGCTTTCAGGCGGGCAGCGACAGATGCTGGCTCTGGCAAGAGCTCTGATGTTGGACCCTATTCTACTGCTCTTGGACGAGCCCTCAGCGGGGCTCGCTCCTAATATGGTGAGTTTAGTTCTGGACAAGATCCTCGGAATCAACAGAACCGGTGTGGCTATGCTCCTATTGGAACAGAATGCCCATGAAGCACTGAAGCTCTCCAATCGAGGGTACGTCCTAGCTTCGGGGCAGAACCAGATCGAGGATCGCGGCGAAAATCTGCTAGGAAATCCAGAGGTCGCTAGGCTCTACCTCGGAGGATAGGAATGGGACATTGTTCGAGCAAATAGCGGGTAGATTGCCGCTGCGCCTAACGGCTGGCCGCTCAGCACTGGCAGTTATACTGGTAGTGCTGATACTCGCTTTCCACGAAGTCAATAAGTTGGAGCTCGTAGTAAATGGCCTGTTCCTAGGGTCAATT
>CP070819.1:1434193-1441762 GCA_020344295.1 Dehalococcoidia bacterium | reverse complement strand
TCATCAGGGATGGCAATCCTCCGATAGAACGGCAGGTGGATGGGATGAGGAACTATGTGATCTATGATATCGAAGCCGGAGACATCGACATAGTTGAGTTGCGGATACCGAGGCCTGGATCGCCGGTATTTGCTTTTGGCTATAACACTTACTGCAAACCGTTTTGTGAATGGGAGGCGGAGCAGGCCGTTAAATCAGGGGCCGAACTCAGGACGTCTACGACAGTGGTAGATTTCATAAAGGAAAATGGATCGATCCAGGGCGTCGTTACGGATAAGACGGATAGAATTAAGTCGAAGGTAGTAATAAATTGTGAGGGCTCTCAAGGCCTGCTGGCCGTTAAAGCAGGGGTGAGAGATAAGTACCCGGCTGAGGTTATCTCTTTGGCAGATACCTATGATTATGAGATGCAAAAGGAAGATGTGGACAGAGTTTTCGGACACACCATAAGGTTCTGCTGGGGGTTCGATGAGCAGCGGATAGCGCCACCTCTCGGCCATGGCAATGGCCTGATGGTCTGGCCCTACAGGAACAGTATCCACTGGATGCAGGATCAGTGTCTGAGAATGGATGATGGGCGGTCGCCAAATTTAAGAAAGCTGTTCGATGAGTATCATGAGAATATCACCACTCAGCTACCCTGGTGGAGGGATGAGGTTGCTCCCCGTATCAGGCTGCGTGCGAGGATGTTTGAGGGATTCGAGATATTCGTGGGGCTGGATGACAGGCTGCGAAACATGCCCAACCATACTGATGGCATGTTGCTGGCGGGGGATGCAGCCGGGCTTGAGAGCACTGGCTTATGTGACGGTGTGCCCTGTGCCTGGTTTTCAGCCGACATAGCGGCCGATGTAGCGATCGAAGCGATAAAGGTGAATGATACATCGGCCGCTTTTCTAAAGAGCTATGACGAAAAGATCAAGTCCCATCCCATTATCCAGTGGGTGATTACCAACACCGGCAGATGGAACCTACGCAAGGCTCAGGAAAGCCACAATCGAAAAGAACTACGGTCTCGGGTGCACTATCAGTTTGGATTCGGTATTCTCACGCACGCAGGCACCCCGTTAATAAAGTGCACCCTCCAGTCAATACGGCGAGACCCATCGGTAATTGCGAAATGGGTGAAGATGTTTTTCAGGTATTACTATAACTGGGAGCACGAGCGTTTTGGTCTGGATGAACCTTCAGTATCTGCACGGAGGAGAGGGATGTTAGGGGTAGCTCTATGGATTCTGGACGCCGTTCTCAGGTTATCCAGCCCTTTGCTCAAGATTGCGGCAAGGCTTATGGAGCCTCTCGCAGGAGCTGTTAACCCAGTACTGAAGGGACTCGGCCCTTTAGTGGAGTTGATACTGCGCGCCGTGATAAAAATGGAGCCTGTGTTTAGGCCTCTGACTCATATAATGATCCGCTCCGTCACGAAGGCCAATCCTGCACTGTATGATGTTCCACGCAAATATAAGGTCGTATGGCGTTAGTGATCTGCACAATGGAATCTGAACAATAGAATACTCTACTGTTGAGCGATACGAAAAATGGGGTACTTCTAGTAATTGTATTTCTGTGGAACAGCGCTGCTGAGGCTTTTCACTATCTCGCGTCCTACAGGTAGTCACTCCTCTTCAATGATCCCGTCTTTGAGATTGTCAGCGTTAAAGACGGAGATCGGCTGGCAACAGTCTGTCAGCGGGTCGTACATCAGACGGTAGGAGCAGCGATTGCCCATAGCTGCCATTACATCCCAGCCCCGTACAAAATAAGAACACTCATCGTTTAGGCAAACGTACATGTACTCGTTAGGCCACTCGGTGAACAGCGTTTGGGGCACCTGCCATTTCTTCAGCCTCTCCCCGCAGTAGGGGCAGCAGAGCGTGTTTCTTATATCTTTCTTTCTGTTCTCGATCTCTTCCTTGCTTGCAGAGCCTCTATATTGCGTTTTACCTTCAGTTTCTTCCTGCATCCCGGTATCTCCTTCTGCCAGGGCACAAACAGTATAATGTTTTTCTCCATGTATAATTCTATCATTTCTATACTAGATGCAAAGGGCGTAAGCAGTATGTGACTTTCATCTCACTTGGATTCCTTGGGATGGCAACTTTGTCAAAGTCACGTTGCTCTCGGTCTGTTGACTTCTCTATACCCTAGTGTTTATCATTTGAAGCAATATTCACACGGTGGAGAGGAGGGAAGAGATGGTCGACATCCAAGTTCTGAAGGAATTTAATATCTTCAAGGATCTGGAAGACAGTGAGCTTGAGAGGATATCGGAGCTTTGTAATGAGAAGACTTTAGAAGAGGGCTCTGTCTGTTTCACACAGAACTGGCGCGCAAACGACCTCCATCTCTGCCGTACCGGTCAGGTGAATCTTGTGGTCAAACTCTTCGAGCCGTGGTCCAGGGAGGTTATTATCTATAAGACGGGAGCTGGAGAGGTCTTCGGGTGGTCTGCACTGGTAGAGCCATATATCTACACTTCATCAGCAAAGTGTATTGAAGAGACTGATGAAATCTACATCAAGGGCTCGGATCTGCAGCAGCTTTTCGACCAGTACCCGCGCATTGGTTATATAATTATGCGGAACCTCAGTGCGATTATCAGCTCCCGGCTTACGGAAACCAGGCAGAAACTGAGCAAAGAGTACGCTCGGGCCACTCATCACGATTATGAATGGTAAGATTCTTTTCACAGTATGTAATTGGTACTGATGCTTTCCCCGTAGAATTTCAATTCTAAAAGTTATATTATTCTAGTATGGGCAGTGCACACCCCCTGAATCTACGGGACTTCATATAATCGTAGATTTATCAGAGCCGTGATCGGAGTACGTGTCAGCAGGGATCTCTGCAGGTTACTAAATATGCGCAATGTTCGATTGTTTAGGATTATCACCGCTCTAGTTATTGTATTGGTAATGGTGTCAGGCTGTAATGGATCGAGCGGTACGCCGATTCCGACATCAACACCTACAGAAACTATAGAACCGAGTGGTCCCATAGTGCCTGTTTTCGGAGAGATCTCCGCTGTGGTCTCTGAGCTTCGCGAACTGTCTCCCCTAGCAGATACAAACCTCAGATTTCTGCCACCGACTGAATTCGCAGACTGGCTGGAAGAACAGTTCGTAGAGGGTGCCGCAGAGGAGCTGGCTATAGATAAGGCTGTTTTGGTGACCCTTGACATGATCGAACCTGACTTCGATCTTGTTAGTTTCATCATAGAGCTTACCAAGGGCGACACCATGGGAGCATTCGATCATGAAGCCAATGAAATGGTAATTCGTGGAGACCTGCAACACATCGACATCGAGGAGAAAATAGCATTAGCTCACGAATACGCTCATAACCTGCAGCACCAGCACTTTGACATCGGAACACTTCCACTTGATGTGCAAGACAATTCCGATATCTCAATGGCTACTTTATCGTTATTAGAGGGCGATGCCACGCTTATATCGTTCCTGTATGCCATGGAGTATATCGGCATAGCCGAATGGGCGGAGGTGGACCCAACCGGGGACGAAAGGCTTGAGTCGGCGCCACTGGTTATCGCTGCCAATTACTTGTTCCCATATATTGTAGGAATGGAATTCGTGGGGCAGCTTTATCTGGAGGGCGGCTGGGATGCCGTTAATCAGGCATATGCAAATCCACCTCAATCGACCGAACAGCTCATTCATGTAGACAAATATTTAGGTCATGACGAACCTCAAGAGGTAGTGATGCCCGACCTGCAGTCAGCACTGGGCGGGGAATGGTCGCAGCTTGATACGGACGTACTCGGTGAGCTTAATGTAAGGCTATATATACAGACCTTTCTTGATAACGCCACTGCGGGTGCAGCTGCTGAAGGCTGGGACGGCGATCGCTATGTCTACTGGGAGGACTTGGATCGTAGAGGATTACTGGTGATGCAGTCTGTCTGGGACACGGATGAGGACGCGGAGGAATTTTTCAGCGCTTATATTGATCTCGTTGATACTAAAAGCCTCGGCACTTGGGACCTTACTCTAAGCGAGCGGGGGAAGAAGTGGTGGAACGATCAGAAGACGAGCATCTACCTGAGTAGAAGCGGAGACGATGTTCTTCTTATTATCGCACCGGATGAGACCACTGTAGAGTCAATCTTGCCGCATTTTGCGACGTACTAACCTGGCTTGCGTAATATCTTCCTATTTGATTCCTGCTTTCATAATGCACTCTAATGCAATGTAAATTGGGGTCTGACTGGTACTAACTCCTCTCTAGGTCTCGGGCAATTGCATCTGCGCATTCTATGCCTGCGCGGCCGCATCTTTCCAGTCCGAGTAGGGATCCCAGGACATATGGAGTATCACCGGCGAAGTATAGTCCCTTCACGGCTTTGGATTTTACTTCAAGGGTATCGTTTGGATCATGTGTGAGATAACTAAACCGCCCCCATCCTGGCATTAGCAAATGGCCACGATGCTCAACTGCTTTTAGAAATCCCGGTAATATTTCACTGTCTATTATCGACTCGAATTGAGACGTCTGTTCCGTAAGAGTTTTATAAGAGGGGTAGTCCTCTTCAAAATGTCCTTCGCTCCCACCCACCATGTACATAACCACTATCTGTTTCCCTTTCGGTCCGGTTGCGCCTAGCCATTGCGATGCACCGAGAGGTATCCACAGGTCCCCCAGGTAGACCGGTCCTCCGGTTCTGAAATCGAAGACGTGCGACCATGCTGGAAAGTCATCGGGAACAACCTTCTCCTTCAGGAAATAGACGCCCCAATAGTCTTCCTGTTGACCATTCATAATCATATTAACGAATCTAAGTTCACTTTCGGTAAAGTCCTTCTCCTCTAAAAACCTGCCAAAAGCGTGGTAAATCGGAACGGCACATACCACTATCGGTGCTTTTACCTGATAGCTGAGCATTGTATTGTTATCGATTATCCAGACGCCTTCAACGTTTTTATCCTCTATGATTATTTTCTTTACGGTTGTGTTTGTAATAGTCTCACATCCCAATTGTTCAACAGCCTTGGCCAGAGGGGCGATGAGTCCATCCTCCATCAATGCTCCACGTGGAAGGGCAAAGCAAAAACTGCCCTTGTGTATGGGTCCCATAGCTCCCATCATGTGTCCGGCAGCAAAATCCGAGGCATCGAGACCGGCCAGAAGTGTGGTGCCTAGAAAGAACATCTGAATAACAATGTCGCCAACGTTCTTTTCAGACCACTCTTTGAAACCCATATCAAGAAACTCTTTACATGTCTCCTCAGATATGGTTCCCATCTCATTAAGGACTCTTTCCAACTCTGTCTTCTGTTTCGGGTTCAATTCAAAACCTGTCATTATGCTATGCAGATCGATCAAGGCATCGCTTCCGGCTCCGGTATCAAACAAAGAAAATTCAGGCTTTACCTGCCCTTTCCTGCCAATGGACATGATATGCCGTTCTACAATTCCTAGGTCAGGTGTTACTCCAACCTTCTCAAACGCCCTGTAAAGCCAGGTGTCTTCCGGTTTCGCAAAGTAGGCAGTCTGCACCTTACCGATCATATCAGCTCGAAATCCACCCCATTCGATTGCGCGGCACGTTCCGGCTACAGCCGGAGCTTTCTCCACGATTAATGTCTTCAGACCTCGCTTTGCCAGCAAACCGGCCGTGATCAAGCCTCCAATACCGCCACCAACGACAATAGCATCGTAATTCTCCTTCATAACCAGACCCTCCCTTCTGTTGAATTGGTGCCCGATGTTAAATAGAAAGAGCTAATAGTCATCTTGAAACCAACAGGAGTTCTTCAGGATCGCTTGCTTGGCCATCATAACTTTATTCCTCCTTGGCTTTCTGGAGATTGTCTTTCATAGCAGGAAGCAGATAAAGGAGATTCATCATGGGACCGATCGGCCCGTCTATCTGTATCTTTCTCTTCTGCATTGCCTTCATAGGGTTTACGTCGCCTGTAACTACTCCCTCGAAGGTCTTACTTTCAAATAATACCTTTGACTCATAACCGGGAAGCTCGCCCTCCTGGAAGCTCAGTTTCCCTCCTGCTATTGAAATACTGAGTGAAGCATCTACGTCCATGAAATATAAAACTATAGCCAGAGATAGATCCTTTATTTCCTCCAGTACCCTCGTGTCTTTGCTTATTCTCTCAAGCACCCCAAGCCATAATACGATGAAATTCTGCGTGGACATTATTTGTGAACCTCCTAACTTATTTCCGCAGATACAAACAGTTCATTGACTATATCGGCAATGCGCTGAGCATCCAGTTCGTCCAATTTCAAGCCGTTATTCTTCAACGTTAAACGAATTCGCACAAATTTCCCGTGGCAATGTCGTACAGGATTTGTAAGCATTTGTCAAGCACCTTTAATAGATTTCTTACTGTCCTAATCATTTTTATGTAGCGGTACGGTGGTTAGAGACAAACGAAACCGGCCGTCCGGAATGTGAATTATGAAAATACGTTTGAGTACCTCCCCGCTGCACTCTCCCTACCTGTGTAAAGGGCATATGTCATTCCTGCGGAAGCAGGAATCCAAACCTAGGCGGAGCTGGATTGCTGCCTGCACGGGAATGATAGGCGAGGGTTCCAGGTTTGAAGCATCATGCTCACCTTGCGGATGATCGGGGACTGCCGGGGCTTCAAGCCCCCGGAAACATATATGGGCGGGCGGGTGTGGAAGGGAAAACACTTATAGACAATGTCCATTGTATTCAGGATATAGAGGTAATACGTAATTCCTGATATACTCTAAACGATTGCCTGCCCAACACTGTTGCGCGTTTGATTGGAATACGTCCGAAAGCGCATATGTACATTTCTAGCTAATGACAGATCAGGAGAACCCGGAGGTCGGGCTGGCACCGAGTTTAGCCCGATTTCTTTTACACAACAAGCCCTTCATTGTTGTCTGGCTGGCGCTGTTCATCAGCATTGCCGGAATAGCCATGGTGAGCCCGCTTCTGCCTGTGTTTGCCAAGGACATGGGGGCCAGCGGAATATGGCTCGGGCTCGCCTTCAGCGGTTTCGCCCTGTCCCAGATCCCGCTGATGCCATTTGTCGGCAAGTTCTCCGACAGGTTCGGCAAACGGCCTTTCCTCTGGATCGGGCTTCTGGTCTATGCAATTGCAGCGATAGGCTACTTCTGGTCCCCCGGCTATAAGGAGCTCGTGTTCTTTCGTATCATAAGCGGGGTAGGTTCGGCAATGGTGATACCTACCGCATTCGCATATGTCGGCGAGCTGGCGCCTCGCGGCCACGAGGGCAGATACATGGGTATATTCAATACCGCCCTCATTATAGGATTTGGAGTCGGGCCGATGCTGGGAGGTATTGTTCACGACGGGCTCGGAATGGACGCCACTTTCCTGAGCATGGGGGTGTTGAGCTGCCTCGGATTCCTCATTGCCTTCTTCTTCTTGCCCGGCAGGAAACCTTCCTCCGAGGAAGAAGGACACAAAGAACCTTCAACCCCTTTCGCCACGATGTTAAAAGATAGCAACATACGCGGAATTATCACCTTTCAAATGGCATTGGGCTCGAGCTTCGGGGCCATGCTCGCCTTTCTGGGTATCTATATGACCTC
>CP070819.1:1427768-1434093 GCA_020344295.1 Dehalococcoidia bacterium | reverse complement strand
TAGGGGCGGTTCGCGAACCGCCCCTACATGTGGATGTTATCATCCACAGCGAGCAGAGAGACTTAGCCGTTTTCTCCAGTGAGACTTGAGTTGCAATATATCAAAGCATACTCCCCTTCCGGTGTTAGTAGACCAGCTGCATTAGGTACAGTCAAGAAGTCCACGTAATAGTCACTAATTATAAATTGAATTACGTCCATATCTACTTGTTACTCTTCGCTACCCTGAGCAGATGGCGTATCTTCAGGTATGGCCGTAACCAGTCTTAAAAGCCATTCCCCATTTTCTTTTACCAAATCCATCAGTTCTCGTCTGTGACTACTCCTCTGCCCGCCAGATGTAATGAAGAATGTCCAGTCGTAGTTAGCTTGTACCATAGCCTCTCTGTCAGATTCTGAGACTAAATCTGTACTTAAATTGGATATGGAAATATCCTCAACCTGACTAAATATGTGTTCGCTTCTATCAAGCATATCATTGCGTCGTTCTCGTATGAAATGCTGTGCAACAGCTTCAGCATCCAATGCATCAATAGCAGCTAAAAACGAATGAACAACATCTTCAGGACTAGATATTGATATAGATGTAGGCGAAATCAGTGGGGTGATAACATCTCCACCGTTACTACATCCGAATATCAAGACGCAAGTTACCATCAGCAATATTAGTAATAGCATTCTACTATTCGCATACATAACATTTTCCAAGGCAGTTATTGCGGCATGCTATCGCGAAATATATAATGCTGAAACAGGTTCTAAGCGTAATACTGGGGTATATCGAGAGGAGGAGTAAAATGGAACGATGGCTGCTGGCGGTGGAGACCAACTGTGCGGATCCCGCGCGGGAGGACGAATTTAACCGGTGGTATGACGAGGTCCAGGTTCCAGATATGCTGGAGGTTCCCGGTATTATGCGCGCGACTCGGTACGAGAATAATAGCCCGGGCGAAGGTCAGGGTAAGTATCTGACGCTATATGAGATCGAGACCGAGGATATCGGTAAGACGATGGCGCTGGAGTTTGAGCACACACTGAAGAAGGCAGAGCAAGGACGCTCGAGCGATCTCAAGGTGATCGTCGCCGCATCCATTTACCGGCAGATATCCGCTCCCGTGGACAGCAGGTAGCTGTCGGCACTATTTCCCCCGACGGCTTCCACCATGATTGTCGGATGCTCCCCATTGCTCCGGCATTTTAATAATTTTCGTACAGGTCGCTATTGTACTTCTTTCAAGTGGATTGGGGAATCCCCCCTAACCGGAGAGATAAAAGTCACATCTTACGATCAATCGATGATATAGACTTAGATATATAGCTGAAAGTGGAGCGCTGGTAAGGAGGGTATTTGTATGCCCGGCAGGGTAATGAAAACGGATGAGGAATGGCGGTGTATCCTGACCCCCAGGCAATATGAGGTCACACGACGGAAAGGAACGGAGCCGCCGTTTACTGGCGAATATTATGGCTCCAAGGAGCATGGTACCTACAGGTGTGTCTGCTGCGGTAATGAGCTGTTCAGCTCCGATACCAAGTTCGATTCGGGTACCGGGTGGCCCAGCTTCTGGACTCCCGTTTCGGAGAGTAATATTGAAACGGCCACTGATGACAGCCATGGAATGGAGCGGACGGAGGTGATGTGTCGCAGCTGCGGGGCGCATCTGGGACATGTATTCGGGGACGGCCCGCAGCCGACAGGACTTCGTTACTGCATCAACTCCGTTGCGCTGGATTTCGCCGAGACCGCAGAGACCTAGATAATGAAGGGCTTGGCAAAATCTATATGGCTTCCATTAATAATTCCGCTGGCCATTATTATTATTGCCGCACTGTTTATTCAAAGCTGCAATAAGGAGGGCACGATGAATGAGGGGAACAAGACCATGGATCTGGATATATCGATTCCATCAATAGATACACAGGTGCCGGAAGTGATTGAGACGGCCACCTTTGCCCTGGGCTGATTCTGGGGCCCTGACTCCCGGTTCGGGAGCATGGTCGGCGTGATTCGCACGCGCGTGGGCTATGCCGGTGGAACGCAGGATAATCCCAGCTACTATAGGCTTGGAGATCATTCCGAGACGATCCAGATGGACTACGACCCCAAACGGATCACCTACAGAAATCTCCTGGATGTTTTCTGGCGCAGTCATAATCCCTGTTCAAGCCCATGGTCGCGGCAGTATATGTCGATTGTCTTCTATCATAATGAAGAACAGGGGAGGCTGGCTGAAGAGACGAAAGAACGCGAGGAAGCTCTACAGGGGAAACCGATTCTCACGGAGATTATTCCGGCTTCCAATTTCTATCTGGCTGAGGCATATCACCAGAAATACTACCTGCGTGGGGAACCTCAACTGTTGCGCGAGTATAGGACGATATATCCCGATGAAATTGATTTCGTGAACTCGACAGCCGTAGCCCGCGTCAACGGTTACATCGGGGGCTATGGCACATCGGCCGCTCTGGAGGAAGCACTGGACAGCCTCGGCCTGTCCCAACCCGCAGCTGAAAGATTGCGGTACATAGTCTCCACTCTGGAAGAATACGATTGAGGGGGATAGCATGCCGGATGATTTGCTGGAGCAGAGCAGATACTTTTTAAAGGATAGCATACGAAAGACCATCGATTTCTTCAGGACCGATCAGAGCCGGAATCGCCCTCCCCCGCCCATTGCCAAACCGTATACCCCTGACTCGGAGCGCATTGACCTGCTCCCGCCGCATGAGTTCAATAGATTGCCTGCAACGGACCTGCTGTCAGCCATTGAAAACCGGGAGAGCCGCCGCAAGTATAGTAGCCGGCCTCTTACACACGAGGAACTGTCTTACCTCCTCTGGATAACCCAGGGCGTAAAACAGCAGCTGGATGCCGGTCATGCTCTCCGAACAGTCCCGTCCGCCGGAGCCAGACATGCACTGGAAACTTACCTGTGTGTTCTAAATGTGTCAGGTCTGGATACCGGATTCTACAGGTATCTGCCCCTGGAACATCAGCTTCTTGTCGTATCCAGGGACGGACAGGCCGCTTCGAAGCTGGTACGCGCGACATTGAATCAGAGTTGGATGGCAAATGCCGCTGTGATCTTCATCTGGTCGACGATACCCTACCGAATGGAATGGAGGTACGGTCTGGCAGCCCACAAAGTGATACTTCTGGATGCGGGCCATGTCTGTCAAAACCTCTATCTGGCCTGTGAAGCCATCGGTGCCGGCACCTGTGCTGTCGCCGCATACGACCAGGAGGAAATGGATCGTCTGCTGGACTTAGACGGAAAAGACGAGTTCGCCATATACATGGCGGCGGTGGGGCGAATTCGGTAGACTTGAATGAAACAAAATTCATTCTCGTTTTATCAGCGACTATCGAGAATGTGACAACTTTGTTACCTTTTTCAGGCCGATTTTATGACTTGTTCAGATCGATTGATTACCATGTCTTTATTACCCTGAATGGAGGTCGAGAATGATAGAGGATATTACGCTGAAGGGCTGCATAGAGTTCGCCGTAGCGACCGAGGATAACGGAATCAAGTTCTATAACCGTCTTGCCCAGAAATTCTCCGACAATAAAGAGGTGGCCGAGATCTTTTCGCGATTGGCTAAAGACGAGGAGGTCCACAAGGCTCAGTTCTCCCGGTTCCTGAGTGATGTACCTCAGGAAGAGGGGGTTACTGAAGCTCCCGAGAAACATGAGTATGTTAAAGCGATGTCCATATCAGAGTTCTTCTCTCGCAGTCACGGACCGTTTCAGAATGTAGATAAAATAGAAGACAGGGATGATGCGCTGGAAAAGGCATTTGGCTTCGAAAAAGCCACGCTTGGATTCTACCAGGCAGTTAGGGATATGCTCGGTGAAAATCCCACGCTTTTACAGGTGATAGAGGCGGAGAAAGAGCACGTGAGAGTGCTAATGAAGACTTTGATTACCGGGGCGAAGTTCCGCAGTCTGCAGGATAGATTGCAATAGTTGAATTATTTCCAGGATATGTGGAACTTGAGGCAGGTTAACTAACTCATGCCACATCTGGTGTTAATAGCACTCATTCCACCAGATAACTCTCGTAATCCAGGATAACATATTTTCTACCTCTTCGAACAGGCACGTGTCCTTCCTGTTCCAGTAATTCCCGCTGCGCTTCGGCGCCACCCGGATATTTCTCATTCAGCTCGCCATTCATTTTCAATGTACGCCAGTATGGAGTAGTGTTCTTTTCCCCCTCGCTTCTGGCTTGCTCGGCCGCATTTGCCGCGGTCATGACGAAGATTCCGGTGGTCAGGGTGCAACAGTAGTCGGTATTGTGCCTGGCGGCAAGCTGCCGACAGATCTCGTTCAGCGTAATCAGTTTGCCCCGGGGAACGTTCCTCATGATTTCATCCACTTCAAGGGGTGGGGGAAGCACTACCGAATCACCGGGCCTGGCTCCCATTTTCTGCAGCGCTCTTCCACAGGGGAATTTGGGATCGAATTGCAGTATCTTGGGGAACTTCTTACTGTCCTCCAGTTTCTCTCTCCAGGACGTCCTTTTATACGCCATACTGCACCTCACAGTGCATGCAAGAATTCTGTCATTACTCCTTAACCGGATGGTGTTATTCCTGGTGTTTTGGTTCAGACGAGTAGAACTGTGGTATGAGGAGAAGGGCACCCAGGGCCGAGAGCATCATGGCGAGGCACAAAACAGCGGCAACATCGGAGTGTAGCTTCAATGGGGCGAGGAACAGCGTGCAAAGACCGATCGTAATGCCCAGAGCATTGGCAATTACCGGGCCTGAGACTACGGACAGCGCCCGGTCAACGGATTCCCTGTAGCCTGCACCGTCCCGGCGAAACGAGTAGATACCCAGCAGAACGTGTATACAATAGTCCACGCCCACTCCGATGCTGATGGCTGAGAGAATGGCGGTTATAAAGTGCAGGTGGATTCTGCTCAGCGCGAGGAAGCCCAGAATGCCGAGGACGGTAATCACTATGGGAAGCAGCCCTGCCACAGCAGCACGGGGGTTCCTCAGCGTAACCAGGAGTATGATGAATATCAATCCGAAAGCCAATGCTACGCTGCGAATCTGGCTTTGTGTCACAGCTTTGTTCAGGTCATCGAGGAGCACGGGTACGCCGGTGATAGTACGGATGGTGTCTCCGTGGTCTTCGAGGAAGCCATTGAGCTCGCTGATATCGTCCGATCTCAATTCTTCCGTGCGCACGACGAGGCGGAAACCGTCTGATGATACCCAGCTTGCTATATACTCGGGAGACATCGTTGACGCGAGACTCGTGATATGTCCCAGGTCCTCGGGATACTCATCCCGCCCTGTGATCATCAGGTTCGCGCCCTGGATTAGATCGTAAGCAGAGTAGGCACTCCCCACGAACGACAGACTCTCCAGCTCTCTCTCCACAGCAAGCACCTTGTGAGCCTGATTCTGATCTCCCAGAGCTGTTATCCCTCCATCCACAGCTACCTCCCCTACCAGTGAGAAGGACCAGTCGAAGTTGTTCTCCAGCTTGCTGTATGTGGTGATGATCTGCGAGCCCTCTTTGAAGTACATTAACCGGTGTGAGACCACCTCGACTCTGGGTATGTAAAATGCCGAGACGCCCACGATGACCAGGAACAGGGCGATTATGGGGATTCGATGCCTCGCTGTGGCTACAACCAGCCGGGCCACCCGACTGTGGCTGACTCTGGGCGGCATCTTCGATATCTTGACTATGCTGAGCAGTGCCGGCAGCAGGACAAGGGCCAGGACTCCAGCATAGAAGATGCCTATTGTCGTGAAGAATCCCACTGTCTTGACAGGATAGATGTCAGTCCAGGTGAGAGCAGCGAAACCGGCCATTGTGGTTATGGTTGCCAGCAGTATCGGCCAGCCGACAATGCCTAATGTCGCCCTGGTAATACGCTGCCGGTCGGTGTGGTCGTAGCTGCTGTCGATGAAGTGGCTGACGTAGTGGAGCCCATACACGGTGCCCAGCACTAGGATGAACATGGGCGCTATGCTGGTTACGGCATCCAGCTTATGACCGCTCCACAGTATCGTGCCATAGCTCCACAGGACCGCGATAACGGCCGGCAGTATGGCGAGTAATGTCAGCCTTATACTCCGTATCACGAATACAAAGACAAGCAGTATCAGGGCTACGGCTAGTGGCGGAAGGTAGTATAGTGTTGTTCGTATGGAGTTGCGCAGCTCATCCCTGACGATCTCATCGCCCGCGAACGAGAGTTCGAGATCACGTTCTTGTTCCGCCAGGACCTGCAGCGATTTCACCACATCGGCGGCCGATGCATCCAGGCCCAGGCTCGCGACCATAACAGCGCTTG
>CP070819.1:1424748-1427668 GCA_020344295.1 Dehalococcoidia bacterium | reverse complement strand
CTCAGAATATTGAGAAATATGTCCTGGACTCCCTTACCCCGGGCCGCCGCGTAGTCATGGTGCACGTCCTGGAAGTCCCGGCTGGCGATAGCTGTAGAGACAATAGTAGTAGCTGTAATATCGCGTGTCTGCGCAGGGAGGTCATCTCCTTCCGCGATATCGTCCCAGTAAACACTTTTCCAGGCCATGTTCAGCCCCTTTCTACGACTTCCTACAACTGTGGTTTAAACATGAGCACGGTGAAGGGTTGAATACAGACCACCTCGCCATCCTGATTTCTATAGGTGTATTCCGAGGTCAGAAAGTGCCCTGTCCCCAGTCTCGTGGTCTTCTCAGGTGATACACTGACAAACTTCAGAGTGAAGCTAAGCTGATCCCCCAGTCGCATGGGCCGGAAATACTCCTGAGTAGTGGTCGTTGCCACGACTCCCGAGTAGCCTGCATCCATCATCATCTGCACGGCCTTCCCCATGGGATCGTTTCTCTCCCGTTTGGGCCACAACGGAGCCATGCAAAACGCCTGCACCATCTGCGGGGGAGCGATGATGCCGCCATACTTGCTCTCTTTAGCGTACTCCATATCGCTGTAGAGGGGGTTCCCGTCCTGTATTGCCTCACACCAGTGCCTGATCATAGGCTTGTTCACCTCATCTGGGGCCAGGAACGGACCGGCCTCCTCCCCCACCATCGCCAATACCTTTTCGTATACTCCTTCGCTCATATGAATCGACCTCCAAATCGTTGGATAGCCACCGGAATATCTCTACTGAGCGCGGGGCATGCCCAGCCCAGCCATGGCGATGATATTTCTCTGAACCTCGCTGCAGCCACCGCCGAAGGTCAGGATTACATCGCTTCGCAGTGCCTGCTCCATTCGCCCTCTGAGCGGCGCCCATTGCGATCCTCTCCGTAATTGACCGAACTGCTGCATTATCTGTAATAACGAGTGATTCACCCGCTGATGCAGTTCCGCACCGAATACCTTCACTACCGATGCTTCTGCATAAGGGACAACACCATTGGTTATCAGCCATGCCAGATGGAAATTGAGCATCTTGAGGACTTCCACATCGACGATGAGTTCGGCTAGCCTGGTCTTGACCCCGGGCTGATCTATGACCAGTGTGCCGTCGATCTTGGTCTCCTTCGCCCATTGAATAGTGTCGTCGATGTTCCGTCGCAGCGGAGACGAGGGATTAAGCGCTATGCGCTCGAAGTCCAACTGGGTGGTGATATACTTCCACCCCATGTTCTCCTCGCCGACCAGGCATTTTTTGGGCACCCTTACGTTATCGTAGAATGTGGCATTGTTCCTCTCGCCACCCAGTAGATACATAGGCTCGATGGTAATACCCGGTGTGTCCATTGGAATGAAGAATACCGATATCCCGTGATGCTTCTTGGGTGCGTCAGGATCGGTTCTTGCCGCGATCCAGAGGTAGTCGGCGTAATCAGCACAGCTCGTAAACACCTTCTGTCCGTTGATAATATAGTCATCGCCATCCCTGACGGCGGAGGTCTTGAGCGACGCCAGATCGGTACCGGCCTCGGGCTCGGTATAGCCGATAGCGACTTCAACCTCACCTCTCAGGATCGGAGGCAATACCTCCTTTTTCATCTCTTCCGATCCCACTCGTATTATCGCGGGCCCAACCGCGTTCAGGGCCATTAGCGGGAGGCTGATTCTCTCATAAGCTACGATTTCATAAAAGATGTGTTGCTCCATCGGCGTGCGGCCCTGGCCGCCATATTCCTTAGGCCATCCAATCCCGAGCCAGCCGTCGCGACCCATCTGGCAGATGAACTCCTTATAAGCTTCGGATTTATGCATACCTCTTCCGGCATCTATCTCCTCCCTTACCTCTGCCGGCATCGTCCGTTTGATATAATCCCTGAACTCCTGGGCAAACTGCTCCTGCTCCGGTGTCAGCGCAAATTCCATCTCGGTACTCCTATCCGGTTACCCTGTCTAAACAAAGTGACATTCGATTGATCATGCCAGCGGCTTGAAGTATTTAATATCCAGAATGCTGGCCTCACGTTCATCTTTGAAGACCGCCTGCACCCTCATGCCGATTCTCAGTTCCTCGGGATCCACCTCTCCCAGGATGTGTACTAGTCCTGTATCGGCACCATCGAGCTGTACTATCCCGTATATAATAGGAGCTTCCATCGGTTGAATCGGATTCTCTACATTGCAGACGGTATAGGTCATCAGTGTTCCCCTGGTGTTTACCTCGACCCACTCGTCGAGCTGGCCGAGGCAGTCCTTGCATATCGACCTGGCTGGGACATAAACCTGGTTACAGGTCGAACATTTCGTACCGGTTATTCTTTTTCTATCCCGCAGCCCGATCAGAAATTTACTGCCCACGGCGCCGGCCGCATCTGTGTTGGGGATGAATATCTGACCGTGATAGAGCCAAACGTCCATTCCTTCCAGTTTCTCGGTCGGTAGTGTAGACATATCTTGACCTCCTACTCCTCGATCGTTCTCCAGTAAAGGATGTCTCCCATGCCTTGGCCCCGTTTGTCATAGTCCTCTTCCCAGACAGCCTGGACTCGCATTCCGACCCTCAGCTTGTCCTTGTCCTGCTCCTCGAGCCGGTGTCTAAAGAAGACACCGTTGTCCAGGAGAATGATGCCACTGGGATATGGATTGGCCCATCTTTCCCCGTAATGCGGGTCCCACAACGGCAGGACGAGGTAGGTGTACTGGTATACCTCTCCTGTTTGAGGGAGTTCCACCCAGTCCCAACCCATATCAACCTTACACTTGGGACAGACGGGCGAAGACGGCACGAATATCTCTTTGCAACTGGGGCAGCGGTTTCCCACGATCTTCGTGTTCTCCTTGGCTTCAGCATAGACATGGCCTAAATACTTGCCGGTAGACCAGTCATACAGCCTGGGTCTTTCG
>CP070819.1:1421852-1424648 GCA_020344295.1 Dehalococcoidia bacterium | reverse complement strand
TTGAGCATTCACAAACCGCTATAAGGTATTGCGAGCAAACGGAATTCGCTGCCGTAGCAGGGCTGGCTTGGTCTCTGCTGGGGATAGGGTACTATTATCAGGGAGAGACGGAGAGGGCTTCAAAGAACTGCGAGAAAGGTATTGAAATACATCGTGGTTCGGGACTTCGTGCCATGTTGTCTTTGCAGTATTGGCTCCAGAGTATGGCTCATCTTGATGCAGGTGACTTGAAGAGTGCTAGAAGCAGTGTTGAGGAGTCCCTGAGACTCGCCCAGGAAAACAATGAGAAGCAGAACGAAGGGATGTCGATGGTATTGTTGGGGAAAATACTCGCAAAATCCGATCCGGCACAAAGTCTCGAATCCGAGGAAAATATCATACAGGGAATCAAAATCCTAGATGAACTTAAGTTGAAACCATTTTTATCTATAGGATATCTCTACCTTGGCGAGTTCTACACCGAAACTGGCCGTAACGACAAGGCCCTCGAAGCCCTGAGGAAGGCTGAGGCCGAGTTCACGGAGATGGGGATGGACTACTGGCTGCGCAGGACACAGGAGGTGCTCGCGAGGATGACATAACAGCGATGGCATAGAATGGCTTGGTGTCTTAGACTCCCAGACGCTGGCGGAACTCCTTGACCTGAGCTTTATACTCCTCCAGCCTCTCGGGAGACATCTCGTCCGGCCACTCGGTATCCACCCTGTTGAAGGTATCGACCAGGGCCGGGCTCTTGGACGCCAGCGCTATGATCTTCGGCGCCTCCCCTTTGTCGAGCGTAATCTTCCCGGTCATGAAGGACGAGATGAAGCCCTCCTCCTTCTGTATGAGCCGCTTCCAGATCTGTGGAGTGGCGGTGAGTATGAAGTCCGCTTTCTTCTCAGAGTCTTCCCTGCTCATGAGGACGCTGTCATCCTGCAGCACTCCATCCTCAACGTGAGTACCGAAGTCGATTGCCTCGTCCAGCCCGAACTTCGGGTCCGCCTGAATACGAAAGGAAAGGAATATGGTCATGCCCTTGAAAATCTTGTCCTGGTTCTCCGGGTTAGCCCTGTAGCTCTCCGCAACCGCCGCGATCCATTCCGGTGTAGCATATGCCGGCATCTCTCCCTCCCTCTATTTTAGTGTTCCCCGCTCCTTCATCCGCTCGATCTCTTCCTCGCGCAGTGCGCGTTTAAATATCTTCTCCGTAACCGTCAACGGAAGTTGATCTCTGAACTCGACATATCTGGGTACGGCTGTCGGGGGCAGCTTTTCCTTGCAGTACGCAATAATCTCGTCAGCGGTCAGCCTGCCTTCGTATCCCTCCTTGGGCACGATGAACGCCTTTATCCGCTCGCTTCCGGGACGGTCGGGATCGGGTATCCCCACGGCCGCAGCCATGGCTACACCGGGGTATTTGAACAGCACGTCATCGACCTCCGTCGTATAGACCTTCAGCCCCGATATGTTCGCCATGTCCTTTATCCGGTCTTCGAGGACGAAATAACCGTCCTCATCCATCCTTCCGATATCTCCTGTGTGCAGCCAGCCGTCGTCCAGCCCGCTCCCGGGCTTGGGCCAGTAGCCCTTCATGGTCTGGGGGCCCCGGATCACTATTTCGCCGCTCTCGCCGGCGCCGAGCTCTTCCCCCGTCTCTAGGTCAATTATCTTAACCTCAGTGTCGGGCACCGGCACCCCGATACCCAGTATCTCCTTGGACACAATGCCGGTGATCTTGGACTAGGTCGAAAGATTGGCGTGGCTCAGCGGGCCGCACTCCGTCAGGCCATAGCCCTCCGATACCGGCATCATGATATCCCGCTTGATAGCCTCGAACACCTCCTGTGGAAGCGGAGCTGCACCCGACATGAACATAACGGGAAGTCTGCCGATCTTCTTCTCCGCCATCATCATCAGGTGCGTGGGGACGACATAGACCAGCATGGGGCGGTTCTCTTTCAACAGGGTCACGGCCTGGTCGATATCCCGCGGATCGGATACCAGCAGAATTCGCAGCCCCATGGCAATGCTGCCGTGAACACCCAGATGCCCGTACGAGTGAAACAGTGGGACTACTATCTCGGAGGCAGCCTTTCCCTTCATACCGGGCCATAGGGGCTCGAGCAACCACAGGGCCTGCCTAACGTTGCAGGCCCGGTTGTAATGAGTTATCATCACGCCCTTCGGCACACCGGTTGCGCCCCCGGTAAAGGAGAGATAGGCCAGGTCCTCCACAGGATCGATATCCACATGTGGAGGCTTCGGCTCGTGGTTAGCTATGAGGTCCTTGAACTGGTGTGCGCCGGGGACTTCCTTAACCTCCGGTTCCTCTGCCGCATAGTCCATCGGCGATGTAACTATTACGTTCTTCAGCTTAGTTTTTTCTTTTATCGAATTGACCAGGCTCAGGGCTTCATCAGAGCAAACGACTGTCTCGGCCCCCGATTCGCCGATCTCATATTCGAGGTCGAGGACCCGGTGAAGCGTGCTGCAGGGGACAAGGACAGCGCCGTTCTTCGACACTGCGAAATCGGTGATAATGAACTGCGGACAGTTCGGGAGTATCGTCGCCACCCTGTCGCCCTTACGCACCCCCATCCCGTTAAGGGCATTTGCCAGCCTGTCAACATAGTCCCTCAGTTCGCTGTATTTTATCTTCCTGCCCAGATACTCGACTGCAACCTGGCCGGGATATGCATCCGCCGAATCGTCCAGGAACTTGTACATCGGCGTCAGGGGATAAGGCTCCAGGCTATTTTTCAGTGGATACGGGCCCAGCTTGTAGTTCTTAAGCCAGGGTTTATCGCTTCCCTT
>CP070819.1:1414783-1421752 GCA_020344295.1 Dehalococcoidia bacterium | reverse complement strand
GCACGAAGTCAAGACCTTCACTAGCACCTGCATCAAAATCAACTACTCCGAAGGCAGGAGCTATATGTACGATTCCCGTTCCATCCTCCATGGACACAAAGTCCGCTTCGACTATGGGATATGTGATGTACGAATATGGTTCCTGAGTCTCGATTTCTCCCCGGAATTCTCCCCCCGCAGAACTATGATGCAGTTTAAACCTCTTCCGCTCAATATCATAATCATGAGGATTAAACAATGGTTTATATCTTATATTCTTAGCTGTCATATCGGAGCCCAGAACCAGTTGTTTTACTGCATAACCTTCTAAGTCCAACCATTTTATTCGAGCTGAGGCCACGATCAGATATTCACTATCACCCTCCAGCAGACTGTACTCCGCCGTTGGAGCAACCGCCAATGCCGTGTTCCCGGGCAATGTCCAAGGTGTAGTAGTCCACGCCAGGAAGTAGGCTGGCTTTGTTCTAAATCGCTGACCATTACCGAACAATTCCTTAATCCCAGGTGTAGCAGTGTCCATCTCAAACTTTATGTAAACCGATGGATCGTCGGTCTCGTCATATCCCAGAGCAACCTCGTGGGATGACAGCGAGGTATCGCAGCGCGGGCAGTGAGGAGTAACCTTGTAACCCTCGTAGATAAGGCCATTTTCCCAGCATTGCTTTATTATCCACCAGCAGGTCTCGATATAATCATTCTCAAAAGTTATATACGGGTGTTCCATGTCGATCCAGAAACCAATGCGATCCGTGAGATCCTCCCATTCCCGGACATATTTAAGAACGTTCTGTCGACAGCGTTTGTTGAACTCAGCTACACCATAGGCCTCGATTTCTGGTTTACTTGTCAACCCCAACTCGTTCTCCACCTCAAGCTCAACGGGGAGTCCATGTGTATCCCAGCCCGCCCTGCGGGGAGCGTAGTAACCCTTCATCGTCTTGTAGCGGGGGAAAAGATCCTTGAACACCCTCGCCAGCACGTGGTGAATTCCTGGGCTGGCATTCGCAGTCGGAGGGCCATCGTAGAGGACATACTCGGGCCCACCCTCGCGTTCCTCCACGCTTCGCTCGAAGATGCGCTGTTTTTTCCAGAAACTCAGCACCCCTTGTTCGAGCTCAGTAAAACTAATCCGGCTACCTACCGGCTTGAACATAAAGCCTCCTAAAAAAAGAGTCCCGTCCTCTCAGGGACGAGACTTCAGTCCCGCGGTACCACCCTCTTTCCCCGATTCCTCAGGGCACTCTTCCGGACACACTATCATGCCCCGTCAATGATAACGGCTGACGAAACCGGCCAAGCTTACTCGGATTATCCCTTTCGGTTGACGGCTCGGGAGGGATTTTCGCACGATCTCTTCATATCTGCTCTCACCGTACCAGACTCGCTGTGTGATTAACCGGGCTACTCGTCTCCGTCATCGCCTTTTCAGATTGAAACTAGCATAACATCCTGATGTTGTCAACGCTTCTGCAGGTAATTACCGACCCGGGAAAGCCGGCGGCCTGCCTTCCAAGAATGACTTAACCCCTTCTTCGAAATCCTCGGTCGTACCATGAGCGGTCATCGCCAGCATCTCCATCTCTAATCCTGAGTCCAGACTGCCTTCCATTCCGCGATTAACCAGTTTCTTGACCGCCTTCAATGCCATGGGGCTCTTCGCCAACAGCTTTTGCGCCAGTTCGTTGGTCGCCTCCTCTAGTTTGTCGGCGGTAACAACCTTATTTATCAAACCAAGTCTCTCAGCCTCAGCCGGTGAAATTCGATCACCCGTATAAAGAAGTTCCTTGGCCTTGCGCACACCTATGAGCCGCGGCAGCCTCTGGCTCGCTCCCCCACCAGGGACAAGGCCACGGTTAGCGTGCTGATCCGAAAGCTTGGCCTCCTCTGAAGCGATAGCAAGGTCACAGACCATAACCAGTTCCAGACCGCCCGCGTAGGCCATCCCGTTCACCGCTGCTATTACCGGAACACTCATATTCTCAACAGCACTGAAAACCTTGTTCCACAGTCTGAGAAAATAATCACGGGGCTTGTCAGGAGGGATAGTGGCGATGCCAGTAAGATCAGCCCCGGTGCAGAATGCCCTCCCTGTGGCAGTTATAACAGCGACTCTAACCGAAATATCGTTCTCTATATCCTCAACAGCCTCATACATTTCCTCCAGCGTCTTCGGATCCAGAGCATTAAGCACATCAGGCCGATTAAGGACTATCTTCGCCAGGCCGTCTTTCTTCTCATAGACAATGTTAGTGAATTCCATTAATACCTCCTGAATATATCAAATTATACGTCGTATTCTAATGACCTGATGAACGCCGAAGTAGATTGCGAAATAAAAAATGCGACGGTGTGAAATTCTCCAGTGACAAACGTTCCGTCTATTCCCTGTTATTCCCTTTTGAAAGGATAGCCACCTTACGGCTCTCACCCTGTCCTATGCTTTGTGTAGTTACGTGGGGATTATCCCTTAGTTCCAGATGAATGACCCTGCGTTCGCCAGCAGACATCGGCTCCAAGGTGACCGACCTGCCGGTATTTTTAACCTGATCTGCTAAACGCCTCGCTAGGAAACGTAGCGATTCATATCGCCGTTGACGATACCCCTCCACATCAACCACCACTCCAACACGTGACTTAAAATGCCTGCTGGTAATTAGATTAACCAGATACTGTAGCGAAGATAGGGTCTCACCCCTTCGTCCGAACAGAATACCAAGATCATCACCGACTACATCAAGTGTTATCGTAGTCTGCTCGCCGCCACCTTGAGTAGCCAGATTTACCTTAGCATCGATTCCTATCGGGGATAGCAGGTTCTCCAATACCTGCTTGGCCATAATCCCGACAGCGGCATTTTCATCAGATAATTGCCCCAGCGGAGTTACTCTGACCCTTACCCCCTCAGAGCCTAACCCGAAAAGGCCACCCCTCCCTTTCTTCACTACAACCACCTCGACCTCAGAACGGCTGAGCCCCAGCTCTGCCAGGGCGATATCAACGGCTTCTTCTTCTGACTTTGCGCTTATCTCTATGCTTTCCATGACGAACCCTCTTTCGACGAGAGGACACATCCTCCGCAGTAATTACTTCTCCACCCTCCTCGCTAATATCGCTCTCGGTGCTGGCCCCCTCACCTCTCTCAACACTCTTTGCAGCACCACCTCTTACCACTGTTGGGCCCGATGGCCGTATAACGCCCCCTCTTATCGAGGCTAGTGATGGTATCGAAAGCCCTCCCCAGCCAGTCACACGATATTGCACCGCCATGCTTAATAAATTAGTAAATATCCAGTATAGTGAAAGTCCACTCGGCAGCGTTAATGCGAAGAATCCGAACATCAAGGGCATTATCCAAAGCATCATCCGGCTCGTACTCTGCTGAGTGGGATCATCTGTCGGCATTGTGGACATCTTCTGCAGAGCCCACATACTGGCAGCAACCATTATGGCTATGAAAATATCTCCACTTGCAAGATCAAGCCACAGGAAGTGGCTATTGAGAGGCACCTGCTCTTGGATCGGTGCCCACGAATAGAGCTGCTTCGATAGCCCTACCACGTTTTCCGGAGCAATTCCCACTCCCTGGATGACTGCCTGATATAGACCGATCCATATAGGAAACTGTATCAGCATCGGGAATGCACATCCCAGAGGGTTGACTCCGTACTCTTTATATAGCTTTATCGTCTCCTGATTAAGTCGATCTCTATCCTTGGCATATTTTTTCTGCAGTTCCTTCATCTTCGGTGCAAGCGCCTGCATTGCCTTGGTCGAACGTATCTGCCTCATGAATAGCGGCCATGTGATTACACGAATAAGTATGGTTAGCACAATTATGGCTAGCCCAAAGCTATTGAATAAGTAGCCGGATATCAAAGTAAGAAAGTTCAACATTGGTCTCAGAAGTATAGTGTCAAAGAGTGCTAAGGGAGAGACTACCCCGGTGATAAAAAGGAAAACCAGCAATACAAGCAGGAGCAGAATAAGGTTCCTTATATTGAGCCCGCTTGTCCGCCTAGCCTGAGGCACATTCTCAGCCATATCTTCTCTCGTTATCAGTCAGAGAGACTAACGTCTCTATCTTGTCGACCAGTCGCTCCTTCTATGGCGTACAGTCTGTTGTTTTGAGCATTAATATATACCTTGTCCCCGAGCACGCAGAGTGGAGCCAGTACTGTGGCCTCCAGGTCTATATAATCGTTCCAGCTCTCCTCGCCTGTCTTCAAATCCAGACCATAAATCCAACCGTTACCTGCGGCTACTACCAGCACATCATCCACCGGCTCATCATCTGCCATCAAATCACTTACAATAACAGGCGATGACTTAATCTGATCCCCTGTATCGAAGGGCCCCCATACTAACTGTCCATCCGCAGCATTAATGGCATAGACCATATGGTCCATCGAACAGGCATAGATAACGCCATCGCTATACTCAGGCATTGCCCAAAACCAGCTGTCCGCCTCAAAGGGCTCAGACCATCCAGGATCAGGCTCGCCGGTATCCTTATCAACCGCATATAGCTTACTATCAAACGACCCTATATAAATAACTCCGTCAACAATCAATGGTGTAGATGCAATCCCTCCCTTGGTTGAAAAATGCCACTTGAGCTCGCCGGTATCCGCATTAATTGCGTATAAATTATGGTCGAGCGAGCCGAAGTAGACCGTTCCCTCTTCGACAACAGGTGCCGCCCAGATTTTATCTCCAGCCCGGAAAGGATTGAAGCCTTCTTTAGCTTCGCCAGTTACTGCATCGATAGCACGGAGCCATCCGTCAGAGGCCCCTATATACAATGTATTTCCGCTTACAGCCAGACCGCCAACAACGGGGCTGCCGATTTCATACCCCTCCTCGTCCCAAATATCACGTCCATCCATATCGATTGCATGAATCCTGCCCTCGTATGAGGCAATATATATAGTGTCATCGGCTACTACAGGCGGGCCATATAGCATACCCGCTCCAAATTGCCCTCCGCTTCCAGCTCCAACGCAATCGAATGGGCTAAACGACCGCTCGATATCAGGCTCCCATTCCCAGAATCTGCTCAAGCTGTCAGCGTCCAATGCTAGAACCCTTCCATCGCTGGTGCCTACGAATAGAGTGTCATTACCATTAGAAGCGACGCCAGGCCACCCTCTGGGTCCAACGCAACCAGCAAGGACTACAGCTATGAGGATCAGAATTATGACTGTGGATCTTCTTAATAGGATTCTGTCAATGCGAAACATTTAAATACCGCTAACGGATGCACATAATCTAACAGGTTAACGCTAACACTTAAGGAACAGGATCGATACCACCTTTGCCTAGCGGATGGCATCGGCTCAAGCGCCTTGCTATCAACCAACAACCCTTTAAAACCCCATATTTCTCCACCGCCTCGTAACCATAATTAGAACATGACGGTACAAAACGACATGAGGTAGGCATATTTGGAGAAATGGCCACCTTATAGAATTTAATCATACGTAACGTTAAATTCTTCACCACTTTGCCCTACCAGATCTTCCTGCTTCATTCACATCGGCTGCTAGATGAGCTCTGTGCAATAGATTCATTATCGATGACGATAGCTGCTGATAATTGGCCGTCCTTGATCCATAACGGGCGATAAACACTAAATCCCAACCATCTTTGGTCGGAGCTGATCTTACTATCTCTCGCAAACGCCTCTTAATCCTGTTGCGGGCCACAGCATTACCCAGGCGCTTGCTGGTTACAAAGCCATACCGATTCCAAGGAAGACCATTAGGAATCGCCTTAAGAACAACGGACTCACAAGCCCACGTTTTACCCTGTGCACGTACATTAGCAAACTGTGAGTCTTTCCTGAGCCTCTCCCCTTTACCCATTCCCCCGCTGTAGCCAAGCTATACCGCAAGCCGGTGGCGACCCTTCAACCTTCGCCGCTTTAATACCTTCTGACCACCACGGGTCTCCATGCGGGCTCGAAAACCGTGCCTGCGTTTTCTATGCGTCTTCTTTGGTTGGTATGTCCGCTTTGGCATTTCTTATAGTCCCGACCGTGCGTTATTATAATGTATCCACCTTCATGCTGTCAATTTGAGGTCACTTGAGGTCTTCGAACGACACCATTCCACCGGTCCCCAACCACAGCTTCAAGGCCGCGCTTGCATATCCATGCACGATACAGTGGATTGTCACCATACAATCCTTACCATGGTTAGGCTGGCGGAAAAGCAGGCAGTTGGGATACCTTGCTTACAGCCTACTGCGCGTGTTTTAACACTACAATCTGTGTCTTTGCCGGCAAGCTTTCCGAGGTTAGCTCTACTTCGCTGGTATCAAGCTTTTTTACGTCTGACTTGCCTTCAAGAAAGTCATCGACTCCGGTAATAGGGAAAGCACATTTATCCGTTCTATAATGCATGGGGAAAACCACCCGGGGCCTAATTCTGTCACAGATAGCGCTAGCCGTTCCGGCATCAATAGTGTAGAAGCCCCCTACCGGGATCATTAGAATATCGACTCTGCCTATGCCGGCAATCTCAGACTCCGACAGATCATGCCCCAGGTCACCCATATGACAGATTCTCATCCCGTCCACGGTGACACAGAAGACTGTATTCGCCCCCCGCTCGCTTCCCTTTGAGGTATCATGGTAGCTATTCAGACCATCGATTTCAATCCCGGCTATCTCTTTACGTCCTGCTCCGGTGACCACCTTGTGATCCCCCTTGATCTTAGCACCTTTATGGTCACCATGATCATGGCTGATAATTACCACCTCGCTTGTCTCCCGGATAGGATTGTAGCTGAGGCCGGGGTAGTCACCGAAGGGATCGGTAATGATCCTGGTTCCATTCCCCGCTGTAATCAGAAACGATGAGTGCCCGAGCCATTTTATCTTCATGCTTGAACCTCCCAACAGATTATTCTTTTTGTTCCTCAGATAGAGTGAAGGTAATAGCGACCAGGGTCCGCACCATAGCACCT
>CP070819.1:1411798-1414683 GCA_020344295.1 Dehalococcoidia bacterium | reverse complement strand
TGAAGTGCCTACAGCCACGGCTATTCCGTCGTCATTGTATGCGTAGTTCTTAACATTATTTTTTCTATTCCTTTAATGATGTCGTACACATAACATTTATACGAGATATTTAATATATTATCAATAGATAAATAGTACTACTATGTATGCATATTCCTTCCTTTTTCAGATTGGCGGTCTAATAAAAGAGCGGGCTGAAAACCCGCTCTTTTATGCGTACACTAATCCTAAAACCGAACGTATGTCCAGGTAGACATTCCGATGACCGGCCCAGTATGCAGATATCTCAAACCTTGACAATACTCACTCAACTGGCTAGAGTTCATCGCTAACAGGAGGTGATCCGCAGAATGAAAGAGTATGCATATTCAGTCGACATTCCCCATCCAGCGGAACGTGTATGGACATTGATGAATGACTATGACAGGTGGCCCGAATTCGCCAAGCCAATGGTCACCGGCATAAGCATAGCAGAGCCCGGTGATGAAACAGGAAACGGCCTTATCCGCCATGTCAGATTCAAATTACCTCTGGGTATTCAAGGGACCAGCATCGAGACTGTGCATGATGTGGAACCCGGAGTCGGCTATACCTATACTACCCAGAGCAGAACTGTGGGAAAATTGAGGCTCGAGAAGCTGGGGCCGGATAGTACCAGACTGCATTTCGAGGAGAAAGTGAAGCTGAATTGGCCTTTCAGCTGGTTCGAATGTAGACTGGCGAAATTTATCGCGAACTATAACAGAAAAACTATGCTGAACATGTCCCAATGGCTGACCGACCACCCTGAATACCCGGACTGATACAGCCAAGGATACACACACTGTATTCGTCCAGCTAACATGCCGGCTTCGTCTAAGCCGTGTAATCGCATTCCTATGTATGGACAATCTCCTGTTGATATAAAGGAGCGGGGAAATGGATAATAACTATAAAAATGATGATGAACGCGGTCCTTCCTTCGATCAATCACTGCCTAAATCCGTCAATATGTCAAAGGAAGAGCTGCTGGAGGCCTATCGCAGGATGGTCCGTATCCGTCGCTGTGAGATGAAGATACGAGATATTGTCAGTAGCGAGCCCGGTGTCCTGCACCAGTGGGTACACTCCTCCGAGGGCGAGGAGGCATGCTGTGTCGGCGTGGCGATGGCGATGCGACAGGGTGACATCTACAGCGGGGATATCTTGGAGGGAACCCATCGTTCCCATGGCTTCCCCATAGCTATGGGAGTCGATCTGGGCGCATTGATGGCCGAGCTATTCGGTAAAGCCACCGGTACCAATAAAGGCCGGGGGGGCACCATGCATATTGCGGACATAAATATAGGCATGATAGGGTCTAACAGCATTGTTGGAACAGGGGGGAAAGCGGTTGGAGCTGCAATGGCATTCCGAGTAAGGGGCACCGATCAGGTTGGGATCTCCGTCGTCGGCGATGGCGGAGTCAATAAGAGCGCATTTCTCGAATCACTCAATCTAGCGGCTATCCAGGACCTGCCCGTAATATTCGTAGTCGTCAACAATCAGTACGAAGTAGCGAGGTCAGTCGATCAGGACAACGCCAACGTCAGAGCCGGGGGGCAGCTTTCGGACCGGGCAGCGGGCTTTGCAATCCCCGGTTTGACAGTTGACGGCAACGACTTCTTTGCCGTGTATAAAGCGGCCAAATATTGCATAAGTCGGGCGAGAGCGGGCAAAGGACCCTCGCTACTGGAGCTTCTTACCTACCGCCACCGTTCCCACTGCTTTACAGAGATGCCGCATGAAGTTGACTGGCTGCTGGGACGCCCGGATGAACTATCGTATTGGCTGAGACGAGACCCCATAACGCAATTCGAATTAAATGTTGTCCAGGGCGAGCTGATCACCCAGGACGAGCTAGATGATATCAATAAAGCGATCGAAGCTGAAATCGAAGAGGCCGTAGAGCATGCCCGGGAGAGTCCTTATCCCGATCCGGATGAGGTATACCGGGACATATATGCTTAAACGCTAACAGTAGAGGTGAAGCGTCATGTCCAAGATTATGAGCTACAGCATGGCCGGTATGGAAACGATCCAGGAGGAAATGAGGCGCGACCCGAATATCTTCTGGTTGGGACCAACCTTGCTTGAAAATCTGAAAGATGAATTCGGCAGCCACAGGATCGTAAGTACCGGTATCTCCGAGGAAGCCGCCTGTGCCGCGGGGATAGGCGCCGCCATCGCGGGCACCCGACCTATAGTTGACCTCATGTGGTCAGCTTTCCTGATAGATGCGGCGGGACAGGTTATCAACCAGGCAGCGATATGGCGCTTCAAACTGGGTAACACCGTCGATATACCCGTGATATTCAGACAGAGCTACGGCTTGTATAACTATGGTGGAGGCGTACAGCACTCCCAGTGCTTCCACAACCTGTTTGCCAATGCCCCAGGTCTCCATCTGGCCGTCCCGTCTACACCGGCCGACCTGGTGGGACTATGGAGAACTGCCCTGCGTGAGGCAAAGAACCCGACGATGATATGGGAAAGCCTGGGATGCGCAATGACTGGAATAGAAGGTCCGGTACCCGAGGAAGACTATGCTATTCCATTTGGTAAAGGTGATATAAAGCGTGAGGGACGTGATGTAACGATTGCGGCAGTAGGCTATATGGTCCATCTGGCGCTCCAGGCAGCAGAGGATCTCGCCAGCGAAGGCATTGAAGCCGAGATCTGGGACCCGAGGACGTTAACTCCGTTTGACAGGGATGGTCTGATACAGTCGGTTAAGAAGACCGGGGCTATGGTAGTAGTAGATCTTGCGCCCAGGTCGTTCGGGACTACTGGAGAGTTTATGGCAACGGTGGCGGAGTCATCTCTAACGCCATTCCCCCCGATGGCCAGGGTCGCCAGCTACGATG
>CP070819.1:1405109-1411698 GCA_020344295.1 Dehalococcoidia bacterium | reverse complement strand
GCGTTCGCTGGTACTGCACAAGTTTGCTGAGCTTGAAAGTATCGAGGTCAATGATTCTGATGTGGATGCTGAAGTAGAGCCGATCGTGGGGAACGCAACAAGCGAGGGTGTGCGACAGGTTGTCGATAATCCGTCCAGTCGGGAGACGCTGAGAAGGAATCTCTATATCAGGAAGGCAATTGACCGTCTGGTAGAGATAGCTACGGAGGAAAAACCTGCAGCGGAAGCAATTGCTGAGGAAGAACCTAAAAAAGAGGAGCCTGCTGAATCGCTAGTAAAGGAAGAGGGGGATAAAAATGACAATACAACCGAGTAATGTGATTCCATTTGTAATTGAGAGCAGTGCCCGGGGCGAGCGTACCTTCGATATCTACTCGCTACTGCTTAAAGAACGTATCGTATTTCTCGGATATCCCATTACAGATCAGGTAGCGAATGTGATAATCGCGCAGCTCCTGTATCTGGAGCGAGAGGATCCGGATAAGGACATAAGCCTCTATATCCATTGCCCTGGTGGCGTTATCAATTCCGGACTTGCGATCTACGATACCATACAGCTTATCCGGTGCGATGTGTCGACTATCTGCGTCGGCCTGGCTGCCAGCATGGGAACGGTGTTGCTTGCTGCGGGTGCGAAGGGCAAGCGCTACGCCCTGCCCAATGCAACGATACATATGCACCAGCCCATGGGGGGGGCTCAGGGACAGGCGGCTGATATTGAGATCGCTGCCCGCGAGATTTTAAGATTGCAGGATGTAATCCGCAATATACTGGTCAATCACACGGGCCAGACTCTGGAGAAGATAATCTCGGACACCGACCGCGATTTCTATATGAACGCCGAGAGCGCAGTTGAGTACGGCGTTGTCGATGAGATATTGAAGGGAGCCAAGGCTGAAGCGAAGGCTTCTTAGGTGGCTTCTTTATCCAACTTAATCACGCGGACTGCTGTCTAATATGCTGTCGATTTCCGCGGTCAGTGAATAGCCCTCAACAGGTTTTCCACCGGCATCGACCACTACACCGCCATCTATCCGAATCCTGCCTTCACTGAAAGCTTTAATCGTAGCTACGATGAGAGGCAGTTCTCTCTTAACACCTTCCTTTCGGATCAGGCTGAACAAGGGGTTTTCATCCCCCTGATTCGCGATCAACTCGGCCACCGGATGACCTTCGATATCCTTCCAGTACCTGTCATATAGTGTGCCTCTAATGGGGAACTTGCAGTAGGTCACCGGCGGGCCTTCGTCCAATTCGGGTGTTACGAGGTGCATCATCGCTCCGGTCTCTGATGCCTGGCCTGCGATCAGCTTCCAGATCACCTCCCGCCAGGTACCCGCGGGGCCACCCGGGGCAGCGGGATGCAGGTTTATCATGGTGAAATGCTGGCACATCTCTCGTCCCACGATGAGCATGTAGCCCGCGAGTACACAGATATCGGGATCGAAGCCTTTCAACCGTTCCATCACCTGCCTGTCATATTCCAGACGCCAGTCCCCAGTCGCATCGGCGCACCTCTGCTCCCGGAATTTCCTGGAGGAGAAACAGATTAAGGGAATGCCGTGGGAGTCTACCAGATCGAGGAATTGATCGGTTGCCTCGGACTGCCCCCGCTCACGGTTTAAGAACACGAAATCAATTCCAGCCTCTATATTACCTTCCGCTATGTTCTGCTGTACGGTAGTAAGCAGATTGCGCGATCCCTCACCCCGACCCGAGGAGAACCATCCTATCTTATACATTTTATTCAGTCCTCTTCAGTCTCTTGACTATCCTGTTCCTGACATTATAGAAATGGATGAAGACGCCCGTCTTGCGCATGACCATCCTACCCTTACTCAGGGCAAGCCGAAACTGCTCGACGTCGTTGAACTCGGGCATCTCTATATACGATCTTCCGATTTCTCTTATAACGTGGGCATCGCTGCCGACAATACCCGGCAGTCCGTGGCTCTGGGCATATTTCATAGCGCGCTTAGAGTCCCGCAGAAGATAAGTACGTGAGTTGAAGACCTCGATCAGGTCTATATCCGGCATGATCTTCTCCAGAGAATCGCGACTGAGGCGGGAATGAGGGCGGAAGCGGTCGAAGGGATGGGGTATGCATACCAGCCCCCCTTGCGCTTTGATCCGCGCGACGGTTTCCTCGGGGCAGAGACGGGGCGGGATTAATTCGCTCAAGAAAAGGCCGATTATCTCCCCGCCAGTGGTCATCATCTCCTCGCCGACGATAACCTCGAAGGGGGCGATGCGCGTCACCTCCAGCGCACCGTCGATACTGTTGTGATCGGTTACTGCGAGACAGTTAATCCCGACCTCAAGGCAGTGCCGGACAATCAGATCCGGAGAGGATGTTGAGTCTTTGGAGTGACAGGTGTGTACGTGGAGGTCAGCTTTCAGCAAGTCAATTCACCTGAGGGTCTATGCTCTTTCCAGGTAGCTGCCGTCGCGGGTATCGACACGTACAACATCTCCCGTGCTGACGAAGTACGGGACCTGAATGGTAATGCCCGTTTCCAGGACGGCTGGCTTGGTCCCTGCCTGGGAGGTATCTCCCTTAAAGCTGGGGCCGGTCTCGGTTACCGTCAGTTCGACGGTAATCGGCAGCTCGATGCCCACCGCCTCCTCCCCGTGCCGCGAGATCATCAGTGTCATGCCCTCCCTGATATAGTTGAGGGCGTCGCCCAATTGCTTGGAAGTTAACGGCGTTTGATCGAAGGTCTCGTTGTCCATAAAATAATACAGATCGCCGTCTTGATAGAGATACTGGGCGCTTCTCTGTTCGAGGCGTATGCGTTTGAAATTATCGCCGGCTTGGAAAGTGCGTTCGATAGTATGTCCGGCGCGAATATCTCGCAGCCTCAGCTTGACCTGAGCGCTGCCGCGTCCAATCTTAATATGCTGATAGTCAAGGATAATGTAAAGCTGTCCATCCAGCTCGATTGTGATCCCTTTTCTGGCCTCAGTGGCGTCGATCATCCTGTTACCTCCATGCCTTGCTTGCCCTGGTCAGGGGCCTTACCTTTCCTTCTTCGAGCACCACAGTGTCCTCTATCCTGACGCCACCCCAGCCTGCAATGTAGATGCCCGGTTCAATGGTGAAAACCATCCCGTTGGATATTATCTTTGACGAGTTGGGCCCCAGACGGGGCTCTTCGTGCGGGGCCAGCCCGATCCCATGTCCCAACCCGTGCCCGAAGCTCTCCTCATATCCCGCCTGTGAGATAACCGTGCGGCCGAGTCGGTCGCCCTCTTCCCCCGTCATGCCCGCCTGCAGCGTCGCCATCGCGGTAAGCTGCGCTCCTAAGACTATATCATAAATCCGGCGCAACGTGCTATCTTCCTCTCCCAGGCAGATGGTGCGGGTACAATCGCTGGAGTACCCCCCTACCCTGGCCCCGAGGTCTATCACCACTGGCTCGCCTTCCGCAAGAGCTTTATCGGTTGGCTTGGCATGGGGCAATGTTGAGTTGGAACCTGAGGCCACGATGGTCTCGAAGGGAAGGGGATCGCTGCCGTTACCACGCATGGCACTCTCCAGTCTCCAGGCAAGCTCCCTCTCTGAGATACCGGGGTTAATATATGGCAGGACCTCATCGAGTGCAGCATCGGATCGCGCTGCAGCCGCCTCCAGCAGCTTCAACTCGGCTTCGTCCTTGACTGCTCGTAGTGATTCCAATATTCCCCCTGTTGGAACAAGGCTGATCTTTGCGTTGATTGCGCCTATAACCGTGGTTAGCTGTCTATGGGTGTCGAAAGAGAGGTCCTTTTCCTCGAAGCCCAGCTTCCGGATGCCGGAACCGTTTGAGAGTTTGGGGAACCAATCGGATATCTTCCCGCTAATCCGGAATATATCGAAGGAAGGTGCTTCAGCATATGCCTGTTCGATATAACGGAAGTCTGTAGCCAGAACGGCCCGATCCTGGGAGATAAGCAGAAACCCGTCTGAGCCGGTGAATCCTGACAGGTAACGTCGGTTCTCACTCTGTGAAACTAAGATGGCGTCGAACTCGCTCTCGACCAGTCGGCGTCGAAGTCCATCGAGCCTGTTGCTCATGAGCAGCCTATGCCTCCAGCGCCGCCATAATCTCCAGAGCAGCGATGTATCCCCGCCAACCCAGCCCGGTTATCTGTCCCCTCGCTATCGGGGCGATGACGGACTGCTGTCTGAACTCCTCCCGGGCGTAGATATTGGAGAGGTGCACCTCGATCACGGGCAGAGCAGTGTCGGCCAGAGCGTCTCGCAGCGATAGCCCATAGTTGGTGAGTGCACCGGGGTTAATTATAATGCCCGTCGCCCCGGGGGACTTCTCCTGGATGAAATCAACAAGCATGCCCTCATGATTGGACTGATAGATTTCGATCTCACCCCCGAGTTCGCTCGCCGCTTTCTCAAGAAGCGAATCGATCTCTTCGAGGGTCTTGTCACCGTAAATTGAGACTTGCCGAGAACCAAGCATATTCAGGTTCGGGCCGTGGATGACAAGTATTCTCATTGCGCCCCCTTTTGTGAGCCGCTTCTGGGGTGAGCGGCGAGATAGTTACGGCGGATCTGGCTCCTGGTTACGTGCGTGTATACCTGTGTGCTGGATAGTCGGGCATGACCCAGAAGGTCCTGTACTACCCGGAGATCGGCACCACCGTCAAGCATATGGGTGGCAAACGTATGGCGCACAATGTGGGGGAAAACTCTGAGTTCGAGTCCTGCTTGGCGGGCGTATTTTCTGATAATGCGCTGGATGCGGCGCTGTACAATCCTGTTTCCGAAACGGTTTAAAAAAAGTGCCCGGGTTTGCGTTTTTCCTTTGAGTTTAATGCGGCCACGTTTGATATAAATATTCAGTGCTTCTGCCGCCGGCGTCCCCATGAGAACGACGCGCTGCTTGGAACCTTTACCCCACACTCTGATCTCGCGAGAACTTAGTTCGATATCATTCAAGTCAAGGGCTACTATCTCACTGACACGCAGTCCCGCGGCGTACAATAGCTCCAGTATCGCCCGGTCTCTAAGCCCCTGAGGAGTCGAGGTGTCGGGAGCCTCGATCAGCTTCGCCATCTCCTCATGGGTGAGAAACGTAGGCAGCCTTTTCTCCAGCTTGGGCGCTGACAGTGTTGCCAGCGGTTCGTCACTGACCAGATTCTCCCGGATCAAATAGCGGTAGAACGACCGTAGGGCGCTGGCCTTGCGATTGATGCTGGCCCGAGCGACCCCCTTCTTGTTTAACCAGCCGAGGTAACGGCGTAGAGTGGAACGGTCAGCTTTGTCCAGCGAATCGATCCTGTTTTGCTTCAGGAAATCGAGAAATCCCTGAACATCTCGGCTGTAGTTACGCACCGTATATGGAGATATGCTCCGTTCCAGTTCGAGATGCCTGACATAGTTACGCAGCAGCTCTTCCATCCTCTACTCCACAGATCCCAGTTCACCCTCGTATTCACACTGGGTGCATTTGGCCGTACCTTTCTTCGAGGCTGTCAAAAGTCCCTGGCATTGCGGGCAGGGCTGTGTCAGTGGCTTGTCCCAGGTGGCGAACTTGCACTTGGGGAACTGGGAGCAGCCATAGAAGAGTTTCCCCTTCTTACTTCTCCTCTCGAGCATCTCGGCCCCGCACTGGGGACAATTAGCTCCTGCGGTGACTATTATTGGCTTGGCGTTCTTGCATTCGGGGAAACCGCTGCAGGAGAGGAACTTGCCCCTGCGCCCCCATTTAATCACCATGGGGCGTCCGCAGATATCGCAGACCTCGTCTGTCTGCTGGCTGACCTTGGGTATAGTAGATGTTGCTCTGACAACAAGTTCCTCAAAGGGGTTATAGAATTCCTTTAGCATAGGGACCCACTCCAGTTGACCGCTGGCGATCTGGTCGAGCTTCTCCTCCATCTGGGCCGTGAAGCCGACATTGACGATGTCGGCGAAATGCTCGCTGAGCAGGCCCGAGACGATCGCTCCAAGTTCAGTCGGCAGCAACTTACCATTGGCTCGCTCAACGTAGCCTCGCTCCTGTATCAGCGATAGGATAGGGGCATATGTGCTCGGGCGGCCAATGCCCAACTCTTCGAGCACTTTAACCAGTGTGGCCTCACTGTAACGTAATGGTGGCTGAGTGAAACGTTGTTCCGGAAGAAGTCTTTGCAGCTTGAGAACATCGCCTTTGGTGAGTTCGGGAAGCGGCGCCTTGCCATTCTCATCGTCATCCTCGTCCTTGCCCTCCTGGTAGAGGATGAAGAAGCCGGGGAACGCAACCACAGACCTCTTGGCTTTGAACAGATAGCTATTTTTATCAGATTTTGCCTTTATGTCCACGGTCGTAGTGTCGATCTGGGCCGCCGCCATCTGGCTGGAGACCATTCTCTGCCAGATCAGGTTATATAGTTTTAGTTGATCCTTCTTAAGGTAAGCCTCGATAAGTGCCGGCTCCCGGCGGATGGAGGTGGGCCTTATTGCTTCGTGGGCTTCCTGAGCGCCTTTGACCTTTTTCGCGAATCGGCGCGGTGATGATGGGAGGTAGTCCCCGCCATATTTCTCCTCAATGTACGCCCGGGTATCCGTGATCGCGGCGGGTGAAACCCTGGTGGAATCGGTACGCAT
>CP070819.1:1401805-1405009 GCA_020344295.1 Dehalococcoidia bacterium | reverse complement strand
TATAGCTGGGGTGAGCGGAGGGATTCGAACCCTCGATCTCCAGGGCCACAACCTGGTGCCTTAACCACTAGGCTACGCCCACCACGAGAGCGACTATCCGGTGCCCCTGATCGAGCCCATTGTACATTCGGCACTACGAATAGTCAACATCAGGTATATGCGGGGCCATGAATTGCACGTGGAGTTCTATTATGATATTATGTTGAGGCGTTGTTAGTGTGCAGTTTAAAGACGGCAGTGCTGCGCACAGCAATATGGTATTCTCTGGAGAACAAGCCCTGTGCGATTCGTATTTCCCCGAAGGTTTTCACTTGGATGAATACCAAGTGAAATTTTTTTGTCCGCTGAGTACCAGCAAGAGTAAGGAGAGCTGAATATGAAGGTGCACGAGTATCAGGCCAAGCAGTTATTGGCCCAGTACGGCGTCCCGGTACCTCGCGGCAGCGTTGCGAAAACTGCAGCCGAGGCGAAGAAGATTGCGGCTGACATCGGTGGGAAGGTTGTGGTCAAGGCCCAGGTCCATGCGGGCGGACGGGGCAAGGCAGGTGGTATAAAGGTCGTTTCGTCGCCTGAGGAAGCTGAGAAGGCTGCAGGAGAGATGATCGGCAGCATGCTGGTCACTCATCAGACCTCCGCTGAGGGAGCGCTGGTGAATGCCGTGCTCGTAGAGGAGGCAATAGACGTAGAGCGCGAGCTGTATCTGGGGATAGTGATCGACGGAGTCATTGGCATGCCGGTGGTCATGGCCAGCGAGGCCGGCGGCATGGATATCGAGGAGGTCGCCAGGACCAGCCCCGATAAGATATTCAAGACCTATATCGATCCCGGAGTCGGCGTCCATGCTTTCAGAGCACGGGGGATCTCTTTTGATCTGAATCTCGAGCAGGCACAGAGGCGGGCTGCGACCGAGACGATTACCAACCTCTACAAACTGTTTGAGGCCAAGGACTGCTCGCTAGCTGAGATAAATCCACTGGTCATCACCACCGACGGCCGGGTGCTGGCCGCGGATGCCAAGCTGAACTTCGATGATAATGCGGCATTCAGGCAGAAGGATATAGAGGAGCTGCGCGATACGGCGCAGGAGGACCCACTGGAGGTGGAGGCCAAGGGCAAGGGTATAGAGAACTACATTAAGCTGGATGGCAATATCGGATGCCTCGTAAACGGGGCCGGGCTCGCTATGGCCGTTCTCGACCTCCTGAAACTGGCGGGGGGCAATGCTGCGAATTTCCTCGATATCGGCACTATCAACGACGTAGAGCGCGTGATACAGGCGATCGAGATCATTAACTCCGACCCCGATGTTAAGGCGATATTCATAAACATCTTCGGCGGGATGGCGCGTACGGATGTCATCGCCCAGGGGATAGTTGAAGCGCACCAGCGCATGGAGATTAAATCTCCCGTTGTCGTTCGGCTGGCGGGCACCAACGTAGATGAAGGCGACCGGATTCTGAAAGAGTCCGGCCTGAATCTGATCCGGGCCTATAGTTTCAAGGAGGCCGCTGAGAAAGCGGTGGCGGCGGCCTAGAAATCAAGTTGAGGTATTAATTGTGAGCATTTTAGTTGATAAAGATACCAGACTTCTGGTACAGGGCATAACCGGCGGAGAGGGCAGCTTTCATACGCGCCGCTGCGTTGCGTACGGAACGAATGTGGTTGCGGGTGTCACCCCGGGCAAGGGAGGCACCGATCTCGACGGCATACCCGTATACAATACTGTGGACAGGGCGGTTGCGGAGATGAAAGCCAACGCCAGTATTATCTTCGTGCCTGCTCCTTTCGCGGCCGATTCCATACTGGAGGCCGCTGATGCCGGTATCCCGCTAATCGTATGCATCACAGAGGGTATCCCGACGATGGATATGGTCATGGTCAGCCGCCACCTCAAGTATATGGACGTGCGGCTCATCGGTCCTAACTGCCCTGGCCTGCTCTCTGCGGGGAAGTGCAAGGTCGGTATCATGAGCGGCGATATCTTCCTCGAAGGGAATGTCGGCGTTGTATCGCGCAGCGGCACACTCACCTATGAGGCGGTCAACCAGTTAACGGAGCAGAGAATCGGGCAGTCGACCTGCGTCGGGCTCGGCGGCGATCCGATCATAGGCACAGTCTTTATCGATGTACTGGAGATGTTTGAGAAAGATCCCCAGACCGAGGCGGTGGTGATGATCGGGGAGATCGGCGGTGTCCAGGAGCAGAGGGCAGCTGAGTTCATTAAGGGTCATATGACCAAGCCGGTGGTCGCTTTCATAGCCGGTGCCAGCGCTCCCCCGGGCAGACGCATGGGGCATGCCGGGGCGATCATAACGGGAAGCTCGGGGAGGGCTCAGGACAAGATCGCGGCGCTTGAGGCTGCGGGGGTCACTATCTCAACCAGCCCCGCCGAGATCGGCACCACGATGAAGAAGGTGCTCGCTGCGAATAATTAGCTGAAGAAGCTATCTGCGGATGCGAGGTTTGAGGCGGACCTCAATAGCTGAAAATTTACTCGTCTCCACGGCATAATGCTAATCCCGTAGCCATTTCCCTTGACACGTAGCTGCAGCTATGTTTTAATCACTTCTAATTGGCTATAGCCGTGTTAATCGTGTGTTTATTTCCTGGAGGTAGGATAAAGGATGAGAAGCGATGCTGCGAAGAAAGGCGTTGAGCGGGCTCCGCACCGTTCTTTGCTGCGTGCTCTGGGACTGACGTCGTGGGAGATTGATCAGCCCATTGTCGGCATAGCCAACAGTTTTAACGAGATCGTACCCGGTCATATCCACCTCGGGCAGATCGCCGAGGCGGTGAAGGCCGGAGTCCGCAGCGCCGGCGGCACACCGCTGGAATTCAATACTATCGGTGTCTGCGACGGCATCGCTATGGGCCACCTCGGCATGAGGTACAGCCTGGCCAGCCGCGAGTTGATAGCAGACTCCGTTGAGGTCATGGCGCAGGCCCATGCTTTCGACGCGCTGGTGTTCATCCCGAACTGCGATAAGATTATCCCCGGGATGCTGATGGCCGCTGTGAGGCTGAATCTACCGGCGATTTTCGTCAGCGGGGGGCCGATGCTCGCAGGACGCATGGCAGGTGACAGGTGTGTTGACCTTAACAATATGTTTGAGGCAGTGGGCAAGGTGGCAAAGGGTGAGATGAGCCAGGCGGAGCTCGACGAGCTGGAGGAGGTAGCCTGCCCCGGCTGCGGCAGTTGTGCCG
>CP070819.1:1395506-1401705 GCA_020344295.1 Dehalococcoidia bacterium | reverse complement strand
GAGTTAAGATGTCAGCCAATATCGTCGAGGAAGCATTGAAGTCAGCGCCCAACCAAATCGATCTCTATGACCAGAATGGCAATCATACTATGCCGCTGGTCAACAGCAACTGTTTCTACGGTACAGGTTCGGATGCTACCTTTACGATAGATTTGGAGACCGGACAGCGCCGCAGATCCCAGCTAAAAGATGCGGCCAACTATGCCAAGCTTGTCGACGGCCTGGAAAATATATCTTTCGCCATGTCAATGGCCAACCCAGAAGATGTACCGATCGAAGATATCTATGTCTACGCATTCGCGGAGATGGTGAAAAACACAAACAAGCCGATCGTCTTCATCGCTGATAGCGGCAGGGATATTACCAAGATCTACCGGATCGCTTCCCTGATTGTAGGGGGTGAAGAGGAACTTCGCCAGAGGCCATTTATATTGAACTATTCAGAAGCCATAAGCCCTCTGCGATTTCCAGAGAACGTTATGGAGAAGTTAATTTTCTGTGCCCAGAAGGGGATACCGATATGCCTGCCATCAGGCTCCAATGCCGGTGGCGGAGCGCCGATCACGCTGGCGGGAGCCATGGCCCTTGGCATCGCTGAGAACCTCGTCGGACTCGTAGTGCATCAACTTGCCGGCAAAGGCTCACCTTTTCTGTTCGGGCCTAATGTCAGCACCCTGGATATGAAATCAACTGTAGTCTCATACGGATGTCCCGAATGGAGTTTGACACAGGCCGCTCTGGCTGACATGAGAGATGAGATCTACGGCCTGCCCATATGGGCGTACGGCGGGGCCTCGGATGCTAAAGTGATGGATGCCCAGGCCGGAGCGGAATCCATGTTCTCGATCATCACCGCGATGCTCTCGCGTTCGAACCTGATTCACGATGTGGGTTTCTTAGAATATGGAAGCACCTCTTCACTTGAGATGATTACCATGGCCAATGAACTGGTAGCTATGAGCCGGTTCTTCGTTGAAGGTATTCCAGTCAATGAAGAGTCACTCGCCCTCGAAGCGATCGAGAGGGTAGCGACCGGCGGTCCTGGTTCCATATTTCTCATGGACGATCACACCTTCGAGCACTTTATGCAGGCTCAGTTCCTGCCCCGGCTTCTGGACCGTGCACGTTATGATTCCTGGGAGGCTGAGGGAAGCACCGACCTCTACAACCGCTGTAACGCTGAAGCTAGGAGAATCCTGGCAGAACACGAGATGGAGCCCAAAGAGGGCGAAGTGCTCGCTGGAATCGACCAAATCCTGCAGGGGCGCTGATAGATAGTATGAACGAAAAAATGATGTTGCCGATATACGGGCCGTTGCCCTTACAAAATGTAAAGCAGATCGACCTGATGGGGTGTCAGATCCTGGAACGAATCGGGATAAGAGTACATGACGGCGCACACCTCGATACATTGCAAGCAGCAGGAGCACATGTCGATCGTGAAAACCAACTGGTCAGGTTCGAAGCAGACTGGCTCGATGAAACACTCAAACACGCGCCATCGAGCTTCGTCCTATATTCACGTGACGGCAAGAACGACCTGTACCTGGGCGAAGGAAATGCATATTTCGTCAATGGCGGACGCGTGTTTCGCATTCTCGACATGGGAACCGGCGGTTATCGTCTTACCAAGCTAAGAGATGTAGCACATACTGCTTCGCTTGTCGAGCACCTAGACCACATTCACGCCTACATCATCGCCTGTCAGGCCCATGATATAAAACCCATAAACTACCACCTGCTCGACTTCTACAATGCATTTAATCACACTACGAAACATGTGATGGGAGGCTGCACCGATCTGCACGGCGCGGAGCAGATGTGGAAGCTGGCAAGTATCATCGCCGGCGGTGAGGACAAGCTCCATGAGAGACCGTTTGTTTCGGTGATCACGAACATGATAAGCCCCCTGACCACAGAGGCAAGTACTCTGGAAATCCTTGACTTCTGTACCAATAGAGGTATTCCCGTTACCTGCGCATCTGTGCCTATCGCTGGAGCAACCTCACCCGGCACATTAGCGGGCACGCTCGCCCAGATGCACGCTGAAGCCCTGGCCGGTGTTGCCCTCACACAGGTATTCTCTCCAGGAGCCAAAGTGATGTATGGAGCAGTGCCCACGATCATGGATCTGCGGAAAATGGACTTCACGATTGGCTCTGTCGAAATGGCGATGATGAACGCCGCTGCTGTTCAACTGGCCAAGCTTTATAATCTGCCCATCTACGCCTCGGCAGGGGTTACCGAGGCTAAGAGGCCGGACATCCAGGCCGGATTCGAGAAGACGGTCTCCAGCCTGACAGTAGCTCTAACCGGTGCCGATTATATTCACTTAGCAGCCGGGATGATTGATTCGGCCAATTCAATCTCATTCGAACAGTATGTAATCGATAACGAGCTCATAGGGATGATTTATAGAATGCTGTCAGGAATCAACGTTAGCCAGGATACCATGGCATTTAATATAATAGAGAGTGTCGGCCCGGGAGGTAACTTTGTTACCGAGGACCATACAATAGACCACATGATGGACGAGTTCTTCTATCCCAATCTGAGTGTACGCTGCAATTTCGATATATGGGAAGAAACAGGCAGGCCCGATATGCTGAGCAGGGCCAAATCACGGGTTCTGGAGATTTTTGAAGTCAGCAGGGACGGCTTGCTGGAGCATGATACAATCACCGAGATAAAGAAGGCATTCCCGGGTAGCCGGCTAATATAGCCTGTAAATGTGAGATGAATACTGAACCAGATAGAATCACGCGTATTATGGCCTGCGGTGTCTTCAGGTCAGCCCTTAAGCATCTCAGACTGACCAGAAGATACCCGAATGTGCGCCTGACCTACCTGCCAGCAGTGCTGCATACCCGACCACCGAAGCTGGAGAAGTACCTGCTCAGGAAAGTCGCCCTCGCGGAGGAGAAGGGAGAGCGGATCATATGCCTCTATGGCGACTGTTTCCCGGAAATCAATGAGTTCTGCCAACTTCACGGGATAGTGAAAATACCAGGTGCTAACTGCTATGAGATGCTACTCGGCACTGAACGGTTCAAACAGCTCATGGATGAAACAGCAGGAACCTACTTTCTGGAAAAAGAACTGCTGCTTAATTTCAACGACTATTGCATAAAGCCCCTGGAATTATACGATGAGGAGATGCGGAAGTACTGCTTTGAACACTATCAGAAACTGCTGTATGTGAGGCAGCCCACAGACCCAAACCTTATATCACAGGCCGCCGACTTGGCGGAATTCCTGGAATTGACACTTACTATACGGGATGCTGATTACTCGCATTTGGAGAGGTCTCTCATAGAGGTCGTCTGACCTTTTACAGGAGCAGTCAACATGGAAAAGCCCCAAGTAGAAGCAATGCCCGAGGAAAAACTGAAAAAACACAAACCCCGTCTGGGAGCTCCTTCATTCAAGAAAACAAAAAAAAGCTATGTCTGGTTAAATGTTATGCCGGATGACCTCTGGCTCAAGGTTCGCGAAGGTGCGACCATATACGAGGCGTTGCAGAAAGAGGATGTAGAGCTGGGAGGGGACTGTGGAGGATTGGGGAAATGCGGCAAATGCAAGGTAAAAGTCCTCACCTCTATGGGCCCTCCATCGGAAGCAGAAGAAGAGCTTCTTGATGAGGAGGAGCTTCAACAGGGTATTCGCCTGGCATGCCGCACCGCTATCGACAGGGATCTGGACATTCACACTGACGAAAGCTCATTTGATATCGACTATTTACAGATTCTCAATACAGGGCACCGCCCTCTTTTACATCCCTGGCCGCTGATAACGAAGCGGCTGATTACCCTCCCTCCCGACCTCCAGGATGAAGGGCTTTCTGATCTCGACCGGATCAAACTGGTTATGGTGCCCGAATATCAGGATATTAAAGCACCACTCTACTGTCTACGCACGCTTCCGCAACGCCTGAAGGTAACTGAGTACAGTGGAGCAGCAGTCCTCCACGAAGGCAACTTACTCGCGTGGCAGAATCAGGACGAAATCGACTGTTATTACGGACTTGTGTTCGACATCGGCACAAGTACTTTGGTGGGTAAGCTCATCAACCTCATCGACGGCAGCGAGGTAGCTGTTGTTTCCAGCCTCAACAGCCAAATGAGGTACGGGGCGAACGTGATCAGTCGCCTGGAGTACATTAAGAACCACAAGCACGGCCTGGAAAGCTTCCACAATCTCATTATCAAGGACCTTAATAGAATCACAATGCGACTATTGAGAACTGCCGAACTCGAACCACAAGACGTATTCATCGCCGTGGCGGCAGGCAACACCACAATGCAGCACCTGCTGCTAACACTTGACCCTTCGGGGATCGCCGAAGCTCCATTTTCACCCGTTCTGACCGACGGACTGGTTTTAAAAGCCAAAGATGCCGGGCTGACACTGCATCCGGAAGCTATACTGTATGTCATGCCTACAAAATCGGGGTACATAGGTGGAGACTTAATCAGCGTTATCCTGGCTTCCGGCGCATCAGAACAAGAGGATGAGATTATTTTAGGGATGGATCTCGGTACCAATGGGGAGATCTTTCTAGGCAATCGCAAGCAGATAATGACTTGTTCGGCCGCGGCAGGCCCTGCTCTGGAGGGATCGTCAGTATCCAATGGCATGATAGCCAAAGCCGGGGCTATCGAAGGCGTCTATCTCGAAGACGGTGAACTGCGATACCAGATCATCGGGAACATCAAGCCCAGAGGGCTGTGCGGAAGCGGATTGGTCGATCTGGTAGCCGTGCTGGTTAATTCCGGCATTATCGACTATCAAGGGCTAATACAGCGCCCTCGAAAGAGAGCTCCGGGGAGCTTAAAATCAAGAATAATGAAGCACGCAGGAGTATATGATTTTCTCGTCGCTTCCGCAGAGGAAAGTTATAGTGGGAGGCCAATATATCTCACTCAAAAAGATGTCCGCGAGCTTCAGCTCGCAAAAGGAGCTGTCGCAGCCGGAATAGATATCCTGATGAACGAAATGGGTCTACATATCGATGATATCGACCATGTGTATCTCGCTGGCGCACTCTGTAATTATGTAGACCCGCTTAGTGCCATGCGTATCGGGCTCCTTCCCAGGTTCGATCCAGGCATTGTCACTTCTTTGGGGAATGCCGCCAGTACCGGGGCATCGATGGTCCTCCTGTCAAGGAATTACTGGCAGATGGCAAACGAACTGTCGGATTTCATTGAACACATCGAACTTTCCTCACGGTTAGACTTCGATCAATACTTCGTTGAGCATATGGATTTCCCCAAAGAGACTATGTGGTAGGCTGACATAAATACCGAAATACTGCCGTAACGTTGGGTGGGTGCAACAGAGTGAGACCCACCTAATTTCTACCATTACAGGGAGTGTATTTGATAGTGAAATCGATGACTAGCCTGACAATTGGAATCGCTGGTGCCGGTGGCGATGGAGTAGTAGTACTAGGGAGTCTACTGCAAAAACTGGCTGCTTTACAGGGATATTACAGCCAGATGCCCAGATATTATACTGCACAGATCAGAGGGGGAGGATCTGCGGTAAAATTGATGTTGGACGCCGAACGTCTCTCCATGCCCAAGGACAGCCTGGATATTCTGCTATGTTTCGCCTGGAATAAGTATCTGGAGCTTGAACAGGAACTGTCTCTGGACGCAGATACACTTATCATCTATGAAAATGACCCGCCAGAAGGAGTAGTCCTGCCTGACAAATCATTTCAAGTTGCCTTTTCACAGAAGAGTCAGGAGGTAACAGGGGCGGCTCAGAATAAAAAAATCATAGCATTGGGACTGCTAAACAAAATACTGTCTCTGCCGCATGAACAAGTGCGGAAGGCTATTCAAGAAGACGAAGACCTACGCTTGTTGAAGAAGAACCTTCCTGCTGTGGAAGCAGGAGAGCAGATATTCTCTGAATTCTCGCTTCCTGTATTGAACCTGTCTCCGGTACGTGACGCCTTGGCCAAACTTGTTATTCATGGCAACTCTGCCATGGCACGGGGAGCAATCCATGCAGGATGTCGGGCTTTCTTCGGTTACCCTATCACTCCTGCGGCCGAGATTATGCAAGAGATGCAAAAGGAACTATCACTGAGCGAAAATATTTTCTTACAGACGGAGGACGAGATCGCCTCAGCCGGTATGGTTATAGGGGCCTCCCTAGCTGGAGTGAAATCAATGACAAGCACCAG
>CP070819.1:1392339-1395406 GCA_020344295.1 Dehalococcoidia bacterium | reverse complement strand
CCCCACCCACCCGCCCACAGTGTTTTTTCGGGGGCTAACGCCCCAGCAGCCCCCGATCAAAATAACTTTATGCTTGGAGTGACGACCAAGTCAATGTCATGAAATGGATTACGAAACTATAGATTAGGGGCCCCTGTTGGTTGGGTGAGTAGATATACCGCTTTTGAGCGGCATCGTTGCCAGTCTGCACAAAAGCTGCTAACATCAGCAGTGTCGATAACAGGAGAGGAAGGTAATGGGCAAAACATCCAGAGTCACGCTGCTTATACTGGTTCTCGTAGCGGTCGTCATTATCTATTTAATAGGGATTACGGGTTCACCATGGTACGATGAGTCGCCCGATGAGCCAGAATTCGACCTTGTTGAAGAGGCTTGGCGTGTAATAATCAGTGATTACGTTGATATTGAGGATGTTGACCTGGAACGATTGAGCGAGGGCGCAATAAGGGGCATGATCGAGGCCCTCGATGACCCATATTCCGGCTACTTTGATGCTGAGCAATATGAGCTTAGCCAGTACAGCCTGGAAGGATCATTCGGCGGAATAGGAGTCGAAATCACAGTCAATAAAGAAGGAGAGCTTACCGTGATCGCTCCCATCGCCGGCACTCCCGCTAAGAAGGAGGGCATTCTACCCGGGGATAGGATCCTGGGGATCAATGGCACGCCGACTAAAGGGATGAACTTGGTCGATGCGGTATTGAGGATCAGGGGGGAACCGGGCACCGATGTCAGACTCAACGTACTGCACGAGGGTAACGATACTCCGGAAGAAATTGTGATAACGCGTGAAGAGATAGACATAGAAACCGTTTTGCCGAAGATGATACCGGGCAATATCGCGCATATAGAGATCAACCATTTCTCAAGCCGCACCCAGTCAGAGATAGTCTCAGCTCTCGAGGATATGGCATTGAGTGAAATGAGCGGCATCATCCTCGACCTTCGTAATAATCCCGGCGGTGTCCTTAAGTCGGCGGTGTCCGTGGCCAGCCAGTTTCTCGATAGAGAAACACGCGACGAAGACGTAGTTGTGTACGTAGTAGACGCAGAGGGCAATGAGGAGGCATGGGAGGTGGAGGACGGCGGTCTGGCAACCGATGTGCCCCTTGTTGTGCTGGTTAACGGCAACAGTGCCAGCTCCAGCGAGGTGGTTGCAGGAGCTTTACAGGACTATGGCAGAGCGAAAATCATTGGAACCCATACCCTGGGCAAGGGAGCAGTCAACCATTTTCGCCAGTTGAGCGACGGTTCCGCCATCTACATTACCAGCGCACGCTGGTTCACACCTGACAGGCATCAAATCGAGGGGCAGGGTATTCTGCCGGATGAGACAATTGAGATAACGACGGATGATGTAGAGCAGGGCCTGGACCCGCAGCTCGAACGTGCCATTGAATACCTCCAGAATATATCGTAAATGCGCTATTCTGCGGAGCTGTAGTCGGTATATCCAGATATAGAATAGAGTAAGGAGATTAGACCTGTTGGTAACCCCGTATCAACGTACTGTTGCTGTTCTTCCTTTGTCGTAGTAATATTGGTGGCTGAGATAAAAATCGTGGAGGAGGTAAGGTCCTATGCTTGAGCAGTTCAGGGACATAATGATAATCATCACTGCGTTTATATTAATCGGAGCGGCACTGCTGTTCTCGATTATGATGTTACTTATATTTCACAAGGTATCCTCCACGCTGAATTCAGTACGGGGCTTCGCCCATGATATAAGGAGCGTTTCATCTCTGGTATCTGGCAGATTCGCAAAGCCACTCACCGGGGGCGCCATCTTTGCCGCAGGTATGCGCAAGGCCATAAGCGGCATATCAAAACGTTCTCAAAGAAAGGAGAAAGGTCATGGCAAACGAAAATAACGGTTCGAGCTTCTTCGCCGGCCTGATCCTGGGCGGCATCATAGGTGCGGTTCTGGGTCTGCTGTTCGCACCCCAACCGGGAGATAAAACCCGCGAACAGCTCCGCGGCCGATTGGATGAGTTCGTTTCTATGGGTAAATCAGCTTGGGAAGAAGGGAAAGAAGCTGCATCTCAGAAGGGAGCGGAAATCAAAGCGAAGCTCGATGAGGCACGACAAAGGTTTGACTGATGTAACCAGGTGCGGTTATCCTGTGGTTACACGACGCCCTTCGGATACGAGCCAAGAATCTTCAAGAAGCTGGTCTTCTCCCTGAGATATTGCAGAGCCTGAACGCAGACATCATCCTCAACATGCCCTTCTAAGTCAACGTAGAAGACATACTCCCATGGCTTGTCCTTACTCGGCCTTGACTCCAGCTTGGTCAAGTTAATGCCTCTGGTCGCGAACGCCCCGAGACAGTCATGCAGCGCGCCGGGGGCATTTTGTGTGGCGAAAACAAGCGAGGTCTTGTTCTGCCCAGCGTATCCGGCTTTTTTCTTAGAGATCGCAAAGAATTTCGTATAATTACCGGGTATAGTTTGTATATCCTCTGCCAATATCTGCATCAGGTAGATTTCCGATACCCTCTTACTGGCCACAGCAGCACAGTGCACCAGTGCCTTTTCCTGTATAAGCTTTGCACTGCCCGCGGTGTCATATGTGGGCATGATCTCCAAGTCGAGCTTCTGCAGGAACTCCGCACACTGAGCCAGTGCCTGAGGATGAGAATAGACTGTTTTAATGCTGTCCAGGGTTTCGCCCAAAGGAGCCAGGAGACAATGATTAACCTCAATAGCGATCTCGCCATATATGTTGAGGTCATGTTTCAGCAGGAGATCGTATGTCTCGTTAATACTGCCGGCCTGCGAGTTCTCTACGGGGACGACACCGAAGTCGGCGTCGCCTGCCGCAACCAACTCGAAAACATCCCGCAGGGAGCGGCACGACAGGAAGTCAACATCGCCGAAGAATCTCAGTACGGCGTCCTCGCTAAAGGCCCCACGCTCCCCCTGAAAGGCAACTCTGGGTGTTTCCATCTTTACACGGGTATGAGCTTAGGCGGGTGACTGCTTTCCTACCAGCATTGCCCGCATTGCCTCTTCATTGTCGGAACTCGTGATCGCCACTACATCATCGTCGGCTTCAAGAACAGTAT
>CP070819.1:1388615-1392239 GCA_020344295.1 Dehalococcoidia bacterium | reverse complement strand
CTCATCGGCGAAGAAACCAACGGCTGGCAGGTGAGCCAGACTACCATGGACGTGGAACACGGGGCGGGACTGGGGGGATGGGGCCGGTTCGGCCAGAGGGACCGGCTCGTGGACGGGCTCCTCGATTACTGCAGGGAGACCAAACGTAACGGTCAGCCACTGAGCCAAGACCCTTATATCCAGAGCATCTTGGTGGATATTTACATCGACTCGGAGGTAGAGCGGCTTCTGGGGCTGCGCAACTGGTGGATGCTTAACGCCGGAGTGCCGATGGTACACGAGGGCTTGCAGTACTGGTTGATGGAGAAGCTCCGCTGGCCCCGACTGGCAGGACATATCCTACGTAGTCTGGGACCTTACGCCGTGACTGCTGATCCCAAATGGCGTCCCCTACAGGGAGCCCTGGAGTATTACCAGCGGTTGAGATTCATAATACACGCCGGAGGGACGGCGGAGGTATTGAAGGTTATCATGGCCCGCATCCTCGGCATCGGCAGGGTCAAGTGGTAGGCGGCCACCATTGTGTGGTTTTAATAGACCAACGCGCAGAAAAGGGATATTGAATGGACCTATCGTTTAACGAAGTGCAGCAGATGCTGGGTAAAACAGCCCGGGATTTCATGGAGAAGGAATGCCCGGGCGAGGTGGCACTTCAGTTAGCCGCCAGCGACACAGGATTTTCAGCGGATATCTGGCGTAAGATGGCGGATCTGGGCTGGGTGGGGATGGTCCTTCCGGAGAAGTATGGGGGTATGGAGAGAAGCCTCGCCGACCTAGCTATCGTTTACGAAGAGATGGGCTGGGCCGCGCTGCCCAGCCCTCACCTGTCATCGGCGGTACTGTGCGCGCTGACCATCCTCGCTGCCGGCAGTGAGGAGCAAAAGCAGCAGCTTCTGCCCGCCATCAGCCGTGGGGAACGTATTCTGGCGCTCGCCTTCACCGAACCGGACTTCGGCTGGGGGCCGGAATCGGTGCACCTGACCGCCACTCCGGGAGACAACGGATTCACGCTGGACGGAACCAAGCTCTTCGTCCCCGATATCCAGATTGCCGACCAGGTCCTGTGCGTCGCCCGGACCGGGGAAGCCGGGAGTCCTGAGGAGGGGATCACTCTGTTCCTGGTAGATAGAGAGACCCCCGGTATCTCCTGGCGCAGCCTGACCGGGTTCCAGGGGGAGAAGCTCAACGAAGTAACGTTCAACTCGGTTAAGGTCCCGCGGTCCAGTGTAGTAGGGGAATTGGGCAAAGGCTGGGCGGCCCTCGCCCCGGCGCTGGAAAAAGCGACGGCTCTGCTGTGCGCGTATATGGTGGGCGGATGCCGGCGTGTATTCGAGCTGACAGCGGAGTACAGCAGGACCCGTGTCCAGTTCGGCGTGAATATCGGTTCCTTCCAGAGGGTGCAGGACCATATAATAGAAATGCTCAACGGTCTCGATGGCGCCCGCTGGGCGACCTATTACGCGCTGTGGAAGCTCGACGAAGGCGAGCCGGCGGCCAAGGTGGTATCATTGGCCAAGGCCGTGATCAGCGATGTGTATTGGCGCGCCTGCCAGTCAGCACACGATGTGCACGCCGGCGCCGGCGTGATGAAGGAATACCCCCTTCACCTTTACACCAGGCAGTCCTGCAGCCTCTACCACTATCTGGGCGATCCCGTATTTCACAGGAAAAGACTAACCCGGCTGCTGGAGCTTTAGGGGGGGGTACTCAAGCCCTTCGGTAAACCATGAAGGATTATGGTATCTCGAAGTCAGGCAGCATTAATCGCAGCATAAGGTCAAGGAGGATCAAATGGTAGGAATAACTTCGTATGGCGCTTACATACCACTGCACCGGCTGGACCGCGCTGAACTGTTCCGGGCCTGGGGCGGAACACTGGGCATGTCGGTGCCGGGTGAGAAGGCTGTAGCCAGCTTCGATGAGGACAGCGTGACCATGGCGGTGGAGGCTGTTATCGACTGCATGAACGGCATCGATTCCAAGGCAATCGACGGCCTGTTCTTCGCCTCCACCACACACCCCTACAACGAGAAGCAGAGCTCAGCAATAGTATCCGCAGTCGTTGACATGGATCGCAAGGCCCGAATTGTGGACTTCGGGGGTTCGTTGAGGACGGGCGCTATCGCGATCAATTCGGCCCTGGACGCCATCAACGCCGGATCAATGAGTAATATCATGGTGACTGCGTCAGATACCCGCCTGGGCGCACCCGCGGGCTTCATGGAGCAGGGTTTCGGTGATGGTGCCGCAGCCTTTCTCCTGGGTAAAGAGAATGTTATCGCTGCTATCGAAGATAACGATTCCATCAGTGATGAGTTTTCAGGAATATGGCGCGCGGATACCGATACCTTCGTCCGCGCCTGGGAAGATCGGATGGTCAATATGGAAGGCTATTCGGTCATGCTCTCCGAGGTCATGAACGGCGTGATGAACAAATGCGGCCTCAAGCCCGGCGATTTCGCCAAGGCGGTCTACTGCGCCCCCATCGACGTCAGGCAGCATGCCCGGCTGGGAAGGACGCTGGGATTCGATCCCGAGCAGGTCCAGGATCCCATGTTCCTGACAATGGGCAATACCGGTGCCGCCTTTGCCATGATGCTCCTGGTTGCCGCCCTGGAGGAGGCAAAACCGGGAGACAGGATCCTCTACGCCAGCTACGGTAATGGGGCCGATGCCTTCGTGCTGCAGGTCACCGAGGCTATAGAGAAGGCAAGGGACCGCCGTGGCATGAAAAAGCACCTCGAGTCCAAGAGGATGCTGAACAATTATGAGAGATACCTGCGCTGGCGCGGCCTGGTCCCCCTCGAGGCGTCACAGCGTGCCGACCGCGGGCCTACCTCCATATCGGCACTGTACCGTGCCCGTAAAGGGACCCTGGCCCTCTGTGGCGTGAAGTGCAGGAAGTGCGGCACTCCCCAGTACGGGTCGCCGATGATGTCAGGCGGCAGAGGAGTAAGCAAGGTCTGCGTCATCTGCCAGGCTAAAGATGAGTTCGATGACTACAAATTCGCGGATAAGAAGGGTAAGATCTTCAATTTCTCCCATGACCATATTGTAGCCAGCCCGGACCCGCCGAACACCAATGTCATAGTCGACTTCGAAGGCGGGGGCAGGGGGATGTTCGATATGACGGACCGCGAGCCGGACAATGTGGAGGTGGGGATGCCCGTGGAGATGACATTCAGAAAGCTTTTCTTCGATCGCGGCATTCATAACTACTACTGGAAGGCCCGCCCCATCAGGGTCTAAGGCGAGAAAGGAGAATGATGGCCGCATGTATTAAAGATAAAGTAGCGATAATCGGCATGGGCTGCACCAGATTCGGTGAGCTCTGGGATATGGGTGTCGAAGACCTGATGCTGGGGGCCAGCTACGAAGCTTTCGAAGACGCGGGAATCGAGCCCAAAGACATCGACGCAGCGTGGGTAGGAAACTGGCTCGAGACCTCAGGGGTATCGGGGATCTCCCTTGCAGGAGCCCTGAGGCTTCAGTTCATACCCGTAACCAGGGTGGAGAACCTGTGCGCTACAGGCTCCGAGACCATCCGGGCAGCGGCTTATGCAGTAGCGTCCGGCGCGTGTGATGTCGGACTGGCTGTAGGGATAGAGAAGCTCAAGGACATGG
>CP070819.1:1382981-1388515 GCA_020344295.1 Dehalococcoidia bacterium | reverse complement strand
TTAATCTCTGCTGTCACCTCATTTGCGGTTACCGGATTGATATCGCTGATCACAACGCTTGCACCCCGTTCAGCCAGCGTAAGCGCTATTGCACGACCGATCCCCTGACCGCTTCCGGTGACTATGGCAACCTTTTCAGACAAATTCATTGTACACTCACTCTACTATAGAATATCGACAATTATATCAGCCATCACATGTTAATCGCATTTATAGAATCCGGGTCGCTCATATTGAAAACCTGCACTTCGTTGCTAATCTTTCTAATGAGGCCTGTGAGGACTTGGCCTGGGCCGATCTCAATAAAGGTGGATACTCCGGCACCCAACATATATTCAACGGAGGGCTGCCTTTGTACGCAGTTGCTCAGTTGCCGAATAAGTTCGTCTTTCACTTCATCCGCGCTGGTTAACGGCTGAGCGGTGCTGTTGGCAATTACAGGCACAGATGGATGCTTGAAATCTACCTGTGAGATCGCTTGGGTCATGCCTTCTACTGTAGGCTGCATCAGTACAGAGTGGAAGGCGCCGCTGACCTGAAGAGGTATAACTCGACGTGCGCCTCTGGCTTTGGCCAGGTCCATCGAGCGTGCCAGTGATTCTCTTGTGCCGCTAATAACAATCTGCCCCGAGCAGTTGAAGTTGGCTATCTGTGATCCGGTCTCACGACATACCTCTTCCAGAGTTACTTCATCCAAGCCGATAATGGCTGCCATACCGCCTGGTTTGGCCTTACCGGCCTCATGCATCAAACGCCCCCGTTCGCGTACAAGGATTACTGCATCAGTGAAGCTAATGACGTCAGCAGCCACAAGGGCGGTATATTCGCCGAGACTATGGCCAGCGACTACAACTGGTTTCAAAGGCGCCCCGAACTCCGAGGCAGCTCTAAGACATGCTATGCTGGTTGTCAGGATAGCGGGCTGGGCATTAATGGTGTCACGGAGTACTTCCTCGGGTCCTTCGAAGCAAAGTTGTGAAATGTGGAATTGCAGTGCCTCGTCTGCTTCTTTGAAAACTTCCTTCGCTTGGCGTGAAGATTCGTAGAGGCTATAGCCCATGCCAACTGCCTGGGACCCTTGGCCGGGGAATATGCAAGCCACCTTGCGGGTGGAGTCTGTCCCCAACTCAACCATTAGCCGCCTCCACGGCTTATTGACTGCGCTTGGGTTTACGTTCCTGAATTACTTCCCTGCCACGATATGTCCCGCAGAATGGGCATACTTGGTGAGCAGGTTTGATATTATGGCACTGAGCACAGGGAACAAGCGAGGGAACACACAACTTAAGGTGGCTTCGCCTTTTCCCCTGTCGTGCTTTGGCGTATTTTCTTTTAGGCAGGGCCATAGTTCGGCTATCCCCTTTCTCTATCCGCTGACCGCTTATCACTCAATCTTAGCGCTTGAAGCGGTGCCCACGGTGAATCAGTGATGATAGGCTTGCAGTCACAAGACTGCTCGTTGAGATTGCGGCCACATTGTGAGCACAAGCCCGCACAGTTTTCACGGCAGATGGGTTTCATGGGTTGTGTCAACAATATATACTGGCGTACCGCTTCATTAAGGTCCAGGATGTTGTCTTCATCAATGGTGAATGTTCCTGACTCAGAGGGCACAGAAAGCATCGCGCCGGTGGTCGGGTCTCTCTTTACGTAATACTCTTCTTCTATGTCCAGAGTCAGCGGAAGGTCGAACTCTTCAAGGCAGCGGCTACATACCTCTTTAGTAGTCGTTCCGATTTTACCGCTCACCAGGATGCTACGGTTAGTGCGAAGTAGCTGTACCCTGCCCTGGACAGCGATTCCGGTCTCAGCTCTCTCGTTTATCTCAACATGCCGGAGCGAGCCTACCGGTTCCTTCAGTTGCTGGGCGACATTAATCTTCATTACGGTTTCTAACGGAGTGTAACTCTTGGTGGATGGTGGGAGTTGTATACTGGCTCAATTGTAGGCTACTCTCGTGTGGCTTGTCAACAGCGTTGAAAGCCAGTAAACCTCAGGAAAAACCGGGGTAGGTGATGGCATGGATGTTAATTAAGTCCGTGTATGCAGAGCTTGATGCTACGAGCGGCATAATAGGCATTCACGTTTATCCGGAGAAGTAGTATGCTAGCCCTACTGCGATTGCAGTGATAACAGTGACTACCCCAAATATTTTAAGAAGCATTTTACGCCGTGTAGTTTGATTTGGGTGGTAGCGCAGAACATATAAAGGTGCCATCCATGATAACGCTTTCGTTATGTAGAAATCATAGATGGTGCCGGATTTAAGCCCGAGAAAATCCATCAATTCATTATTGATATTAATCTGATGAAGTCGTGGCTGTGGGACTTCAACCATCTCGTTATTACGCACTTTGCAGGTTAATTTTGCGTTTTTTACCCGGAGGTGTATGTAGCGGCCCCACTTGATACCTCTTGGCAGGTCCTCTGGGTGCATTCTTATCGTCAGAGAACCCTCGTCAACTGCAGGCCCGTTGCCCACTTTGAGGTGTTTCTTTATTCTATGAGCCATAGTACTTTTTCTTATATGGTTCATTTAGCATGGAAGCTAAGGTCATGGCTATTATAGTGACCTCGATAGTAGACCGCAACTGTCCTGTGCAGATATATTAACCGGAATTCTGATATTGGTGCCAGGGTAAGGATTAGCCTTTGATCACTCCGATCGGTCTGGCTCTGACTACCTTAGCCGATATACCGGCAGCATCTGTTATATGTACTACATCGGTAACGTCTTTGTAGACCGCAGGAGCTTCCTCGGCTAAGGAGGCGATACTGGCCACTTTTACAGTGATTCCTTTGTTTGCCAGCTCCCTGGCAACGTCAGCGCCACTGATGCTCTTTCTCGCTGCCGAGCGGCTTTTAAATCTTCCCGCACCGTGGCATGTGGAGCCAAAAGTCTCTGCCATGGCCCGTTCAGTTCCTACAGCTACATACGAGTAACGTCCCATATCTCCAGGAATGAGCACCGGCTGGCCCACTTTACGATATGCCTCCGGCAGGACAGGATGGCCTGACGGGAAAGCCCTGGTCGCGCCCTTGCGGTGAACACATACTGAGATACTTTTACCATCTACCTGATGTTTCTCGATCTTAGCGATGTTGTGTGCCACATCGTAGATGATCGCCATATTCAAGTCACGCTGTTTTATACCGATAACCCTGGAGAATGATTCTCTGGTCCAGTGAGTAATGCACTGACGATTAGCCCAAGCATAATTTGCGGCGCAGGCCATGGCCGCAAGGTAGGATTGACCCTCAGGGGAGTTCACAGGTGCGCATGCAAGCTGGCGGTCGGGTAATTCGATGCCGTAGTTTTTGACGGCACTGTTCATCGTCTTCAGGTAGTCATCACAGACCTGGTGGCCAAATCCCCTCGAACCTGTATGGATTAGAACCAGTATCTGGCCTTTACCCTGTATGCCGAAAGCACGAGCCGTGTCAGCGTCATAGATCTCGTCAACAACCTGGATCTCGAGGAAATGGTTACCGGAGCCCAGCGTGCCGGACTGAGGCGTGCCACGGGTCTTGGCCTTGGCACTGACCTTATCCGGGTCTGCCCCTTCGATACAGCCTCGTTCCTCTGTATACTCCAGGTCGTCCGGTATACCGTAGCCCTGCTCTATGGCCCAGGCGGCACCTTTGGTGATAAGGCTATCTATCTGGTTACCCTTAAGTCTTATCTTGCCCTCTGAGCCCAGACCTGATGGGACATTGGTAAAAAGATCACTGAGCAGCCTTTCTATCTTTGGCCTGATCTCACTCTCGGTAAAATCTGTGCGCAGTAGCCGAACGCCGCAGTTAATATCGAAACCGACGCCTCCGGGAGATACAACACCATCCTCGACCCTGGTGGCAGCAACGCCGCCGATAGGGAAGCCATAGCCCCAGTGAATATCGGGCATTGCCAGCGACCTGCCCACAATCCCCGGCAGAAAAGCTACGTTGGCCACCTGATCGAGCGACTCTTCGTCTCGTATATGACGGATCATTTTCTCGTCGGCGAAGACTAGACCGGGCACTCTCATTCCAGGCTTGTACGTCTGGGGTATCTCCCACCGGTAGTCGTCTATTTTTATCATGCTGCTCTGCATACTTGACGACATATCCCCTATGCTCCTAAATGTCCAGAATGACCTGAATCCTGACTCCGTTGCTGTCCTCGATCCTCAGCGAGTGATAGGTAGCTGCTTTGACTGCGGTCTTCAGTTGGCGGTGAGAGCGGTCTATCTTCTCGCCAAATACCTTGGCCTGGAGCCGATTATCGCTGAGACCGGTTATATCGAACACGTTCAGGACTACCCGGTCGACGTCGAATGTGTAGATCAGCTCGTTAAGCCATGTCACCAGAAGTGCCTCCCGGTCCGGTGCCTGGATATCTATATCATGGCTGAAGTCATAGTTCAGGTCCTCAAGGTCTGCGATCAGACTGAACATGCCGTAGGCTGTGTTGGCGAAAGCTTCCTTGAGGTCGCTACCGTAGCCGATTATACCGACATCTGCGGTATGTTCGATCACCTCAAAACGTGTCATAAGGGCCTCAAGGTCTGATTATACCACTCCTGCATTGACGAACAAAGTTATGCTAAAATCCTGGTATGAGGTTCATCGTAGATTCAAATGTGGGGGGGCTAGCGAAGCGACTCAGGATGGCGGGCTTTGATGCGCTGTTTTTCAAAGATATAGATGATAGCAGGCTCGTTAGAATTGCGCTGGACGAAGACAGAGTTCTTCTCACCAAGGACACGGAGATAATGAAGAGGCGTGTGGTCCGGAGCAACAGGCTAAAAGCGATCCACATAGAGAGTGATGATGTAAAGTCACAGTTGCATCAGGTGCTGACCGGACTTAATCTGGCTGCCGAGGTATCGCCGTTCTCGCGCTGTATGGAGTGTAACGAGCCATTGACACCCCGGGAAAAGGCAGATATCGAGGGGCTCGTACCGCCCTATGTATTCCAGACACAGACTGATTATATGCAGTGCCCGGGGTGTCAGCGTGTTTATTGGAGGGGGACTCATTGGGAGAGGATGAATATCGAGCTTGAGGAGCTATTTAGGGGAATATGAGTAAAGCGGCCTTTGTATATGGCGTCGAACTGACACAGCGTGACAGCAGGGTAGATGAGATATTTGGCCCAACACGTCTGCAGTACACATATGAACTGTTGATGCATTATAAGGCTTTCGATTCTCCCGACTCGACGCTGCTGGCTCCCGAAGAGGTAGACGAGACCCCCTTACTGACTTTCCATACTTCGGATTATATAAATGCAGTTCGAAGCCTAAGCAATGGAGAGAATAAATATAATCCCACTCGCTATAATTTCAGTCAGTTCGGCGAGAATCCCGTATATCCCGGTATGTATGAGCTGTCTATTACTGTAGTGGGGGCTTCGCTTAAGGCAGCGGAACTGGTATCTAACGGCGAGGTTGATGTCGCATTCAACTGCTCTGGTGGACTGCACCACGCAGCACCCGATCACGCTTCGGGCTTCTGCGTATTCAATGATGTCGTGATCGCAATTAAATATT
>CP070819.1:1367007-1382881 GCA_020344295.1 Dehalococcoidia bacterium | reverse complement strand
GGATTTCCTTTCCCTGTATTCTTGAAACCAAGCCACGAGGGTTCAAGTAAAGGCATTCGTTCGGGGAACATGGTTGAGCATACTGTGCAGGCCAAGAAAAAGATAACTGCGTTGTTGGATCAATACCGGCAACCAGTGATGGTTGAGGAATTCATAGCCGGTGAAGAAGTCACCGTTGGAATACTGGGTAACTCTCCTCCCGAAATACTGGGTATCATGAGAGTGCTGCCTAAAACTAAACAAAAAACCTTCGTCTATTCCATAGAGGTTAAAAGGGACTGGGAGCGATTGGTGCAATATGAATGTCCTGCTAACCTTGACGGCAAGGTAATTGAAAAAATCACCGATGCAAGCCTTAGAATATACAAGGTGCTGGGCTGCTATGACTTTGCCAGGATAGATTTCAGGGTAGGTTACGATGGAATTCCTTACTTCCTTGAAATCAATCCTTTACCGGGACTAAATCCCAAAAGCAGCGATCTGCCCATAATTGCTTATTCAAAGGGTTTGGATTACCGTGAATTGATATCCGTTATCTTGGATGCAGCCCTTAGTAGATACTAGCAATGCGTCCTCGAAAAATAGCAATCATATATAACCAACCTACCTCCGGGCGTTACGATGCTTTGGGGGAAGAAAGCGCAGCTCTTGGCGTGCTCGAGGCTGTCAAAGCCGTTACCGCAGCATTATCTGGACTCGGATATTCTGTACAACAAATACCTCTCCTGCCACCTCTGGAAAAAGCCGGGAGAGAAATAAAAAAAATCGATGCAGATCTTGTATTTAATCTCTTTGAAGGTTTCGCTGATTATCCTGAAACCGAGGCAGCGGTAGCCTATATCCTGTCCGATTTGAACGTACCATTCACTGGCTGCCAGGGTAGCACGCTGTCGCTAGCTCTGGATAAGGTTAAAGCAAAATCGTTGTTGCAGGAAGCTGGTATTTATACGCCCAGATATCAGGTGCTGAACAATGATACGCTGCCTTCGTTCTATCTTCATTATCCCTGCATTGTGAAACCCTGTGCAGAGGATGCAAGCCATGGCATAACTAAAGACAGTGTCGTTGTCGATTTCTCCGCCCTGAAAAGACAGGTGTCTAGAATAACTGCAGCTTTTAACGGGAAAGCGCTTGTTGAAGAATATATAGAAGGACACGAATTCAACATAACAGTTTTAGGAAATGAAAAACCCAGAATACTACCTATAACAGAAATTGCATATTCATTACCGTCTCGATATCCTAAAATATTGGCTTTTCCTGCAAAATGGGAGCGGGATAGTGTCTACTATACATATACGCAAACTGTCTGTCCTGCTGAAATTGATTATAAACTGCAGAAGCATATTACGGATATTGCTGTTAAAGCCTTTAGATTGTTCGATTGTACTGGCTACGCAAGAATAGATTTCAGAGTAAATGGGATGAAACAGCCTTATGTAATTGAAATCAACCCTAATCCAGACATATCACCTGGAGCAGGGGTCGCGATTCAAGCTGAGGCTGGCGGAATGAGCTACAAGCAGTTAGTTGAAAAGATAGTTTTGCTCGCTATGGAGAAAGCGTAGAGATGTCCACAGGCATACGGTCAATGACCAGCAGGGATAAGCCCGAAATAATAGAGATATTACGTAATACACCGGAATTTAATCCCGCTGAAGTAAATGTCGCTGAAGAACTGCTTGACAGCTATCTCAATGATGGTCAAAGTTCGGGCTATATCGTTCTGGTAGCACAGGTGAACTCGTCGGTTGTTGGTTATATATGTTATGGTCCCACACCACTGACAGAAGGTACATGGGACTTGTACTGGGCTGCAGTAGCTCGAGAGGAACAGGGTAAAGGTATTGGAAAGGCACTGTTTATTCAAGCTGAAACAGAAATAAGAAACCAGGGAGGCCGTCTGGCGATAATAGAGACTTCAACCAAACCGGAGTATGAAAAAACGAGACAATTTCATTTCTCTAACGGCTATCGGATTGTAGGTAGGATACCTGATTTCTATGCTGATGGTGACGACAAATTAATATTTTTAAAATACTTAAGATAAAACTTTAAAGGTATAAGTGTATTGTCATCCGGATTTCCAGTTACTACATACCGTACGCGCTGTGAAACTGACATAAAAAGGATACAGGTATAAAATTAGATAGTCTGAATCACAAGTACCTGATTAAAATCTTTGCATACCGCGGCGTATTCTTCATCTGTCCCAGTAAAAGAACATGTATTTGTGTCTATTGCATCCTTAATACAAATCTGCCGAAATTACCGCTGGTCTGATCGATACTTATTGCATCTTGACTTCGTTCCGTCATCATGACATTTGTATGCTCATATCATAAGCTATAAAGCAGAATTTAATCTATATGCTGCCTTACGCCCTGCGGGATTAAGGTACCTATCGTGGCTGTTGCGGCGCAGATAACGCTGTCAGCCGCTCCGAAATAGACAATTATTTCATCATCAGCGCTTAATATATCTCTGCCATCATCTCGATTCACCACGCCACATGTAAAAACAACGTTCGATACCCAACATTCTTCTGCTTTTCCGACCTCCCACTCACATTCAGGTTCCAGAACAAAATTAGGAGACCTATATATTAATTTCGACGGGTCGTCCAATGCTAGCAGAATAACTCCCAACCTGTAGACCTTTGAGAAATCCACACCATGGGTACCAAGAAGCCACCCATACTTTGTCCTGATTGGCTGAGCGCCGGCCCCGATCTTGAGACCATCCCACATCATTCCAGCGGTGGCTCCAATCAATATACGATGCTTCGCGCGAGACCAGGGACATTTCAAACTGCGAGAGAATGTGATCCATATGTGTGGATCGACCCGGTGCAACATGGCATATTCACCATTGAATTTGACGGGGAACAGAGCAGCATCCTTATCAGTGAAACCGGGAAAAACAGGTCCGTGACGCCGCCACCGTTCCCAGCGATATTTCAGGAAGTCCTCAACATTGATAGATGCGAGGGCTATTTGGGCAATAGTACCACTATAAGCGGTATAAGTCATGTATATGCGATCCCGTATTAAGATTAACCGCGGGTCCTCACAGCCTTTTCGCTCCACTTCGTTAACCGGTTCAAAGATCGGGGTATTTAATCTCTCCGAGAAGTAGAAACCATCTTCACTGACCGCCAGTCCGAGGCGTGAGATTTGTTCTTCACCAAAAGCTCTATAAACAAGGTACACTTTTCCCTCAAGTCTAATGCTACCGGGATTCAATACATATCTTGATTCCCAAGAATGATCCTGAATAGGTCGCAGAATAGGATTAGCATTGAAACGAATCAGACTGCCTGCTTGCGGTGGCTCGGGACTGAAAACGGAACTAGCTTCCGGGATGATCTCCTGGGCTTCATCTGTAGTACCAAGGAGAATCGGAGCCATGTCCATCCATTCCTTGCCCTGACCTATAAGTTCGATTACTTTCCTTTCGATCTCAGATTCAGTTCCCCCGATCGATTTATAGTACTCAAGTAGGAACTCCTGCGAAATCCAATCCCTTTCAACATGTATCGACAACGGCGTAGGCGACGCTCTTCCTCCTTTGTAACTATAGCTTGCCCACGACCAGACCGAACTGGTAACAAACCTCCCATCTGGGTAGACCATTGAGATATTATACGAATCGGCAATATCTCTCAGACTTTCTGCAAACGCTATCTCTTCTGGTTTGCCGTAATCTTTGCTAGATATAATATCAGCCATTACCCTTATTCGATCGACCAACAGACGGTGATTACCACCCTCAAATATATTGTGTGCCGACAACGGTTCTCTGCTCCAGTGCCCTTTAATCGAATTTATAATCCTGCGGCCGAAGTCTCGGTAATCACCAGCAAAACGTTCCCAGATGTGACCGAACCGCTCCGCCTCGACAATATCCTTGGCAATAGTAGTGAAATAGCGGAGCTTGGGGAACTCGCCACCCATTCCCTTGTGGAGATTACAGACCACTATGCGACCGCTCAATTTATCAAGAGTGGATGCGCCTCTAAGTTCGACCAGAGATGGAAGTTCTTCATGATCGTACACCAGGAACTGGATAGGTGAGTGGGAGAAGTGTTCAGGTACTGCCTCAACAGCTATTATTTCAAGCAACCGATCCAGATACGCGGGTCCCTCAACCCATCCCGACAATGCCAATATGTCATGTGGATCGTATTCAGAGAATAACTCCTTCAAGTTATGCTTTCCGAATTTGGTTAACAGTGTCAGTGGAGGATATCTTTCCAGAAGGCTTTCTACTGTCTGTGGCGTCAACGTAAACGTCTCACCATGAGGGAAATTATCGAAAATAGCCTGAACAAATCTCTGTGTGCCTTCAACAGTCGATAGATCTGAGTCGGGGAAAATGTGCTCCTCGACCGAACGAACGAAATCCTTAATAGCTAGAGTTATTTGGTAAGAATTAGCGTCACGTGGCATCTCTAATTTCTTATCTACAAAGTTTTCAAACTGGGCCTTGTATCGTGTAAACACAGAGTCGTATATACCATTCGCAGAAACAGTGCGTCCATCTGACGTAACGATTTCAGTTGGAACCACTAATGGCACGCCTGGAATAAATTCCCTGTAAGTCACTAAGGGAACCGGGGGCTTTGCAACTTCCGCCATAGCCTGCCATTTAGCCAGGAATTCATCCCTCTGTTGAATGAACTCATATACTAGTTCTGTGTACAACATTTCGCTATAGCTATACAGTACTTTCATCCTCTCCTTAGAGGGCAACGTCGTTAGTTCATTCTCCAACCATTGCATTTGTTCACTCAAGCCACCCATAAATGCGTTATAAAGGGGAATCAGAGAGCTTAACAGATCACCTTTGCGGAATTCTGAACTGAAAGCATAGGCCAGTATAAAACTGTAGGCTGCCTCTGCCCATAAATCGCGTGGCATTATTGGATAATCTCCAGTGCCCTCTGCCAATTCCTCCAGTTGACGGTACCTGTCTGCCGGGAGAACCCTCTCATAAAGCCAGTGATATGTATTAAAACCCTGACGAAATTTTGCCATCTGAACGGCCGGAATTACCTTAACAGCTTCTCCCTGTTGTTCTTTTGGTATACCAAACAGGGGAAGATTCTTCAGTACAGGTAAATGGTGAGACCTCGCTCTTTTTATCCACCACTCATGGTCAGCAACAATCCGATCGAAAAATACATTGGCCACCTGACGGAGCACGATCTCTCCTTTAGCTACCAGTGGCCTATGGAGCTTGATACCAAGATTTACCTCTCCAATTGTGGCATTACTTCGTATAGCTGTTAGGGCCAGCCAGCTATCCACTCCATAACCGCTGATCTCGGCTTGCCATGCGTGTTGTTTCTTTTCTAGGTAGGTATCCAGTAACCTATGAGAGATACCCCATTGCCCCCCTGTGAGGCGTCGAATTGGACACTCATAGATGGTCGCCAGCAGAGGGTAAGTAAGAGCAGAAACAGGCGCCTCCAAGTAATGCCGGTTGAACCGTGACAGAACAACATCTGCATCGCCATTCCTAATAGGATCGAGAAGGCTTTGAATCCACTCTGGTGATAGGCCAACTGTTTCTCCGTTTTCTGACCTGCTTCTCAAATCCGCTTCAAGTATGGCGAGATCGGCGCCCAACTGGCGGGCGATGTCTGTTATCGCCCTGATACTCCAACCCTTTCCATTCAGCAACTTATCGTGGAATATGAAAGCAATCCTATCGCTGATGTGATCCATATGAGATGAGTTAATCGACTCCAGCGCTCTCGCACCCAGCGGAGATCCCGCCGCTACAAGGACTGCGCGTGAATCCGGATAGAATTCCTTCAAACCATCCAAGGACGTTTTGATGACATGGGGCAATGTCTCGGCCTCGTTGTAGAAAGGAATCCCGATAACAATATCTGCTTTACCAATACCCCTGGCTTGACTCAGGGGTTCTTCAAGAGACGATTGATAGCGGCTTTCTATATTCTCGAAAGCCTCTTTTTTCAGGGTATTTTCCATGCTGATTGAATCCCCGTTTATTAGAACTAAGGTATTCTACTATATTTAAACTGCCAGTTATATAATGAAATTTATTTCATGAATACAATTACATAACAAGGCTGATTAATATCCCGAGGCTGTGACATTTCATATTTGAGTATATCTGATAGAATGTTGCCTTCGAAAATATAACCAGGATGAAGAAAAACTCACAACAGACATAGCCTGTATTTGCTTGGCGTCAGACGTAGTGCAGCACTTCTGTGTTTAAAATGAGGTGTAATTGATGTAACTGATAATTATGAGAGTTTGAAAGAAGTTCGACAGCCCAGTTTTAAACTATGAGCCATTAATATCTTCCCTTTTTTCGATAACGACTACAATTATTGTCTAGCTTCACATAGAAAAAGGTCCGCACATTTTCACTCGTGGACCTTAGCTTTAAAGGGTCAATAAAAGGGCGCTTTTATCGAACGATTTTGTCAGCGGATTTGTCAACAAAATTGGCAGCACCTGATGTTACTGGATGGTACTAAATGAACTGAAAAAAGGCCAAATCCCGTACTCAACAATACTTGATGGTACGAGATGACAGATGAGCGTACATTTTACACACAGAAGGCCGTAGGTTCGAGTCCTATATCGCCCATTCGCTTAAATTTTCCCCATTTTACCCCGTTTTTCGCAGCGTCTGTAAACAAGTCATATTCCGTTATAAGGAGCACTAATACCTATGGCTTATTCGCAGAGGGATAAGAATAAGTATTAATACTTATTGATAAAGGGCATTACGGCTGAGGTATCGTACATAGAATTTCTGGCATTATAGAATATGGATTGATACGATAGCAGCTATGAAATGGTCAGAATTAATATCTTAATTGCCGATGATCATCCATCTGTAAGAGCAGGTACACGTCATATTTTAGAGGAAGAAGAGGACCTCAATGTGATTGCAGAGGCTGCAGACGGTCAGGCGGCTTTGGCATTAACTTTAGATTTGAAACCTGACGTAGCCATTATCGATATTGCGATGCCCGAAGTTGACGGAATTGAAGTTGCCAGGCGTATCAGAGCTCTCTCACCGAGCACAGCCGTCCTGATATACACGGTAATAGATGATGCCGAATTCATCGCCAGCGCTTTGGAAGTAGGTGCTGACGGGTATTTACTAAAGAGTGTTCGTCGCAGTGAGCTGATCCAGGCTGTTCGACAGGTATATAACAGGCGGGAAAGACCTCTCGGTTCAGACCTTTGGAAGGTAATTGACAGTTTCGGCCGCTAGGATTCAGGTATATAAGTAATCTCTACTTGTGGCTTTCTCCCGGCGGAATAAGCGATATCAATCTGACAGGCTGCAGTATTCCCGCTATAAGATTAGACCATTGCCTCGACGACGACCACAGTACCTTTTCCAGGCTTGGAGTTCACCGTCACACTGCCACCAAGCAGCTTAGCCCGCTCTTGCATCCCGGCCAGTCCCAGCTTACCTTCCTTGGCCAGGTCACCCATCCCGTCTGGTACTGAGAAACCCTGACCGTTATCTTGTATTGTTATCTTGATTTCAGTAGCTTTGAATTCCACCGTTATCTCCACGGTTGTTGCCCCAGAATGGCGCCAAACGTTACTTAATGCTTCCTGAACAATTCGGAATAATACAAGCTCCTGCTCAGAGGCAAGTCGGCGTTGATCTCCATTGCTTACAACATGCACGTTGATGCCCGAGTGTTCCTTTAAATTGGCGGCGATCCACTCCAATGAGGGCAGGAGGCCTAGACGGTCCAGTGTAGCTGGTCTCAGGTCCTGGCTCAAACGCCTTACTCCCGCAATTATGCTGTTAGTCTGATGCCAGAGTTTATTAAGTCGCGATTTGTCGTCTTCCGATAGATTATTTGCTTTTGAATAAAGCTCATCCAACTCCCGTGAAAGCACTATTAATTCCTGTGTTGTATCATCGTGGAGTTCACGGGCGATTCGTTTCCGTTCCTCTTCTTGCGCTATGGTAACCTGCTGCAGATAGAACTGCTCGTTCTCCCTCATTTTCTTTTCCTGGGTTATATCCCGGGCAATGTGCTGAAATGCCATGAGCATGCCATTGCTGAAGATGGGATTGGTAGACAGCTGAACGTATGCTTCAGAACCGTCCTTCTTGACCAGTACCACTTCAAGTAAATGGCCTGTTGCCACATTTTGATTTGACGGATCTTCGATTGCTTCAACACTGGCTCGGGAGTTATTTGAGATTAAATGGCGCGCCGGTGTTTTCCGCAGCTCTTCTACGGTATACCCGGTTAGTCCAACGCATGAATTGTTGGCAGCACTGATGTTATGATCCAGATCATGAAGCCATATGGCATCATGGGCGTTCTCGAAGAGTTCGCGGTATCGTTCTTCGGAAGCTCGCAGTTGCTCGGTGAACTCTTTCTGCTGCTGATAAAGGCGGGCATTGTCCACGGCGACGCCGATTTGATTGCCTATGTTCGTTAATAAATCCACTTCATCTTGACTGAATTCCCTATATCCCCGCATACTGACACACAGAGTCCCCATGACCTTCTCCTTTGACTTCAGCGGGACAATCAACATCGAACCTATTCTATCCTCCTGTAAGACCGTTCTGGTTAATCTGGGATCGGTGGAGGCATTTCTAACATACGTTGGTTCACCGGTCTGGGCAACTGATCCATTCAGACCTTCACCGATTTTCAGTCTGTCCACGCCTTGAGCGAATTCCCGTGATACCCCTCTATAGGCTGCAAGCACCAAGTCACCGGCATTTTCATCAACAAGGAATACCTGCGCAACATCGACTTTCATTACACTTACGACACTGTCAATACTGCGATTAAGGATCGGATCTAACTCCAGGGACTGTGAAACAATCAGAGAAGTCTGGTTGAGTGCATCAAGCTGCATACGTCGCTTGCGTTCCTTTTGCAACGATGCGAATGCAAAGCCAACGAGATTGCCTACGAGAAAAATCGCCCCTGATTCAAATAAAGCATCGCCTGTGGACGGTGATATCATGACAGCGCGTGGTATCATGCAGCCGAGGGCGATCGCCGAAGCTATGTAAGCCCCTCTATGCCCGAAGAAGAAACCGGACAGCGTTATCGGCACGATATAAAGTATCCGTTCAAAAGCATGCCTGTCCATATCCAGATATTCAAAGATGCGATTTACGAAAGGCGGATGAAGAGTCTCATCATAGTGCGGAACAGATATGGCGAGGAATAAAACTGCCAGGAGCCAGAAACCAGGTCTTCTGATAACCCATGCCAGTGACTTTAACGATAGCCTGGATACCATATATGGACCTCAGTCCCTGTTTTCGTAAATATCAGGGCACATCATCGAGGGTCAACCAGCCTTCCTTTAAGGCACGGACTACGGCTTCGGTTCGTGACCCAACGCCAAGCTTGCTGAAAATGCTTCCCAGATGGCTCTGAACCGTCCGCATGCTGAGATATAGCTCATCGGCAATATCCTTATTGCTCAGGCCCCTGGTTACCAACTTCATGATCTCCATCTCCCGGTGACTGAGTGTCTCCATTGGCTCCTGTTGCTTTGCCTTGCCTGATGTGGCTATAAAATGATCCAGCACCTTGCGTGTTACTGTTGGATGGAGCACTGATTCTCCGGCATGCAGGGCTCTAACCGCGTCTACAAGTTCCTGACTGCGTACACTTTTAAGCAGGTACCCTGCCGCTCCCGCTGCCAGAAGGTTGAAGATGAATTGATCGTCATCATATGCGGTTAGTATGAGTACAGCCGTAGCGGGGCAGCATTCCTTGATTTTCTTTGTCACCTCAATACCATCGAGTTTAGGCATTGCGATGTCGACTATTGCTACATCTGGCTGCAGTCGTGAAGTAAGCATGACAGCTTCTTCGCCATCACCAGCCTCGGCGATTACCTGCAAGTCCTTTTCCGTCTCCAGGATTCGACGCGTGCCATCACGCACCAGTACATGGTCGTCCGCAATTAGTAACTTGATCTGCTTCATGATTGCTGCCAGCATACCCGAGGGTATTATAGCACGCCCAGTCTCACGGTACTAATTTCTTACAGATTTTTCCAGTTATACCACCGGACTTGGAAGTGACTGACCGGGATTAAAGCGGCCGAGTTCAGGTACTAGGGAAAAAAGTGATGGTGTGGCCAGCGCTGTAGTCTGCTACCGATCTGGTTTTTTCCGTCAGTCTGATGTGATGATATAGGATTATTCGAAGTTATCCGGCATCAGGTCAATAAACACCGGTTGAATCAGCTTGTATCTATTCTGCCAGCTTCATGCGGGCAACGAAGCTAAAGGGAAACATCTGCCTGATTTTTAGACCAAGACCTTCCAAAATGTACATCAGTGCGAAGCCGTACCAAATAGTATATGCAATATAGAAAACCAAAGAAAATATCACGATCCCGGCCTTATCCCTTATAGCTTCTGCCTCTATTCCGTAGTAATTATATGCGGGTTCCACCGCTCTCTCATTCGCCCGGCTCAGGATCTCTGCTTCGTCAAACATACCTTTGTCCTCAAGTGACTTTTTTAACGTGCCAAACGATTTCCACCAGTTATAGAGCACCTGCTTTTCGCTGTAGCCATATCTATCTGCTATTGTTGGACCATTATTGTTATACATGGCATCCGCATCATTCAGGCAGGTTTCGAGGACTCTACCCAGATCCCCGTTAATATCAATCTCGACTCCAGAGAAGGTCACCTCCGCGCCTGCTTCCTGATACAGCAAAGCGGTCTGCTCAGCCTGTTCTTCACTACTCATCTTAATGGTAACAACAAGGGGCGTGCCTACGTATTCAGCACTTTCCTCATGAACATCCGGGATATAATAGGCTGACCCCTTCGAAATAGAATTATAGAGTTCATCCGTATATTCCATCCCATTCTTACCGTCGAAGACCGGCGAGAACATTAGTATCAGCACAATGCTGAAAAGCGCCAGCATCGACAAACCCGTATAGAATTTTATTTTATCGGCAATCATACTGACACCTCTATTCCCTTAAGTGTTCTGATATTTCTCAGGAAAGTTCCGATCACCCAGACTGCGAAAATGCCGAGCACAAGGAAGAATAGCCAGATTCCAATGTTCTCAAGCACGTCTCCTGCACCTCGCGAGATTGGCAATATATCCAGCTCCCCTAGTGTGCCTGGCAGGGCGAATATACGGTTGGTAAAACCCGCAAGCACAGCCATTGCATAGAAGCCGCGTATGTGTGAGCCAGGTACAACCTTTGTTACCAATGCCCCAATCTGTACACCTACCAGCGAGCCCAGCAGCATACCCATCGCCAGGGTATAGAAGATGAAGCCGTATATCGCGTACTGCAGGATAGATGCATAACCAGCCGTGAATATGATCTGAAATATATCGGTTCCAACTGTGGTTGCGGATGAGACCCCCAGGCCATATACGAATGCGGGGAAGGTCAGGAAACCACCACCGACCCCCATAATGCTAGCCGCAAAACCGACCAGTGCACCGGTAAGAACCAGGAAAACCCATGATATCCTGCGGCCACCCGGTGTAATATTGCGATCGAATTTAATCATGGGCGGAATGTTGATCGCCTGCATTTTCCTGGGGATATTACCCAGTTGCTCGGATTCGCCATTGCCTCCGTGGGCCGGGCTGCCGCCACCACCGCTTTTCCGACTCTTGAGGAAATCCCTGAGAGCATATATACCGAGTACACCGAGCATTACTGAGTATATTGATGTAATAAACGCATCACTTAGAACAGGGTTGCTTTCATACAGCGTCCTGTTAATCATGCCGCCTACTGTTGCCCCAATAATAGAACCAACGACAAACACAACGGCGAGTCCTATTGCTACATTGCCCAGTTTTCTATGAATCACACTCCCCATGATAGCCTTGGCAAAGATGTGAAAGAGGTCTGTTCCAACAGCCAGAATACCTTTGACCCCAACGCTCATGAGCGCGGGTGTGATAATGAAACCTCCGCCGGCCCCAATACAACCGGTGATCAGACCGGCGATAAGCCCGACAAAAATTGCCGCTATGAATATTCCTACTGTATATTGAGCCGGGGTGTAAGCCTCCTTACCTCCCAGCATATCCGGGAGTACGATGCCGATGTCGTCTGCGTATGCATAGCAGGTTAATATCCCTATCAGCACGGGGACCAGCAGTAGTGCCAGCAATAGAAGCCGCTTGCGGTCATGAAAAATAATGTTGGATATATTGATCTCCCACTTGGCATGTGCAGTGGCGCCCGCCATAAGAAACCTGCCCCATTCATTAAAAAACCTCATTCCGCTCTTTTTCCTTTCTGCAAGCATACACGCATGTTCTCGGCTCTCTTAATTCGATTTCTAATACGGTTCCCGGCCAATTATCCACACACAATTACACTTCATAAAATCACTCCAGCAATACAATAGAATGCCCCTGGCTTCCTGTCCGGATTTTTACCCGCTGTCTATCTGCTGCGGTGTTTCCTCGAGGTGACTTACAACCTGCTCAACCTCCGGTTGATGCGAAAGGAACTCCCTGAGTTTATTGGCATCGTCCAGAGAATGCACCACTCCTTTGACATTGAGTAGACCATTGTTGACCTCGACCTCGATTTCATCATCTATGATATCCGTCTCCATCGCGATCCGGGCCCGGAGTTGGGCTGCCCGTGTCAGGTTTTCAATGGTCTTTTTCGACTCCGGACCTGACTGAAATTGCGGCAGTAATACTGTGGCGTTTATCATCTCGTATGCATCGTGAATACTTTTACGGCTCAGATCGATGATCATATCGAACTCCGAGGCATCATTGCCGTCTGTCTGATAAAGGAATCTCGCCCATCTTTCCCTTCGTTCATCAATCCTTTTAATTATCTCCATCGCCTCTTTCTGATCGATAGCATACTCATTACGCTCCATGACGGCCTTAATGCGGTACTTCATGTCCGCAATTGCTTTGATGCTCAGGACATGGGGGAAGCCTTTGAGAGCAGCATGCCCGTTGTTCCCATGATAGACCAGTGCTTCCTCCTGTGCCTCTTTGCTCAACACCGCCCTAAGACAGGCAACATAGTGAATCCATTCCAGATTCATGCGCTGCAGTATACCCAGTTGCTTCTGACGAATTTTATCCAGCTTCTCTTCAACCCAGCCGTATTCCGCCAGTTTGTCAATAATATTCTCCCGGGACAGCAGCTTGTATCCCAGTTTCTCTGACAGGTATTGGCCCAGCTCCTTCGCCCCACTGTATGTTCCCCTGGTTAAAGTAATTATCGCCACAACACCCTCCTGATTTACAGTTCTACTTATGTATTATCATTCTGCGGATAATGCACTGTCACCAAACACTATGCTTAATTGTGCATAGGCATAATTGCCCCTTTTCGTATTCCCTGTTTGGGGACTAATTGCGCGTTTGAGCATCCGTATTAATACCTACCTGCTGGCATAAACGAGGATTGGTGATTTTACACATTAAACAGGGGAGTAGTGGATTAAGATCCACTACTCCCCTGTTGCAGGATACGTTGCTAATCACTGTTTTTGTGCAGCCCGGCATCCCCCCGTTTATCTACTATATCCATATCTATGACCAGAGATGAGGCCAGTTGGGGTCCTTGAATATCGCATCCTTATCCCATGTCACATACTTAGTTATCTTGTCCCGGATGCTTTTTAGATAGTGCCGAATTCCCTTTTTTTGCGTTTCGGTCACAGGACACTCGATTTCCCTCAAGGTTAATTCAAGCTGCGCTTGCATTTCTTCCTCCTGTATAATATTTAGCCTGCTGATGCTTTCAAAATATTATCGGGCTTACTGCGTCTTTATTCCTTTTTCTTGTCCCAGAGGTACGGCCAGTTCGGGTCCTTGAAAATGGCGTCATTATCAAAGACTACATATTTGGATATAGCGTTCCAGATTTTTTCCGCGCATCTCTTCATCGACAGAACTTCGCGGCTGTAAAGTTCGCTCTCCACCTTGGGTTGAGTGACTTTCTGATAGCCTGCAGTTTTTGCCTCCATGACATCCTCCTTTTAGAAGTCGTTTCGTGATTTTATTGTGAATCAATATTTGATCGAGTACATCGTCTAATCTACTGCTAAACAGGCAGGTATATAGCATTGCGCTATCTGCACCCTGACGAATGCACAGGTATTATCTACTTGGGCGTTAAGCATTAATGCGCAATAGACCTGCATTTACGCGGTGCAATAATCAAGTATTTATGCCCATGCCTAATTACGCAGAATAACGATGGTTTCTAGAGCGGGAATATAAATAATTGTGTACAGGGGTAATTATGTTCAGAGGAAACCGATGGAAGATATGTCAACCAAAACAATAAGAATTCTGATAGCTGACGACCACACGGTGTTACGTCAGGGCACCAGGAGACTCCTGGAAGACGAGCCGGATATGGAAGTGGTCGCAGAAGCCCTGGACGGAGACGAGGCAGTAAATCTGGCACGGGAACTTAAGCCGGATGTTGTTCTAATGGATATAGCTATGCCTGGATTGGACGGTATTGCTGCTACTAAAATGATCAAACAGGAATACCCCGAAATAAATGTCCTTATACTATCTGCCTACGATGATGATCCATTTGTGTTTAAATTACTGCAGGCAGGAGCCGCCGGCTACTTGCTAAAGAGCGTTCACAGTCAGGAACTTATTTCTGGTGTTCGAGCTGTCCATCATGGCGATTCCGTACTTCACCCCACAATTGCCCGTAAAGTGCTCAGCCGACTTGCTTTTGCTTCAGGAAAATCCTCGGATGCAGGAACAACTGGAGGACTGACCGATCGCGAGATAGAGCTTCTCAGGTTGATGACCAAGGGCCTCAGCAACAAGGAGATAGCCAATGAGCTGGAGCTGAGTATACGCACCGTTCAGGGACATGTTGCCCAGATATTCAATAAAATGGGAGTTAATTCAAGGACTGAAGCTGTAGTTCGGGGCTTAAGAGAAGGCTGGGTTACCCTCGAAGACGAATCGTCGTTATCGCCAAACGTGTGATTATTGAGCAATTACTCTTTAAAAATGTATCGTCCATAGAAATCATTCGTTCTTAGAATCTGCTTCTTGGCCTTGAGCTTTGTCGCCTCCTAAACCTCGGCTGTCATCTGTTTTCTCGCAGAGCCAGCTTTTAAAAAGGAATCCACCCACAAAAAAAACATCATGTCTCGCTACAGATCTTCTAAGTCTTTGCATCCGCCTCTGTCGTTCATCATTATTCATACTGTATGCCTTGTAGATTGCATCGGCTACGCCTTCGATGTCATATGGATTCACTAATAGGGAATCCTCACGCAATTGTACAGCTGCGCCGGTAAATTCACTGAGTATCAGGACTCCACTCTTATCTACATTGGCCGCACAGTACTCCTTCGCTACCAAGTTCATCCCGTCCTTTAAGGAAGTGATTAGGGCCATATCAGCAGCACGGTAGTAAGCGAGGAGCTCTGTTCGTTCCAAACTGCGGTACAGGTAGTGGACTGGTGTACACCCTAATCGGCTGAATCTCCCATTAATCTCACTTATCAAGGCCTCTATCTCGTTTTTCAGCGATTGATATTGACTAATATCCTCGCGGCTAGGCACAACAATTTGAATCAAAGTTATTTTACCGCGTAGATCTTTGAAGCGTTCCAGGGCATTTCTGAACGCATACAATTTCTCAGATATACCCTTGGAATAATCCAACCGATCCACACCGAGGGCTATCTGCTGGTTCAGTAAAACCTCTCGCAATTGCCTTGCGGACTGTACCACAACTGGTGATTTCGCCCTGTTAGCAAACTCTTTAAAGTCTATACTTATCGGGAAACTGCCAATCCTGGTTTCCCGTTTCGGGGTTATGATCTTATATACTTGTTTTCTAGCATC
>CP070819.1:1363550-1366907 GCA_020344295.1 Dehalococcoidia bacterium | reverse complement strand
CCTGTCACCTGATAACTATGCCGCAAGTGCCGGCATGTCATACCCTGACGGTTGATCCTAGCACAGCCCCCAAAGCTGATTTCGTGCGCACCTTTCTACGAATGCTGCATCAGATATACATTCCCACCCTGTAATACGGGTGCCAGCACCGCCGGCCACACCGTGAAAACCCTATTTCATATGGTGCTGTCCCCTAGTATCCGTCAGGAGACGGCGGAAGTACAAAACAAGTACCAACACCATACTATTAGGTCCTGCTAGGCCTTATGCTAGCTTCATCACAAGGATATAATCGCTTATACTGTATCTATCGACAGCCCGTAGACCTAATTCATACCGAACAGGAGGGGCCTATGAGTGAGGATGAAAGATATGACATTGTTATCATAGGCGGAGGACCCAACGGGATGACCGCTGCCGCATATCTGGCCAAATGCGGTCTCCAGGTATGTGTCCTCGAGGAAAGGGTTGAATGCGGCGGGGCGTGTGAGACAGTCGAGCCGATTCCCGGAGTGCGCATCTACCCGCACGCCATGCTGATGTATGCATCGCCCGCTCCCGGTTTCGAGCAGTTGGAGCTTCATAAATACGGCTTCCGCATGACGTGGAATCCGGTGAATATGATGGAGTCGCTGGGCGCTGGAAATACAACAACCCAGGGAGTGAGCCCCATAACCGAGAAGGATATGATGGGCTTCGGCAAGCTTGGCGGCCTGCTCGGCAGCCCCCCGTTCACCAAGGAACTGCTGCGGGCTACCTTCTGGTGTCCGCCCCATCCGCCAGAGGTTGAGGTGACCGACGATAACGTGCCCTATATGCAGGTCTACAAGAAATACCAGCCCGACATATGGACACACGAGCTGCGCGAGTGGACGTTTTTCGACCTTATGGATGAGCACTGCGAGAGCGAGCCCTTCAAGGTCACATTTGCTTTTGCAGCATGGGCATCGGGAGCTGCAGGCCACTGGGAGGGCGTTGCCATCCCCGCTCTGCTCTCGGTCCAGCTTCTGGTCTTGCCCAACACGGGCAAGCTGAGTATCCCTCGCGGCGGCCTTCATGGCTATTTCCATGCTATCCACCGCTGTGCTGTGGCCCATGGCGCAATTGTGCGTACCACATGCCCTGTCGACGAGATCCTGATAGAAGACGGGCGCGCGGTGGGAGTAAGGTTAAGAGAGAACGCCGCTATAGGTGGAAGGAAGATCTGGGCCAGGAAAGCGGTTATCGCCGCTGTCGATTTCAAACAGGCCTTTTTAAAAATGATCGGGAGCAGCCATCTGGATCCTGGCTTCATCCAGAAGGTGAAGGACATCAGCCTCAAGAACGGCACCCTGTATGTATCGACTTTCCACACGCGCAAGCCGCTGCAGTGGAAACAGCCCAAGTTCAAGCAACTGACTGAGTCCCCGAGTAATGTGTGCGGCCCCTTCAATACACCGGCAGGCGGTGTATACCCATCGGACTCCAGGGAGCTTTACTACGAGAACGTAGCCGATGTAGATGGCCATAAGTGGCTGCCGTCACTCCCGCCGGAGAAGCTGATGTGGTTCCTCACACCCTCACAGGCCTTTAGCCCCACTGACTGTCAGGGAGATTATCGCAACGGGCATATCTCAGCTGCCTTCGAGGTTAACGTACCGGTGCCCGAGTATCAGATCGAGGGGCCGGAATCGCAGAATGAGCATAAGGAGGAGTTGGACCTGCTGATGCGCAAGGCCTTCAGCGAGGCGTTCGATGGCCTCGATGATCAAAACGTGATCCACCAGTGGACGGCAACCGGACGAGAGGTCGAGTTCCGCAACACGGGGCTACTAGGAGGGACTTGGTGCGGCTCAAGGCACTGCAACGACCAGCTTTGGAACAATCGCCCCATGCCCGAGCTCGCCCGATATCGTACCCCCATCGAAGGGCTTTATACCTGCCACCAGACAACCGGACATCCGGGGGCGCTGTGTCTGATGGCTATTCCTTATAATCTGATGCATATCCTCATCGAGGATGGTATCGCCGAGCCCGGCGACTGGTGGTATCCATCGCCGTACTACATCCCGCAAGACGGCAAGATCTCGGCTATACGCCGGTAATTTGAGGAGGGAACTATGTCGACGGAAGATATCTTCGGGCATATGTTTGAAGAGTTCCCCGACGACAGTGAATGGGACGTCGTTGTTATCGGAGCCGGCCCTAACGGACTCATGGCGGCAGCCTATCTCGCCAAGACCGGCCTGAAGGTAGCCCTCGTAGAAGCCCGCTATGAGATCGGCGGCGGTCTGGCGACCGACGAGATTCTCTATCCATGCTATGCCTCCAACCCGCACGTTGTCTATCATCTGATGGTCGACTATATGCCGGTGATCAGGGACTTCAACCTGGATGGCCCCTCGCTGGTATGGATCAAGCCCAACTCGCAGACCGGCATAGTCTTCGAGGATGGCAAGTCACTACTGCTGTCCCGCATGATCGAGGATACCAAGGACTCCATCAGCAAGTATTCCTTCAAGGACGCGGTCGCTTTCGGCAAGGTGATGAGAACTTGGCGTAAGATGGTGGACGAGATTATCGCTCCCCTTACCTATATACCGCCCATGTCACCCTTGGACATGACCATCGCCCTGCAAAAAACCGATGTTGGCAACGAGATGCTGGAGCTCGTGGAGCAGAGCCCGCTTGACATCATCACCGGCAACTTCGAGAACGACAGGGTGCGCACTCTCCTACTCTATGCCAGCTGCATGTGGGGCCTCGATCCCAGGGAGACGGGTATAGGATTCTTCGTTCCCCTACTCCTGCTTCGTGGCACAAACAAATGCTATTGTTTCGGGGGCTCTCATAAATTCGCCAGCGCCATGGCCCGGGAGGTTGTCAGAGCGGGCGGGCTGATTCTGGAACACGCACCTGTAACCAAGATCATGATGCAGAACGGCGGTGTCGCCGGGGTGGAACTCGCAGAGGGCCGCACCCTGCGCAGTAAGGTAGTTATGTCAACTCTTGACCCGCATACCACCTTCCTCGACTTCATCGGAGCCGAGAATCTGCCAGAAACGCTTAAGGAATCGGTCGAGGGGTGGGAGTACGACAAGTGGAGCTACTATACGCTTCATATCGCCACACATGAGCCGCCCAAATATGCCAGCGACGATCCCTGGATCGACGATTCCTTCATGACCATATTCGGCATCGAGAGCACGGACCAGCTTCTGGCTCACTGGGACAATGTGGTTGCTGGTAAGATCGAGGGTAATTTCGGAGGGCATGCCACATGTCAGAGTACGTTCGATCCCCATCACAGCGAAATACCCGGGAAGCAGGTATCGCTGTTCCAGATGCATGCCCCTTATGAGATCGAAGGCGGCTGGG
>CP070819.1:1351172-1363450 GCA_020344295.1 Dehalococcoidia bacterium | reverse complement strand
CGATATTGCCGTCGTTTATCATTACCAGGTAGAGTTCCAGCCTGCGCTGATTGAATTCGAAGTCACAGGACTGAATAATGAATGCAAAATAGATATTGGAGGCAAGCATCTGATAATCGATATTCTTGCCGGCAGCCTTACGTCTCAATACCGATTTCCTCGGTAAAAGGTCATCGATAATGGCGAACGTATTGGCGTTGTAGTACTGAACTAATGCCCAGTCTCCCACCACCGGTAGATCGCTGCTCGATTCCGCGGAGAACATGAGTCTGCCCGAGATTTCGGCGAATACCTCACCCATTTCATTCCGCACGAGGTAGCTGTCCTTGTTTACGGCGGTGACCCTGGCAACGTTATAGCCCGGTTTGTCAGCCTCCTCCAGCTTATCTTGAAACCATGCGTTGAAACCGAGGTCCGTCATTTCCATGTCCTTACTTTAATGAGTGCAGGTACTCACTGTATCCGATAAAGCGGGCGAGCGCCTTAGCCGCTCGATGCGGTGTGGCAAATGGGATGAGATGGTTCTGCTCTATATATCGATAGACACCACCCTCCCTGACGACAGTGATCCCCATAGAGCAGAAGACCACAGGCTTATCATGCTTGACCATCATCCCTTTCACTTTTTCCAGTTCCTTCAAGTCCTGTTCTTCCACTACCTTCCTCAGCTTATCGAGACCGGTGAGCCAGGGTGCGTACACAGCGAACCAGTCGATGAAGCTGCGGGTTGCCGTTGGGGATATCAGCAGCACGGCATCTACGTTTTCATCCTCTATCAATGGCCAGAGACACTCGTAGTTGAAACGGTCACCACCGATATCTACAGGATTCCCGTGAGACCACCGTCGCGACAGGAGGGAATCCAGCCGCTCCATGGTAGCTGGTGAAAATGTGGCCAGTTCCATGCCTTGACTGGTTACGGCGTCGGCTGCCATCACCGCCATACCGCCTCCGATCGATAGTATACCGACACGCTTTCCCCGAGGCAGCGGCTGGCCTAGAAGAAGCATGGAGACATCGATCAATTCGTCGATCCCATCCACCCTGATTACCCCAACCTGCCTGAACGCGGCATCGCTGATTTCATCTGAACCCGCGAGGGTGGCAGTGTGAGAAAGTGCCGCCCTCGCGCCATCCTGCGTCCGCCCCGCCTTGACGATGACAATTGGTTTTACCTTGGTGATCTCTTTTGCCCGCTCGAAAAAGCACTTGCCTTCCCTGAAGCCCTCCACATAACCCAGGATAAGCTTCGTTTCATCATCCTGCGCCATGTACTCCAGGTAGTCCTCAAAGCGCAGGTCGGCCTCGTTACCGCTGCTGACATACTTGCTGAATCCCAGGCCCATTTCTGATGCCGATGTGATGATCGATTGCCCTGAGTTTCCGCTCTGGGAGATGAGTGCCACAGGCCCCTTAGTCACAGGCGGCAGGAATATAACGGTGTTAATACCGGAAGCTGTGTTGAAATACCCCATGCAGTTCGGACCGATAAAACGTATCCCTCCACGCCGGCCGATCTCGGCTGTCTCCCGTTCGATCTGTGCCCCCTCTTCACCGGTTTCTGCAAGGCCGCCTGAGATAATAATTACAGATTTCACGCCTTTTCGGACACAGTCCTCCATAGCTGCGGGAACGTCTTTGAATGGAACCGTGATGATCGCCAAGTCTACATTATCAGGAACATCGACTACGCTCTGATATGCCTTCCGTCCTATTACTTCAGCCTCGTTCTTGTTCACCGCATAGATCTCTCTGCTTTTATCGCTCAGCAGAAGGCAAAGAATGTTATAGCCCCATTTGCCCATCGTATTGGATGCCCCAATAATAGCTACCGACCTGGGGTTGAACATGTTATCCAATTGCTGTATGAGATTCATATCACTCTCCCCGGTTATTGTAACATCCCCTCAGCGGTTTGGCAGTGCTGTTTCTTACCTGCCCGCCCACAATGTTTTTCGGGGGCTGACGCTCCCGCACCCCTCTATGATTTCCTGAGCGCAGCTCAGAAGGGTGGGCGGGTGGGCAGCATTAGCATTAGTAAACGGTCTCAAGTCCTCGGTTTGACAATGCGAATCTACACGAATATTCTGTCTAGAAGGCGTGATCAATGCGGCGAAATAGTGAAATGACAGAGGATATCGCTATCGTCGGTGGCGGGCCTGCGGGTGCATACCTGGGCTATCTTCTTGGCCAGAGGGGCATAAATGCCGCTATCTACGACGATTCGCATCCGAGAGAGAAACCCTGCGGCGGAGGGATCACACCGTCTGCTCGTGAGAAATTCCCACTGCTGAGGGAGATTCCCTCTTCTTATAGATATGTTGACAAGATACTGTTCATCTCCCCGGAGGGAAAGGAGGCAATGGTCGGCGGCCAGACCCTGATGAATGTTTCGCGGGAGCACCTGGACGGGTACCTGCTGCATCAGGCTGTCGATGCAGGTGCCCAGCTTGTTGAAGAGAGGGTGACAGGTGTCGTGGAGGAAGCTAATACATGGCGCATCAGGACGGAGAAGGGGGAGTACAGGTCGAGACTTATTGTAGGCGCTGATGGCGTGAACAGTGTTGTGCGTGATTCTACTGTCGGCCGTATTTCGAGGGACGATATAGGCGCCTGCATCGGCTATTTCGCGAGGGACGTGGAGCGCGATTATAACGTCATGCGCTTCTTCAAAGGTTTTCAAGGCTACGCCTGGATATTCCCCCGGGAAACACATTCGAGCATCGGAGTGGGCCTGGATATAAAGCAGGCTAAGAACTTGAAGGGGTATCTCGATGGGTTCATCGATGAGTACTGCCCCGGCATAGAGAAGATATCCCCCTACGGAGCACTGATACCGGCAGCGAGGCATCCGGGATTCTACAAGCTCCCGTGTGCGGGCGCGAACTGGGTTCTGATTGGTGATGCGGCGGGGCATGTGGACCCGATACTGGGGGAAGGCATTCGCTATGCGCTCTGGGATGCTGAACTGGCTGCTGAGGCTATTATTGACGGAAAGCCCAAGCGCTTCGATTCCCTGTGGAGACAGGCGTGCTATCAGGACTTCGTTGAAGCCTGCAGGCTCCGCGAGTTCGTATATGATCCAGGGATGCTGGAGCGAGGGGTGGACCTGATCTCGCGAAGTGAGACCTTTGCCGGGATCATGATGGGCATAGTCGCTGGGACCCAATCTTACAGCGGGCTGTGGGGCAGGGTTATCAATAGTCTGCCGAGAATGATAGCGGAGGCGAAACAGGATAGAGCCCCTGGAAAGGGATGAGCATGGAGGCACGTAACTGAATAGGGAGGTTAAAGGCGATGTCAGACAAAGTAGAACTAACACGGGACGGGCATATTGCGGTAATAATGCTGAACCGGCCGGAGGTTTACAATGCTGTCGACCTGGAAATGGCGGAACTGAGCCTGAAACATGTCCTCTCCCTGTCGGCGGACAACAGTGTGCGCGGTGTTGTGGTCTCGGGCAAAGGCAGGGCCTTCTGTGCGGGCGGTGATTTGAAATGGGTGCTTAGCTACCCCCAGGGACTCGCCGCTGGCTTTCATGAGCTGGTTGCCCGTTTCAACCAGCTCGTGCTGGAGATCCGGAGGATGAGGAAGCCGGTGATTGCGGCCATAAACGGTGCCGCGGCCGGTGCCGGATTCACGGTCTCTCTGGCCTCTGATTTCCGGGTGATGGCCCGTTCAGCGTTCTTTCAGCAGGCGTACACCTCAGCCGGACTGTGTATCGATGGCGGCGGTTCGTTCACCTTGCCCCGTATTGTGGGTATGGCCAAGGCCCTTGAGATCATGGCCTTTGATCGTCCCATATACGCCGAGCAGGCACTGAGCTGGGGGCTAGTGACGGAGGTTGTGGAGGACGGCCAGGCTCTGGACCGAGCGGTCGAGATGGCGCACGATCTGGCGAAGCGGTCCATGCACTCCTTCGGATGGTCGAAGCAGCTGGTTACAGACTCGTATAATGCTTCGTTCGAGACAACCATCGAGCGTGAGCGCTCCGGTATTCGCAACTGCGCGGCTCATCCCGACGGGCAGGAGGGGATCAGGGCCTTCAGCGAGAAACGCCTACCGGTGTTCGTCGCCGACTGATCCGGAAAGGCGCTGATACGTGGTGTGAAAGACCTTAACTTGGCAAAGTGAACCCGTCCCCGCAATTATCAATGTACAGGCATTACACAGCGGGGACAGGTTATTTATATACTTCTTATGATGCCGTTACTTTTCGCAACGCTATCGATGTCGCTCCTAATGCCACTCCTGTCAGGATCATGAAAACGCCTGCCGCGATAGCAATGTCAGTGACCCCAAACCCCAGCACTCCAAGGTACAGGTAGTTCTCCATATTCAGCGCCTGGGCGTAAGTCAAATGCTCCGGATTGGTGGGGTCGTAGCGCCCCTCACCCAGCAGTTCATTGTACGTCTCGGCGATTCCCCTACGGTGTTCCCTTATGGTATCACCCGCTGCCTGGGCCTCTGATGCAGTATCTACCACGTTACCGTTTGCTATTGCTTCGTCGGATAGGCCGACCGTGACCTGCTCCAGACGCATCGCATCCCTCATCCAGTCGGCTTTGGTTACTCCTTGGTAAATGAACACCGATCCCATTACGAGAACCGCTACCGCCATGATCATCACTATTCTCGACAGCGGCATATACTGTTTTATATAACCCATGTTCCAAATATCCTCCATTAGCCTGAGGCCTAATATACCCTTTTGTTAGCCTCAATATGAATTATATTATCTAACAGGATGATTTGCTGTGACTAATGTCACACCTGCAGTCTATCTAGGCAACTGCTTTTCAAATTTTTTTGGGATTAATCCTTAGATCTGAGGCTGCAGCTATGTATTCGGTGGAGATGTATAATCTATTTGTATTGAGGAAAATGTGGCAACATAAAACTAAGTTCAGGTGGTTAAAACGTATGTTTCTCAATATTAACGTCTTGCTCAGGATACTGATGTATCTAAAGCTTATTTCTTACTTCGGCCATATTTTTCATAGCTTACTATTTCTTCGAGGCTCTTTCTGCCTCTGGCCTCGGGGTCTTGATTGGGATATCCTAACGTGGTCATTGCGACAACTCTTAGGTTGTCAGGTACATCCAGCACCTCTTTAATGGGGCCTTCGTGGAATCCGCCGATCCAGCAAGTTCCCAGACCACGCTCGGTTGCCGCCAGGATCAGATGCTCCATGGTGATGCCAACGTCTACGAGATAGTTGGGAATATCTCCCTTGGCCCCCGGCTTCTCGGGATCGGCGCAGCAGACGATCACCACCGGAGCTCTGTTGGTAAAAGGCATGCCCTGCTGGGCGAGTACGTTTTTAATTTCCTCGTCCGTTACTACGATGAAGTGCCAGCACTGAGTATTGGCCCACGAAGGCGCCAGTCTCGCGGCTTCCAGCACGTACTCGATATCCTCTTGAGCGACGGGATCGGGCTTGTATTTCCTGATGCTCCGCCGTTTACTGATAATCTCCATGAGCTCCATTGATGTGCTCCTTTCGTACTGGCCTCTTTGGATACAAGCTGTTATCCATAAAAAAAGTATAGCAGGTTGCTCTACTGCACTCCAGTACGCTACGCCGGAGGCCGGGGTGGTGGCGGGCGCTGGCCGTCTGCGTAGCGCTGTACGGCATCCAGCATGGCAGGATCAGCCAGGCTGTCCTGGTGAAGCTGCTGCTCGAGCCTGAGCCCTTCTGCTAGCGGGAGCGACAAGCCTTCAAGAGCAGCACGGCGGTCATTGCGCAGGCTGGTCTGAGGATAGGAGGATATGACCTCCGCCAGCTCCAGAGCGCGCGGCAGCGCTTGTCCTTCGGGCACGACCTCCTGTACCAGCCCGATGCGGAGCGCGTACCCGGCATCGATCTGGACTCCGGTCTCGATCAGATACAGCGCATTGCCCAGGCCGACGATACGGAGCAGTCGTTGGGTACCTCCGTCTAAGAGCGGTACGCCCCAGCGACGGTTGAGTACTCCGAAGCTGGCGTTACGGGAGGCGATGCGGAAGTCGCACCAGCAGGAAAGCTCCAGGCCGCCGGCAAGGCAGTAGCCGTTGATGGCGGCTATCGACGGTTTGTGCAGGTCGGTGATGCGGCTGATGCCCATGGGCCCGTACTCCTCTGCTTTGGGGCGGGACACAAGTCCTGCAAGGTCCTTCAGGTCTGCACCCGAACAGAAAGCGACATCGCCGGCGCCGGTGAGGATGAGGACATCTAGATTCTCGTCTCGGCGAAAGGCCTCTATGGCCTCGTAGAGCAGCCCGGCGGTCTCGCCGTCCACAGCGTTACGCACCTCCGGCCGGTTTATGGTGACAACAAAAAACCGTCCCTTACGTTCGGTCTCGACCTTAGACATGGCAGCACCTCCCGATGTCACATAGTGAATCCTTTTAACAGCGAGGTCAAGCAAACTTAATGTATGGTATACACTCGGAGCCGGCCAACAAGGTGATCAGGTACATGACCCTCGGCCTGCCCAGGAAGCTTAATCCCAGAAGAAGCTGGGTGGAAATCTAGTGCCTTTTATGCACTTTCACAGACTGTCTATATACCCCTGGATATATCCCTCAACTTCGGATGCCGGCTGGTATATGCCGAAGTGTCCCTCACAGAGAATATCTGCTTTGAGTTCGATTAGTCTCTGCAGTGACAGCTTCGCCTGCGCCCGGTCGGCTCCCCAGTTGGGCAGGTAGGGGCCATGGACGTCCTGGCCGAACAGAACCCTTTTATTGTCAATATCAATATATGCTGCTATGCTGCCCGGCGTGTGGCCCGGGATATGGATCACCTTTAGTTCATGGCGGCCGAAGCTCAGGGACTCACCGGAGCCCTGAATTCTCACATCTACACGGCATGGGGTGTATGATACGCCGTAGGCCTCGGCAGCGGTTCCTCTACCATCCTCTATAGCGTCGGCATCCAGCTCATGGGCTATCACCTGAATGCCATAATCCTGCTGAAAGAGGTGCAGCGCACCGATATGGTCGATGTGGGCATGGGTTACCAGGACCGCCTTGAGCTTGCTCGGGTCGAATTCTAGCCGCTCTATGTTGGCAACAAGCTTATCGAAACTGCGGCCCGCGCCCGAATCGATAAGCACCAGGTCACCGGCATCAACGAGATAGACACAGCAGTCGTAGGGGTGAGAGATCTCGGAGTCCCCCACCAGATAGACGTCTTTCCATATCCTTAGGGGCTCGATCACGTTTTTAACCTGGAGATCAAGCTATGACTGTTCTTCTTGCTGACTTGCCAGATACCTCTGATATGACTTCCACCCGGGGCACCACTTCGTGTGCCATCTCCAGATTTTAGCGATTATCGAGTTGGGCTTTCTCTCCGAGTAAGCACGCAGTCTGCATGTCTCGCATCCGTGCGCCATAGTTTAAACCTCCTCTCATCTGCTGTAATGATCTGTATGTCCCTGCTCACTGTGTGAAGTACTGCATTGTAGCGTCGGGGACCACACCTACCTTGGCGCTGTCGCCGTACTTCTCAGTGAGCAATTCCAGCACCTCGGGCCATGTCTTGGCCCAGGAGATGCACTCGGGTGGGGCGACCCAACTTGCCCCCGCTTTATCGATGTAGGGGGTAAACATGATGATCCTGTTGACATTCGGGGGGGGGGTGGTACGGGCGAACCACAGCCTGCCGCCTGTTCTGTTGCCGAAGGCTCCGGCGAGATAGTGTGTCACCTGACCTTCAGGCGCGTTAGCCATGAGCACCAGGTCCCCACCGCCACCTCGAAGCAAGACCATAGTCAAAGGCAGGGCCAGAAACGCCTCATTCGCTTTGGCATAGGTGTTCATAACAGCTATGTCCTGGCCCTCCAAGGGCTCTGTGGCATAGATTTCATGGGCAAGCTTGATTCCCTCGTTATGGGCATCAATGGGATCGCCGACGAAGAGTTCCGTCGTCTCGCCATGGCCGTTTAATACCGCGTTGATAATGATGTCAAGGCCGGCCATTCTGGCCGCCTCCTGCACATCAAGACGCAGGTCATTCGCTTCGAACTTGCCGACCCACCCTGCCATATCCTCTCCACGCGCAATGGCTTCCGCGATGAGATTAGCGTGGTTATAAGCAAAGCTTTCTATGGAGGATACACCGGGCAGGATGAGCTTTCCTCCGCCGCTGAACCCTGTGAGGGGGTGGGGAACTATGCAGCCGATGCCGATCTTGAAGTCACAGGCCATGAATTCGCTATTGACAGCGAGCGGGGTCCCTCTGCTGGTGGTCCCCAGCGGAGTGCAGTTCTCATAGGGATTGTGGTTGTAGACCGGAAACCTGGAGAGCACGTCCTCCCCTAATTTCTTGGCGAAGTCGATACGGTTGAGCGCACCATGAGCTCCGATGGCCGCTATGAATCTAATGCTGCTGTCTTTGATGCCGGCCGCCTCCAGCTCCTCAAGGACATAGGGTACGATCTGTGCCACCCGGGTGACCCGCGCCATGTCGTCGAAAATAATCGCCACCTCGTTTTTTCCCTGGGCGAGCTCCCTTATCGGCTTGATGCCTATCGGGTTGGCGAAAGCCTCCCGGAAGCCCTGATCACTGAGAGGCGGCCTGTTGTGGCCTTTCATATAACAGGTTGTCACTTCCCATGTATCAGGGAACTGGATATCGAACTCATTATTTTCATACCAGGCAAGCTGCGGTAGTCGAACGGTCTTGGTACCCATTTCTATTCACCTCATCATTGCAGCTCTATTACCTTAAAGACGGGGGCAATAATAAGCTCTGTCCCGGTCAGTTCCTGCACATCCTCCTGCGTGTTCACCATGTGAAGTATTGCATGGTTGCGTCGGGGATTACCGCCACCTTAGCGCTGTCGCCGTAAGTCTCAGTGAGGAGTTTCAAAGCCTCAGGCCATGTTCGCGCCCATACGATAGACTCACGAGGTGCCAACCATGCGGCTCCTGCAAGGTCTACATAAGGAGTGAGCAGGATGAACCTGGTAATGTTTGGAGGCAGAGTGGTTCGCGGGAGCCATAGCCTGCCACCTGTCTTTTCGCCGGAAGGGCCTGCCAGATAATGCGTCACCTGACCCTCAGGTGCGTTGGAGATCACCACCATATCCCCCTTATCCTTCAACATCATCTTAGCAGTCCAGCTTAAAGGTAAAATGAATGCCTCACTGGCTTTGGCATAGGTGTTAAGGATAGTGATATCCTGGTTACGAATGGGCTGCGTAGCATAAACTTCTCTTGCGAGCTTGACGCCTTCCAAATGTGCGTATGCTGGGTGGCCAACGAAAAGCGCTGTTGTCTCACAGCGTCCATTCAAGACGGCATCGACCTCGACATCAAGGCCTGCCATCTCAGCGGCTTCAGCCATGTCGAGGCGGAACTCATTTGTCTCAAACTTGGCACTCCAGGTCTCCATTGACTCCCCTCGGGCAATAGACTCCGCTGCAATAATACCGTGGTTGTGAAACATGGTATCGATTGACGCCACACCTGGCATGATAATTTTTCCCCCGCCGCTGAATCCTGTGAGATAGTGAGGCAGTATGGAGCCGATACTGATCTTGAAGTCGCAGCCCATGAATTCGCTGTTGACGGCGAGCGGTGTTCCTCTGCTGGTAGTCCCTAGTGGAATACAGTTCTCATAGGGATTGTGGTTGTAGACCGGAAACCTTGAGAGCACGTTCTCCCCTAATTTCTTGGCGAAGTCAATGCGGTTGAGCGCGCCGTGAGTACCTACAGCCGCAATGAACCTGATGCTGCTGTCTTTGATCCCTGCTGCCTCCAGTTCTTCCAGAACATAGGGTATGATTTTGGCGACCCTGGTAGGTCTCGACATATCATCGAACAATATAACTACGTCGTTCTTACCGCGAGCCAACTCCCTTATCGGCTTGGTGCCTATCGGGTTGGCGAAAGCCTCTCGGAAGCCCTGATCATTGAGCGGAGGCCTGTCGTGGCCTTTCATGTAGCAGGTCGTTACCTCCCAGGAATCGGGGAACTGGATCTCGAACTCATTGTTTTCATACCAGGCAAGCTGCTGCAGTTGAACGGTTGTTGTACCCATGTCCATTCACCTCATCTTAAAGCTCGATCTCTTTCAGATCGGGGGAAATAATAAGCTCCGGCTCCGTCAACGCCTGCACCTCCTCCGGTGTCCAGCCGGGGGCAACCTCCTTGAGTAAGAGCCCTTCCGGACTGACCTCGATTACAGCGAGGTCGCTTACTATCAGGTCTATGCATTCCCGGGCGGTGAGAGGGCAGGTACATTCCTTTACTATCTTCGGTTTCCCATCTTTGGAAGTATGCTCCATGGTTACGATCACCTTCCTGGCCCCTACGGCCAGGTCCATACCGCCGCCTATCGTGCCGCCAAGGGGATCATCTCCCTTATTCCAGTTCGCCAGATCGCCCTTCTCCGAGACCTGCAGCGCTCCCAGGATGGTAATCAACCGGCCGCTGCGAATCATGGCGAAGGAGGTGATGAGGTCGAAAAGGGACATGCCGGGCGCCGGTGTCCAGAACCTTCCGCCTGCATCGACATAGTGGAATTCGGCTTCCTCTATCCTGTCCTCCATCACCAGGGGGCCGTAGCCTAATACGCCGTTCTCTGACTGAAATATGACGCCATCGGGTATGTATAGTGAGCAGAGGTTCGGTATGCCGAGTCCGAGGTTGACGCAGTCGCCGTCCTTCAGCTCCCTCGCCGCTCTCATCGCTATCGTCTCTCGGTCCAGTCTCTGCTTCACACCCGTTGCCGGCGATTCATCAGGGCTTTGATCTATGTCCACGGGTCTGAACATCATCTTCCGGGCCATATCGATGCCGCCCAGCCTGGATATCAGCATCTTCTTGCTCTGCTGAGTACCGAGTCCGTCGGGCGGGATCTCAACTATACGGTCGACGAATGCCCCTGGGGTCACCACATGCTCGGCGTCGATCTCGCCCACCTCCACTATCTCATCGACCTCGGCTATGGTCACATCTGCCGCCATCGCCATTACCGGCTGCCCTGACCTGTATGTTCCTTGGTAGACGAGATTGCCCAGCTTATCCGCCTTGTAGCCTCTGATGAATGCGTAGTCGGCCCTAATGGGCTCCTGGAAGATATATTCTCTGTCGTTGATGATTCTTATTTCTTTACCTTTAGCTAGGATTGTGCCTATACCGATGGGATCATAGAAGCCGCCAAGGCAGGCGGCGCCGGCATAGAGCCTTGAAGCCATAGTGCCGTGGGTCGTGAGCTCGACCTCGAGCCCCCTTTCGACGTACTCCTTGACAAAGGCCCCCGCGCCCAGTTGCTGGAAACCCACTATAGCAGAGATAAGCTTTTTCATCTGGGGGAGCAGCACGGGGGGCATGGTCACTTCGTCCTCGGTGCCGAGGGGCAGTGGTACGAAGTTATGGGTAATAATAGTGAGGTCCTTAATGCCTTTTCTCTTCGTAGCAGCGATGAGGTTTTGAGGCGTTGCCGAGACCCCCCAGCACATCATTAAGATGGAAGCCCCATCCGGTATATCGGCAACTGCATCATCGAAGCTGTTAAACACCTTGTTAATCATCCGCCCCCCTTTTTCCCGAGGCATGGATCAGGATAGGAAAGCGCGGCGGCCTTCCCAGTACTCTTCTCTTTCAATAACCGTAGCCGCTCCCGCACCCCAGGCCCCGCAGATAGCCGCCAGGCCGTATCTTGACCCCCTGCGGTTCATCTCATGGGCCAGGGTGCCGAGCACTCGCATTCCACTTGCACCGGTAGGGTGGCCGATACAGCAGGCGCCGCCGTTGACATTCACCTTCTCAGGATCTATCCCCATATCCTTAATCTGCATCAGCGGCAGGACGGCGAAGGCCTCGTTTACCTCAACGAGATCGATATCGTCCACGGACAATCCCGCTCTCTCTACAGCCTTCTTGGATGCTGCAACCGCGCCATAGCCCATAATCTCAGGCGCAACCCCGACCCACGCCATGCTCCTTATGGTGGCCATTGGCACTAGGCCCAGTTCCCTTGACTTCTCCTTCGACATCAGTACCGCTATGGCGGCCCCGTCGTTCTCACCTGAGGCGCTGGCAACGCAGATCGTTCCATCCGGCTTATAGAGGGGCGGCAGGCTGCTTATCTTCTCGATGGTAGAGTCCGGCCGCACGCCTTGGTCATAGTCGACAAGCTCCACAGTTCCATCGGGCAGCTTGCCCTCGACGGGGATTATCTCGTTCCTGAACTTACCCTCCCGCTGGGCGGCTGCAGCCCGCAGGTTGCCCTTCCAGGCCCACTGGTCCTGCTCCTCCCGGGAGATCTTGTACATCTCGG
>CP070819.1:1347275-1351072 GCA_020344295.1 Dehalococcoidia bacterium | reverse complement strand
GCATTCATCATAGGAGATATCCTTATTTAGGTATGTAAATAGTAAGGGTTCATTAAAAAGCTGGAAGTCGATTTTCAACAGGCAGGAATGTAAAGCGGAAATGACATCGGAAAAAATGGCCGAATCAATCCTTAGCATCTACGATTTGGGTTTTTCATATCCTGATGGAAACTCAGTACTAGAGGACGTAGATCTTGAAGTAATGCCAGGTGAGAGAGTCGGGCTGATTGGTCCCAATGGAGCCGGCAAGACCACACTGTTTCTGCAGATCTGCGGTATCTTGAAGCCGTCTAACGGCGAGGTCTTAATATTGGGTAAGGCGCTGATGAACGGAGCTTTCCATCCCGAGGTGGGATTGGTATTCCAGAATCCTGACGACCAGCTCTTCTGTCCATCCGTCAGGGATGATGTGGCATTTGGTCCGCGTAATATGGGTCTGTCGAGAGACGAGGTTGAAGACAGGGTGGTGGAGGCGCTAACAGCTGTGGGGGCGCTCAAACTTGCGGACAGACCACCGCACCATCTTTCGGAGGGAGAGAAGCGAATGGTCTCGATTGCCGGCGTTCTGGCGATGCGGCCGCGACTTGTTATTTATGATGAACCCAGCGCTAATCTGGATATTCGATCCCGGCGCCGCCTTATTCAGCTTCTACAGACATCAAACGAGACGATTCTAATCGCCTCCCATGATCTTGAGCTCATCCTGGAGGTGTGCGATCGGGTCGTGTTGATAGATAACGGCCATATTGTTGCTGATGGGAATCCACGCGATATAATGGGCAACGATCAGTTAATGGAGGCCCATGGCCAGGAGAAACCCCATTCTCTCGTCCCACATAAAGAGCCCCATAAAACGGACTCATAGAGCAATCCAGCGTTTAAATCTGTTATAGATTGATATGTCTATCTTATGTGGCCAGTAAGTGGTTTGAGACTGAGGACTTATTACAGGTCAGGACTGGCTACCGCAGTCTTTGCACGAGCCGAAGATGGCGATATGCTCCAATTCGGCATCGAAGTCATACTTATCTTTCAGTTCGTCTTTAAGTTTGTCGAGCAGGTTTATCTCAATGTCCCTGACCTTGCCGCATTTGCGGCAGACAAGATGGTGATGCTGGGCTTTACCTACGGGGTGGTAAAGAAAACGGCCTCCACCTAAGTCTGTCTCGGCCACCAGGCCTTTTTCCTTCAAAAGCTCCAGCGTCCGATAGACCGTTGATATATTTAAATATGGATATTTGGTACGGGCTTTCGTATGTATTTCCTCTGCGCTTATGTGATCATGGCTCTCTTCAATGGCCTCGACCACCATCATCCGCTGGGGTGTGAGCCGGTATCCCTCATCGTGCAACGCATTGAGGAGGCTTCTGTCTTTTTTCATATTCTGTTACCAAATATTGTGTCTATATACGTATATCATGGCTCGCTGTCTATTGCAACAGGTATCGGGAGTAGTTATCAACCTGATGTATTGTACGAACGCGTGCCTGTAGCATATAATGGAAGTATAGGATGCTTTAGTTAAAGAGATTTTACACACAATCCTGTATAGACACCTCTCGGATTTATGGGAAACGGAATAGAGATATCAATCGACCCCGAAGCGTTCAGCCTGGGGCCCATTACCGTTCATTGGTACGGGGTTATGGTGGCGCTGGCTGTTGCCATGCTGGTCACGTGGATCTGGTACTTCACCACCAGAAAGGGTGGAGCCACAACGGACATGGTAATGGCCGCAGCATTGTGGGCTATCCCTTTCGGACTAATAGGAGCCAGGCTTATCCACGTCATAGATAAATTTGATTACTACTTGGATAATCCTCGTGAGATCGTAGGATTCGATGGACTGGCGATTTTTGGAGTTATACTTGGCGGTTTACTGGGAGCCTGGATATATTGTAGATTGCGCAGGATACCATTCGCGCCTCTGGCAGACCTTGCAGCACCGGGCATTCTTATAGCGCAGGCTATCGGTAGAGCGGGTTGTATTATTAATGGCTGCTGTGGAGGAAAGGAGACTTCACTACCCTGGGCTTTTATTTATACTCACCCGTCTAGCCATGCTCCTTTCAATGTTCCCATACACCCGACTCATATGTATGAACTGCTGGGAGATTTGCTCATTTTCGTTCTGCTGTTCTGGGTGTTCCGCGGGCGTCTGAGGCCGCACGGTTCACTGCTGGCGCTCTATCTGGTTATGTATTCAGCATTGACCTTCACTGTGAGGTTCTGGCGCGGGGACACTGAACCTTTCGCCGGGCCTGTTCATGAGGGACAGCTTATAGCGGCCCTGATATTTATAGTAGCTGCCGGATGGCTGGTAATGAATAGAGTCCACTGGGTGAAGAAGTCGAAGGACGAAGATGTAGGAAGTATGGAAGCCCCGGTAGTTGAACACCATGGATAGATTATTTATATCTGCCTCTAAGTCTTTCTACTCAACCTGAAGCATAGTTTCATGTCGTACCCTGGTCCTGCTACGCAACCTGGAGAGGCCAAGTGTCATGATAAGTGCTGTGCCGCTTAGGAGTATGATCGTTGCCCCCGACGCGAGGTCGAACTCGTATGAAAGCCATAACCCCCCGAAGCTAAGTATAGCGCCAATGGCAACGGCGAGTAGCATCATCTTTCGCAGGTCATAGGTGAACTGCCGAGCAATCGTTGCGGGTATGGTTAGCAGAGCAATAACCAGGATTATTCCGACGACGCGAATCAGTAACACCACGGTAAGTGCGATCATGCACAGCAGCAGGAGATACAGCCTTTCGACCGGGATACCAGCAACTGTGCCGAATTCCTCATCGAAGGACAGCGCTAGGAATTCCTTGTATAGCGCTATCACTATCGTAACTATGACGGCGTCCAGGATAATCATGAGGATTATGTCCGAAAATGGTACCAGCAGTATATTGCCAAAAAGGTAGACGCGGAGGTCAGGAGCATATCCCGGCGACAGATCTATGAGTATAATGCCCAGGGCCATTCCAATCGCCCACATAACGCCTATGGCCGTGTCCGCAGGCAGCCTGGTTTTTCTGGTGATTATCCCGATGCCTAGTGCTGATACCAGGGTGAAGACCAGTGCCCCCAGAACGGGACTGAAACCGGCAAGATAGCCAAGCCCGACGCCGCCAAAGGATGCATGAGAGATACCCCCACTAATGAAGACTATTCTATTAACGACCACATAGGTGCCGATAATGCCACAGGCTATGGAGGCTAATAGACCAGCGTAAACGGCGTATCTTATAGGCTCGAATTGTAGAGCATCCAGCATTGGGTTAATGCTCCTTCAGGACTCTATGTGGTACCGTGCCGTGGGCTATCATTTGCACCGGACACTTGTAGGTGGCTTCAAGCACCTCTGCCTCGATGTGAGGCGAACCGTGGTGGTAGAGCTGCCGATTCAAGCAGGCTATCTTATCGACGTGGACGGAGACGGCGCTAATGTCGTGCGATACAAGTACAATCGCCATGCTCTGCTTCAATCTATCCAGGATTTCGTAGAACTCTGTCTGCATTGTGGAATCCACACTGGCTGTTGGTTCATCGAGGAGAAGTATCTTCGGTTCGGAAACAAGCGCTCTTGCTATCAAGACTCTCTGCTGTTCTCCCCCGGACAGCTTCCCCATTTGTCGATCTCGATGTTCGAGCATACCTACTGTTTCTAAAGCGTCACGTGTGGCTTTTTTATCCTTATTGCTGTATCTCTTCAGAAGCCCAGTTCTGCCACAGCGACCCATCAACGCTGCATCCCAGACACTTATGGGGAAGTCGCGGTCAAAGAGATTGTGCTG
>CP070819.1:1343320-1347175 GCA_020344295.1 Dehalococcoidia bacterium | reverse complement strand
TCGTTTTATCGCAGTAGTTGAATAGAGGCTGAGCTGACGGATGCTCAGCCTCTATTCTCGAATTCCGTATATTTTGCTTCTATTTCCCCAAAATTACGTCCAGAGAATGCCAAAAGAGTACCACTGCTCATCAGTTTAAAAATAGTCACCAACACACCATACTTGGTTCACTATTGATTGACTAATGGTTCATACCTAATCACCGACTGCTCATTGTTTTTTTGCGGCTGCGTAAAGCAGGTGATATACTTAAACTTGTTCGCGACTAAAACACGAAATCCCGATGTGGTCTGTACTAAAGGGCTCATTTAGCAATTATTGTCAACCCCAAACATTTACACAGGGCTTGCACAGCAAAGATTAGTAGGATGGCTTTATCTCGATTAAAAGAGCTGGAAGCGGAGATGCAGAAGTGCTTCCGCTGCTCTTTATGTAAAATGGTACCGCTGCCAACTGTGCTGAATTCCAGGTACTCGGATGGCTGTCCTGCAAGCCGCCTCTTCCATTTCCACGGATACTCAGGTTCAGGTAAGAGTATCATGGCGCTCTCCCTGATCGATGGGCGTATACAGGTCGACAAGACGCTTGCAGAAATTACGTATGCCTGTACAACCTGCGGCCTCTGCGATGTATCCTGCAAGTTTATCATGGAAGCTGAGCGCCAATTCGTGAACATGGCACTTAGAGAGCATATTGTAGACGAAGGATATGCTATGCCGGCTCATCAGTCCATGATCGAGAACTTGAAAGAGTACAGGCATCCAGCGGGGAAAATAGAGAATACGGCCTTAGATTGGGCTAATGACCTGCGATTGAAGGTCTTGCCGGACGAAACAGCCCCGATCCTTTTATTCACAGGCTGTCTGCAGTGCACCGACCCCGGAGCTGCTGATGTCACCCGAAAGCTCGCACGTCTGCTGATACAGGCGGGTGTTGATTTCGGTATCATGCGGGATAACACAATTAGCTGCGGGTTGCCCGCTTACTGGACGGGACACAGGGATGTTTTCACCCAGACGGCGAATAACCTTACAAATCTGCTGGATGAAATGAAAATCCAGACGGTTGTTGCTGTGTCTGGTTCTTGCCTGGGAGCTCTGCGCTCAAAATATCCCGAATACAACAGGGGGCTGAAGGCCAGGGTACTGCATGCCAGTGAGTTCCTGGCACAGCTTATTAAGGATAAATGTTTACCCCTGCCCCAGCCGATCGTGCGAAAGGTAACATACCATGACCCCTGCTATCTTGGCCGCCAAAGCGAACCGCCGATCGCATGGGTGGGAGAGAATAAGATTACCCACGGGTGTATGACTTACAGTGATCCACCCAAGGAGATCAATCGAGGAGTGTGCGGAGTATATGATGAGCCACGGCAAGTCCTCCGAAATATAAAAGGGCTAGATTTTATCGAGATGCATCGGATTCGTGAATACTCATACTGCTGCGGTGGCGGGGGTGGAGTACCCCTGGCGTATCCAGACCTCGCACAGTCAGCAGCCCTTGACCGGATAGAGGAGGCTGTGGACGTAGGAGCCGAGTGCCTTGTCACCGCTTGCCATCACTGCAGAGCAAATCTGTCCAAGTCACAGCAGTCTATGGGCGAATCACTGCTCCCGGTTGTTGATATCATCGACCTGGTGTTTGAGGCTGCCGACATTAATTGAGGTTAGTTGAAGAGTGATATCTGGTTCTGAACTTGACGAACGCCTGCGAGCTGTTTTAACCGGGGATGCTTTGAGTGATAATCCGGATGATATCGCTAATTATAGAATATCCAGCCCCGTCATAGAATCGGTCGTAGCTCCCATCTACATCGCACGCCCCTCAAACGTGGACGAGCTGCAACAATTGTTACGGCTCGCCAATGAAGTCGGTATGAATCTGACGGTGGCCTCTTCTACAGGTGCCCATTCCATGGGCGGGTGCGCAGCGGTCCAGGAAAACGTTCTGGTAGACCTGTCCTCTTGGAAGCAGATTCCCTGGGTCAACAGGCGCAACAGGGTCTGTCTGATCGAACCCGGTGTTACCTATAGTGAACTTATACAGGCTCTAGAGCCACAGGGACTGACCATCCCCATGCCGCTATCACCCCGAGATGGCAAGAGTGTCATCGCCTCGGTGATGGACAGAGAGCCGACCACATGGCCCAATAGACAGTGGGACATTAGCGATCCGGTGGCGAGCACGGAGTTCATCTTCGGTAATGGAGAAGTGTTTCGCACCGGCGCTGCAGGCGGGCCTGGTACACTCGAGCAACAGCGCGCTGCGGGCGGTGCACAGAAATCCTCAGCGGGACCATCCCAGTCAGATTTTCACCGTGTTGTCCAGGGTTCTCAGGGCACTATGGGCGTAGTTACCTGGATCACAATACGCACCGAATTGCGACCTGTTATCGAGAAGCCTTTCCTCCTCGGTGCCAATTCACTTCAGGGACTGATTCCATTTGTCTACGAGGTCCAACGCCCTTGGTTAGGGGAACATTCCTTCATCCTCGATCGTAATGCAGCGGCTATGCTGATTAACGCGTCCGGCAGCGATACCTTCGAATCTATACGCGGCTCGCTGCCTCGATATATCTGCCTGCAAAATATAGCGGGATTCGAGAGAATGCCGGAGAAACGAGTCCAGTACCAGCAGAAGGACATAGAATCCATCGCCGACAGGCATGGCCTGAAAATGACCATGTCTTTGGGTACGATTGCAGCAAAGACCCTGCTGGAAATAGCAACTCGGCCATGCGGCGAAGCTGATTGGCGCCACCACCTGAGGGGGCATTGCCTCTCCATATTCTTCCTAACAACCCTGGACAGGGCACCTGAATTGATTGATATTTATATGCAGTTAATTAAACAGCATGGTATAGAGGAAGAATTAGTTGGATGCTATGTCCAGCCCATTGTGCAGAACCACGCCTGCCATGTTGAGCTCATGTACCCGTTTGATCCTGGAGTGCTAAGTGAAATCGAACTCGTACGTAACCTTGAAAAGGAAGCCGTATTACGATTGACAGAAGGTGGGGCCTTTTTCAGCAGGCCATATGGATCGGCCAGCGAGGTAGTATTCAAGCAGAATCCATTGAACTACGAGCTATTGAGAAAAGTGAAGGGGATATTCGATCCCAACAGGGTATTGAATGATGGTAAGTGGGAGCTTTAATTTACCTTGCCCATGGAAACAGGCGTTATGAAAAGGTGCGGGTGTGATCGCTGAAAAAGAGACTAAAACCCTTCAGGATATAGTCGGTACCGAGTGGGTATCCACTGCTCCCTGCATGATGGACACCTATTCCCTCTACATGAACCCGGAGACCCTGGTGAGGGATGGCGCGAGATGGCTCCCCCGCCCTGTCGCCGTTGTGCTGCCTGAGACCACGGAACAGATTCAGGAGATCATGCGCTTCTGCAACACAACTGATCTCATGGCTAAACCGCTCTCGACGGGATTCCATGCTGTATGCGCCGCCTCTCGTGACCGTGTAATCATCCTCGACCTCAAGCGGATGAACCGGATCATCGATATCGATCCCAAGAACCAGATCGCAATCATCGAGCCGTATGTCCGCGCGATTGACCTGCAGAGCGAGCTGTTCAAGCACGGCCTCACCGTCCATACAATATCATCCGGCTCGAACCACTCCGTACTCGCCTCCACGACGGCAGCATGGGGATACGGCACGTCGGGATCATCGACAAGCTATAGTGGACGCAACCTAATGGGTGTTGAGTGGGTGCTGCCCACAGGCGATGTCCTAACGCTGGGGAGCGGTGGCGCAGGTGCCGGGTGGTTCACGGCGGACGGCCCCGGCCCGTCCCTCCGCGGCATCATGCGCGGTTTCCAGGGCACATTCGGAGGGCT
>CP070819.1:1339314-1343220 GCA_020344295.1 Dehalococcoidia bacterium | reverse complement strand
GGAAATGTATATAAGCAGAAAACCCAAGCAGCTGTTTCATGAAGGAATAATTTTCTGGATTAGTTGTAGGGGCGGTTCACGAACCGCCCCTACGATTTGCTATAGCGAGTCCTACTAATTGTAGGGGCGGGGTTACCCCGCCCCTAATCCCAATGAGAGATGATCTTCAAGTTGCGGCTGTGTCTGGCACGCTTCTTCTGATTTCCAAGCAGGTTTAATGAATATGAATTATGGCAGTTGGCATTTGGGAATCTGGGGCTTAGGATGTTACTATAGGTACAGAGTCTTCTTTATGTTCTTATTGTGTTGTGATATGCACTACAGGGAGGCTATACATGGGCGAGGATAACCTGCATCGATTGCGACGTGAGATTCGTGAGAAGTCTTCCGAAGCCCATATTGAAATGCTTAAGGGACTGAGGGACGAGTTGGCAAGTAGACGGTGGGAGCTCATCCTTGAGATCGATGGAATTCGTGAATTGCTCTTTCTCGCTATCGCCAGGGTAGAAGATCCTGAGGTGAAAGAAATCCTCGCTCAAGCGAATGCAAAACTCGATCATGTTGAGCAGTCGATTGCGCGTATACCTGATGATTTCATTCCGGCTTTCTAGTGTTTAGTTTTCACCCCTAATAGGTTCGATCCTTAATTATTTCCCATTCAGATTAAGTTAAAGGATAATTCAGGCGGAGAGTGGATATGACATTTGATGAGTTGTTCGATAAAGCAAAAGAAACTGCCGATAAGGCCAAGGAGACGGCCGCCGAGATGTTGGATGCGGGAGCAGATTCTGTCATCATGGCCAAAGATGCCGCTGTGGACATGATCGATGTTGGAAAAGGCAAACTTCAAGAAGGAATGGCCACAGTTATAGAAGAGACAAACAAGATCATCATCATTCTCCAAAACAGTGGCTTTCGAATTATCGATATCAACGTAACGGTATCACTTCCACCCAGAGCGAAACTGATTATTGAAGACATAGGGGATGGGAAAGACAAACTATCTCAACTAATCGAAAGTGAAGAACAGAGCCTGTCAAAAACACAAACAACCATGATTAAGGCCCTGCTGAAAACCTATGATCTATCCAGCATTACAGAGAGATATGGGTATCAGTTCAGGAGATTTGTGTTAAGCGTGTCGATACCCCCTCAAGTAACCATTCATCTCGTTGCGGAAAAATAGAATAGGTGAAAAATCCACTAACAGTTACTCCCCACTCAGATATTTGAAAAGCTATAGAAACCATAAGATGTCATAAAGTGAAGCAGCATCCTAAAGTTTTATAATAACAATTCTGGACTAAAGCTAAGCGATGCTAGAGAATGCCAGGAATCGATTCATTAGTAGTAAGACGTTAATCTTATTTACCTTTCATAAAATTGTTTCCAACTATTTGGCATGATGGATTTACATTGAATTAGATATCATCACATACAATACTATGAATCGGATACAACTTATTCAGTTAAGGATTAAGCTTATACTGAGTTTAGTTACCTCCAATAACTAAACTTAAATGGCATTAGTACAGACCACAGTATGCATAGAGATATCTCGCGATCTATGGTCTCGCTTTCCTAATCGCTTTTAATGTTTACTTGTACAGCTCGTACTACTGTTCGCCAGAGGAATTCTCCACTTGTATCGTCGTATCCCCGGCAGGTAATCATCGTTAACCACGGGAACTCCTCATGTCGAAGTGACCTCACATTAGCAGGACTCACGATATCCACTGTCCTTACCTCGTACACATATTGTTGTCCCCAACCATGCACGATTACTTCATCTCCCCAATGCAACTCTCCTAGGCGTAAGAATGGTCCTCCACTACCATCTTCGGTATATGCGTGAGCCGTAATCCCGCTATTTCCAGCCCAGGTGGGAAATGCTGTCCCTTCAAGCCATCCAGCTTGCGCTCCCAACCATGTTAAATCCCATTTATTGTTCATCATCGGCACACCTACAATCGGAATCTGCACATTGAGGCTTGGGATCTCTAGCCACAAATCGCCAAAGTAAGTGTAAGTGTTATTCTTAGCTACGCTCGGCAACTCTGTTTGCATCCCAGGCGCAAAACCAGTTTCCGGGAGGGTGACCGGAGGTGCACCGTTTCTTAATGCGAAGCTAACTGAAATAGCGTCAACACTAGCTATCACAGCATATGCCCCTGTGAGATCATTGGCAGTGGCAGTAACAGATGCTAGACCAAATGAGTCTGTACTGACCACGGTATCGCTAAGGATCGCGCTCGGTCCACTGGCAGGTGCTGTGAAGGTGACGATCCAATTAGGAAGAGGAACACCGGCACCACTGGTAAGCTGGACTGTCAATGGATCAGAAAAAGGTGTTCCTGGATCCGTCCACTGATCGTCGCCACTGATGATGGTTAAAATAGGCAGGTCAGCTTCATAGGCTCCTATATCGCATGCGCCATTAGCAGGACGTGGGATCCCCCGCTGATCGGAGGTTATTGTTGTGCCGCAGCCATTGATTGTGTATGGAATAGTATCAATCGCCGGGCTAGTGGCTTGAAGAGCGTGGGTTTGAGTCGGTCCACCATTATCAGCTAACGGATCAAGTAAGGGATCCGTGTTCTGCTGATCACCCGTGCCGGTGAAGTTACACGATGTGCCGCCTTCGAGGTTGTAGCCATCTGACGTCACATCCAAGCAATCGTTATCTCCGGGATGTCCTGCGATGATGGAATTCCTTACAGTCACTGTGCCACCGTTGTTTGAAATACCTTGGCCGCTACCGCTCCCTGTGTTGTTGGTGATGGTGCTCGAAGTAATGGATGCTATCGTTGTACCAACATAGATTCCACCTCCACTACCTCCAGTCGCTGTGTTGCCACTGATACTACTATTGATTATAGTCAAGGGTGACCAATCAGCTCTGATACCACCTCCGACAAACGCACTATTGCCGCTGATGGTGCTATTGCGAATGGTAATAGACCCGGCACCATTAGCGTCTCCGATGCCGCCAGCTCCTGCCGCGGTATTTCCGGATATGGTGCTGTTCTCTACTAACAGAATACTAGCTGGCCATCCAGAGGCTGGACTAGCATTCAAAAGCCCACCGCCGCTACCCCATGTCGTATTACCTGAGATGACACTTCCGTTGAGGACATTCAAGCTGCCTCTATTATGGATAGCTCCACCCGTCCTGGCCTGATTATTCTGCACCTGGACGTTTTCTAGATTAACGTTTGAGCCCGATTGAATAAAGATCGCACCACCAGCATCGACCCAATCTGTGCATGATGTGTTACAGTTACCGTTCTCAAGCGTGAGATCGAAGAGGCTCAGGGTGACATCTGTAACAGAAATCCGGAATATTCTTTGCCCATCTACCCCGGTGGCTTGAATTACAGAAGAACTAGGTCCAGCACCTCGAATATTTACGCTCTCGAAAAAAACGAGATCGGTTCCGACAGTCAAAGTGTAGGTTCCAGAGGGCAAGATGATTTCATCAATTATCGGATCGGCTTGCCCTGCGGTACAGGCATCCACACCAATATTCAGGTTTGCAGCTTGAACGGCTTCCCGCAAAGAACAATCACCGTCAGCAATGAATTCATCATCAGCGGTATCGACAGTGATTGTAGCTGCCTCAACTGATTGCAATGGAGTCGAGACAAACAAGCTAATGAGTAATCCTAGAATGATCAACCAACGAGCAAAGAAAATCCTACGGATATGAATTCGATGGGTCTTCATGTCCTGCCTCCCTCAAGGTAAGAAATAATATACTGATCTATCTATGTGTTTCGTAGATCAACTACATTTGAACATTGAGTCTATGCTCAGTCTTACTTCCATAGGTGGAATCTCCTTCCTCGCATTTTCTCGCATGCTTCTAAATGGAATAAATTACTTTAAAGCACCTCGCTATGAGCG
>CP070819.1:1324577-1339214 GCA_020344295.1 Dehalococcoidia bacterium | reverse complement strand
GGCAGACCGCTGACCCTCGAGGACCACGCCAATGCCAGAATGATCTCCTATCCGCTTCGCCTGTTCGACTATTGCCAGGAGACCGACGGCGCCTGCGCCATGATCATTACTTCACCTGAACGGGCTAAAGACCTGAAACAGAAGCCGGCCTATATAATGGCGGCCGAACAGGGAATGGGCAGCTGGATGGAGATGATGACCAGCTATCAGCGCGAGAACATCGCCGACCTCGAGGAGTACACACGCCTCGCCCCGTATCTATGGAAGGAAGCCGGCATTGGTCCCGAGGACATCGATTGCGTACAGTTCTACGATGCCTTTACCCCGCTGGTCATCATGCAGCTGGAGAGCTTCGGTTTCTGTAAACTGGGCGAGGGCGGCCCCTTCGTCAGGGATGGAGCGCTACAAATAGACGGCAGACTCCCCACTAACACGAGCGGCGGATGTCTGTCCGAGGCTTACATTCACGGCATGAATCAGGTGGTTGAGGGTGTGCGCCAGATAAGAGGCACCTCACCCGTGCAGGTGCCTGACTGTAAAACTGTGCTGGTTACTTCAGGAAGCGGTATACCCACCAGTGCGGTGATTCTGCATTCACTCTAGAGGAGGCATGATATGACTACCGATGTACCACGTTTAGAACCCTGGCCGGGCCCCATTAACCAGGAATACTACGATGGCCTTAAAAGACATGAGCTGCTGCTGCAGAAGTGCACGGACTGCGGTAAATTCCGCTTCTGGCCGATCGAGATGTGTCCTTTCTGCAACTCCTTTAACTATGAATGGGCTCGCTGCAGCGGCAAGGGAACCGTACACAGCTATACAATCCAGCACGCGACCATGCCCTACCCCTGGCCGGTGCTGCTGGTGGAACTGGAAGAAGGGCCCCGTCTGATAACTCATGGGCTCATGTCACCCGAGGAAGTATATATCGGCATGCCTGTGGAGGTTGACTTCGAGAAGATCAGCGATAATATAACACTTCACGCGTTTAAAAAGGCTGAATAGCGAGCCCAGAATAAAAGGAGGCAGCAAATGGCCTATAAATCGCTTACTCTGGAAAAAGAGGGGCCGGTCGCCATAGTGACTTTAAACCGACCGGACGCAGGCAACTCATTTGATTTCAGGATGATGGTAGAATTCGACGATGTAATGAGGGTGGTTGGCGAGGATAACGACGTGAAAGCTGTGATCATTACCGGAAACGGTAAGTATTTCTCCACCGGCATAGACCTCAGCATATTTACCGATGCAGAAGGGTTGGTTGCCAAGGAAGGAGGCGGCGAAGAGGTGTCTCCACTCCCCGATGATCAGACCTATGGTAAAGGAACCATAGTCGGCGGTGTTGTCCGGATAAGAAACATGGCCAAACCTGTGATCGCCGCTATAAACGGACCGGTAATCGGTGCGTCTTGTTCAATGGTACTCGCCTGTGATATGAGGATCGCCTCTGATCAGGCCAGATTCGCTATGGTATTCGTTAAAAGAGGCATTGTCCCAGATACTGGGGGTTCCTTTACACTACCTCGGATTGTGGGTTTCCCCAAAGCCTGCGAGATGATACTCACCGGTGACACCATCGATGCTGCGGAAGCCGACCGAATAGGACTCGTCAACAGGATCGTCCCACATGATGAGCTTATGAATGCTGCCAGGGAACTGGCCGGCAAGATAGCCAAGAATCCACCGCTGGCGGTACAGATGGCCAAGGCAGACCTATACAACGCAATGGTTGAGATGGATTTCATCGAGCAACTGAAGCAGGAAGAGGTATCACAGGCCAAGCTCCTCAATACCGAGGACTTCATGGAGGCCGCAACGGCATTCCTGGAGAAACGCGAGCCTCACTTCAAAGGTAAATAGCTGATAACCGTTCATTTCAAATTGGGAGGGCAGGACCTGTTCCTAATAAGGAGGCACGGGTGACCGGCAAGATCAAGACGAGGGTCACCGAGATTCTGGGGGTTGAACATCCCATCGTCATGGGAACCATGGGATACCAATCCTTTGCGGAGTTCGTGGCCGCTGCGGCCAATGCCGGCATATTCACCTGCCTGGCGTCGGTACCCTTCCGTACCACCAAGGAGCTCAAGGAAGAGATCCGGAAAACGAAAAGCCTAACCGACAAACCATTTGGCTTGAATATAAACCTGTTTCCGATGCTGAGTCCGCTGGACCCGGTGGAATATACCGATGCCGCAATTGAGGAGGGAGTCCCTGTAATCGAAACCTCGGGCCGGAGCCCTGAACATCTCGTCGAACGTATCAAGAGCGCCAATGTCAGGTTAATGCATAAGTGCATTGGAGTAAGACATGCGGTAACCGCGGAGCGCCTTGGAGCTGATCTGGTCGAGGTTGTAGGCTACGAGGCAGCTGGACACCCTGGCAGAAACCCGGTCGGCAGCTTCGTCCTTTTTCCACTGGTAGCCGACGCTGTAAAGATCCCAGTAATCGCCGGCGGAGGGATCGGCGATGCCAGGGGAATCGTAGCTGCATTAGCACTGGGGGCTGAAGGAGTGTGTATAGGATCGGTGTTCATGGCCACTCAGGAGTGTCCCGTCCACCAAAATATAAAACAAAGACTCATCGAGGCCAGAGAAACCGATACCACACTCACATTCCACAGCAAGGGCGATCCGATGAGGGCTTTACGCAACGCGCTCACGGAGCATATCGAGGAGATGGAACAGAACGGCGCCTCAATGGAGGATATCCTGGAGATTATCGGTGGTGGCAAGGGCAAACATGCGGCAGAGATAGGGGAAGCCGATTGGACAATAATGTCCATTGGCCAGGTCGTTGCCCAGATACACGATGTCCCCACCGTCAAGGAGCTGGTTGACAGACTGATGAACGAAGTGACCGTTATTCGTGAGCGCCTTAACAGCACTATTGGCTAACCAGAATTCGAAGTCAGTCCAGTCTATAAACAGAATGGTTCTAAAGGAGAACGGAATGGCCCGTAGCCCACTCCAAACGAAGCTCTGCGATATGTTCGATATCCAGTATCCCATCATTCTGGCCGGGATGGGCGGAATAAGCGGCCCCATCTCCGGCCCGGAGCTGGTTGCGGCGGTCTCCAACGCAGGCGGGCTGGGGGTTCTGGGCTGTGTTTTCATGGCTCCTCAAGAGATGGACGAGATGATCAGGAAGACCAAGAGCCTCACCGACATGCCCTTCGGCGTCGATACAGTGTTACCGGCTGAGGTCCCCGAGAAGGGTACAACTGCCGAATTCAAAGCCGACCTATCCTCGCTGGGCCAGGAGCAGGATGAACTCGTGAAGAGGCTGGTTGTAGAACTGGGTGTAGATAAATCAGAGCCGGCTGACTCAGTGAAGGAGGCGACAGCAGGACACTCGATGTCGGAACAGGCTGACGATAAGGCCTGGTCAGCTGACCTCTTCAACCAGCAAATCGAGGTTATCCTCGAGCATCGCGTCCCGGTATATGCGGCGGGGCTGGGAGATCCGGGACCGTGGGTGGACAAGCTGCACCAACATGGAACAAAGGTTATCAGTGTGGTTGGACACGTCAGAGCTGCCCGTAAAGTTGCCCAAGCAGGCGTCGATCTGATTGTGGCGCAGGGGCATGAAGCCGGGGGGCACAACAGCAGGATCGCCACCATGCCGCTGATCCCTCAAGTTGTAGATGCGGTTTCCCCCACTCCAGTAGTGGCTGCCGGAGGCATAGGCGATGGCAGAGGGCTCGTAGCCGCCCTAGCGCTGGGAGCAGTGGGCGTATGGTGTGGAACTATCTTCATTACTACTAAAGAGTCACTCTTCGAGCATTATCTTAAGCAGAATATTTTCAGAGGGACAGAAGATGACACGGTGGTCACCAAAGTATATTCAGGGAAACGAATGAGGGTGATGAAAAACGCGCTGGTAGATGCCTGGGAGAAATCCGGTGTCCCCACGCTGCCAATGCCTCTACAATCGATCTCGATCCTGCCTATAATGGATGGGGCTTTCCGGAACGAGAGGGCAGATATAATACCGACACCCGCCGGACAGATACTGGGCATGATCAAAGAACCGAAAACGGCAAAACAGGTGATCGAGGACATGGTCGATGGTGCTGAGAAAGTCCTGGCCGAGCTCTCCACTTCGAAGGCAGCTTAGTGCTGGGGGACAGAGCACCTTCAATCTATAAGCATACAAGGAGGAAAAGAAATGGCTGAACTAAGGGAAGCAGTACTCGTGGATTTCGTGCGAACGCCTTTTGGCAGGGCCAGCGAGAAAAGGCCGGGATTCTTCACAGACGTTCGCTCGGACGACCTCGGTTTAGCAGCGATTCAGGCACTCATGAAACGAACCATGATTGATCCCGCCTCTGTCGATGATATCATCATCGGAACACCGACGCAGATAGCAGAGCAGGCGCAGGCCGCGCGTAACATAACACTGAGTGCCGGTTTTCCTTTCGAGGTCCCCGGCTTGTCCGTTGACCGCGCGTGCGGCTCGAGTCTGGCAGGGGCCCAGATCGGCGTAATGGCCATTCAAACGGGTGCCGCAGATGTCATCATATCCGGAGGCATAGAGAGCCTCTCCCACTTCCCGAATCCCGTGATCACCCCTGAAACAGATATTCTAGCTCTGGCCAAGGATTTTGCGGCGCGCGGCAATCCAAATCCTAAGATGGTTGCACGAGTTGATCCCGATGCCCTGATGGGTATGGGCATCACCGCCGAGAATGTAGCCGATATGCTGGACATTTCTAGGGAAGACATGGACCAGTGGGCTTTGAGGAGCAATCTAAAGGCAGCGGCAGCACAGCAGGAAGGCAAGTTCAAGTATGAGATCGTTCCCATAGAGGTTAAAACACCGGAAGGGAATGTCGAGGTCGTCGACTATGATCAGGATGTCCGGCCGGACTCGAACATAGAGAAAATACGCACTCTGCCACCGGTATATAAACCGGATGGTAAGGTCAATGCCGCCAGCTCATCCAAGGAGAGCGACGGCGCTTCGATGGCCTTGCTGATGCTGAAGGAAAAAGCCCTAAAGCTGGGTCTGAAACCCATGGTCACCATAAGATCGGTCGCCGTGGCAGGCTGTGATCCCGCGATCATGGGCTACAGCGCATATCTGGCATCTAAAAAAGCACTGGAGCGAGCCGGCATCTCCCCTAATGATGTGGACCTGTGGGAGACGAACGAGGCCTTCGCGGTAGTGCCAATAGCTTTAATAAAGGAATTCAAGGTAGACCCGGAGAAAATGAATGTTAACGGCGGCGCCTGCTGTATCGGTCACGCCGTCGGAGCCAGCGGGATACGGATGCTGGGTACACTGGCGCATGAGATGAACCGCCGCGGCTCCAGATATGGTGTAGCATCGATATGTGGCGGTATGGGACAGGGGACAGCTATCGTGGTGGAAAGAGAGGATTACGGGGACGGGCGCGCCACTTTCCTGGAGCCACTTGAGACCGAGAAAGTCTAGCCGCATAGAGGTAACGCATGGACTTTAAGCTCACTCCGGAGCAGGAAGCCCTGAGAGAGGAATTCGAGAGCTTCTTCAAGACGGAGATGAAGAACGCTCCATCCGAATGGTGGGCATCCCATGAAGCTATGTTTGCCAGCGATGCCTGCTGGAAGTTTCATACGCAGATGGCGAAGAAGCTCGGGGCGAAAGGCTGGCTATCTCGTCCGTGGCCGAAGGCATATGGAGGGCAGGATGCCCCCCTGATAGAGCAGTTTATCTTCAGCGAGGTGATGGGCTACTACAAGGGAGCAGGCATCGACGCTCTGGGTGTAAATGTCCTCGCCCCTACCCTTATCGCGAGTGGAAACGAAGAGCAGAAAATGGAGCATCTCATTCCGTTGGGGCGAGGGGAGACGTTCTGGTGCCAGTGCTGGAGCGAGCCCAAAGCCGGCTCCGATCTGGCATCCCTCACGACCCAGGCAGTGCGGGATGGTAGCAACTATATCATAAACGGCCAGAAAATATGGACCACGGGCGCACACCGTGCTGACTGGTGCAACATGCTGGCCAGAACCGATCCCAATGAGAAGAGAAGCCGCGGGCTGTCGTTCTTCCTGATAGACATGAAGACTCCAGGCATCACGGTAAACCCACTGCACGCTATGGACGGTACACACCTGTTCAACGAGGTCTTTTTCGATGACGTTCGGGTACCGGCCCGCAACATGGTCGGCGAGGAGAACCAGGGCTGGATGGCCTCACAAATGACGTCGAACTACGAAAGGTCGATGATATTTATGTTCTCGGTCTGCAAACGGGAAATGGAGGACCTGATAGAGTACTGCAGGGAGCCGAGACCGGGAGGCCAACTGCTGATCAAGGACCCTCTTGTGCGGGACAGGCTGGCTCAGCTGGCGATCGAGATCGAAGCCGGTCGCGCCCTTGCATACTCTATAGTCGGAGTCCAGAGCAAAGGCGGTCTGATAGAGGCCGCTCCTCTAGCTGCCGCGGCGAAGGTATTTGCCACCGAGCTGCTGCAGCGGGTTGTATATACGGGCAACCAGATCATGGGAATGTATGGCCAGGTTAAAGAGTCGAGATGGGCACCCCTGCAGGGCTCATTCGAGACTAACTACCAGATAAGCATCGGATTCAATTTTGGAGGCGGTACCTCGGAGGTAATGAGAAACATTGTGAGTTCCATGGGGTGCGGCCTCCCTAGAAGCTGGTGAAAGACGTCCGGGCAACAAATGCGGATTGTATAGGAGAGCTGAGTGACAACCAGCGAGCTATCACCTGAGCTGCAGAATTATATCGGGCGGGTGTCCGGCTTTGTAGAGGGACCCGATGAGGTTAACAGGGCGATGATCAGACACTGGTGTGAGATGGTAGAGGATGCAAACCCGCTCTATACCGACGAGGGGTACGCTGCAGAAAGTGAGTACGGGAGCGTTATCAGTCCTCCCGCCATGTTATCGACATGGGTCTATCCTCGCTGGTGGCCTCCGGTTGATATGCCCGCGGATATAGGCCCCACCCAGCTCGACCTCCCGCTGGGAGATCTGCCCATACCCGCCGTAATCAGTTGGACCGAGGAGTATCTCTTGCCCGTACGACCAGGCGATCGAATTCACTATAACACCAGACTGGACAGCATATCCACACTGAAAAAGACGCGCCTGGGCGTCGGCCATTTCATTACAACTACCAATTATTACTACAATCAACGGGACGAACTGGTAGGAACGACACAGTACGTCCTGTACAGATACAGACTGAAAGAGTGATTGCCCTTGATTCTGGACGGTTCCTTACACCAGGAAGTTTAGACCGGTGACACACAGAAGACTATATTGGGAAGACGTGGCAGAGGGCGAAGTAATCCCATCGGTCACGCTCGAAATAAACAGGAATCGTATTGTGATGATAGTGTCCGCCACCCGCGACATATTTCCCTTACATCACGACCCGGAGTTTGCGCAGGCTGCGGGCTACCGAGCGCCGGCAGTGGCCACAGCCTTCCTGCAGGGATTGTTGGGACGATGTCTCACAGACTGGACGGGGCCTGCTGGTAAGGTCCGGAAGCTGGGCTTGAGGCTCAATGCTCCCACTTTGGCCGGGGATACCGTCAGTGCGGGCGGCAAAGTATCCCGCAAATACGTTGACAACGGGGACCATAAGATCGATTGTGAGCTTGAGCTGATAAAACAGGACGGCGTGATAGCGGTTGACGCCGAGGCCACTGTTGTAGTACCCTCCAGAGACTAGCCGCTAACGGCTTCGAAACAGAAGGCCGGAGGAACCAACAAAATAGGAGGACGTCAATGGCAGAAACAGGCAGAGCAGCAGTATACGTAGCAACCGGCCAGCCCATGGAGATCAGGGAGTATCCGGTGCCTGACCCTGAGCCTGGAGCCATATTGATCAAGGTAACGAGGGCCAATATATGCGGCTCGGACCTTCACTACTGGCGGGGCGATATCAACCTCACAGCCCTCGGAGCACCCCTGCCGGCTGTTATCGGCCACGAGATGATGGGTACCGTGGCCAAGCTGGGAGAAGGTGTTGTCGCCGACTCCGCAGGCCAGCCTTTGGCAGTCGGGGATCGAGTCGTCCACCGCTATTTCCATCCCTGCGGGCACTGTCGTGCCTGTATGAAAGGGCAGGACCAGGCATGTCCCATGGCCCCTCTCGCTGTGGTGCTACCCGTCGATGACTTCCCGCATTTCACGGGAGTGTATGCGGAATACTACTACGCGCGCCCCAATCAAACGGTCTTCAAGGTGCCTGACAATGTCACTGACGACATGGCCGCCCCCGCCAACTGCGCGTTATCACAGGTCATACACGGGCTGGAGCGGGTCAATTTCAGCTTCGGAGAGACCATTGCCATCCAGGGGGCGGGGGGACTGGGCCTCTATGCCACGGCCGTGGCCAAGGAAATGGGGGCGGCAAAGGTCATTGTCATAGATGGGATAGATGAGCGCCTGGAGCTGGCAAAGGCATTTGGCGCCGATGAGTTAATAGACATCAGGCAGGTTACCACGCCCACGGAACGATGGCTGAAGGTGAGGGAGCTCACGGACGGCTGGGGAGCGGATGTTGTCGCCGAGCTGGTTGGCTTCCCCCAGGTTATTCCCGAGGGCATTGATATGCTGGGCAACGGCGGTCGCTACCTTTTAATCGGAAATGTCAATCCGATGATGACCTATGAAGCCGATCCTTCCCAGCTTGTGATGAACAATAAGAGCGTACATGGTGTTCTGTTCTACCCGGCAACCGCTTTAAAGAAGGCACTGGACTTCCTGAGCCGGGCCAAGGATAGATATCCGTTCGATAAGATCCTCTCCTGTTCTTATCCTCTTGAGGAGATCAACGAAGCTTTTACCGAGCAGGACAAGGGACACATTTCCCGGTCAACGATTATTCCCTGATCGTGCGTCCTTGCGTAAATCTAATTGGGCACATAAATAAATACCATTGTAAGGAAGGAGGAAGATATGGCTGGATTCGAGGGAAGGATCCTGGAGATAAATCTGACCACAGGCGAGATTGGACAATCGACAATAGACAAGGATGTACTGCGGAAATTCATCGGAGGCAGTGGACTCGCTGCCAAGCTTTTCCTAGACCGTGTTTCACCGGATGTAGACCCGCTTTCGGCAGATAACATCCTCTTTATCATGACGGGTCCGGTGACCGGTACCACTCTTCCCGGTGCAGCGCGGTTCTCGGCGGGATTCAAATCGCCGCTGACCAATATCTGGGGGGAGGCCAATTGCGGCGGCCATTTCGGCCCGGAGCTGAGATACGCCGGTTACGATGGGATTGCCATTGAGGGAGCTTCCGCCAAACCTGTTTATATCCTGATTGACGATGGTAAGGTGGAGATCAAGGATGCCTCAGACCTCTGGGGCAAGGACAACTATCAGACCAGCGATCTCCTCAAGGAGCGAGAAGGCGGGAAGAGAAAGGTAAAGGTGCTGTCGATCGGACAGGCCGGGGAAAATCTCGTTAAATACGCATCGATACAAAACGATAAAGAGGCGACTCTTGGCCGCTGCGGTGGGGGCGCAGTGATGGGCTCCAAGAAGCTGAAGGCGATCGCTGTCCGGGGGACCGGTAAGGTGGAGGCGGCCGACGCCGCCGCATTCGGGAACAGCCGTAAAGACCTTATTACCAAAGTCAATGAGCACATTGCCACTATATTCATGCGCGACCACGGCACCAACGGCGGCCTGATGGTATGTGCATCGAGAGGTGACATGCCGGCCAAGAACTGGACACTGGGCGACAGCATGGCCGTAGGCTCTCAGATCGAGGGGATGACCATGAGCGCCAAATACCTGGTAAGATCCAACAACTGCCATAACTGCACTATCGGCTGCAAACGAGTGGTTGCCGTGAAAGAGGGCCCCTACCTAACAGAGGAAGGGCCGGGACCGGAATATGAATCCACGGCCAGCTTAGGAAGCTTGTGTATGGTCGATGACCTGGCCGGGCTCATCAAAGCGAACGAGAAATGCAACAAATATGGTCTCGACGTAATATCCTGCGGCTCCGCGATCGCCTTCGCCATCGAGTGCTTTGAGAACGGACTCATTGGGTCCGAACCCACCGGCGGCATCGTCTTGAAATGGGGCGATATCGACGCAGTGATGAAAACCATAGACAAGATAGCCCAACGTGATGGTTTCGGCGATATCCTGGCGGAGGGCGTCAAACGCGCCGCGGAGAAGATCGGTAAAAATGCAGGGGAGTACGCTATGGAGGTCAAGGGACTCGAGGTTGCCATGCACGATCCCAGGGCGGGGCACGGTATGGGGCTGACCTACGCAACCTCTATTCGCGGCGCGTGCCACCTAATGAGTCATGACGCCAGTACCGAGATCGGGGCATTTACCTCACCGGAGATCGGGTTAACCGGCGGCTATGATCCCCTGACCAGCCAGGGTAAGGCGGAGATGACGATGATCTGCGAGAACGTGTCGATGGTATTCAATGCTGCAGACATCTGCAACTTCGCCATGCTTGCCCTCGGTATGGAGGACCTGCTCAATATTCTGAGGATGACCACCGGATTCGACTACGACCTGAAAGAGATGATGGAATGCGGCGAGAGGATCTGGATGCTCAAGAGGGGGTTGGGCAACCTCATGGGCGCCGGTGTAGCTGATGACAGACTGCCTCAGCGAATCCTCACACCCACTGCAGACGGTCCGGCGGCCGGCTCCGCGCCCGATCTGAAGCTGATGCTCAAAGAATACTACCAGCTTCGCCCGCTTGACGCACAGGGACGTCCCGATAGAGAGAAACTCCGCAGTCTTGGGCTATCCGAGCTGGCCGCGAAGCTGGGCTGAGGCTGCTAAGTAGAGGGGAGAACTGACATGACTGAAGGGCCAACAGAAGGGCTGCCGGACGGAATGTCCGGAGAGGAGAGGGAACAGCGCGATTTCTTCGTAGGACTGCTCCGGGCCGAGGTCTTCAAACGGATGCTGGAGCCGGATTTCGATGAGGCGTCCAGGGAGAAGCTGCTGCAGGCCACAGGCAGTCTCTGATGCAACCTCTTCCTGCCGTGGGCAGGACTCAGTACCGACGTGGATATCGATACATTCCTGACAAACATGCTGAACCGCTTTCCCGGACCGAGGACACTGGAGAGAAAGGGCGATGTCATCCATATCGAGATGTTTGGCGGCGAGGGGTCATGCGGTTGTCCCGTTATACGGGACGGCCACAACGAGCCCAACCCCCGATGGTGCCAGTGCGGTAACTACTGGTATAAGACCATGTTTGAGGCGGTGATGGGGCATCCTGTGACAGTGGAGTTGCTGGATAGCTGCATCTGCACGGGATCGAAAACCTGTGTCAGGCTGGCTCATCTTAAGCCACCGAGCTGTTCGGCGTAAAAACCGGGAACGAATGGAGCATTACATAACGCGTCGCCGCGCTAATTTGACAAGGTGGAGGCAGTGAAATGGCTCAAGAGATGTCTGAAGAGGAACGGTCACAACGGGAGTTTTTCATCGGCCTGCAGATGAGAGAGTGCTTCCTGCGCATGTTTCAGCCCGATTTCAACGAAGAGGCGAGGAATATGTGCCTCGAGGCCACAGGCAGGCTGTGCAATTCCCTGTTCTTGCCGTACGTGGGGCTGAGCACCGATGTCGATATAGATACCTTCATCGCCAATTTCAATGCCGCCTTTCCCGGGGAGAGGAAGCTGGAGCGGATTGGCGACGTCATACATTACAACTATATTCAAGGGGCCGGAAGTCATACAGAAAAGGGGAAATGCGGGTGCCCGATGATAGCTCTCGGGCACCTGGAACCGACGCCCCTGTGGTGCAAGTGCGGTACGAATTTTGAGAAGTCAATGTTCGAGGCGGTAGTAGGGCATCCGGTGCAGGTGGAGCTGCTGGAGAGTCCTCTCGTAAGCGGAGCGGATGGCTGCCGCTGGCTGATTCATCTCAAGCCGCCAGTGATCACCACTGGTGGGTCCGAGGACGGATAGCAATCGAATATTTCTTAATCTCGATAGGTATTGATTAAACAGAGCGATATCTGGAGGTAGCATTATGGCTAGCGCGGAACAGGCATACTACATTGGTACTGATATGAACTGCGGTGGTGCCTGCCTGTTGAAGGCATATATTAAAGACGGGGTTATCACGCGCATGGAGACTGATGATGGGAATGAGCCCCAGCTCCGGAACTGCCTCAGATGCCGCGCTTACCGCCAGAGGATATACGCTCCGGACCGGCTTCTCTACCCCATGAAGAGGATCGGTGAGCGGGGCGAAGGAAAATTCAAGCGGATTACATGGGATGAAGCGCTGGAAACGGTGGCCAGCGAGTATAAAAGGGTCAGTGAGACCTACGGCCCTTCAGCCGTCATATACTTGACCAACGGCGGTGATATGGGCCAGGTACACAACACCAGGACGATTGTCAGGCTTTTCAGCCTGGCCGGGGGCTGCACCCTGATGTGGGGTATCGCCTCCAACGAGGGATGGATGTTCGCCTGCCAGGCCACTTACGGGTATCCCGCAGGGGTAGACCATCGTGATGTGATTAATTCAAATCTGGCAATCATCTGGGGTATGAATCCGGTCGTAATTATCGACGGCTGCGGTACCAGCTATCATCTTGCACTGGCCAAAGAGGCCGGGACGAAATTCATTGTGGTCGATCCTCGATTCTCCGACACCGCCGCCCTGCTTGCCGATCAGTGGATTCCCATCAAGCCCGGAACCGATGCCGCAGCTTTAATCGCCATGGCCTATGTGATGATAACCGAGGACCTCTATGACAAGAAATTCCTGGATACCTATACATTCGGATTCGACCGATACAAGCAATATGTTCTCGGCGATGAGGATGGAGTACCAAAAACACCGGAGTGGGCGGAGCGTATAACCGGTATACCCGCCCGGACAATCGCCGATCTTGCCCGCGAGTACGCCACCACCAAACCCGCGGCGCTGCTCCCCAGTAAATCTCCGGGGCGTACCGCCTACGGCGAGCAGTACCACCGCGCGGCCTTCACCCTTTCGGCAATGACCGGCAATATCGGCATCCACGGCGGCAGCCCCGGGTGCGAGATCACCCAGCGCGGCGACACACCCCGCCCTATGGGCCTGGCGATGAGGACTGGCGGCAACCCGGTCGATGCCGGCTCTCCAAGAAGAAAGGATGCTCTTCCGACTGCGATATCCAAGGGGCCCGGACTGATAGCCCGGCTGCATAACACCGAGGTTATGGATGCCATCCTCGAAGGGAAAGCCGGCGGCTACTACAGCGACTACAAGATGATCTACACCGCCAACGTCAACTACCTGAATCAATACCCCAATGTCAACAAGGCGGTTAAGGCTTTGAAATCGCTGGAGTTCATCGCGATTCAGGAGCAGTTTATGACTTCCACGGCCAAGTTCGCCGATATCCTGCTGCCTGTCTGCACCTTTTTCGAGCGTAACGATGCTGTCTGGGGTGCCGGCCCCCATCTGGCCTACCAGAGAAAGGTCATCGAGCCTCTGGGGGAGTCGCGTTCACATCTGGATATCTGCGATGCGCTTGCCGAGAAGATGGGCATCACCGATTATAACGATAAGACCGAGGAAGAATGGCTAGAGCAGATAATGGCGCCCGCCGTCGAGGATTACGAGCGCTTCAAAGAGACCGGAGTGGAGAAGTACGTCGGGGAACCCAGCGTCCCGTTTAAAAATGAGATCGCCGACCCGGCGAACTTTCCCTTCCCTACACCGTCGGGGAAGATAGAGATCTACAGCCAGCAGATCGGCGAGATAGAGACGCCGCTGATGCCCGCTATCCCCAAGTACATAGAGACCTGGGAGAGCGTCAATGATCCCCTTGTCGAAAAGTACCCTATACAGATGATCAGCACCCACTTCAAACGGCGGGCGCACAGTCAGTTCGACAACATACCCTGGCTGAGGGAGCTCGAGCTCCAGGCAGCGAAAATCAATCCCAGGGATGCTGAGCCCAGGGGGATCAAGAGCGGAGACCCGGTCAGGGTATTCAACGACCGTGGTGAGATCATTATACCGGCGGAGGTGACCCAGAGGATCATACCCGGCGTAATCGATGTCCCCCAGGGCGCCTGGTATGACCCCGATGAGAGAGGTGTCGACCGAGGGGGATGCGCAAATGTTCTCACACGGGATACGCGGTCGCCGGGCGGGGCAATGCCCAGCAATACCTGCCTGGTACAAGTCGAAAAGGCATAGGAGAGAGACGATGCAAATGGGATTTTATTTCGATCAAACCCGCTGTACAGGCTGCTACACCTGTATTGTCGCCTGCAAAGACTGGCATGATGTGCCCGCAGGGCCCGCAAGCTGGCGGAGGGTGGCAACAATCGAAGAAGGTGAGTTCCCCGATCTGTTCGTCGCCTTTTACACCAGCTCCTGCTATCACTGCGCCGAGCCCGCATGCGTCGCGGCCTGTCCTGCAGGTGCCATTACCAAGAGGCAGGAGGACGGCGTCGTCCTGGTTGACCGGGAGAAATGCCTAGGGAAAGACCAGTGCGACCTGTGCTTGCAGGCCTGTACCTACAAGGCTCCTCAGTTCGGCGCCGAGCCCAACGCGAAAATGCAGATGTGCAACCTCTGCCCGGACAGGCTGGAGGAGGGGAAGAAACCCATCTGCGTAGCCGGGTGCCCGATGCGGGCTCTGGATGCCGGCCCCATAGAT
>CP070819.1:1320190-1324477 GCA_020344295.1 Dehalococcoidia bacterium | reverse complement strand
TGGCCATTAAGGCCGCTACACCTTTACCCCCGAGGCCATATCCGTAGGAAGTGGGTACCGCAATTAATGGAACATCTATCATGCCAGCCATTAAAGTAGGTAAAGCTCCTTCCCTGCCAGCAACCACAACAATAGCATCTACATCCACGGTAACCATTTCCTTGAGAGGTGGTATTAACCGGTGGATACCAGCCACCCCAACGTCATATGCCGTATATACCTCACACCCCATTTCCATAGCCATCAGCCTTGCCTCTTCTGCTACAGGGATATCAGAAGTGCCCGCCGTTACTATCCCTACCTTGCCCCCCGTTAAGCCTGCCTTTTTAGCTTCGGACATTATCGCTAGAGTTCCCGACTCTGTCCTGTCTGTTCGCCATCTATTACCAGCTATTTGTTTCTGTAAGGCCTCAACGTGCTTTTTATCTGCCCGACTTACGATCACCGAACCCTTTCTCTCCATCACCTTGGTAATTATAGCTGTTACTGCCTTCGGAGTCTTACCTTCGGCGATTACAACCTCAGGTACGCCATGCCTTATCTCCCGTCCGAGATCATACTTAGCTAGTTCCCCAACCTCTTCAACAGCCAATACTCTAAGTGCGTCTGCAGCCTCCTCCACAGAGATTTCTCCTCTAGCCAGTTTCTCCAAGATCTCTTTCAATAGAGTTGACCTCCTGATGCATTAATGTGTATTCTAATCCAACAGGTAGTATACTAGGCCTAGTTCGGTAACGAAAGGTTATCCCATATGCCGTTTTCAGGCAACCGTATATTGGTATTCGATCCGCAAGCATCCGGCGTTTCAGGCGATATGATGGTTGGCGCCTTGCTCGATATCGGGGCGGATATTACAAGGGTTGTTGAAGCAATGCATACTCCTAAGCATTTCCTGGCAGACTGTTATGAACTCGAAATCACAGTGGGGGATATAGTTGTTCGAGATATAAGGGCAAAGCGAGTCGATGTACGAGTAAAAGAGGATACTTCTTCCCGATCTGCCCAAGACCTTATCTCTGCCCTATCAGCCTGTCTTGAGGGAATTCGTATATCGGACGAGGCCAATCGCTATGCTCTTCACTCACTCAACACGCTGGTCTCGGCTGAAGCATCAATTCACGCTGATAATATGGACGACATTCATTTACACGAAACTGCATCAGCCGATACTCTGGCTGACATAATCGGAACCGCTACCGCTCTCGATGATCTATCGTTGTTCACAGAAACTACCGTCTATTCTACCCCTGTCGCTCTCGGCGGGGGGTTGGTCAATTTCTCCCATGGAATTTCTTCGTCTCCGGCACCTGCTACTCTCGAGATACTTCGTTCGAGAGAATTCCCATGTCGCGGTGGCCCTGTTGCAGCCGAACTGGCGACACCAACCGGGGTCTCATTACTCACCAGCCTGGTTCATGAACCGGCAGAGTTCTATCCACCGATGAAACCATTGAGTGTAGGATATGGTGCCGGTGCCCGGGATTTCGCTGAAATGCCTAATGTCCTTAGAGTAACCTACGGTGATCCCGTGTATGCTGGTCTTACTCGGGACGACGTTTATGTCATAGACACTAATCTCGATGATATCTCCGGGGAAAAGATAGGATTCACTATCGACAGGCTGCTAAAAGAGGGGGCCAGAGATGCAGTCATAATCCCTTCATTTAATAAAAAAGGGAGGCCGGGTCATGTCATTCAAGTTATTACTGATTCGCCGAATCTAGAGAGATTGTGTGAAATCCTAATAGCTGAGACGGGCTCGCTGGGTCTGAGAATACATACATGCGAAAGGCGAATGCTTACACGCGAATCCATCTCTGTCGAGGTAACGCTAGGCGACGTCTCCAAGCACGTCAGTGTAAAAATCGCTAGATCTACGGCTGGTCAGATTGTACGCATAAAACCTGAGTACGAAGATATCAAGAGCCTTGCTGAACAAACAGGTAAGACCTACCGAGAAGTCACTGATTTAGTGGAAAAAAAGGCCTCGGAGATATTACAGTAACATCTGGCTCATTCAAGCCAATACTGCGTCTAGAGATTGTTACTCATCCAGTACATCAATTTCAATCAAGTTAATTTACAACTAATCTTCCGGAGTTCCTCTCGACTGTCTGCGGAACAGTACCGAATCTAAACTCAAGAAATCGCCTTTGCGTACCATTATCTGTACTGCCATTATCATAAGAACACACTCGATTATGATCGCCTCGCGAGTCTGCAACGCAGCCATGTCTCCGAAGCAGCCACAGGTTAAGTTCAACCCCCTATGGAGTACCACGCCATTGGCAATAATAAAGCTTAAACTTGTCAGAACCCCAATGCCGGCGGCAACCCTTGAAAAGAGACCCAGAATTAATAAAGATCCCATGATGATCTCCACCCATGGCAGCGCTGTTGCATAAGCCTCAGCCATAGTATTTGTAAGTAGTTGATACTTGGTCACATCGTCAACAAAGGCCGATCCTTCAGATAGTTTACCAACGGACGATACGATAAATATTATCCCAACTGCAAGACGAAATACTAAGCTCAAATAACGATGCCTGAAAGCGTTCAGTGCCAAGTTAAGCATATTTTTAATTCGCGTCATTAAGTCTCTATCTCCAGGCTTATATCCAATGCTTCCACAGAATGCGTTAACGCTCCAACAGATATGAAATCTACCCCAGTCTCGGCCACATCGGCCACATCGCTGAGATTTATACCTCCAGAGGCTTCAGTCATTGCACTTCCATGTGCAATTTCTACCACCTGCTTCATTTCCTCAAGGCTCATATTATCCATCATTATCACATCGACACCGGCATCAACAGCCGCCTTTGCTTGCACTATAGACTCGACTTCAATCTCAATCTGTTTATCAGGGTACCTTTCACGAGCTATACGTACCGCCTCCTCGATCCCCAGACCGCGTCTATCAGTTACAGCTAAATGGTTATCTTTTATCAATATGCTGCTACCAAGATTTATACGGTGATTTTGCCCCCCGCCAACTACCACAGCATATTTCTCCAATAATCTCAGGCCTGGAGTCGTTTTTCTTGTATCCTTAATAACTGCCTTTGTTTTAGAAACCGCTTCTACAAATCGAGCGGTCGCTGTTGCTAGACCACTGAGCCTCTGTAGGAAGTTCAAGGCTGTTCGTTCGGCCCTTAATATTCCTCCTATATTGCCTTCTATCACGGCCAATCTATCACCGGTACATATCATGTCGCCATCAGAGTATAACTCTGTCACCTTTAGGTTCGCATCCACCTTCTGAAAAACCATACTTGCCGTATTTAATCCGGCCAGAATCCCTTCACCCTTCGCCACTATATATCCTCTGCCCTGTTCGCCTGGAGGTATCAGCGCCTCTGTAGTCAGATCACCTTGACTCAAATCCTCTTCCAGAGCGATATCCACGATCCTCTCAATCCCCTTATTCCGTTCGGTGTTTATCACGACTTTATTCCCCCAATAATCCTAGCACCTGCGCCTGAACGCTATATGCTTGAGCCATTCATCTGAAGGCTCTGTGAAATCGATACGGTAGTGAGCACCTCGACTCTCTTCACGCATAAGAGCTGCCTCAGCCATGAGCCTTCCGACAAGTACCATATTTGATATCTCATATGATGGCCGGTCAGTTGGTCGCTTCAGGTCTTTCTCCCAGGCTGCGAGTATATTAGTAGCTTCACTTAGCTTTTTACCAGAGCGCACAATACCCACGTTCTCCCAAAGCAATGATTGCAGAGATATCAAGGTTGGTCCCTGATTCCTCACCTCATTTCTATTTCTTTCCGGTAAAACATGTGCGTTCCTGTTAGCTGTATTAGTTGTATTTGTTGCTGCTCTCGTCCTCTCAATAATGCGTTTGCTAAAGACTAAAACCTCCAACAGCGAGTTTGACGCTAGTCGGTTCGCCCCATGTACTCCTGTACATGCCACTTCCCCGCTGGCAAAAAGCCCTGATATATTGGTCTCTCCCCAGTAATTAGTCTTTACACCACCCATCATATAGTGTGCTGCCGGCACAACAGGAATCATAGACGATGTTATATCCAGACCGTGCTCCAGGCAAAAGCTATAGATCTGTGGGAACCTTGCAGACACAATATTTGCCGGCATATGAGTAATATCAAGATATACCCTACTTGACTCTGTCCTTTCCATCTCCGCAACAATGCTGCGAGCAACAACATCCCTCGGTGCCAGATCACCATCAGGAGTATAGTTCAACATAAACCGCTCACCATTTTTGTTACGCAGTACTCCGCCCTCTCCTCTAACAGCTTCAGATAT
>CP070819.1:1316834-1320090 GCA_020344295.1 Dehalococcoidia bacterium | reverse complement strand
TAGCTGCCATTGACAGAATGCCACTCGTCGATTACGATGGGCGCATTAATAATCGAGCCGTAGGCTACACAACACCGACGAGGGGGTGACGGTATGGATATCGGGGAAGCGACGAAACTGACCGAAAGGGTCCTGGCGGCGTGGAACAGCCAGGATGTTGACAGCGTTCTTTCCTGCTATACGGAGGACTGTTATTATTGGGACCCCAATACCCGGGGGCCCATCGAGGGGCACGAGGCGTTTCGCAAATATTTAAACCGGTTATTCCAGAATTGGAACATGCACTGGTCGCTGCGTGAGTTCTACCTGTTCGCCGATGGTGACGGCGGTGCGTTCCTGTGGCGGGCACAGCTTACCCCGGCAATAGGGGGGACAACGGTTGAGGCGGATGGAATGGACCTCATCATGGTCCGTGGTGACAGAGTGAGCCGCAACGAGGTATACTTCGACCGTGTGCCCCTGTTCAGATGATAGTATTGGATAGAAATGCCACCTGAATCGCATCGCATCGATGTCCACCACCATATAGTGCCGCAGGAGTATGTGAAAGCTCTCGCCGACCGCGACATAACAGAGACCGGCGGCATGCCGTTCCCGCAATGGGAAGCTCAATTATCGCTCGATTTCATGGACAGGCAGGGGATAGCCACAGCTATAACCTCGATTTCCTGCCCCGGCGTCTATTTCGGAGATATCGCCTTTGCCCGTGACTTGGCCCGGCGCTGCAATGATATATCCGCCCGACTGGTCGATGACCACCCACAGCGGTTCGGCGCATTCGCAGTACTGCCGCTGCCGGACGTGGATGCAGCACTTCTCGAGCTGGAATATGCCCTGGACACACTGAAACTCGATGGAGTGACTCTGCTGGCCAGTATTGGAAATCGATACCTGGGGGACCCCGCGTTCGATGCCGTATATGACGAGCTTAACCGCAGACAGACTGTGGTCTTCGTCCATCCCGCAGTCCCGCCGGGCAGCGACGTGCCCGAGCTGATGCTACCCCCGAGCATAGTAGAATTCACATTCGATACAACGCGGGCAGTAGTCAACCTGCTATACAGCGGCACGCTGGAAAGGTGCCCGGCTATAAGTTTCATCTTCCCTAATGCCGGGGGAACCGTTCCATATCTGACATGGAGGATTTCGCTGGGGGAATGGCTGCCCGGACTGCGGGAGAAAGTCCCTCAAGGCGTTATCACCTATCTCAAGCGTCTCTACTACGACACCGCATTGTCAACGACCAGTTACACATTACGCTCATTTCAGGAGCTGGCGGACCCTTCGCATATCCTATTCGGCAGCGATTACCCGTTTCTCCCCGAACCCGTCATAGCAGCAAACATGATAGACTTTCGCAACTATGACGGCTTTGCTGATCAGGAACGCAGGACAATTGAACGGGACAATGCATTGGCGCTCTTTTCACGGCTCAACCGGCAGACATAGGCAGCTTACACAATTCCGCCCAAGGATTTAGCGCTACCAAGACGTTTGCTACTCGCCTTTGAAAACCGGCTCCCGTTTCTCCAGGAAAGCAGACGCAGCCTCCTTGAAATCAGCCGTCCCCATGAGCCTGCCCATGTTATCGACTTCCCGCTTCATGTGCTCGACCATGTCCGTCTCCAACATCGCCTGGTACAGTTGCTGCTTGCCCAGCCCGACGGCGAGCGGGGGGTTCTTCGCTATCCTATCCGCCAGCTCCCTGGCTTCGTTCATCAGTTCATCGTGAGGAATAACGCGGCTGACCATTCCTATACGGGCGGCTTCAGCAGCATCGATGGTATCACCGGTAAAGGTCAGCTCACAGGCCTTCTGTATTCCGACAAGCCGGGGCAGGTTGAATGAAGCGCCTGTATCGGGGACAACGCCCCGTTTGACAAACGCCATACTGAATCTGGCATTTTCGGAGGCGATTATAATGTCACAGGCCAGGGCAACGGCAATACCGAGGCCGGCTGCCGTACCATTTACCGCGGCGATCACTGGCTTGTACATGTTCCTGATCCTGATCGCAGTGGCTACGGCGGTACCCTTGCCGAACGTCTGATCCTCTACGGTGGGCATCAGGGCCAGGACACTCTCATCCACAATAGCATGGCGCTCAGGGGTAACGAACATACTCAGGTCTATACCCGTGCTGAAAAACCTGCCGGCCCCGGTGACAATAATCACTCTAATGTCCCGATCCTCGCTCAACTGCATTATCTCGTAGTCGAACTCTATTCCCATAATCATATCGAAGGAATTTCCAGCCTCAGGCCGGTTTAAGGTTATAATCGCGACCGGCCCGTCCTTTTCGACGATAAGTTCTTTGTAAGCCATTTCGCACCTCCGATCTTCACTGGCTTGTCTTGGATTTCATCTAACTTCTCTTTGCAGACGGCATAAGTATAAACCACCACCTAGACTAGCAGATAATGGGTTGAAAATGAAAGACGTTTGCTGCGATAGGCGCCGCTGCACCCCTCATATATATATAGGAATTGCTTGACACTCTATCTGCCCAGCAGCTATAATCAGCCGTGGAAAGAGGTTAGTAAAGGAGGTGGATGGTGAGTGACTGAGGTAACAGTTGGTGATAACGAGCCTTTTGAGGTTGCGCTTAAACGATTCAATAAAAAGGTTCAACAGGACGGCATTCTCGCTGAGGCCAGGCGCAGGGAGCATTTCGAGAAGCCCAGTATTAAGCGCAAGAAGAAAGAGGCAACCAAGAGGCGTAAAAGTTCCAGGAGTTCCTGAAGTAGATAGCAAGTCCGCGATATCTGTGAAGATTAGTAAATGTTGCAAGAGAAGCTGGCAGCCGATCTGAAAGATGCGATGAAGAGCGGGGACAAGACACGCCTCGAAGTAGTACGAATGCTTAGAGCCAGCATCAAGAACGCCGAGATAAAACAGCAGAAGAGCCTGGAAGACCCAGATATCCTTGGGGTCATTGCCAAAGAGGCCAAGCAGCGAAGAGAGAGTATAGCCGAGTTTACCAAGGGCAATCGGCAGGATCTGGTAGCGAAAGAAGAGGCTGAGCTGGCCATCATTATCGGGTACCTGCCCGAGCAAATATCCCGCGAAGAGATCATTACAGCCGCCCGTCAGGTGATCGAAGAGATTGGTGCCAGAGGGCCCAGCGACAAGGGCAAGGTAATGCAGAAGCTGATGCCGCAACTGAAAGGGAAGGCTGAGGGACGCGATATCAACGAGACAGTAACGGAGCTACTTGGCGGATCCTTGGATTAAGAGGATAATCCTGAAGAGGTTT
>CP070819.1:1312808-1316734 GCA_020344295.1 Dehalococcoidia bacterium | reverse complement strand
GTGAATCTACCGCCTGGTCGTTTATCTCAATCGTTTCCACCCGCTAACTCCTGCCTAATACTTTGCTCCTGATAGCCGATTATCGATTTGTCGTTGTTTATTACCATCGTCGGGAATGAGACATTGGGATTCCACACCCTGATCTTCTCAACCGCCTCTTTCTTCGTATCGCCGTCCAACTGATCGACATATATATAATAGTATTCCACGCCTACGTCATCAAGCAGTTCCTTTGTCTTGCGGCACCAGCCACAGGTACTTAGAGCATACAAAAGGACGTCGCCCTTTTTCGTCCCCGGTACATGTTTCCTATGCTGCTCAAGCGTCATATCACCGACCTCCTATAAAATTAATGCATGGATACCCTTACGTCACGTGGCCGCTTCCTGCAATTATATGCTCTCCGTCCGTATTTCACCTCATAAGGCTAGCCCACCATGCTCATGCGAAAGTGCGAAACATCTCCTTCTTGGCGCCGCATATCGGGCATGTGTCAGGCAGCTCTCCTTCATGGGTCCAGCCACAGACCGGGCATACATGCACGGGCCCCAGCTCTACGTCTCTACCGGCGTCAACAGCATCCTTGGCTTTCCGGAACAGGGCGGCATGAGTCTTCTCAGCGGAGAGGGCATAGTGGAAGCTCCGCTCTGCCCCCTTTTCCTCCTGAAATTTCGCCCCCTCGAGGTAAACGGGGTACATCTCGTTGATCTCGAAAGTCTCACCGTCGATCCCGCCCTGCAGGTTCTGCGACGTGGTACCCAGGCCAAACACAGCGCCGGAAGCGCAGAGGTAATCGCCGGCCTCTTTCCCCAGCTCGCGGAAGTGATTCCCGGCGTGAATGGTCTCGGCCGAGGCGACCGCCCTGAACAGGCGAGCGGTGTTGGGGAATCCGTCCTTCTCCGCCCTGTCTCCCCATATACCATAGCGCATGTGCGCCATCGATTCACCGCCGTATGCGCTTCGTAGATTCGAAGCTGTCATTGGATGCATAGGTAGACCTCCTTCATAGCTCATGGCCCACAGACTGTTATTCATGATAATTCCCCGGTAATGAAGAAGTCATAAAATGAGTCGCGAAAAGGTTAAAAAGTTATCACATTTCGGGCTTCCTTCTTTCGTTAGTACCATTGCCGGATAGTCCACGACCTGTAGGAATATCAGGTGAACAACAGTCCCGGTATCGTTTGTGCCGGCTGGTACTGGAAAAACCAGTACTTTCCGGTGATTAGCAACAACAGGGCTGGGTGGTTGTGTAAAGGGATGGTAGGTAACAAAAGTACCGGCCCCTCCGTGAGAAGAACTAACTATAATACCGGTCAATTTACTCTCGAAGTACCATCGACTTGTGGTGATTCTTCGTTAAACTGGTCATAACAGGATACCCCAAATGTACCGTCTAAGGTTTAGTCCGATCGGATGGATTTATTAGGCTTCACAGTATCAACAGGATGTCCAGTAGGAAAACCTAATTACAGTTCTATAGCACACAGATTGCTACGAGGTGAGCCATGAATACAGTCGTAACAATGATAATCGATGATCGACCCTTTTTCCGGGCCGGGGTGCGGGGATTTCTGATATTAGGTGAATGCTCTGAAGGAATGGAGATTATTGATTGCGACGCAGGCAGGGATGGCAATGATGCAGTTATGCAAATCGCAACATACTCGCCAGACGTTGTGATACTGGACATCGGCTACCCCGTACGTTCTGGCCTTGATCTATGCAAGAAAATCATTCGGACCTTCCCGAACACACGCGTTGTGATGATCAGCTCTAATCCTGAAGAAGACGACGATGAATTGCTTGAAGCCATTAAAGTGGGGGCTGCAAGCTATCGGAGAAGCAAGGAGTGTCAACCTGAGGAGTTCGCCGAGACGATAAGACGAGCTTCAGTCGGTGACTATCCCGTTAACGACCTCATGAGCAGCAGACCCAAGGTCGCCTGGCGGGTACTGAGGCAGTTTCAGGAGATAACAGCAAATGTCAGACAAGATGACGATATCGTGGCTCCACTTACCGCCAAAGAAATGCAGATACTGACCCTGGTTGCAGAGGGCAACCAGAACAAGCGCATAGCTAGGATCCTGGGTATCAGTGAACAGACGATTAAGAATCATGTCAGCGCCATAATGAGGAAACTCAATGCCAACGATAGGGCCCATGCCGTGATGCTGGCTATGCGTAACGGCCTGGTTTCCATCGAGCCCGGTCGCACCTGGGGCCGCCGCCGCGGTGATCTGCTCTCCGAGGCACCAACCTCATCGGTAACCGACCTCAATTAGAAATGTGTTTTTCGTATCCCCGGCCAATATATATATGTATGTCTCGTAATATGCCTGCTTTCTGCCCTTCAATCACCCAAACGGTACATTATTCCCCCTTAAAGTAGTACTTACGTGGGATTGCAGAGCCTTCGCAGTAAGAACAGAATCTTCGTGAATTGAGAGAAGATGCTTCGCGGTCAATCGCTCGCATTGACCGGAAATATTTGCAGAGGTAGAATAGATGATCAGGCCGAACACATGCGGGATGAATGTGGAGCACTGCGAGAGCTGTGAGGACTGGGAACCTATCCCGTTCCACGATGAAGGTGGTTTCTGCCTCAGAAGCAGACAGCCGGCGCGCTGGCGAGTAACGGCTGATTCATTTCGCCAAGAGGCAGAGGCTGTACGCAAAGGGTAGAACACACCTCCGTGGACCGAGTAGGATCATTTCAGGCAGGTTACATACTTTATAATGCTTCTGCAGTGAAACTCACAAGGTCAGGGGTGGGCCAAATGCCACAGCGGGCAACCCAGGGCCGAAATTTGATATTCCCGCAACGCCCGTGGAGAAATAAACCCCACGGGCATCAAGGGGACCGACCTGGTGACGATAACGAAACTGAGGCTCCCCACACCGCAAGCGTTAACCATCTTATACCCCTGCCATCAGGCTGCGTTTGTCTATCACCCCGCCAGAGTAGCGAATAAGCTCCGTTGACGGAGGGAAAACTATGTGCGCAACAGCCGCCACCAAATGGGTCTATGTTTTTTCTGAAGGAAACGCGGGAATGGTCAACCTCCTGGGAGGCAAAGGCGCCAACCTGGCCGAAATGGCCGGCCTGGGACTGCCGGTGCCCCCAGGTTTCACCATTACCACCGAAGCTAATTCCGTCTATTTCGATAGCGGCGGCAGGCTCCCCGATGATTTAATTGGGCAGGTCCGGGAGGCGATGAAAAGCGTGGAGAAAGATATGGGGCGCAACTTCGGCGATCTCGATAACCCTCTACTGATTTCGGTACGCAGTGGCGCTCGTCGGTCCATGCCCGGAATGATGGAAACCGTGCTGAACGTGGGGCTCTGTACCGCTACCATACCCGGGATGGTCAAACAGTCCGGAAACGAACGTTTTGTGTACGATGCCTACCGTCGTCTCATAACCATGTACTCCGACGTCGTGATGGAGAAAGCCGCCGGGATCGAACATGAGGACGAGGAAATGGCCGTCCGTCCCCAGCTTGAAAAACTGATGAGCGCTATGAAAGAGGGGAAGGGCTATAAGCTGGATACCGATCTCACCGCAGAGGACCTCAAATCCCTGTGCAAGCAATATAAAGCCAGAGTCAAAGAGGTGCTCGGTAAAGAATTCCCTGACGATCCGTGGCCGGTCGAACTGTCTCACCAGCGCGTGGTGCTCGGGTCGAAGGGCAGTCGAGAGGTGAACGTTCTGTACACGGTCCCTGCCGAAGGCGTTACGCAGGTCTGTCACCTCCGTGCGACGCCGACGGAAGACCCTGAGTTCTCGACGTACTCCACACTTACCGTCTTGGCGGGCGTCGCACCCGCGGTCAGGCCGCTGAGCATGCCGCTGGCGCTCGAGCCGTACCGACACGAGAATGAGCAGTTCGGCTACCTTCCCGACTACCCGGTCCAGTCCCAGG
>CP070819.1:1308569-1312708 GCA_020344295.1 Dehalococcoidia bacterium | reverse complement strand
CGTGGTCAATTTCCGGACAACATGCTCCGGCATCTCGAACCCCGGGCTGGGCCGGAAATGGATAGTAGCCCCGAACCTAGCGAGTGCATAGGCGAGAGAGTGCACTGTCCTGCCGTATTTCAGGTCACCCCACAGGGCGATCTTCAGTCCCTCAAGTGTTTGTCTCTCCTTCTTGAGTGTGTAAAGGTCGCACAGCGTCTGGGTCGGATGCTCATGACCGCCGTCGCCGGCGTTTATCACGGGGACTTCTGCATAATCGGCAACAACCTTCGCCGCTCCCTCCCACGGGTGTCTGATCACAATTATGTCCGCGTAGCTACCCACAACCCGCGCCATGTCCGCTATGCTCTCACCTTTAGCCAGCGAGGTATTGCTCATCTCCACCACCGATATAACCCTGCCGCCCAATCTGTTCATCGCAGCCTCGAATGACAACCTCGTCCTAGTGCTGGGCTCAAAGAACAGGCTCGCCATTATCATCCCCCGGCAAACATCCGAGTGCTCTTTCAGTGAACCGGACATCTCGTCAGCCAGGGCGAAAACCGCCCCGATCTCCTGGTTAGAGAAGTCATCTATGGTTATCAGATCCCTGTTCGTTAAACTCATAAGCCTCTCACCCTCCACGACTCTGTACCGCAGCAGCCTCTGCGGGATCCATTACCACCACCTCGTCCACAGCATCAGTCTCCCTGAGCCGTAACTGTATTCGCTCGGGTCTGAACGAAGGTATATTCTTCCCCACGAAGTTGGCCTTGATCGGCAGCTCCCTGTGGCCACGGTCGATCAGCACCGCCAGCAGTATGCGCCGGGGCCGGCCGATGTCAACCAGTGCATCCATAGCTGCACGGACGCTCCTGCCCGTGAACAGAACGTCGTCAACTAGGACAACGTTTTTGTCGGTTATGTTGATGGGAATATCGTTAGGCCGGATAACAGGCTTTATCCCGAGATATGAGAGGTCATCGCGGTGCAGCCCTATACCAATAGCACCGACGGGTATCTCGATATTTTCGAATACCTTTATCGCCTCCGCGATGCGGTGTGCGAGTGGCACACCACGAGTGTGTATCCCGATCAAAACGAGGTCATCGCAGCCATCGTTGTTCTCCACTGCCTCGTGGGCAATGCGAACGATCGCCCGCCGTATCTGGTCCTCTGACATTATTATTCTTTCAGGCATAAAAAAACCTCCGCCCTAACCGGGCCGAGGATATCCTCGTCTCTATTTGATTGCCGTGACCGTGGGCCACTTCGCTCTCCCTTCCCAGCCTCTCCGGACTGAGTTAAAGGTCCGACTGTACGGATTATAACATCTAATTAAGGGGCTGGCAACACCCTTTTAAAAAGAGGGCGGGCGGGTGGGAGAAGCAACAACGCTATTAGACAATCCCCTTCGAATATATAAGCATGACGCACATACTGTGCTATAATCTCACAGACGCTGTAAACCTGTTGAATCCAGCCGGGAGCAATTGAAGCAGACAATCAATCGTGGAATAATTCAAATAACGGATTAAAATATTTATCCAGTAAGGCATGAACGTAAAATTAGGAGTCTCAACAAGCATATGCGCCAGTGAAGCCAGGAGCGCCCTGAAAGATACGGGCAGGCTTTCCGACGAAGAACTGGTTGAAGGCTACCTGGGGCTGCTGGAGGATTTCGCCGGATTCGCTGTAGAACACCGCTTTGAGCTAATAGAGATCGAATTTGGATTCTCTCTTATTGGTGCAGACCAGCTAATCCCGCTGCAAAGGCAACTCAAAGAAATCATTCGCCCATTCCACACAGTATGCTGCCATCTCCCGTTGGGTGAGATCAATATCGCCGCTCTCAACCCAGAAATCAGAAAGGCATCTATTGCCGAGACAAAGAAGCATATCGATCTCTGTACGGAACTAGGTATCAGTAATTTGATAATGCACCCGGGCTCATTTGCCGGGATGACGGACAGGTACCTGCTAATTGCAGCCCAGACCAGGGCAACAGCAGAGCAGAGTGTGTTTGAGATATCGAGCTACTGTGAGCAGAAATATTTGGAACTCTCGCTGGAAAATTTATCCTGCAATGAGCCGCTTTTCCAAAGGCCGCATGAGTTTGAAATGTTTATACACAAAGGAATCGGGATGGCTCTCGACACATTACACGCCATCACAAGCGGGGTGGATCCACTCGATTATATATCCAGGTTTGGCAGGCGAATCACCGAAGTCCATCTCACCGATGGCGATGCCGGCGATCCTCATTCCGACTGTACGATTGGAACAGGGGTGGTGGATTGTCCGGGTGTTCTTCGAAAACTTGAGGAAATCGATTTCGACGGCAGGATAATCCTCGAGGTGCTGTCCAAAGAGGCTCTGATAGAAAGCATGCGGTTCTTAGAAGAAAACGGCTACATGAAATAGGATTAGTATGCACCGACGCTCTATGACCTAGGCGAGCCCGTGTTCCCTCAAGTATCTTTCCCCCACCTGCTTGCCCTTCTCCAGCATTTCCTCGGTATGGCTGAAATCCCAGAAGCGGAGTCCCTCAAAAGCATCGACACCGATGTAAGGGATGCCGCCCTTAGCCAAGGTTGAGCACCACCCCAGTTCGTCCAGCAACCGCTGGTAGGATACGATACTGACTATCTGGCTGATCACGCGGAATATACCCCTGAGGCTTTTCCTCGCCCTCTGGCGCTGATATACTCCTATCGCATATGTCTCCGTAGCATTCATCTCCAGAGCCACGCGAATCGGCAGGTCAGAGATCACTCCGCCATCCACATATTCCCGCCCCTGATACTGCCAGGGAGAAAGAAACGGAGGCAACGCGGTGCTTGCCATGACAGCGTCAACCAGTGACTCCGTGCGATTGATACCGAAGACACGCAGATCACCGGTATGCAGATCAACTGCAGTTATGTAAAGTTCCGTCTCTTTAATATCGCCGAATTGACGTATTCCCTCCGGGAGCTGGGACTCGAGAAACGCCCTCAGATTCTCATTATCGAAGACGCTGCTGTGACCACGTACTAGCCTCCACACCATAGAGAGATAGCTGTTGGGCATTATATCTTCCTTGGTGACCCCGCGCCACAGCGTTTCCAGCCATTGAGCCCCCTCCAGGGTTGGATTTATCGCTATGGCGGCGGCATTTATGGCTCCCACCGAGGTGCCCACCAGGATATCGGGGCGAATGTTGTGCTCGAAAAGGGATAGTAGAACCCCCACCTCCAGAGCACCCTGGTTACCCGCACCACTAAGAACGAAGGCAACCTTTTTCCGCTCCGGGGTGTCAGTACCTGGTCTACTATAATCGTTCATTTTAACTGCGTTGTAATAACCCTTAATTTTTTAAATTTAAAAACCCCCAGCCCTGAACAGGCTGAGGGACAATCGCTATTCTATCACCGAGTTCAGGCTGCCTACCTTTTCCTTCTCAACCGCTCCGGGCTGAACCAAAAGCCTTATCTATCTCGATTATATCAACCTGCCATATCGTTCGCAATGGCCCTTTTGGGGGATATGAGTTTCCTGTAAATCTCCTTTTCGCTGTCGTAAGTAGACGTGATGATAACGAATTTCAAAGTAGTCGCAATCTAGCCGCTGACGCCCTTTAATCCGTCCCAGTTACTACTGAGGCGACCGCATAGTTCCTGGAGTGAGAGAGGCTGATAGCTATCTCATCAAGTCCCAGCTTCCTGGCCCGCCTGCGCGCCCTGCCGTGCAGGAATACGAGTGGCGCTCTGCGTCGATCGGATAGAATCTCGATGTCGCGCCAGGAAACACCCCTCCTCCCCGTCCCCATTGCTTTCATGACCGCTTCCTTACCCGCAAATCGCACCGCCAGCTCTGGCACCCGGCCGCGGCAGAAATCAAGCTCAGCCTTTGTATATATGCGCCCGAGGAATCTCTGCCCCCAGCGGTCGATCACGTCTCGGACACGGTCTATTTCAATTATGTCAACACCAACCCTATATTTCAGCATCAGACGCCCCGGAGTATCTTCGTATGAAAAGTATACCACAGCCATTGTGGCCTACCTAACCATTAATTCATACCAATGTTATTCTGCCCACCCACCGGAGCTTCGCTCCTATGAGCCTCATGGGGGTTGTGGGGGCACAGCCCTCGAATACATAATTGGGCGGGCGGGT
>CP070819.1:1303668-1308469 GCA_020344295.1 Dehalococcoidia bacterium | reverse complement strand
GTATAGCGCCGTCCAACCCGGATTCCTTCAAGCGGCGCATCGTATCCGCAGCAGCACCGACGCCGGGGAAGATGACAGCAGGGGCATTCAGCACGTCTCCAGGCTCCTTTGTCACTTTGGGCTGATGGCCCAGTTTAACCAGGGCATTGGCGACGCTGCGCAGATTTCCGGCCCCGTAATCGATTACCGCGATCAAATGATGCCTCCTGGCGTCGCATTACATAAATCCCAGGTACTGGCGAGGAGTTATCAATTCACAGATATATTAGCTCTTTTTGAACGTAACGGAAAGAGGTTGCCGTTTACCGTTACACTTCACATTACCAGCAATTTCAAGTCATGTCAATTGCTTCTTCCATAGCATACTGTTTATTACACCTCGGTTTCAAGACTCTGGTATTAAATTGGTATTACAACGCTTGTCTTATGACTTGTGCCAGAACGAGGCACGTTCTCTGGTTATTCTTTAAGGCTTGACAGTATGGTTACTTCATGCTATTCTGAAAAATCAGAAGAAACAAATAAATCTGAGGATGGCAGGAGAGGGAGGTTCACATATGGTGAAAAGAACACAGGAAGCAGACTGTGTCTCACCAACAGGCGGTGACATCGGGTGCTGCAAGGTTGAGGCAGTGGTGAGTGTTGATGACAGGGGACAGATGGTGCTGCCCAAGGAGGTAAGAGATAAAGCGGGAATCCAGCCCGGTGATAAACTGGCGGTCGTTGGTATGGAGTGTGACGGCAAGGTGTGCTGCATCTCCCTGGTCAGAATCGATGATATTACCGGCATGGTGAAAAATATGCTGGGTCCCGTAATGAAAGAGATCTTTCAACAATGACAGAGGAGGCTGTAGAAAATGAAAGATGATGAAATCAGAAAAGCAGTCAGAGAGGGCTATGCCACGATCGCTAGGCAAAGTGGTGGTTCCTGCTGCGGGCCCTCGAACCCGTGCTGCGATAGCGCCAGTCTGGCGCAGAACATCAGCCAAAGCATAGGATACACCGAGGAAGAACTCAACGCAGTCCCCGACGGTGCGAATCTGGGCCTCGGCTGCGGCAATCCTGTTGCCCTGGCCTCTCTGCGGGAGGGTGAGACTGTCCTCGATCTGGGATCGGGCGCGGGATTGGATTGCTTCCTCGCTGCCAATAGCGTCGGCGAGAGGGGGTGGGTTATTGGTGTGGACATGACGCCGGAGATGCTCGAGAAGGCACGGGAGAATGCCAGGAAGGCCGACTATAGAAATGTGGAGTTCCGGCTCGGCGAGATCGAGAATCTTCCGGTCGCCGATGGTTCCGTAGATGTCGTTATCTCGAACTGTGTAATCAACCTTTCTCCTGATAAGAGGCGGGTTTTCGCGGAAACATTCCGGGTGCTCAAGCCGGGGGGCAGGTTGATGGTCTCGGATATCGTTCTGCAGAAACAACTCCCGGATTTCATACTGAACTCGATAGAGGCGTATGTCGGCTGCGTTGCGGGGGCGATGATGCGGGATGACTACCTTGGACGTATAGAAGCAGCGGGGTTCCGGGATGTCGAGGTACTTGACGAGACATATTTCCCTTTCGAGCTTATGGCCAATGATCCCACCGCAAGGGCGGTTATCGAGAAGCAGGAGATATCACCCGATCAAATAGAGGATGTCGCCGGCTCGGTCGTGAGCATCAAAGTCCAGGGGATCAAACCGAACGGCACAGGCTGACGACACAAGAAATCAGCCCGGGCTCAAAGCCCCATCACTGTCAGCATTGGTATGTTGCCATGCATATGACGCGGAGGACTGGTTGACGGAACACTCTCATTATCGCGGCCGGCATTTGGGCAGCAAGCTCAAGATCGGCATTATGCTCACCGGCTTCATACTGCTGGTCGAACTAATAGGCGGGTTGCTTTCCCACAGCCTGGCGCTTCTCAGTGATGCCGGCCACGTATTCGCCGACGTCGTCGCCCTCTCGCTGAGCTGGTACGGCGTCAGGCAGGCGGAACGTCCTTCCAGCGCCGGTATGACCTTTGGCTACCACCGGGTCGGGGTGATAATCGCAATTGTCAATGCCCTGAGCATCTTCGCCATTGCCGGGGTCATATTCTATGAGGCATATCGACGTTTAGGAGAGCCGCCGGAGATCAACAGCCCCCTTATGCTGTCCGCTGCGGTAGTGGGGCTCGGGATCAATGTCTTTGTTGCGTCTTGGCTTCACCGGGAACAGAAGAGCAATCTAAATGTGCGCAGCGCATACTGGCATGCCCTCGGTGATGCCCTGGCTTCAATAGGCGTCATAGTCGGGGCCATAATCATTATGATTGCAGGGTGGTATCTTGCGGACCCGATTATCAGCCTTATGATCGGCTTTATCATTGTATTGGCTGCCTGGCGTATCTTGAGAGAGGGCATGAGGGTGCTCCTTGAGGCTACCCCTCCGCATGTGAATACGGAGGAGATGGTGGAGGCTCTGCTACGGCACCCTGGAGTGAAGGATGTTCACGATGTCCATATATGGAGCATTTCACCCGAACTGCACGCTATGAGCTGTCACGTCCTTATCAATGACATCCCCACAAGCGAGGCAGCTGATATTAGGGGAGCTATCCAAGAGGTCCTTCGACGCCAATTCGACATCGATCATGTCACACTGCAGATGGAGTGTGAGCAATGCGCTGCCAACGATCTGTTCTGCTCCCTGAAGTTCGCCCCGCGCCATGACGAAGGCGACGCCAATCCTCATCACCATTGAATCAGATCCGCATCAGGTTTTACACAGGTTTTTTAAATAGCCCTAGGAATCGTTGCTTATGCTCGTAAAAGACGTTACAATACCAGCCATTAATTCGTTATATATATGGTAGCGGTGAAATATAATCTTGTAATGGAACGTATTCATGGAATCACAGAATACTGAAAGGAGATGGAGACTGACACCTTGGGCAGTGAGGATTTTAAACCGGCATATATGATCGTCGCCGGGGGGTTCAAGGAGCGTGAGGAAAGGGATGGGGGCATATTCTGGGACGACCGGGACCCCGACTATGTCGGTATGGATGGCGCTGTCTGCGGATATATCTTTCGCAAGAACAGTCGCTGCGATGTCGACCTTGGAGAGTTAAAGGTTGAGCGCGATGGCGATACATTCCAGCTGCTGGATGATGGAGTGCCTGTTTGCACCGCCATCGTAAACTACTTCCACGAGAAACACGCCGATATCTACGTCCAGACCTATGATGAGTTCCGCGGCAGAGGCTACGCGACCGTGCTGCTGGGCTGGGTCAGTGACTGGTTAACTGACAATGGTTACATCCACGAGGGCGGATGTGCTGCTGATAACCGCGAGAGCATCGGACTGCACCAGAAACTCGGCTTCGAAGTGGACGGACACATCCGCTGGGCCCAACAGGCCACAGGACGACAAGGACACCGTAGATAATCATTTCGTAACATCCTCCAAATTAAATGAGCTCTCAGTCTTTTCCCTTCCCGTTTTATGAATAAAACCTGCTATGTTGAAGCTCCCTTTTCATGTCTGAGCTTTTAATGTATTGTGGTAGTATACTTATCACTGACTATGCTCGCAGGGGGAATCATGAGTGAGGACAAAGCTAGTCAGACTAAGGAGAGAGCCCACCGTCAGTATCCCGCGGCGATGGTGAATATTACGAACAGGTGCACTCTCCGCTGCAAGCACTGCTTTATCTATCGTGACGGCAATCCCAACAACCCTAAAGGCGAGATGAGTACTTCACTGATGGTCAGCAAGCTCTCGGAGCTGCAGAGAAGACACGATATCCAGAACATGCTCTGGATGGGCGGCGAACCCCTGCTCAGGCCTGACGTACTACACGAGGGAACGAAGCTGTTCCCCAGGAATATTGTCACCACTAACGGGACTAAGGACCTCATCGATCTGCCCAACTGCACGTATGTTATCTCGGTTGATGGGCCACCCGAGTATAACGACTCCATACGCGGCAAAGGCTCCTTCAATAGAATAATGCGCACCTTATCCCGTGTCCCGGAGCAGTTCAAACCTATCGTTATGTGCCAGTGCTGTGTGACCGCAAAAAATGAAGATCTCCTGGAAGAACTGGTAGAGAGTCTGAAACTAACACGTGCTCAGGGGATGACCTTCACATTCTATGTGCCCCCGAAGGACGACGAATCGGGACTGAGCTGGGGATCGCTGGAACGGCGGGACAGGGCCGTACGTGAGGTAATGAGTTTGAAACAGGTCTATCCCGAGTTCATCTGGAACAAAGGGCGGAGCCTGGAATTGATGCTCTCCCCAAACTCCAAATCCGTTACCGACAACTGTCCGTCCATGAAACTTGTAATGCCGTTGTATCTTGAAGGCGACGAATTTGTCCGCCCGTACTGCTGCTACGGAAATGATGTGGACTGCGATCTCTGCGGCGCATGGGTCGTATTCTATCTTGCTGCCAAGCTAGAAGAGGGCACTTTCGCAGACATCGAGTTAGCATAGCTGTTAGATAAAGAGCATACCCCACAGCCCCTCATTTTCTGCGAAATGTAATAACTTCTCAATCTTTTTCCCGCCTGTTTTATGACTTCTTAATGCCGGATTCGGTATTATCGCACAATCGGCGCTGCTCTAAAGCCCGTGGTCAATAAGCTTTTATAGAAAAACGCCTGTTAAATATATGAGTATTGACAACCGCGAGGCAAGTTTCTATTATTGCGAAAGTCTGTTTCCCCATCTAGTCATGTACACGAACGCATATTCGGATGCTTGCCTCGGAATCGTTTGGCCGTGTGATGGATCACAGGTCAATTTAAGCTTGTAGCGCCTAGGC
>CP070819.1:1296118-1303568 GCA_020344295.1 Dehalococcoidia bacterium | reverse complement strand
TCTTCGGGTGATGTAACCAGCTGGGCATGGGACTTTAACGGCGACGGACTAATAGACAGTGGAGAACAGAACCCAAGCTATGTATATAATAGGAACGGTACATACACAGTGAGCCTCACTGTTTCAGGCCAATACTGCCAGGATACGGAGACAAAGCCGGGCTACATCAGAATCAGCGGATGCAAGACCTGAGGATGATCCGTACGCGCCCGTGAGGCGCTGCAAACAAACAGAGCGCAAGCAGCAAACACACTCAGGAATAACCATTTGATGCCCGCAGGGAGTAAGGGAATTCATTTCTTGATAAAAGCAATTTTTATAATCTTCGTTCTGTCCCTGATGGTCGCCGGTATGTTAGGCTGCGAGTTGACAGGAGCTGGAACAGATTACAGTGGCCCAATGGAGTGGCTAAACGGCTGGACCGAAGCACTTGAACAGGCTCAAGCCCAGAACAAGCCAATATTGATAAATTTCTATACAGATATATGCCCAGCCTGTCGCAAGTTGGACCAGGAAACGTACACCGACGAAGAATTAAGTGCTTTCCTAAACGCCAACTTCATAAATCTCAGAAGCAATGCGGGTAAAAGCACCCTCTTCAAGAGATATGGCATAGGGGCTGTGCCGACCATCGTGTTTAACACGCCGGATGGATATGACAAGAAGTACGAGATATCCAGATTTACAGGCTACAGGGACGCTGAGGCATTTTATCAAGAGGCGCAGGCAGCTTTGGATAAATGGCAGTCCTAATCAAAACCATTATATGCACTTATCAAAGCGCTAGTCACCCGGAAAGGTGAAAGTCAGGGTATGTGGTTTAAGAACCTAGCTCCAGTTCGCATCGTTCTGCTCATCATCTTTGTTTCCTTTGTGGCCGCATTTGTAGCATCTCAATACACTACAGTTCAGGACACTGTACGCTTCATCTGCGTTTCCTGTCTCGGGCTAGGCTGATTAGCATCTATGAACAAGCTTCGATGGTCTACCCAATTACTAACATTATTCGTTGTTAATCTAGGATTCACGCCGGCATTAAAACTAGGGGTGGTATGCCCCGTCTTCTACTGTTATGGGTGTCCTTGGGCCACGTTCGCATGTCCAATCGGGGTTTTTCAGACTTATGGTGCGCTTCATGCATTCCCCTTCTATGCAGTGGGTCTATTAGGAATATTTGCCTTGTTACTGGGCCGGTTCTGGTGTGGATGGGCTTGCCCATTCGGCACTGTGCAGGACCTGGTGGTCTGGATAAGACGACGCAAGGACTTCGTCGAGCTGCCGCGTTTCCCATGGACGGGCTTCATCGTGTTAGTAGGCGCTATCATCGCAGCATGGATCGCACTGGATACGCTATTCTGTAAGGTCTGCTCTGCAGGAAGTCTGTTTGCCGCAATTCCACAGTGGTTTGCCTCACGTGATGAGCTTTCATTCGGCACGTTTTTCTATGTCCATCTGGGGACGCTGGCAGTAGCGCTTATCATGTTTATCCTCGTTGGACGTTTCTGGTGCCGATATCTCTGCCCCCTTGGTATCGGCATATTCGGCATCTTCAATAGAGTGAGTTTCCTGAAGATAAAGCCGGACATGGACAAATGCAACAACTGTGGGGAATGTCTGGAAATATGCCCGGTGAAGATAGCAGAACCCGAGGAAATTGAGAACTCTATCGACTGTATCCGCTGCGGCAAGTGCATCGACAGATGCCCCACTGAAGCGATAAAAATTACAGCATCAGCCCGTCGCTAGTATGACCAGGCCCAACGCCTGGTATCTCCGCGTGAAGGAATGAACAGCTCTACAAACTGTAAGAAGAGGGCGGGAAGGTTCGATCCCTCTCGCCCCCTATCCATCCTCAGCCTGTGTCTATGATGTCACTCGCCGTTGCTCCAAGTCTGATGACTTTTTAATGATTCTATAATACACCGCCACCTGGTGTTGGATATCTAGCCGCCGACAGCCTCCCTCCAAAGGGCTCGTCAAGGTTGCACCGGCCCTCGTATTTAGCAATCCACCTCTTTATTACTGGGCGGATCTTACCGAAATTTACGTGCGCCCTTTCCGCGGCGAAACTCCACGACTTGCCGAGCTCATCATTCCACATCTCAGAATCCAGTAATCGCAATATTTTAGCCCGAGCGTCTAACACGGCTTGATCTTCAAGATCCTGCATCCCTTCGACACATGAACGCCAGTGCTGTACAATGGCCTGTATTCCACCCTGCGAACTGATCTCATTATCACTGGAATCTATCTTGTCTCTGACACCTTTTATGAAATTGGGTATCACCTCGTAGCAGGCCACTCCTCCCAGATGAAGCCACACAAAGTCGCCATCCTGCCTGATCAGGATCTTTCGCCATTTATTAATAAATACATCGATTATTTCTTCAGCCATGAAAAACCTGGGGTGCTCCGTGGACCATCTGAGCAAAGGCAAAACTTTGGGTAAAGCTTCATACCAGATAACAGGGATTTTTACGGGCAGAGGCATAACAGTCAAAGCATTCACCTCCCTGACGATCTCCCTTTCGCTCATCCAGAATCACCCCCTTTCGATGTAATAGTTATTACCGAAATACGACGGTAAAACTGAAATGCAAAAATCCCTTGGCGGGATACTATCCTAACGGAAAATGGGGGGTATATAACAGAAGTACTGCTATAATAACATAAATTTACTAAACATACAAAATCTTTTTAAAACGGCAAAGATAACTCTCGTAGTAGCGTTTCATACGCGTTTAAGCGAAAAACACAGGGAACAAGGCCGGGCCGATACTGTGTTAGAATACAGAGAATCCCGGCAAAGATCATCTCTCGAATCATAGAAGGAGGAAGAATGTCTGAGGTGCTTTTCTTCAGCTACTCAAAAGATATGGGACCCCTGTCCGGTCTACAACGTCTCCTCTTAAAATCGCCGCTCCCGGATATGATCGCGACTGGTGTATCGGTGGCGATAAAGCTGCATATGGGTGAGCTGGGGAATATAAGGTATCTCAGGCCTTCTTTCGTGCGTACAGTGGTAGACATGGTACGGAAAAGGAAAGGCAAGCCATTTCTATTCGACACGGTCACCGCCTATCCCGGAGAACGACGTACCAAAGAGAAATATCTGAAAACAGCAGCAAAGAACGGTTTTGTCAGGGCCAGCGTGAACGCACCCATCTTGATAGCCGGTGATAAAGATGATTTTCGAACGATCCCTATTACAAATCCGATTGACGGTTGCCAATTGAGGGAAGCCAAGATACCCAACCAGTTGCTCCAGTCCGCGTTCATGGTAGTCTTATCACATGTAAAAGGACATGAGCTTACAGGTATGGGCGGTGCCGTGAAGAATCTGGGAATGGGCTGCGTGTCCACCGAGACCAAACGGGCACAGCACTATGTAAATATGCCTGAATTTAAAGAGGACAGCGATTGTAATGACTGCGGCAAGTGCGTAAACGTGTGCCCCAACGATGCGATAGAGATGATAGAGGGAAAGCCGGCCAGATCGATAGCGGAGTGTACGGCCTGCGGATCCTGTTATTTTACCTGCCCGGAACGGTGTTGGGCCTGGCCACCGGGATCGAGAGAAAAGCTGCAGATATACCTTGGTCACGCTGCCAGTGCGGTGGTCTCAACCTTTACGGGCAAGATCGCCTACGTAAACTTCATCCAGGATGTCGTCCCTCTATGCGACTGTATAGCCAAGTCGGGGAAACCTGTCGTGCAGGATGTCGGGATTGCCTTTTCACTGGACCCGGTGGCTATTGATATGGCATCATTCGATTTGATAGACCAGTCACCCATTATCCCTGGCTCTACAACCGTGAAGCCGCCGGATATACTGGGGAAGATGCACGACACCAATAGCCTGGTCCAATTGCAGACAGCGGAAAAGCTTAGGCTGGGTAGTATGAAGTATGAGCTGGTCTCGATATAGGGCAGAGTATGTCCGAGGAAAACGTCAACCGAATAGCCAGCAACCAAGCGGCTACTAGTAAATTATCTCTTCTGCAGTGAGGCGTTCGATTTCCTCACCAGACATCCCCAGAAGCTCTTTGAAGACATAATCGTTGTGCTCACCTATAAGAGGGGCAGATTTGGTAACACGGGCAGGTGTCTCCGATAAGCGCCACGGAGGGCCAAGCACAGTTTGCTTTCCTATAGCGGGGTGCTCCACATCCACAGCCAGACCACGTTCTTTAAAATGGGGATCGCTGAAGATCTCCTCATTGCTGAAGGAAGGCATGGCGGCGACTCCGGCATTCTGTAGCATTTCAGTCACTTCGTAGTGAGTGTAGTTAATTGTCCATCCACTGATTGTTTCATCCAGCTCTTTCTCATTCTCCCAGCGGCTGTAGGCATCGGCAAACCTCTCATCATTCACCCACTCCGGATGCCCGGCCGCGCCGCACAGAGCACGCCACTCCTCGTCTGTAGCCACCGCAATGCTGACCCACTTGTCTTCGCCTTTGCATCGATAGCAGTTGTGCGGTGCCATGATTCTATCGTGATTGCCGTTACGGGACTGCACTCTTCCGTTCATAATATATTCCATCAGCGCGTCCCCGGCGAAAATAGCCAGACTCTCCACAGAGGACAAGTCTATATATTGGCCCTGGCCGGTGTGCTGTCGATGATTCAGCGCAGCGATGATGGCGAAGGCGCTAGTTGTAGCGCTCATGAGGTCGATTGAACCGGTCAGTGGATTGGGCAGGCCATCGCTGTAGCCTGTTAGGTGCGCCAGCCCACTATAGCAGGCGAAGCTGGGAGCATAGCCTCCATAGCGGCGTAACGGCCCCTCGGATCCAAAGGCCGATGATGAGAGCATGATAATATCCGGCTTTAGCTCCTTTAGGACATCATAGCCGAGCCCTATGTTATCCATAGCGCCGGGACGCATATTCTGGCTCACAACGTCGCTGATACCGATTATCCTTTTCGCCAGCTCGACTCCCTGCGGTTGCTTGAGGTTTATCCTTACCGATAGCTTATTCAGGTTAATAGCGTTGAAGATTGGAGAGTGGTCGACACCCTCGAACGCTTGACCTATAGTTAAAGTCATGTTCCGAGAAGGATCGGGACGGGCCATGCTCTCGATCTTTATCACCTCCGCCCCCAGAAACGCCAGCAGGTCAGTGGCATACGCACCCGCCCACAGCCAGCAGAAATCGGCTATCCTAACTCCTTCCAGGGCAGTCATTCAATAAACCTCGATTCTAGATGACTCCGGCCTCTCTCATCGATACCAGGTCTTCTTTGCTGTAACCAAGGCGCTCACAATAGATGTCTTCGTTGTGCTGCCCGAGTAGTGGTGCCGCCCGCTCTGCTGTCCATGGAGTCTTGGAGAACTTATAGCCTGCAGTAGGATATTTCAATCTACCTGCCTTCGAGTGCTCTATCTCAGTGAAGAAGCCCCGGTACTCCATCTGTGAGGACTTCAAGAGGTCTTCCGCCGTATTTACCGGCGCAGCTGCAATTGCACTATCCTGAAGCCGATGGAAAAGCTCTTCCTTATTGTATTGCCCAACGAATTCCTGGACATGAGGATTAATATCGTCACCACTCATATGACGGCTCAACCACTGGTTGAATCTCTCATCATCAGCCCACGCCGGGTTACCCATAAATTCAACCAGAGACCCCCACTCGCGATCGGTCAGCGCTGACATCATGAGATAGCCGTCCCGGCATTCCATAGGCAGAGGCATCAGTAGTGGCCTTCTGAACCTGTTTCGAATAACACCCAGATTAGCATACATAGCTACATCCAGCAGGACCATGGTCCTCTGCACATCCTGTCTTGATACATCCACATACTGGCCAACGCCGGTTTCACCTTTCCTGTAGGCTGCCGCCAGAATCACTATGGCGGTACTGAGACCACAGGTGCAATCCCCAGCTAAGCCGCCGCCCCTCACCGGCTCACGGCTGTCATCGGGTGACATAATCGGCATCAGGTAGCCTTCACCACCGGCATGATAGGTGTTGAGCTGATAAGCCCTGTAATCACGATACGGGCCACTCTGCCCGAATGGTGTTAGGGATGTCATAATCAGATTGGGATTTACAGCCCTCAGGTCTTTGTATGTCAGTCCCAGCTCTTCCATTAAAGCCGGCGGGTTATCCTCAACAAAAATGTCCGTTTGCTTGATAAGCTCCAGCAGGATGTCTTTACCTGTCTCCGTCGTGATGTCCAGGGTGACGCCCAGCTTATTGGTGTTCAGATACAGAAAAAGCCCGCATTGTTCTTGATCCGGTATATCGTTGAGGAAAGGCCCCCTACGCCTGGCGTCATCTCCCACTGCAGGGCGCTCGATTTTTATTACCTCAGCACCGAGATCAGCGAGAAGTTTTGTGGAGTAAGGACCTGCTACGAGGTTACACAGTTCGAGGACTTTAAGATGGCCGAGGCACCGTTCAGACATAATTGCTATTGAGTATTCCGGACAAAATTTCGCGAGAACCTGGGATGCCCGGTTCTCGCTGGAACGAACGTTATTCAGCTGACCTGCATATATCTATTCTAGCATATCACCTATGTCTCGGACAAGGTACTCGTCAGCCTTGCCTATATTACTCCGTTTGACGCCCACACGATCAGGTCCTGGCTGTCATATCCCAGTCGATCGCAATACACATCTCGGTTATGCTGGCCGAGCAGAGGCGCGGGACTATTCAGGTAATGAGGATTCTCGGAGAACCTGTACGGTGCTGTGGGATATTTCAGCTTGCCTGCCCTGGGATGATCGACCCCAGAGAAGAAGCCTCTAAACTCAAACTGAGGCGAGCTCAGCAAGTCCTCAGCGGTATTAACGGGAGCAGAGGATACGGCATTTTCCTGCAGCAGGTGAAAGAGCTTATTACCATTTTGCTGCAGTACCCACTCGGCCACACGCTCGTTTATTTCCTCCGAATACTGCCATCGTTCATGCCTCTGCTGATACCTTTCATCCTCAGCCCACGAAGTATTACCGGTAAGCCGGGCGAATGTTTGCCAGTCGCGATCAACGGATGCCGTAATCATGATATAGCCATCTTTGGACTTCGACGGTGTTGCCAGAGGCAACGGCCGGTAATGCCTGCTGCGCACCAGGCCGCTATATGTATAATGTGCCACCTCCAGCCCCACCAGAGTCATCAGAACATCTTGCTGGGATACATCTACGTGCTGCCCGAATCCAGTCATCTTCATCCTGTAGATGGCAGCCAGCGTTGCTAGCGAAGCACTCAGGCCGCATATGCAGTCAGCCGCTAGGCCGCCTCCTTTGACCGGCTCCCGGTCAGGATAACGCGACTGAATCGGCAGCATATACCCCTCGCCGCCGGCGTGAAAGACATTCAGTTCATAGGCGCGATAGTCACGATACGGGCCTATTTGGCCAAACGGGGTGATCGATGTCATTACCAGACGGGGATTGACGCCTTTGAGCACTTCGTAGTCCAGCCCCATTCCTTTTAT
>CP070819.1:1291997-1296018 GCA_020344295.1 Dehalococcoidia bacterium | reverse complement strand
CAGTTCCGGCAGGTGGAAGTGCCACAGTGGAGCTTGTTGCCAAACTGAAAAAGAAACCAAAGATAGATGGAGAGAAGGAATATCCCTTCCAGGTAGTGGTGAAACCAAGCGGGGCAGACAAGTTCTCCACTGAAGCGAAGACGCTCAACGGGCAATTGGTCTATGAGCGCAAAGCTCGCCCTAAGCCAAAGATACCCCGGTGGCTAATAGGCGTACTGGCGGGGGTGGCGGTGGCAATAATAGTTATTCTTCTGTTGAGAGGTTGCGGTGAGCCGCCTGAGATTATTGAGTTTGAGTTCGATTACGAAGCTGCTGACCAAGGAGGCGTTGCGGAACTCGCTTATGAGCTCCATTGGGTTATAGACAATGCTGCCGAAGTTGACATAAACGGTGAAGCGCTGGAAGATGCGCAGCTTAAGGAAGGAGAGATGCTGGCAGATCCTGCTATCACCACTGTCTATGTGCTCACTGCGAGCAACCGAGCTGGTGCAGTTAACGCCACCATTGTCATACCCCCGTTTATTTCTTTTGGAGCAGAATGGCTCGGCTGTGAGTTTGGCCTCGCCTGGACTGCCAAGGGGGCTGACCAGGTCTATCTGAACGGTGAGGCTGTTCCCGCCGAGGGGGAGATGAGGATGTATCCGGATGAACCGGCCGAATACAAGCTCACTGCCATGAATGAAGGGGGTGAAGCTGAGAAAACTCTGACTGTAGCTCCCGCTACTGTTACCGTTACCTTGCCCAACGGAGGTGAGACTGGATTTTGTGGTTCCAACGAAGAAATCACCTGGTCAACTGCGGAACCGCAAATAGATGGCTCAAGTGTCACCGCTGGGATACACCACATAGGCTTGGAGTATTCAATTGATGGAGGAGATACCTGGCATACTATCGCCACAAATGAACCTAATGATGGAAGCTTCGCCTGGACGTTACCCAGTACTCCTTCGACGACATGCCTGCTAAGAGCGACCATCTATTGTGCTGAGGGAGACATCCTGGGGCAAGATACCAGTGACGCCTTCTTCACCATAGCCGGTGAATGTACAGTTGACCTGCTCACGCCGGATGAGGGGGAGGAAATCGCTTCTATGTTCCGGATTTGCTATTACTACATTCCAGAAGAGTTTTCTTGGATCCCCAATGAATATAAGGTCACCTGGGAATCTGAAGGCGTCTGCATTGACCACGCAGCATTATATTATAGAGTAGAAGGCGAAGAGAGGTGGGAGATTATCGCACCCAAATTGCCCAACACGGGGAGCTATACTTGGACGGTGCCATTTTATTGCTCCGCTAGCTGTCATTTGCGAATCGTCATTTATGATTCAGCAAACAACATATTGTGCACCGATACCCACGGTTTCACCATCGTTGGTCAGGGTGACGGCTTTACACTTATCACTCCTGAAAACGATGCTATGGACGTGGCCAGAACCAATGTCTCTTTTAGCTGGTGCAAGGTAGCGGGTGCCGATGCATACGATTGGGTACTGTCACTCGATGCTGAACTATCCTCCCCCATCGACATGAAGAGCGGGCTGTCCGCTCCAGCCACCACCTACACTGGAACACTGGCCTGGGACACCACTTACTACTGGCAGGTGACTGCCTACGGCGATGGCGGTTTTATAAGTGCGAGCGCCATAGGCACATTCCGCACGGTGGCTGCTCCCGCCCTATGAGGGGGAATAGATGCATTCTTTGATTTGTGGTTACGAATCCTTTACTGGCTGTTTCTGCGGATCCAAGGTAGTTGAAGTCACTTGGGAATCTGAAGGCGAGTCCATTGACCATGTAGAGCTATCTTATAGATTCGAAGGCGAAAAAGACGAAAGCTGGGAGACTATCGCACCCAATTTGGCCAACACAGGAAGCTATTCATGTTCGACGGCGCCTTGTGTAAATAACGATAACTGTTTTTTGTGAATCGTCATTTATGATTCAGCAGATAACATACTGTGTAGCGATACCAACGGTCCCTTCGACATTATGAAGCTCTTACTTTAGGCAACGTGATGGAAAATGTTAGATAGAATCAAGATCAATTTAGCTCCTTCAACTCTACAGGTGAACGCTGGTGGAGAATCAGTCGAGGCTAGTATCACGGGGCAGAATCTGGGTGAAATTTATGCTAATATAATGAAATAGGGAGTGCTTAGCATGTCTGATAAGATTAAAGTAACTCTCTCCTCTACCGCGATGGAAGTCAACGCGGGTGAATCTGTTGAGGTGACAGCTACGATTCACAATCGCAGCCAGGTTGTGGACCAGTTTACCGTCGCACTGGAGGGGCTTGCCCCCTCCTGGTATGGTTTTTCAGTAGCCAGCGTATCTCTATTTCCCGGCGATAAAGACCAGATAAAAGTAACCATCCATCCCCCGAAAACTGCCGAGACCAAAGCTGGTAGTTATCCCTTCACTGTTAGAGCTATCTCCGGGGCTGACCCACAGCAATCTACTGTTGCAGAAGCGTCAGTAGAAGTGCACACCTTTGCTGAGTTGAGCGCGGACATGTCACCCACACGCCTTGTGGGACAGAGCGGGACATATGTCATTACGCTGAACAATCAGGGCAACGCCGATGTCACCCAGAGCTTTGAAGCCAGTGACCCTGAGGAAGGGCTGGATTACACCTTTAATCCTGAGGAGGTTACAGTTCCGGCAGGCGGAAGTGCCACAGTGGAGCTTGTTGCCAAGCTGAAAAAGAAACCGAAGGTAGATGGAGAGAAGGAATATCCCTTCCAGGTAGTGGTCAAACCGAGCGGGGCAGACAAGTTTTCCCCTGAAGCCAAGACGCTCAATGGGCAATTGGTCTATGAGCGTAAAGCTCGTCCCAAGCCGAAGATACCGCGATGGCTAATAGGCGTACTGGCGGGGGTGGCGGTGGCAATAATTGTTATTCTTCTGTTGAGAGGTTGTGGTGGGCCGCCTGAGATTATTGATTTTGCGTTCAATTACACAGCTACTGAAGAGGGATATGAGCTCCACTGGGTTATAGAAAATGCTGCCGAAGGTGATATAAATGGGGACGCGCTGGAAGATGAGAAACTTAAGGAAGGAGTGATGCTGGTAGACTCTTGTGACAACACTGAATATGTGCTCACCGCGAGCAACCGAGCCGGCGCGACTAACGCTACTGTTATCATACCACCATGTATTTCTTTTAGTGCAGAATGGCTTGGCTGTGAGTTTGGCCTCTCCTGGACTACTAAAGGGGCTGACCAGGTCTATCTGAATGATGAGCCTGTTGATGCAGAGGGGGACACGACTGTGTATCCGGATGGACCTGCCGGATATAACCTCACTGCACGGAATGCAGGGGGTGGAGCCGAAAAGATTCTGGCTATATCTCCCGCTACTGTTACCGTTACCTTGCCCAACGGAGGTGAGACTGGATTTTGTGGTTCCAGCGAAGCCGTTACCTGGACAAGTGCGGAGCCACAAATAGATGGCTCAAGCGTCACCCCAGGAATACACCACGCAGGCTTAGAGTATTCGATTGATGGAGGAGATACATGGCATACTATCGCCACAAATGAACCTAATGATGGAAGCTTCGCCTGGACGTTACCCAATACTCCTTCGACGACATGTTTGCTAAGAGCAACGATCTATTGTGCTGAGGGCGATATCCTGGGACAAGACACCAGTGACGACTTCTTCACCATCGCTGGTCAATGTACAGTAGACCTGCTGACACCGGAGGAGGAAGCAGAAATCCAAGCTCGTGTCCTATATTGCCCGCCACCTACTGTATATTATATACCCCCCTGTTACTACATCGCCAACGAGTATGAAGTCACCTGGGAATCTGAAGGCAGTTGTATTGACCATGTAGAGCTATCTTATAGAATAGGAGACGAAAGCTGGGAGACTATCGAACCCGATTGGGCCAATACAGGGAGCTATTCTTGGACGGTACCTCCTGTAAATAACGATAACTGTTTTTTACGAATCGTCATTTACGATTCAGCAGATAACATATTGTGTAGCGATATCAGCGGTCGTTTCTCAATTT
>CP070819.1:1288607-1291897 GCA_020344295.1 Dehalococcoidia bacterium | reverse complement strand
GGAGCTATAGGAGGGAACGATGGCACATCCTATGCTTGAGATAATTCATGGGCTGCTTTATGGCAAGGGCTTGCGGATTGGCAAGCCGAGCCCCACCGGGCGTGTGATCGCTACTCTCATGGGCAGGCGAGCCGATATCATCCCTTTCATGGGACCGCAGATACATGACCACGCGATGACAGTTGCCGGGGTTCCAGCGAGCAAGTATTACTTCGATGCCGGACTGCTGGTCGACGTGCAGATGGCAGTTGAACGCTGGTACCGGTTCGATGTCCCCCTGATAACCACGGACAACTATAACTACGAGGTGGAGGCTCTGGGGGCCAGGATGGTCTACAGTCCCGACGCCATGCCCACTGTGGATACCAGTGAGCCGCTCATCAAAGAACGGTCTGATCTGGACAGGCTGGGCCCGCTGGACCCCTCGAAGGGGCGTATAGCAGTGGGCGTGGAGGTGGCACGTTTAAGTGCCCAGAAGGGCCTGGGGCCATTTGCAAACGGCCTGTTCTGCTCCCCGTTCAGCTTTATCTGCCAGGCTATGGGCTATCCCAGGGCCATACGGGCTTTGCGGCGCGATAAGGACTTCGCCCGGGAGCTTTTCGACTTCGCTGAGAACCAGGCCATATTCCCCTATCTCAGGGAACAGGCCAGGGCTGGTGTCAAGCGTGCTGTGGGAGCTGATGCCTGGGCTGCCTTTCCCAATCTCACCCCCGAGATGGTCGAGGAGTGGGTGATACCTTCATCGCAGCGACTTGCGGATCGCGGCAAGAAAGAGCTTAAGATGAAGGTCATGGCGGGACAGGTAGCTGCAGACTACTGTGAAGAGGACCCTGATAAATTCGACAAGGAGATCATGTTCAAATGCCTGTCGATAACACGCAATACCCTGGCGATTGACAAGGCTATCGCGGTGATGGGTCGTACTCAGGACTGGAATATGGAGTGGTTACAGGAGTTCGCCGTGGCAAACGGCAAATTGGGCCTGAAGCTGCCAATCTACGTGGCTCTCAATGGGCGCTTCGCTCGTGACAGCTCCCCGCAGCAGATAGTGGATAAGGTAAGCGAGTGGATCGACATCATGGGAAGGGACGGTCGGCTGCTGTTCTTCATCGGCAATGTCCCGGCGGACACACCGCCGGTTAATATCCATACCGCTGTACATGCCGTACATACTCTGGGGAGGTACCCTATAGTGCCGGACCTGTCAGCGATCGATATACAGACCCCTGCATTCCAGCCGTTCGATGAATGGTTGAAGAGGCAGCCGGAAGCCGATATTATCTTCAAGGCACGTGATTCCTGAGCTGGGAACTAACTTCTGGAAAAACGATATTAGCGGTGCTCGTAAACTTGGCCCGCGATCGGCTTACAGCCCTGCGATGAGGCATGATATGGCGGGTGATGTCGGTGGGCCGCCCAGGTTATGAACGAGCCCCAGCTTGGGGTCTTTTATCTGCCGCTCCCCTGCCTTGCCCTGAAGCTGCTTGTACATCTCATACATCATCCTGAGACCGCTGGCCCCTACAGGGTGTCCGAACGACTTGAGCCCGCCGTCGGGCTGGACCGGCAGCCCGCCTGACAGCTCGAAGAACCCCGAGTCGATATCCTCCTTCACCTTCCCCCTCGGAGAGAACTGTAGGTCCTCCATGATCAGTGCCTCGGTAATGGAGAAGCAGTCGTGGACTTCGGCCATGCTAATCTCCTCGCGCGGATTTTTAATCCCGGCTTCAGCGTATGCTTTCTCTCCTGCGTGGACGGTTTCGTCGATGTGCGTATAGTCCCAGTCGCTCCTGGTCCATCCCTGTCCATGCCCGATGCATATCTGGAGCGCCTTGATGTAAACCGGGTCCTTTCGGTACTTATGGGCGTCTTCGGCTCGGACCACCACGGCTGCTGCCGACCCGTCGCTCACCCCGCAGCAGTCGAAAACTCCCAGAGGCCAGGCGACGATCGGGGCGTTTATGACCTGTTCTACAGTGACCCTCCTGCGGAGATGTGCTTTGGGATTCAGGGAGCCATTGTGGTGACTCTTCACCGAGATCTTGGCCATCATCGTCTTCCCTTCCTCGGGGCTCAGGCCGTAGCGGGCGAAGTACCTGGTGGCAAGCATGGCGAATATTCCAGGCGGCGCGACGCTGGGAAACACGTGGACTCCCGCTCCCGAGGCTCCCTGCAGGCCGCTCAGGCCCTGGTCCTTTATCTTCTCGGCACCTATGGCCAGGACTACGTCGTACACACGCGCCGCCACTGCGTAGGAGGCATTCCGTAAGGCGTCGGAGCCGGTGCAGCACATGTTCTCCACACGGGTTACCGGCTTGTACTGCAGCCTCAACGGTACGCCCGCTGCCATGCCGGCCATGCCCGAATATTCATAGAAAGTGCCCACCCATGCTGCCTCTATATCTTTGGGATCGACACCGGCATCATCATATGCTTCGTAAGCGGCTTCCACCATGAGATCGGTGACGTTCTTCTCCCAGAGTTCGCCGAACTGGGTGCAGCCCATGCCTATAATAGCTACTTTATCCTTTATACTCTCGCCCATCCTGGCCCTCCTTTACTATCTAACCGGTCTGGCTTTCCAGAAGTAGTTATGTACTCCGCGGTTGAAGTAGAGCTTCCTGAATGTCATCTCTACAGGCATCTCTACCTCCACCTCCTCGGGATCGCGGTCCGTAAGGTCGAACATCCCCCGGCCACCGCCCTCGAAGTCGACGACGACGGCCGTGTTCGGCGGGTCATTGCTTGACTGGAGCATGTCCTGAGTGAAAGTGAAGACCTTAGCCTTTTTATCAGCGAACCGGTAGGGCTCGAATTGGTCTTTGGCCTGACATACCACGCATACTCTCCCTGGCCGGACCTCATACTGCGGGGTTCCACAATTAGTGCATTTCTGTCCGTAGAACGCAAGCAGCTGCCTGCGTTCGCGCCACAGCTCGGAGATCGACATCGGTGGTCTCTCCGGCCGCCTCGCAGGCTCCAGTGTCAGCAGGTCCCGCCATCGAAGGTAGGTCTCATAGTTCTTGACCATTCGCTTCGATTCGAGGTGCTTCCTGATGCCCCGGCGCTCCCCAAGCTTTCCGATGCCGTCCGTTACCTCTATCTCGAAAGCATCAGCCCCATTGCCGTAGCTGGCGAGGAGGACCCTGTCCCCGGCATTGGCTTCCTCGAGTGCGGCCACCAGCATCATTAGCGCCAGTGCAGATCCGGTGTTGCCGACGGTCATGAACATAGGGTCTTGAACCTGTGAAGGATCGAATCCCAGGCCGGCGGCCACACGGGCATGCCTC
>CP070819.1:1281249-1288507 GCA_020344295.1 Dehalococcoidia bacterium | reverse complement strand
GCTGCTGGGCAGGAACACTTCGGAGCCATTGACCGCAGTGGGCATGTATCTTTGTTGGATCAATCTGGCTCTGGCTGCGTTCAATATGCTCCCGGGATTCCCCCTGGATGGCGGCCGGGTTATGCGGTCTATTGTCTGGTGGCGTAGCCGAAACTACCGGAGGTCGACCCGCATCGCCACACTTACCGGGCAGGCGGTAGGCTGCATGCTCGTCCTGGGCGGGGCAGTGATGGGAGCCATGGTCTACTGGTTCAGCGGCCTCTGGCTGACCTTTCTCGGAGTGTTCCTCTTTATTGCAGCCTGGGTAAGCATGCGGCAGGCGATCCTGCGTGACGGCATTAAGGGTCTCACAGCACGCGATTTAATGACCAGCGACTGCCGGACCGTGCCTGCGGAGATGAGCCTCGAGGATCTGGGTAATGGGTACCTTCTGCCCGGGGGCCCCCGCTGCGCGCTGATCAGCGGGAGGGACGGGCTCGCCGGGGTGATTACAATAAATGATTTAAAGGATGTCCCGCAGCGTCGATGGAGTACCACCTCTGCGGCTGAGGTTATGGCTCCTGTAGAAAAGATGGTGGTGGTAAGGCCTGAAGACGACGGGCTCACTGTGCTCGAGAAGATAGGTGAGGGGCGTGCCGAGATTCTGCTCGTTGAATCCGGGGGCAGTATCCTGGGAATAATCGACAGGTATCATTTACAGGGTATCAGTCGCGCCCGCTGGGATTCGTCCACCTAAGCTAACTTGCCAATTGAAGAGAGCGAGAGTAGAATATGAGATCATAGCAAGTGAAGCTGGTTACGGTTTCGGAGGTGAGGCAGGATGGATAAAGGAACCTGGACAGTAAAGACAGGCCTTGCCCAGATGTTGAAGGGCGGCGTTATCATGGATGTGACAACTGCGGAGCAGGCTAAGATAGCGGAGGACGCGGGGGCATGTGCGGTTATGGCTCTGGAGCGGGTTCCGTCGGATATCCGTGCGACCGGCGGTGTAGCGCGAATGGCGGACCCTACTGTGATCAAGGCCATCATGGAAGCGGTGACCATACCTGTTATGGCCAAGTGCCGGATCGGCCACTTTGTCGAAGCTCAGGTGCTACAGTCCCTGGGCGTTGACTATATAGATGAATCGGAGGTTCTAACCCCTGCCGATGAGAGCCATCACGTATGGAAGTACGATTTCAAGGTCCCCTTCGTCTGCGGCTGCCGTGACCTTGGGGAGGCGCTGCGCCGGATCGGTGAAGGGGCGGCCATGATCCGGACCAAGGGCGAGGCGGGGACAGGCAACATCGTGGAGGCTGTAAGGCACATGAGAGCGGTAATGGATGGCATCAGGAAGCTGCAGCATATGCCTGAAGACGAGCTGATGTCCGAGGCGAAAGCGATGGGCGCACCTTTCGAGCTAGTGCAGGAGGTGCATCGTTCCGGGAGATTGCCCGTGGTCAACTTCGCAGCGGGAGGTGTGGCCACCCCCGCAGACGCGGCACTTATGATGCAGCTTGGGGCTGATGGTGTTTTTGTCGGCTCGGGGATATTCAAATCCTCCGATCCCGGTTTGATGGCTAAGGCTATTGTTAAAGCCACAACCCACTATCAGGATGCCGGGATCATCGCTGAGGTTTCCAAGGGACTGGGAACTGCTATGCCCGGCCTCGATGTAAAGACGATCCCCGAAGATGAGTTGCTGGCATCACGAGGATGGTGATGTTGATGAGGCGAGTCGGCGTTCTGGCACTGCAGGGTGATTTCGCCGAACATATCGCCGTTCTCCACCGATTGGAGGTGGAGGCAGTGCCTGTACGGTTACCTAGTGAGCTTAACGGCGTTGGTGGGCTGATAATACCCGGGGGCGAGAGCACCACCATAGGCAAACTGATGAGGGAATACCAGTTGACGGAGGCACTTAACGGGCTCATCGCCGAGGGCATCCCCCTACTCGGCACCTGCGCCGGCATGGTCATGCTGGCTAGCAGGATCTCTGGCATGGACCAGCAATCCCTGGGGGCTATGGATATCGAGGTCAAACGGAATGCCTTCGGCCGTCAGGTGGACAGCTTTGAGTCCGACCTGGATATTCCGGTTTTGGGGCAGCCGCCGTTCCATGCAGTATTTATTCGTGCTCCGGTTATCGAAAGTGTCGGTGATGGGGTGGAAATACTGGCCCGACTGGCGGATGGATCTCCTGTTGCGGCCAGGCAGAATAACCTGGTAGCAACTGCCTTTCATCCGGAGATTCCCCATGACCTACGGTTCCATAAGTACTTCTTGTCTTTCGTCGACCGTAAGCTTGAAGCAAAGGCGGCCTAGATGAAATGATTCGTTCCCTGCGCCTGGCCGACGTCCCTGCGTTGCTTCTATTCCTGGGTAAGTCCCCGGTTAACGAAGCGAGGGCGCGGGGCCGGCTCAATGACGGGGGACGAGAGCTGGTAACGCTGTTTCCTATAATCAAGGGCTGTCTGGTTTCGCAGGATACAGAGCACAGCTATATCTGTGTCCGCCGTGCGGCTATCCTGGGCCTGGCCTGCTTACAGAGCTGTCGCGGGCGCAGCGCATGGGAGCTTGGCCGCCTTTATCTTGCACCGGGTCACCAGGAGTGCAGCCTCGATCTTTTAGAGAGACTGGGGGCTACCGGCGATGAACTCGGGGCCGGCCGAATTTTCCTTCGTCTAAGAGCCGAAAGTGCCCTGGTTGATACGGCGAGACAGGCTGGCTTCAATCAGTATCTCACGGAAATCCTCTACCGTCTCGGAGATGAGAGAAGAGCAGAGCTCCCATCGCATTCGTTAGCTGTGAGGCCCAAGTCCATTGAAGACGAATACCAGGTGTTCAGGCTGTACAGCTCAGTTGTCCCTCTTCAGGTTCGCACCGTGGAGGGGATGACATTTGAGGAATGGAGCCAGAGCAGGGACAGGGGGGAGATCAAAGAGCTGGTCATGGTGGACAAAGGGGAGGTCAAAGCCTGGCTGCGCATCCGGCACGACGGAAGCGCGGGGCAATTCGATATATTGACCGATCTTGATTCCGGCGACATTGGCTCCCTGGTGGACTATTCAATAGCTGCCCTCAGGGGAAGAAGTCCTCTATATTGCCTTGTCTCTGAATTTCAGCAACATTACAGGCATGTTCTTGAAGAGCGGGGTTTCCGGCAAGAAGCTGAGTTCTCATGTTTGAGCAAGCAACTCGTGGCCCGCGTCCGTGAGCCGCAGCTTGTACCTTTGTCCGCTTAGGGGGTGGATATAGATCATGCAGCAGGTAATCACCGACGACCTGGATGCGCTTCTGGATGTGCTTCCTCCGCATATCGCGGAACCGCTATCTCGGTCTGGAGACCGCAGCGAGTTCCTCGAGGTGGTAATGGACCTGGGGAGGCCGCCTGAAGCTCGCTATCTAAACCAGGAGTCTCTACTGAGTCCCAAGGAGGTAACTGCTGAGGATATAGATTACGTGGTACGCCAGATCAGCACCTTTGGCGATGATAACCGCGCCGGAATCGAACGTACTCTTCATCGCATCTCGGCGATTCGCAACCGCAAAGGCCGGATCGTAGGGCTCTCCTGTCGGGTTGGCAGGGCTGTCTTCGGCACTATCGCAATGATCAGGGACCTGGTCGAGTCCGGGCAGAGCATACTTCTTCTGGGACGTCCGGGAGTCGGGAAGACGACCATGCTGCGTGAGGTAGCCCGAGTGCTTGCCGATGAATTCGGCAAGCGAGTGATTATCGTAGATACCTCGAACGAAATCGGCGGAGACGGAGACATACCGCATCCCGCGATCGGTCGTGCCCGTAGAATGCAAGTCTCCACACCTGCTCGGCAGCACGCCGTCATGATCGAGGCGGTGGAAAACCACATGCCCGAGGTGATAGTGATCGATGAGATCGGCACCGAGCTTGAGGCCCAGGCTGCGCGCACCATCGCGGAACGAGGGGTGCAGCTCGTAGGAACGGCGCATGGTAATAGTCTGGACAACCTGATGATGAATCCCACACTCTCGGACCTTATTGGCGGTATTCAGACAGTAACTCTAGGCGATGAGGAAGCCCGGCGCAGGGGAACACAGAAGTCGATACTGGAGCGCAAGGCGCCAGCGACCTTCGATGTTGTAGTGGAGATACAAAGCTGGGGGCGTGTCGCTATCCATCCTGATGTGGCTGCTGTGGTCGACGCTACCCTCAGAGGGCACCTGATCCCCCTGGAGGTGCGCTGGTTTGAGGATGGGGAAGTTAAAAGCGAGAAGGCTCTGCCGTATGTTACCCCCGAGCCGGAGTCATACAGGAAACCTGCAAGAGGAGAGGAACCCAAGAATATTATGCCATACGGCATAAATCGAGTTCGGCTGGAAGAAAGTATACAGCGAATGAAGGTACCGGCAAAGGTGGTCAACGACCTGGACAAAGCTGATCTGCTGATGACCTCGAAGAGTCATTACCGCCGCAAATCGCAGGTTCTTGAGGAAGCTGAGGGCAGAGGGACACCAATCTATGTCATAAGGAGCGATAAAGCGTCCCAGATGGAGCAAGGTCTGGCCATCATCTATCGGATTGAAGAGCGCTCAGACTCGGTGGCCCTGGCGCTTATGGAAACGGAAGAGGCGATCGAGGAGATTAGGCGGTCCGGAGAGCCGGTGGAGTTGAGCCCGCAAAACGCCTTCGTTCGACGGTTGCAGCATCAGTTAGCGGAAAAATACAACCTGATTACAAGGAGTACGGGGAAGGCTCCGCGGCGCCGGGTGCGCATCTTCGCAGGCAGTGAGAAGGCCAGGCGTTAGAGAAAGCGCTTTATCGCTTGATTTTTTTACATCGAGTTGCGGGTAAGCCCGAGTATGTTTGCCGTAAAAACGTATAAGAATCTCATTACAAAACCTTGACAGACAGGGCCTGAGGCCATATTATGGGCGCACGCCACGGGTAATCTAGGCCATTTTTGATCGCGGGGGTCAAATGGAGAATCCCGCTTTTATTGTCTTTGAGGGTGGTGAAGGCAGCGGTAAATCGACACAAGCCAGGGCGCTTAGAGAGCGGCTAAGAAAAGTCGGATACAAGACCGTGCTTACTCATGAGCCCGGTGGCACCATGCTGGGGGAGAGACTGCGCCGCTGGGTTAAGTGGGGTAGAGATATTACTATACCGACCGAGCTCCTTCTTTTCCTCGCTTCGCGAAGCCAGCTAACGACAAGGGTCATACGTCCTGCTCTGGAAAGTGGTAATATTGTGATCTGCGACCGTTACTCCGCTTCGACGATTGCCTATCAGGGATACGGACGGGGTATCAATTTGGATTTCCTCGAATCCCTGAACGCCTTCGTCACCGATGGCCTGGAACCCGACATGGTGATTTTACTTGACCTGGATGCTGCAGAAGGGCTTACCCGCAAGAAGCGGAAATGGGACAGTTTCGAGCGTGAGGATTTCATCTTTCATCAGCGGATACGGGACGGCTATCTTGAGATGGCCGCCGCCGACCCCGAAAGGTGGATAGTTATCGATGGTACGCTCCCGGAGTTCCCTGTTGCTGAACGGGTCTGGGAGCGTGTAAGGGATCTGCTGATCTACGGCAAGGGCCCTTCCAGTTCTCTCCTTACAAGATCTCCATAAGCACGTCGTAGTCTTTGCACTGTTCCACCACCCAAGCTTACTCCTGCCCCCCCACCTATAGCCTTGCCATTGTCCTCAGTCAGTGGCATTAGCTCCAACAGCGAGTTTGTAATAAAGGCCTCATCGGCCTGAAGGAACTCCTCAAGCTGTACCTCCCGTTGCACCATGGTGATACTGAGGGCCGAGGCGATCTCGATTACTGTCTGGCGAGTAATCCCGGGCAGGCACCCGCTTTCTTCACCCGGAGTTACTAGTTCGTCCCCTTTAACCAGAAAAACGTTGCTGGTACTTCCTTCGCACAGTAAATCGCGTTCATTGAGCAGGAGGGCTTCATCGGCTCCTGCCGCCCTGGCCTCCTTCCTAGCGAGCACATGGTTCAGGTAGTTGGCCGATTTCAGGTGGGAAAGGGGTGATACGCTGTTCTGCCGTATGGAGGAGACCACTGCATTGAATCCGTTCACATATCTTTCAGGGGGAGGGGGGACGTAGCTGGTAGCGACGATGAATATGGTTGGGTCGGCGTGTATTGGCGGATCGGGGGTGCTTTCCCCTTCGCCAATTGAGATGGCTAACCTGATACGGGCGTCGCCCAGCTTGTTAGCTCTGAGCGTCATATAGCAAGCCTCTTCGAGATCGACCGTGCCTAGCGGCAGGCCAAGGATATCAGCAGCATTCGCGAGGCGGCGGAGGTGTTGCTCCAGCCGGAAGATATGCCCCGAGTAGGCACGCATCGACTCGAACAGGCCGTAGCCGTATAGGAATCCATGGTCGAACGGGGAGATCGTCGCCCGGTCCCTGGGTACTAGGGCGCCGTCAAGGTAGATTAACTGCTCCATACCGGCTCGGAGTAGCTGAGGAATTTCCGCAAAATATCGTGGCCGACGTCGGTCAGGATGGATTCAGGGTGAAACTGAATTCCCTCCAGTACATGCTCCTTATGGCGCAGTCCCATGATTACCCCGTCCTCAGTCCAGGCCGAGACCTCAAGGCAGTCGGAGAACGTATCGCGCTCCACGATGAGCGAGTGGTAGCGTCCTCCCGGGAAGGGGTTTGGCAGGTTAGAGTATATCGTCCTCCCGTCGTGGTGGACATACGAGGTCTTGCCGTGCATCGGAGGATTGGCTCTGGCGATCACCCCACCGTTGACATAACCAATGCATTGGTGGCCCAGGCAGACCCCGAGCATGGGAATAAGTCCGCTAAAGTGCCTAACGACATCGTTGGATATACCCCCCTCCAGCGGTGTGCCGGGGCCCGGCGATATAACGATGTGACTCGGGGACATCTTTTCGATATCACTCAGTTCGATTGCATCGTTACGATAAACTGCGGACTCCCCACCCAACTCCCCGATATACTGCGCCAGGTTGTACACAAATGAATCGTAATTGTCTATAAGCAATATCATCTTGAACCCTCCGTCACCAGCTCCGGAACCATGCTCAGAGCATGGATCAGGGCCTTGGCCTTATCCAGCGTTTCCCTGTACTCTCCTTCGGGGTCGGAATCGTATACAACACCGCCGCCTACCTGAAAGTAGGCCCTGTTATTCTTAACAAGTATGGTGCGAATGACTATGTTTAGGTCCAGGTTTCCGTCGAAGCCGATGTAGCCGATCGAGCCTGTATAGACACTTCTTCGGGTGGGCTCGAGCTCGTCGATGATCTC
>CP070819.1:1277275-1281149 GCA_020344295.1 Dehalococcoidia bacterium | reverse complement strand
TGAATTGTAGTACTATATTACCCATCTCAACGTGCTCTACCTTCAGTAACCCTACAGCTGCCTCATTGAGAAAACTTACAAGCTCTGGTTCTGTTCTCTTCGCACCAAACACCTTCTCAAGGAAGTTCACGGCAGCCTTAGCATCTCGGACAACAATCTCGATATGAACCAATGGTGATACTTCAATCGACATAATACACCTCCTGAACTCATATTACATTACCATTGTAGAAAATTGAAACAACCACTTTCAATTACGGTTCGTTTTTATATACAGTTAAGCCCTCTTCCCGGGTGAACAGAGAGCTTGGTTACTCTGAGTAAAGAGTGAACGTTATTAAACCGATTTTGAGTAATTGTTTCACTTATCACCTATAATTTTAACTAGCACATACTCTCCGTGTAATCCATCAAGCTCGATATAAAAAATCTGTTCCCACCAACCGAGTTCCAACTTACCATCAGTAGCTGCAAGGGTTATCCCGCGCCCCAAGACTTGTCTCTTTAGATGTGCATCAGCGTTAGCCTCTCCGCGGCGATTATGGTGATAACGAGTAATGGGATCATGCGGGGCTAGATCTTCCAACCAATGCTCGTAGTCCTGACGGAGGCCAATTTCATCAACGTCAATTAATACAGAAGCGGTTACTTGCATGGCATGTATTAATACCAGTCCATTCTTGATACCACTTTCTTGCAGACACTCTTCAACTTGTGGCGTAATATTGATAAAGTCCATGGGTTGTTTAACGTTGATCCAAAGTTCTTTTCGGTAACTGCTCATTTTCATAACCTCTGTATAGTATATATTTCTATCTCTATTACGAATAAGTTAATCCTCCCGCCTAATAGCTCAGCGGCGTTGATAATACGCCTATGTTGCCTGATCGTCAAGGGCAATACTCCTGCTTTATTATCTGGTTGCATTGGTATCCCTCCAAATTTAGGTCTATGCGAAATTATTCCTTTTTAGCTTTGGCGTTAACGTGAAAAGAGCAGGTTTGCAGCCTGCTCTTTTATTAGCCCTCTACTCTTAAAAACCAACGGTTCTAATAACAGAATCGGAGACGGAACGAATTATTTACTGATTACCGGCAGTTGCCGTCAAATTGTATGCAAATACTTACAATCTTTGGTATCCTATTGAGCAGATTGGAGTTGACCTGTGATATGGAGAGACGAGTACGTATCTAAATTATGCGGTTATAAAGAGGCTGCGAGTATTGTTGAATCCGGTGACCGCTTTCTCACCGCGCCCGGTGTCTGTGAACCGTCCACGGCGATGATGGATGCTATTGCGGACAGGGGACATGAGCTTGAGGACGTACAATATATATCATTTCTCCAATGTCATCCATACAAGATTTACCAGCCTGCGTATAGAAAAACCTTCAGGTTGATGAGCTGCTTCTATTCCTCTCTTACTATGCATTTACATAGAGAAGGTTCCTCAACTTACCTTCCAGTTCAGGGCTCCAGTGTAGGCCATATCGTAAAAGAACGGCAGGTTATTGATCCGCGCAGGGTAGGTTTAATAACGCAGGTCAGCCCTCCAGATGATAATGGATATGTATCACTTGGCCTTGATCTGTACTATACGCCGGATCTAATTGCTCAATCTGACTGGGTCATCGGCGAGATTAACCCCAATATGCCGAAGACCTATGGCGATTCACTCCGCCATGTCAGCCAGTTCGATAAATTTGTTGAGACTGATGAGCCCCTTTTCTCTCCATCGATACCGGAGCCAACGGAGGTACATAAGAAGATTGCGGAGAATCTGGTAAGTCTACTTAGAGATAGGGATTGCCTCCAGATAGGTATTGGTGCAGTTCCCAGTCAAGTATCAAGGCTTATCCTGGAGAGCGGTCTAAAAGACCTGGGTATTCACAGCGAGATGTCCCCCATCGGCATACGGCAGCTTGTGGAAAAGGGAATTGTCACAGGCAGCTATAAGAAGACTCATCCGGGGAAGATTGTGTTGGCGTTTGCCCTGGGCGACAGGGAACTCTACGACTTCTTAGGTAATAATCCAATGGTTGAATTTTATAGTGCTTCCTATTGTAATTCTATTCCGTTGCTGGCCAGGGAGAATAACCTGGTGGCTGTAAACGGAGCCATCGAAGTGGACCTCGTTGGTACCATTTGTTCGGAATCTTTTGGGGATGATATTCGTTCTGGCACTGGTGGACAGCTCGATTTTGTGATCGGTGCCTACTTTTCAGAAGGAGGAAGAGCGATACATATACTACCCAGTATTACCAGCGACGGGAAAATATCACGTATCGAGCCCTACTTGTCGGAGGGAGCTCGGGTCACGGTGCCCAGACAGTATGACCAATATATAGTTACTGAGTGGGGAATTGCCAACCTTACGGCGCTTGATGAAAAAGAAAGGGCTTTGGCATTAATCAAAATTGCCCATCCCGATTATAGAGATGAGCTGCTAAGGGTTGCTAAAAAGAGATTTAAGTTTTAACGCTACAGATTCACCTCTCTTTGCCTCATTCTATATTTCGTGTATAGAAAGCTTCATCGTATCCAGAAAAAACGAAGGATTTTCTAATACTTAGCTGGCAAGACAGGAAATAGTTACATGGAAAGGCTAATCCGAGCCTTGCTGCCCTCGACTTTGATGTGTATCATTGTTACTGCAGCAAAGAGAGCCAAAAATGTATAGCGATGAACTGAGATGGAAAATGCTAATGAAAGGATACGAAAATGAAAGTACTCGCACTTAACTCAAGCCCGCGTGGGGGAGGCCATAGCAAAACGGAGCTGATGCTCAATCATCTGGTCGACGGCATGCGCGATGCGGGAGCTGATGTGGAAACCATCGCCTTACGCAATAAGAAGATTAAGGACTGCCGTGGCTGCTACACGTGTTGGACTAGAACTCCGGGTCAATGCGTTATCAAGGACGACATGACTGTCGACCTTTTGCCCAAGCTACTACAGTCGGACCTTGCAGTCTACGCCACACCACTATATTTCCACTCAATGAACGGGATTATGAGGAGATTTCTGGAACGTACTCTCCCGACAATGCATCCGTTCGAAGAGCAGAACGAGTACAAAACCTACCATCCAATGCGCTACCGACTGCCCAAATCCGTATGGCTTTCGGTTTGCGGTTTCCCCGAAGAATCAGAGTTCAACATACTATCGACCCTGTTGCACTATATCTACGACAGAGAGGGGCTTGAACTGGTAGCCGAAATCTTCAGGCCTAGGGCCGAGTTTCTGGTGAGCAGAATAGCCACGGATACTGCCGAAGACATACTGGCTGCCACCAGAGAGGCTGGGCATGAACTGATTAAGTCCGGGCACATTTCAGGGGGAACCATGGCTCGGATAAAGCAGCCGATGCTTGAACGTTCTATCTTTGCAACCATAACCAATCTCGCCTGGAATACATGCATAACCGAGGGAGTGACTATGCCGCAATTCCAGGAACGGAAAATGGTTGCTCGCCCCGATTCTATTGAGACCTTCATGCTCATCATGCCGCTTGGTTTTAACACACAAGCTGCGGATAACAATCGAGTCCTCGTCCAATTTCACTTCTCCGGGGAAGTCAGTGGTTCGTGCTACTTCACAGTCAAGGGGGATGGAGTGGACGCCGTATTCGGCACCAGTGTCGATCCTGATTTGACGATCGAGTCGCCCTTTGAAGTATGGATGGACATAATGACTGGCAAAACCGAAGGGCCTCAGATGCTGATGGAGGGCAAGTACAAGGTGGACGGTGACCTTGCGCTGATGATCAAGCTGTTCGAACGCGAAAAGGAACCGACTGCGGCATAATAACCCACTGCCTCTTGACCAGCTCCTATAATACGCATGGATTCTTTCTTTTATACGTATGTTTGTA
>CP070819.1:1274478-1277175 GCA_020344295.1 Dehalococcoidia bacterium | reverse complement strand
CTGCAGGCAGCAGAAGTGTTCCGGGGCCAACGTACTCTACGAGTGTGAGTTCCCCGGTGTACGTACCGATGCCGATACCATGGATCCGCAGACCGCCGTCGCCAAAGCTGAGAACAACATCGCCCATATGGATGAGAACTGGGGGCAGGCATTCAACGTGAATATCCCTATTCACTGGTTCGTGCTGCTGATCATCACGGGGGCCATGCTCGGGTTGACGATGGCGGTACTGAAGCTGAAAGACCGCAGGTGATTATTTAAGGTTTGTTTATTTAGATATAGCTTGAGACTAAGAGGCTGACGCGATACAATTAAAAACAGGTGGACTCAGGCACCAACACTGCAGGCGTCAGAGACTCACGGCGCCTCGGAAAAGGGGATCCAGATGAGAAGCATAAATGAGATCGAACAGGGATTCCGGACATTTGCATTCAAGTTACAGCGACTCTATCAGTTTGGAGTCGAATTGGACTCGCTCAACACGGAAGGCTTTGAGAAAGAGGTCCAGTCCATCAGGGCCAAACTGAAGCAGCCGAAGGCGGTAGCTCAGGTAGCCGAGGAGATAGACGCTCTGAAAAAACGTATCCAAGCCCGGGAGACCAATTCCCGGAAGGAGAGGGTTGAGGCCAGAGAGATAGATACAATGGCTACAGTAGCCGCGCCTTCTAAATCGGCAGAGGCTCAACCGCTAACACGGGAGCTCGGTGGCGAGCTGTCGGAGAAATACGAGGTCATGGACCTGATCGGATTCGGAGGTTTCGCCGATGTCTATAAGGCCAGAAGGAAAGAGGACGGGCAGATAGTCGCGGTGAAAATACCGAGACTCGCCCAGTTCGAAACGGTTGAGCCCGGCGCGTTCCTGCAGGAAGCGCAGCTATGGTCGCGGCTGTCCCATCCCAACATCGTTAAGGTCTTCGAATACGGCACCAAGCCCTATCCCTGGATAGCTGTGGAATATATGGAGAAGGGCTCGTTACGGTCGAGGATAGGCCAGATAACCCTGGAGGAATGCCTCGAAGTCGCTCTACAGATATGCGATGCGCTCTACTACACCCACCACCTCGGGGTTATTCACCGGGACATAAAGCCGGAGAACATTCTCTGCGACAGTGAGAACAATCCCAAGCTATCAGACTGGGGCCTGGGTAAAATGATGATCGAGCTCTCCATGAAATCGGGCTCCACCGGCACCCCGTACTATTCCAGCCCGGAGCAGGTAAGCCCGGCTAAGTTCGGCGAGGTGGGCTGGTGGACGGATATCTATCAATGCGGCGCTGTGCTCTATGAGCTGGTCACCGGGCAACTCCCATTCCAGGGTCAGAGCCCGCTGGAGCTTGCCCTGAGCATTACGGGCAGCGAGGTGGTGAAACCGAGCGATATCAAGCCCGATCTGCCCGCGGAGTTCGATAGCATTATCGAGCAGTGCCTGGCAAAGGATAAAGACATGCGCTATAAGGACATATCCATAATGCGGTCAGCGCTGGAGAATGTGAAGAGCTCCCTGCAATGAGCTATCTAATCGCCAGAAGCGACAGCGGTCAGGACATCTCGGTTTCCCTGACGGAGCCGGTGGAGATCGGGCGCGGGGACAAGGACTACACGGTTGTCGTGAGGGCCAGGAGCGAGACGACCTCCCTGGGCATCGCCGACGCCACCGTTTCCAAGAAACATGCCCTGATATATACCGAAGTGGGGAAGCTTATGCTCAAGGACGTGGGCAGCACCAACGGCACCATGCTGAACAATACCCACCTGCCAGGCTGGAAGGGCGGGGTGGAGAGCCAGCCGGTCGAAATCGTGGAGAACTCCAACGTCAGATTCGGCTATAACACCCTAGTCCGCATAACCCTGGGCGAGAGGACCCTCACCCCGCAGGAATGGAAGAGAATCCAGGAAAACCCATCGTAAGCTCTTTTCTCCAGCTTCAAAAAGCCGCCTCGGCCATGGGACTTCTGTATGTCATGTAACAAGGAACATTCTCTCCAGTTAGTCCAACCGCTTAAAACAATCTCCTGAGATTCTGTGGATAACTTTGTGGATAAATGTATTGACACGTGCCTGTAGCAAACAAATATAATCCCCCCATATTAAATTAATTGGTTGCTACTTGCTTAGTTGTAGAGCTATTTTGAACTGATATTCATTTAGATACCCGGTATTACGCTGATAAAAAAATCCCACCGTTGAGCAAATCGTTATAAAATTTGGAGAAATAGTTAAGGATTGTACGTTGCATTCTCCATGATAAATGGAGTACTGTTTTGTAACGAAAATAAATTAGCTTACGCGTTCACAATTGAAACTGGGATATAGAGGAACTAAGTTGGAGCTGGAACATCATATTACGGATGACAATCAATTGCGCCTGGCTCTTCAGGGAGAAGGCCATGGTGAACTTTATTTTCAGGACTTCATGGCGTTTGTTGCTTTCATTGAGATGTGTTGCGATGTTGCCGAGGAGTACAATGACTTAATAAAGGACTGGTCGCAGTGTGTAACGACAGAAAGTCCAATACCCGGGCCTTTTCTCTCTGCTTTTTATGACAAGCCTTTGTCCTAAGTACTATTTTTATCGTATGATTAATGCCACTTGATAACAGATAATCACGTCATCTACTATTTCCAATCTCAAGCCACAACTTGAATCTTTATATCGTCCCCAGCGGTTTTCACCTGGCTGAGTCCCTAAATATTGTG
>CP070819.1:1266821-1274378 GCA_020344295.1 Dehalococcoidia bacterium | reverse complement strand
TGGTTCTGCTCCATACCTGCCACAAGCTTATCCACCGCCTGGGGCTGGTCACCGGTGAGGCCGAAATCGGAAAATATTTTGAAATCTGACATATTAAATTACCAATATACTATTTAATAACTTTGGAATTTACCAAAAAGATCACTGTGTTAGGTACTATCTATTCTACCGTATCAACCTCTTCGGCGATGCCGATGCGCTCAACGATCAGTGGTATGTAATTTACCCGGCCGTCATCGACAAGCTCGCGCAGCTTTCTTTCGTCCTCGGTGAGTCTAAACCTTCCAGTCTTGACCTCGATGAAGTCTATGCCCTCATCGTACTTGATGCCAACGAAGTCGATAGGGTCGCCCAGGTAGAAAAGACGGTCATACTTCGTCAGCTCGAAGGTGGCCAGAAGCTCGTTCAGCTTCCCCGTTCTCTTGCCCAGGCTCCTGGTTATGGAAAGCATCAATTCGCGGGGCATACCCTCCAGTACCTCCTGGACCTCCTTCACCGAGTCGGCGGATGCCAATGCGAAGCGCAGCTTCTTCTCAAGATCCTCTATCTCAGGAACCTCAACCTTCCTCGGCTTAATGAGCAGTGTAATTACGAAAAGGAGCATCACAATCAGTATTGCGGTCAGCGCAACCAGCAGATTATCCATACCATCACCCTCGCGCGGGAAATTACCGACCTGATTTTACCGTAATGCGGTATAAGCAGCAAATAGCGACTTGGATTAATAGACAGGCGGATTACATCGAGGCGTATTTCAGGGGAATACTAATAGATATATGAAATGTCTAGAGGGTACCTTCGAAAAGGTCTATGAGCCATTCGGAGAAGGCCGCGCCTACAAAGGCGAATCCCCAGGATTTGATGGTTTTACCACCCCAGCAGAAGATGAAAAACCGCCACAGCGGATAGCGAAGCGCGCCGGCGGCGATAGTCGCCAGTTTGATAAAGAAGTTTGGTATTGCCGATACAATGAATATGGTAATACCGCCATGCCTCCTCATCCAGTTCTCAATCTGAGCATACCGCTTCCACTTGTTTACGGCTATCTGACCGCCGTAACCGGCAGTATATCCCGAAAGCTCACCTATCGGTTCACCGAATCCTGCGGCCAGTCCTACTAGGAACGGATTCAGCCCAAAAGCCGCACCCAGTCCTGCAGCCCACGAGCCGGGCAGCGGCCAAACCGGAGATGCACTACCGATCAGACCCATAAGAAATACACCGCCATATCCAATGGAGCGAGCATATTCTACGGGATTGTCCGGTCTCTGAATCAGAATAGTCACCAGCACTATAACCAGGACACCAATAACCAGCAGGGATATATATAAAAGGCGCTTCTTTTTACGAAATCCGGTCTTCGTATCTGAAGGTGGGATTTCATTTGACCGGTCGGTAGTGGCGGTTATTCCCTCAGCAGCGGGTTTAGCTCCTTCATAGTCTACCATTACGTGCCATAGACTAAGCTCTGAAGCCAGCTAAGTCAATAGCGATCATATCTCAATTTGCGGGTGCAAAGATGCGAAGCTATAATGTTGAGTTGGGGTATGATATGTATAGACTCGACAGCATTCTTTCACGGGTAGTCAAACCGGCGCGTTATGTCGGTGGGGAATGGAACAGCATTAGAAAGGTCTGGGATTCAACAGAGATAAAGGTCGTTATTACGTATCCAGATCTCTACGAAATCGGAATGTCTAATCTGGGATTGGCGATAATCTACGATTTACTGAATCGGCAGGAGGACGTGCTGGCGGAGCGCGTCTTTGTCCCCTGGATCGATTTGGAGGCCGAGCTGCGGAGTCAAGGAATCCCTCTGTTCAGCCTGGAATCCAGGCGGCCAATTAAAGAATTCGATATACTCGGCCTTTCATTGGGCTATGAACTGACCTATAGCAACGCGCTAAATCTCCTGGACCTGGCGGGCATGCCAGTTCTGGCTGCAGACAGGGGTGAGGACCTGCCGCTGGTAATCGCAGGCGGAAGCTGCGCGCTTAACCCGGAGCCGATGTCGGACTTCATCGATCTGTTTGTGGTTGGAGAGGGTGAGGAGGCTGTTCCGGAATTAATTGACGTTTACAGGAGTTGGAAGCGAGATGGTTCAGGCTCCAAGAGAGATTTATTGCAGGAATCAGCAAAGATAAGGGGCATATACGTTCCTAGCTTCTATAGTGTTGACTACAACACCGATGGAACTGTGAATTCGATAACACCTACGATTGAGGAGGCTAGGCATGTTGTCGAACGGCGCATTGTAGAGCAACTTCCACCGCTTCTGACCAGTCCGATTCTGCCATACCTACAAGTTGTACACGATAGGGCTGCAGTTGAGATCCAGCGCGGCTGCTACCAAGGCTGTCGTTTCTGCCAGGCGGGCATAATCTACCGGCCCGTGAGAGAGCGGTCACAACCCGAGGTCATAAATGCGGTAGATGAATTGATCCACAACTGTGGATACGATGAGGTCTCCTTACTTTCGTTAAGTAGCAGCGACTACCCGGAAATAGCCGATCTGGTAGGCAAGCTGTCACAAAAATACAGCGGCCAAAACCTCATTTTATCAATGCCCAGCCTGAGACTCGATACTTTCTCAGTTGAGCTTGCCGACTCATTCGGTGATGGGAGGAAGTCGGGATTCACCTTCGCCCCTGAAGCAGGATCAGAGAGACTGAGGCGTGTAATTAATAAGAATATATCTGATGAAGAGATAATGAAGACGATAGAGACTGCCTGGGAGCGTGGATGGAAGAGCATAAAGCTCTATTTTATGGTGGGGCTTACCACAGAGACTGATAGCGATGTTGCAGATATCGTGAAACTGGTACGAAGAGTCCGCAGCATCGGCAGTGGAAAGATAAACATACGGGTAAATGTATCAACGTTTATTCCCAAGCCTCATACGCCTTTTCAGTGGGTTGCTCAGGCATCTGCCGAGGAATTGGCGGCTAAACAGCAGATACTGACGGCAGGGCTGCGTAAGGCCGGCGTTCAGTTGTCATGGCAATCGCCCGAGGTTAGTCTGCTCGAGGGAGCCTTCTCAAGAGGCGACCGCAATATGGCCCGTGTGATCCATCAAGCATGGCGCCACGGATGTAGGTTCGATGCATGGAGTGAGAATTTCAGCTTTGATAAATGGCGTAAAGCCTTCAATGAATGTGAGATCGATCCTCAATTCTATACAGCCAGGGAGCGTTCGTTTGATGACAAGATGCCCTGGGCTCACATTGATACCGGTATAAGTCATGAATTCCTTAAAAGGGAATATGAATGCGCGGTTATGGAGAAGGAAACGCCAAACTGTGGTACTGGCGGCTGCAACCTTTGCGGGCTGCAGGAAAATCAGGCTGTCTGTAAGGACAGATTTAAGACAACTGTTACCTAGCCCCGGCGATTATCCATGAAACCTGCTGATAAATGGCGATATTCAGGCGATATATAAGTATCGAGCCAAATTCAAAGCCAATGTGGGAACAGGCTCAGTACGCGGCATAAAGACCTTCGATATCATAAGACTGGTTATGATACCGATCATTATCCCTCCTGCGATATCGATGAAGAAGTGTATCCCCGCATAGAAACGGGCGAATACCCATAGGAATGCGAGCCCGTACATTACGCATGCGGCCGAGCGATGTCCTAAAAAAATCCCTGTTGCGGCAGCGAATGAGATAGTAGCTGCATTACTCGGGAAAGTAGGATCGTGAGGAAGATAGAATACCGTTTCCGCGGCGCGTGTCGCACTTTCACGAATGGCATCGTTCTCAACAAGGAATGGACGTGGCCAGAAGTCATATACGTTGAGTATACGCACAACCAGGGTGGATATACCGATGGCAACCGAGGCGTTCATAACTACCCTTTGTAGTTGCTCCCTTCGATGCTGATCAGGATGGCCCAGCCATAGAACAAGCATTACAAGAGCAATAGCGACGGGTATCATGAAGTCATTGGCCAGAAACCGCATAATGCTGTCCAAAGCAGGAGCTTTGCCCACGAAACCTGTGATCCACAACGTCCATCCTGCAAGGGGAGGCATTAGTCTCGAGACCCCCTTCTCTGCCTCAGACTACTGAGAATTCCGCCCAATAGCGTTGTGCTCTTCAGCTTCTCCATCCCTAGGTCTTGCTGTTTTCCTGCTATGGTTACTCCGTCTTTAGAACCAATAAGGGCCTGAATAATGGACGCCATTATTGCAGTAGTAATATAGGCGGAAATAACTGCAGCGAGGAACAGCATTAGCTGCTGTGAACCTTCTACCGTATGCTGTATATTACGGTGCTCGCTGGTGTAGAACCAGCTAAATACCCCAGCAATAGCCATAAATCCGATGAAATATTGTACGTTTCTATTAGTGAAAAACCATAGTCCTTTTAGCCCAACGGGTATGGATACGATCTGGTAGACACCAATAGACGAGACAAAGACAAGGATGAAGTAATCTAGAGCCATTTATATAATCTCTACTCAGCTAACCACGTTTGATGGATCATCTGACGTGGGTCGCCACGTCCACTTGAGGTTTGCGAGGAAATTCCACGTCATCGCGCCGATTATGGCGATAACGGCTGAAAGGATATAGAACAAACCAACGACCTCGGTAAAAAAGGCGAGTACCGCAGCGTGTATGCCCAAACCGAAAAGGCTAACCACATTGAATTTAATGGCTCGTGTCAGAACTGACCCTCCGGAGATGGTCCTGCGATCCCTGAAGGTCCATAATTCATTCCAAGTGTAATTATTTAAGATCGAGATCTCATAACCTAGCACGGCAGACAGGATGTAAAACAGGCCAGCGACTTCGGTCAGAAGTGCCAGGAGCCCCATATAAACGAAAGTGCCGCTTGCTCCAACTACACAGAACTTGATGAATCTCTTTAAAAGCCCTTCGTACCAAATGAGGCGGCCAAGATGCTTAAGATAGTTTAATTCCTCCTTGAACGTTAGATTGCTCTCCCCCCGCTCCCGATCACGGAACATATATGGAACCTCAGTGACCTGGGTGGGATGGCCTTTCGCCAGCACCTCAAGAATGATTTTATATCCTGTTGGGGCAAGGGCTACGCCGTCTATTACTTCCTTTCTGAAAAGGAAAAATCCGGATAGAGGGTCACGGATACCTCTGGCAGAGGATAGAAGCAGATTCGCAATTAATTTGGCGCCTTGTGAAATAATCTTTCGTTTTATGCTCCAGCCTTCAACACCTCCGCCGGGGATATAACGACTTGCAATGACAACATCCGCCCCTGCGTCTATTGCTTTCAGGAGATCGGGGATAGCCTCCGGCGGATGCTGAAGATCGGCGTCTATAACACCGAGAACTCTACCACTTGCCTCGTTAAATCCCCTTACAACTGCAGACGCAAGCCCTCTCTCTTCTGTCCGTACAATAACTTTCAGGGGGTATTTTTCAGACAGAGTTCTCGCCAGATCAGCAGTTCCATCGGGGCTGTTATCGTCAACAATGACCAGTTCGTAACGGTATTGAGACAGAACCTCATGTACCCTCTCTACCAGAGGAACGATGTTTTCTATTTCGTTATAAGTGGGAGCGATCAGTGATAGTTCGATGTTTGATGCGCTCTGCGATGCCATTACCATATTACCGAAATATATACGATTTCCCTGCTTAAGCTCTTCACAATTTCAATGGACAATAAAATACGAACCGTTTGTCAAACGAATATTGGCACTGTAATGATCCGTTAATAAACCGGAGTGCACCACTGGATATACTTTCTATTCCGGCCGAACTCGACATCGAAATACAGTTTCTGTAGATCGCCAGTTATCTTCCCGATGTTGCCTGTCCCAATCTTGCGGTTATCGATTGCGACGACTGGCGTTATGTGAGCAGCCGTTCCGGTAAGAAAACATTCTTCAGCCATGTATAACTCGCTCCGATCAACCCTTCGCTCCAGCGTTTCAATGCCAAGCTCATCTTTGGCGAGCTGCATAACTGTTTCTCGGGTAATCCCTAGCAGAATTCGGTCATTGACAGTCGGTGTGATCAACCGACTATCATTCACAATAAATATATTCTCTCCGCTGCCTTCCGACACGTAATCATCTGAAGTCAGCATTATTCCCTCCGCCGCTCCTGCTTCAACAGCCTCCGTTTTCGCAAATGCATTGTTGACATAAAGACCACAGATCTTCCCTCTGGGAGGTATCATATTATCGTCGATTCGCCTCCACGATGATGTAGTGCATTTGATGCCCTTAGTAACATCGAGATAAGGCCCGAATGTCGTGACGATAATAAGCAGGTCATCGTCAAGATCATGTAGTCTGACGCCGAATGCCTCGGTGCTTTTGTAGGCGAGCGGACGGATATAGACATCTTCCTTATATTCCGATTTTCGAACAAGGTCGACAGTCATCTGGCACAGTTCATCTATAGAGTAGGGAAGCTCGATTTTCAGTAGCTTGCAGCTGTTAACGAGTCTTTTATAATGCTCGCGGCCGCGGAAGATATATAACTGCTCGTCATCAGGATTCCAATTACCGCGAATTCCCTCGAAGCAAGCGGTACCGTAGTGAAAGGCGTGCGTCATGATACCAATCTTCGCCTCAGGAAGGGGAACATATTCTTTTTGGAAAAAAGCATAAGGCGGCATTTGTGTACTCCCTGTTACAACTTCTGCTAAGTATAACTAGCCCAGTTGTTCAAAGCAAGCTTTCGTATCCGTGATTAAACATAAAACGTATCATCTATTCCATGATCGAGGTCTAGGAAACTCGACTGCGGTTGGCTTGAGCGGAATGTATTTTGGTGATAGCATAGTCTGAGATACATAGTCGTAAGGTAAAGGAGTTGCTGCAAGTTGGCTGAGACCTATGATGTAATTATTGTAGGAGCGGGTCCTGTCGGCAATTATACTGCGTACAGGCTTGCTAAACTAGGGTATAAAGTACTGGTTTTTGATAAACAGTCCCGCGTAGGCGATGAAGTGTGTTGCACTGGTATTGTGGGCAGAGAGTGTTACGAACGATTTCCTGTGTCCCGTGATGCGATAGTGTATGAGGTGAGTTCGGCCAAGCTTTTTTCTCCTTCGGGAAGGGCGATTGAACTACAGAAAGATACGGCACAAGCATACGTGGTAGACAGGTCTCTATTCGATAGTGCGTTGGCGCAAATGGCACAGGATGAGGGGGCTGAATTTATATTATCAGCACCCGTAGATGAACTGTTATCAGGTGACGAAGGTATACAAGTAAAAGCCCGGTGCAATGGTGCGATAACCGGTTTTCAAGGCAGGTTGGCAGTATTGTGTAATGGTTTCGGAGGCTCATTAACCAAAAAGATGGGATTTGGTAGAACAGACGATTTCGTTCTCGGAGCTCAGGTTGAAGTTAATACAAGCGGTATACAGGAAGTAGAATGCTATTTCGGACAGAGTATTGCCCCGGGATTCTTTGCCTGGCTTGTTCCCACAGCACCTGATAAAGCACGGATTGGCCTTCTCACGAGACATAATCCTAGAGTTTATCTTGAAAGGTTACTCTCCCAGCTTACTTATCAACGCAGAGTTACCACTACGAATGCTCCCGTAAAAC
>CP070819.1:1263246-1266721 GCA_020344295.1 Dehalococcoidia bacterium | reverse complement strand
GGTAGAATGGTTTCGGAAAATGCAGGAGAAGATTAAAAACGATCCGACACATAGCCAAGATCTGAAATCGTAGGTTACGTAACATGGCATATGAACGCGAGCTAGATGTCGCAATACAGGCGGTAAGAAAGGCCTGCCGCCTGTGCAGCGGTGTCCAGTATTCTCTGTTGCATGACGACACTACCAGTAAAGATGACCGATCGCCTGTAACCGTTGCCGATCTTGGTAGCCAGGCTGTAATAACAAGCGAGCTTCTTCGGTCGTTTCCTGAGGATTCCATTGTCAGCGAAGAGGATGCAAATGTGTTGCGGGACAATGAATATATCGCGCGGAGAGTGCTGGGACTTGTAAACGAGCAGATAGGTGGCATGGCGGCATCTCAGCTATTGGAAGCCCTGGACTACGGGGCCAGAACCACCTACCGCACCATACGCTTCTGGACTGTGGATCCAATCGATGGGACGAAGGGATTTCTACGCGGGGAGCAATATGCGATTGCATTAGCGTTGGTGGAGGGCGGAAAGGTTGTGTTGGGTGTACTGGGGTGCCCTAACCTCCCGTGGACTGACGGGGGCAGCGAAGAGAACAGGGGCGGTGTTTATTTCGCAGTCAAGGGTCAAGGTGCTTTTGTGCAGACTATGGATCAGTCTGTCGAGCGAAGCATCTCCGTTGACAGCCTGGCACTTTCTGCGGAAGCACGGTTTTGTGAATCTGTGGAGGAAGGTCATGTTTCCCATGAAAATCATGCCCGTATCTCCTCGATACTGGGGATAACAACTCCACCCTACCGGATCGACAGCCAGTGCAAATATGCCGTTGTCGCTCGGGGTGACGCCTCCATATACCCTCGCCTTTCGAGCACGAAGGATTACCGGGATGCTATATGGGATCATGCCGCCGGATCGATAATCGTCATGGAAGCGGGTGGACAGGTGACTGATTCTCGTGGAGAGCCCTTAGACTTTGCTGCCGGTAGGAGACTGGCAAACAATAGTGGAATTGTGGCAACAAATGGGAAGCTTCACCAACAGGTAATAGCGGCAATCGCTCAAGCGGTCTGATTTGACAGTGATAAATATCTATATAATTCTAGCAACCGGTATTTGAAGGAAGGCCATATTTTTATCTTGGATGTTGGAGCCCTCCAGCGCGATTGAATGAAAGGTCTGATTTCACCGGGACTAGATAACGAGGCTCAGTATCTTCTCCATAAGCCAGCCGAGGACGATACATATCGGGAAGGTCAGCACCCAGGCTGCGACAATACCTCGCGCCACTCCCCATCTTACTGCAGAGAGACGCTTAGTAGCGCCCACGCCCATCACCGATCCACTGATGCACTGGGTGGTGCTTACCGGAATCCCCAGGTTGGAGGCAGCTTCGATAACCACTGCAGCGGAGGTTTCGGCAGCGGATCCATGAACGGGACGGAGGGTGGTAATCCTGGTGCCGACCGTACGGATCACCCGCCAACCACCCCAGAAAATGCCCAGCGCGACCGAGGCTGCTGAAACTAGGATCACCCATACTGGGATTTCAAACATTGGGATGTCCAGCTGATGCCTGCCGTAGTAAATCATAAGCCCGAGAGCCATGATGCCTATGGGCATCTGGCCGTCGTTCTTGCCGTGGGCGTAGGCTACGAACGCGGACGCAGCAATCTGCACTTTGCTGAAGATGCTGCTGACCTTGTCCGGAGCAGTACGCCGGAACAGCCACATAGTCACCACCATGATCACAAATCCGCCGAAAAATCCTAGAAGCGGAGCAAATAATACGGCTAGGAACACCTTTCTCAATACGCCCCAGACTATGACATCTGTACCGGCGGCGGCAATACCCGCGCCCAGCATTCCTGCTACCAGAGAGTGAGAAACACTGAGCGGTATCCCCCTGTATGTAGCTGAGAGGACCCATATTATCGCCCCGGCAACACCTGCTACCACCGTGACCAATGTGAGCTCTTCAGGCATGACGATTCCCTTACCGATGGTCTTGGCGACATGGGCGCCCAGCAGCGCCCCGCTCAGAGTGCCTGCCAGGTTACAGACAGCCGCCATGATAATGGCGGTGCGCGGTGCCAGAACACGGCTGCCGATAACGGTGGCGATAGCATTGGCGGCGTCGTTGAGGCCGTTGGAGAAACCGAAACCGAGGGCGGCAATTACGATAAGAACAAGAAGGAATAGGGAGTTATCCATGCTTGAGGACCACGCCCTCAAGGACATTCGCTACATCTTCGGCTTTATCAACTGCGTTTTCCAGATGCTCGTAGATTTCGCGCCATTTAATGACATCGGCAATATCAAAGTCATTGAATAGTTCAGCGAGGGCGAATCGCACTATGGAGTCCGCGTCATTCTCCAGCTTGTTTATCTCAACACAGCGCTCCAGTATCTTGCTCATCTCGGAGCGTCTGCGAAGGTATGGCATTGCTTTAACCAGCTCATCGGTTACGTCCACCAGGATCTCTGCCAGTTGACGCGCCCGTTTTGTGGGCTGTTTGATGCCGTAGAGAAGCATGGCGTTGGCAGCATCCTCCATGAAATCCATCACATCATCCAGTCCCTGTGTGAGTGAGGATATATCCTCTCTATCCAGTGGTGTCACGAAGGTGCGATGTAGCTGCTCCATTATCTGGTGAGTTATATAGTCACCCTTGTGCTCCAACTCTGTGAGACGACCAACTTTCTGGGGGACATTCGTATAATCATGTAGTAAAATATGCAGCTCCGTTGCGGCTGTAGCGGCATTGTCCGCGCTTTTTTCAAACAGATCGAAAAACTTCGGCTCCCTGGGTATTAGTGAAAACTTAGGCAAACTACCCCCTCAAATACAGAGAGAATGTGGCAAATAAGTGCCGTAATTAAAGACTGGAAGGATAAATGCGATAAGACCGGTGACGAAAGAATTTACTATTTGGCCCTCGGTCGCTGTGGGCAATATATGCCTGCCTTGATTGCACTGGCGATTTTAACGCCATTAAAATACTAGATTAGCACCAACTGGTTGTCAAGGTTTTAGGGCGAAGTATGATTATTTCTTTTAAACGATGTCATTTCGATGGCACGGCTTTGAGCGAGATAATGTTCCGGTAATATGCACCGATGATTACAGGGGTTGTTGATTGACAATATTTCTCCCCTACTTAACCATGCTCCGGGGCTTCGCTCCAATCTCTATAGGGGATGGTGGGGGCGCCAGCTCTATCAATTATTGGACATCACACGTTTTCGCTCTAATACGTCTCTCACAGCGGCAATGATCTTATCTTCATTGGGCTGAACATAGCGTTCCAGGGACTGGCTGTATCCCACCGGACCATCGTAGCTGGCGACCCTGGCCATCGGGGGGAATGGCGTTAGAGATGCCTCCGCCACCGTTGCCATGAACTCTCCCGTGGTTCCGAAGGACCTGGGCGCAAGGTCTACTACTACCATAGCCCCGGTCTTCTTAACCGACTGTATCAGACCAT
>CP070819.1:1259983-1263146 GCA_020344295.1 Dehalococcoidia bacterium | reverse complement strand
TCCTGCTCCTCTTCCTGCTCCTCTTCCTCTCCGGCTTCAAGCAGTCCGGCCCTTCCCTTACGGAATTCACGGATTCCCTTGCCCAGTGCCCCGCCCACCTGCGGCAGTTTGCCCACGCCGAACACAATGAGGATCACGGTCAGTATTATGAGGGCCTCCGGCCATCCGAAGCTGTGAAACATATTGCCCTCCTACGGTTTCTTTCCCCTTACTTTTTCTTAATCCAGGGCGCCTTCTACTCGCTCCTCGTGTGAATAAGCTGATAAGCGGTCTCCGCGGGCGTAGCCGACAAGAGTGATCCCCAGCTCCCGGGCAAGGGAAATCGACCGATCGGTCGGCGAGCTGCGGGAGATCACAATAGGAGCTTCCATCATCGAGGCCTTGCCCAGCATCTCCGAGGAGATCCGCCCGGTAGTAAGCAGCAGTTTGTCCCTGGTCGATAGCCCTGTCATCAGGCACTGTCCCATTATCTTATCCAGCGTATTATGTCTCCCGATGTCTTCAGCGATTACAAGTATATTCTCTGCATCGGCAAGCGCTGACGTGTGTACACCCCCGCAGGCCCGGTACAGGTCCGCGCGCTGATTCATTCGCTTCATCAGGGACAGTATGCTGCCGGGAGGGATAACAATGTTTGAGTTGATTTTGCGCCCCTCTGAGATGAAACTGACGCCGCCACCGCATCCGGATGCCAGTGTGCGCTGGGGTGGTGGCTTATACCCCGGTTTACTCAACCGTACATCGGCGAGCTGATCGTCCTCACACACTCTCATGCTAGCAATATCATCCTTGCCGGTGATTATGCCCTCCGAGTACAGGAACCCGAGGACGAGATGTGTCAGCCTGGTGGGAGTACACAGTATGGTTAGCAGTTCCTCCCCCTCCACGTAGATGGTCAGCTCGATCTCTTTGGGCACAGGCGCTGTTATCTTCTGCCATGAGTCCGCGGAGAACCTGCTGTGCACTACGTCCGGCGTGGCGCCGTCGAGCAAGTAATCGCTTACCATCTCTACTTTCAACAACCGATGTAGATTATAGGATAGCACCATTTAGGTACGTTCCCATTACCAAGTATACTTCGTTTTGACTAATGTTGCCACTATAGTGCTACTAAGCAATACAAAGGAGCATAACTATGTGGTAAAGGTTGCCGGAATGTAGAGCTGAAACCGTATAATCTGCCTAGACAGTGGGGATAAAATAAGGCAAAATGGGGGATAGATTTCCGTATATATACGGATATATGGCTTATTGACAACAGGGACGATAGGTGATAGGTTGATTGTGATAGATTTCACTAACAGATGAAACTCATCATCCGGGGAGGTGAATCGTGGCCTTTAAAAAGACGGCAAGAGATATCATGACGTCCACGGTTATCACGGCTAAGGAGGATATGCTGATAACCGATGTAATCAAGCTCCTGCTGCGCTGGCATATCAGCGGGCTGCCGATTGTGGATAATGACGGAAACCTTGTAGGGATCATAACGGAGCACGATGTGGTTAATTTTGCCCTCAGCGGACAGGCGGCGGATACGGTGGCATCTGAAGTTATGACGAAGAAGGTAGTCACATACTCTCCAGATACATTGGCTGTGGAGATAATTAATTATTTCGCGGCTCATCGAATCCGTCGGGTTCCGGTGGTGGAGGGCAGCAAGGTTGTGGGTATAATCAGCCGTCGCGATATAGTAAGGTACATGGATCAAATGTATAGTCGTTTAGTCGCGAAAGAAGAGGAGACGGAGATTGAAATATGAGCATAAAAAAGATAAATATAGACACACTGAATTCTTGGGTCGACGGCATTATCGAGAAACAGAAGGTTATCGGTGTTCAAGCCCGGGGCGACCGTTACGCCTTCGGTCAGTTGAATAAAGCTGCGGATCTGCGGCTTGATTATGATGTTGCCATCCTGCCGCCGAAAGCCTTTCTGCAGCCACCACGGGAAACGATACTGTCGTTTCAGGTGGGTGCGGGTTATGAGAGCGTAGTCGATTCAGAGCCCTTTGTGCTTTTTGGTGTGCATCCCTATGATTTGGTGGCGATGACCCAGATGGACGAGATCTTTTCTCAGGGGAATAATGATGTTCACTACATGACGCGGCGGCAGAACGCGACTGTTGTTGTTATGGATGTCCAGAAGGTGTCGCAGGACGTATTTGCGGGCTACATGGGAACAGCATATGTCGAAGACGGGTATGATGTCCTGCTGACCAAGATTGGCGACGAATATATCGTGGACGCGAAAACGGGAAAAGGCGAAAGTTTGATCGCTGCGCTGTTAGACAAGCCCGATGCAGGCGAAAGCTGGCTCGAGCAGCGCCGGCTGGTCTGGGATTATAACAGGCAGCGACTGCGGAAGCATGATCTTAAGGTAGAACCTGCGAAGTGGCCGGACATCCTGGAGAACGCTCAGGAACACCCTGTGTGGGAGGAACGTGCCCGGCTCTGTTTCTCCTGTGGGTCGTGTATTTTACTGTGCCCTACCTGCTACTGTTTTGATGTTCGCGATGACCTGAACTGGGACCTGTCAAGTGGAGAGCGCGTCCGAGTATGGGATGGGTGTATGCTCACGGATTTCGCTACTGTGGCCGGAAATCTGAATTTCCGCAAGGACCGGATCGATCGGTACCGCCATCGGTACTACAGGAAGGGCAAGTACGTTCCTCAGAAAATCGGCGGGCGGATTGCCTGCGTCGGATGCGGCCGGTGTATTACTGCCTGTGTAGCTAATATTGCGAATCCTGTCGAGGTCTTTAACCGAGTCGCGGAGGGCAAATAATGGACAATACAAGTGCACGCAAGGATGATATTTACCTACCTGAAATGGCGACAGTTGTAAGATCGGAGCCGATGACGGCACTGGAGCACTTTTTCGAGCTAAAATTAGATTCCGGCAGGGAGCTGGGTCACAGGCCCGGCCAGTTTGCCGAGGTCTCTATCTTCGGAATCGGCGAAGCCCCCATCTCTATCTCGTCTTCCCCCACTCAGAACGGCTCTTTCCAGATGGTGGTGCGAAATGTGGGAAATGTCACGCGCGCCATGCACGGTCTCAAGCCCGGTGACAAGATAGGAATCCGTGGGCCGTTTGGAACCCACTTCCCGGTAGAAGGTGAGATGAGGGGAAAAGACATTGTTTTTATCTGCGGTGGCCTGGG
>CP070819.1:1256230-1259883 GCA_020344295.1 Dehalococcoidia bacterium | reverse complement strand
TGCTGGCCAAGAGGGGTCTGTAGCTGTTGACTTCGTTAAGAAGAGCAAAAAAATCATAGGTTATGACGCAGAGAAAGACGAATATGGCGATATGATACAACGCGGAATCATCGATCCGGCAAAGGTAACCCGTGCTGGCCTTGAGAACGCTGCTAGCATAGCCGCTATGGTGTTGACTACAGAGGCTCTGATTACGGACATACCTGAGAAGGAAAAGATGCCTCCGATGCCCGGTGGCGGCGGCATGGAAGGAATGTACTAGCTAAAAAACGTTGAAGACTGTCTAGGTACGAATCTAGACCGGCAGGAGCGTCATTTAGTTGATATAGTCGCGGTTATATCCGCGGCTATATCTTTTATTGGGTAAGTATACAGTGTAAAATGTGTTCTGCTATTGTAAGGGAGTTCTCAATTGGAACAACGTGTTTTAAAAGATAATGATCTGGTTATGCTCAGCGATGAGCGGGGCGATATGCCACAGACAAGACGCCGATTAGGCCTTTATTTTCGAGATACGCGATACCTGTCGATCTTAGAGTTAAGGATAAACGGACAGGAGCTACGTCATTTAGCTTCATCTTGCCGCCAGAACGCTGTCTGCGATATCCAACTGGCCAATCCAACTGTCACATCCAGAGATGGCATGCCAATACTCGCTCGTACTATAGGCGTCGAAAGAAACCGTTACCTTCTTGATGGCTTTCATGAACGCATAACTTTATACAACTACAATTCATTCGATGCTCAACTTGACCTTGAACTCAACATCGGTGGGGATTTCGCTGATATATTCGAGATCCGGGGTCTTGAACGGAAGCAGCGTGGTACTATCATCGAACCTGTTGCCACTGATTCCGAGGTCAGTTTTCAGTATGCTGGCCTTGATGGAATAGACCGAACAATGCAGGTTTCTTTTGATACTAAACCCTCTGCCATAAAATTAGAACCACAGAGCCAGATTCTGGGTCAAAGGCCGAGTACGTTCCTGCCTGATGCTACTGATATTACCATCACAACTATGCTCCGCCCTCCATGCGCAAAGATAACCTGGAATCTTACCGTAAAGCCTAGAGATCCACTGCTTCTGTATATACATATCGCAGCGATTGAAGGTCAATATCAGATTGAACATGTTACATATGAGCAGGGGTTGTCAAAAGCATGCCAGCGTTATAAGGACGGGTGTAATGAGTGCACTGAGATAGAGACAAATAACGAGCTGTTCAATAATCAACTGGAAAGAAGTTTACTCGATCTAAGGCTGCTCCAGAGATGGACATCCGACGGTCCTATTCCCGATGCCGGCATACCGTGGTTTTGCTGTATCTTTGGATCACAGAGCATAGTCACTGCCCTCCAGACCCTAATGATCAATCCCGAGATCTCTGCTGAAACTCTGCATCATCTCGCCAGGCATCAAGGAAAACAAGTAGATTTATCAAATGAAGAGGAGCCCGGTAAAATCATCCATGAAATGCGAAGCGGGGAGATGGCTAGAACCAGTGAAATACCTCATGCTGCTTACTACGGCAGTATTGATGCCACCCCCCTTTTTCTCATTCTTTTTGCCGAGACTATGAAGTGGCTTGATGACGATGAGTTATACCAAGAGATAATTCCTTCTGCAAAGCTAGCTCTCGAATGGATAATACATTATGGGGATGTCGATAGAGATGGATATGTAGAGTATGTTACGCATTCTACAGGCGGAATTGGTGATCAAGGGTGGAGAGACAGCCGCGGAGCAATACTTCATCCCGATGGCACTGTGGTGCCTCAACCCATTACTCTGGCTCTTGTACAGGGCTATGTTTACCGTGCGCTTGTGGAGATGGCACAGCTGTTGATCAGAAAAGGGGAACAGAAATATGCCCGTGATCTGGAAACTAGGGCATCGATTCTTAAGCAGAACTTCAATCGCGATTTCTGGTTGGAGAACAATCGTTACATTGCCCAGGCACTCGATCCGCAGAAAAAGCCTGTGGAGAATATAGTATCCAGTATAGGACACTGTCTCTACTGTGGTATTGTCGACGAGGATAAAGCTAGATATGTTGTCACACGATTGAGCAGCCCCGAAATGGCCAGCGGCTGGGGTATTCGTACATTGAGCAGCAGATCACCTAACTACAATCCTATGAGCTATCGAAATGGAAGCATTTGGCCATATGATAATTCATTAATCGTAGCAGGGATGAAACGCTATGGATATCATTGGGAGGTGGAGGAGATCATTTCTCAGGTCTTCGAAGCAAGCGCTTTCCTTCCCTACACAAGATTGCCGGAATTATATGGAGGGTTCCATCGAAACAGAGAAGCGTACTCAATTCCTGCTCAATATCCAGCAAGCTGCGTCCCGCAGGCCTATTCAGCGGGCAGTGCCTTCCTGCTCTTTCAATCTATGCTTGGACTTCAGGCTGACGCCGCGTCGAAACGAATTTACCTTAGTCCAAGGCTGCCAAACTGGCTGCAGCATGCTGCCGTGAGAAACCTTCGCATTGGAAGAAAGCCTCTTAATCTTCAGTTTGAGCGACAGCTTACTGATGAGGAGACCAGATTCGAGATCAGTGATAACGAAGCCGAGGCAGAGGTTGTTATTCCACCTCGATAGTATCGTCTTAGGTCTCTTATGAAGGCCTCACTGTCAATTACGCTCAAAGACTGAGCAACTTCTCCAGACCTTTCTCTTTACGAGATGGACCAACCATAACAAAACAAAGCCCATCTTTTTTGAAGATATCTTGGGCTACTTGCTGTATATTCTCAGAACTCACAGACTCTAAAATCGATACAACTTCATCCACCGTGCGAATACGGTCTAGGAGCAATTCCTGGCCGCCGATCCAACCAGCTACGCTGCGTGTATCCTCCATGCGCAGCATCAGGCGTCCTTTCCCCAGTTCTTTTACCTTTGTAATCTCAGCCTCAGGCACTGGCATTTCTTTGAGCTTCATTAATTCATTCAATATCGCTTCTATCGCATCCTCGATCCGTTTAGGATCTACACCAGCGTAAATGTTTACTGACCCTGAGTCATGGAAATGATTGGTGTGACTATGGACATCATATGCCAGTCCAAGCCGCTCCCGTATTTCCAGGAAGAGACGGCTGCTCATCCCTTCACCGAGAATCAAGTTAAGTAAATCAAGAACAAATCGATCTGGATGGCTGTGAGAAATTCCACGTACCGCAAGACACAAGTGTGCCTGCTCAGTCTTTCTTTTTTCAGTGACGAATCGTACATTATCTTGAGAATTATTAGCAGGGAGCCATTGTGGTGGCTCCATGGTCGGCAAGTCGCCCAGTGTCTGCGCTACAGAATCAACCACCTCGCTGTGGCGTATGTCTCCTGCAACAGAGACCACTATATTATTAGGAACATAGTTGCCAGTAACATACTCAATTATCGCTGGACGATCTATGGTGGCAACACTGTCCTTGCTCCCAGCGATATCGCGTCCCAGCGGCTGATCGGGCCATATGACCTCATCTATCAGCATCTCGACCCTGCCCTGAGGCGAGTCGAAGCACATGTTCAGTTCCTCAATAATGACCTTGCGCTCAGTTTCGATGTCAGCGAGATCGAACCTAGAGTTACGTAGCATATCTGCAAGTAAGTCCAATGCTATTGGGAAATGCGGTCGAGCTACCTT
>CP070819.1:1252807-1256130 GCA_020344295.1 Dehalococcoidia bacterium | reverse complement strand
GGTTTTCACATAGCAAAAAGAGCCTATCCGGATTGCCATATCATATCTTCGCCAGCACATAGCCACGGTTTTGTCATATCAGGAGCTAACAATGTTTTTACCTGGGTACGATATTCATACCCAGCAGGGCTCTACCTTAGGTTACAGGGATTGCAGCAAACAGATGAGAGATTTTGAGTGGCTTAGACTACCCGTCGGGATGCAGACTAGGCACTCAGCGGAGATTTTCCCCAGTTGAACGAGGTACCCCGTGTACCTCGATGAGATGACTCCGGATTTCCCTGGCCTTGCCATCATTGGTTCTCACACTGCCTGGCCCGGGGTCAATGAGCTGGTAGCTATAGCATGGAAGCACCCCGACATACACTGCAACTGCTCTGCATGGATGCCAAGGCTTCTGCCCAAACTGCATCCACAGTTGCTGATCTTCATGCAATTCTGGGCAGGGCAGTAGAAGACCCCCTTTGGCACCAACGGCATGGGGTTTAAGACATTCAAGGAACAGCTCTTAGCGTTGCCGATGAGCGACGAGGCCAAGAAAATGATAATGCGTAAGAACGCAATCAGACTCTTCAACTTGCCGTAGTTGGGGTTGAGGGAAAGTGAGAACTCGCAGAATCCTGGAACAGCAAGAGAAAATCTAATCTCGAGACGAGGAAGATCTTGCGCGGAAAGAAAGGAGCGACGAATAGTGAATGCAATCGAAAAATTACAGGAGGTGGTCGCTAGGCGACACGAATATGCTAAGGAATGGAAGAATAGAACAAACGGCAAAGTTATCGGGTGGTTTTGCACCTATTCGCCAGTGGAGATCATGTATGCCGCCGGCATGCTTCCTGTTCGAATACTAGGAAGCCACGAAGTCCAAGATGTTACAGATCGATACCTTTTCCCGACATTATGCCCATTCTCACGTGACGCTTTGGCCCAGGGACTGAAAGGCAGATATGACTACCTAGATGTATTGACCTATGCTCGAACCTGCGTTCATATTCAAGGAACCTTCGAGTGTTGGAGAATCAATATTCCTACACCTTTCTTTCATTACGTATGGTTCCCGAATCACGTGGACAGCTCACAGGCAATGCCATGTTTAGTGGCTGAATTCGTTGACTTCATTCAGACTCTCGAGAAGGCAACAGGTAAGAGCATTTCCCAGGGCGCTCTGGACAGGGCTATAGACCTGTATAACAGGAATCGCAGACTCATGAAGCAGATCTACGATTTGAGAAAGGGGGAGAATCCCCCGATTACCGGCGCTGAATGTATGGAGATGGTGGTTGCCAGTCAGTTAATGGGTGTCGAGGAGCATAACAAGCTTCTTGAGGAGTTGCTGGAGGAATTGCCAAACAGGGATTTGGGCCGGGAGACAGGGTTACGGTTGATGATGATAGGCAGCGAAATGGACGATATAGTGTTCGTTAGGATGCTGGAGGAACTAGGCTGCACCGTCGTCATCGACGAACACTGCACCGGAAGTCGCTATTTTTGGGATGAAGTCCTGCCTGAGGAAAACCGGCTGGCTGCGATCGCAAAGCGCTATCTAGACCGATGGCAATGTCCTGCTGTAGCCGAAAGTTTCAAAAACAGATTCGATCGTATTATAAAACATGCCCTAGACTGGAACGTCCAGGGCGCACTCATATATCAGCAGAAATTCTGTGACCCCCACGAGTTCGATACGCCTCACCTCCAAAAAATGTTTAAAGAACATGATATACCTACACTCACACTGGAGTTCGACGTCACTATTCCTTTCGGTCAGTTTCGTACACGCATAGAGGCTTTCCTCGAAATGGCCGGCCTCGAGGTGTTTTAGAAGGACAATTATCATTGATAATTAAACTGGAGGCGAACAATGACAACGAAAGCAAAGTATGAAATCAGGCCCTTGGATTGTTGGCAATGGGGCAAAGAGCTCAGGATGGAAGCCTATCGAGAATTGACCTCAGGCCATGAGCGCGGTAAGCTCTTGGTCTTAGGCTGCGCAGCAAGCCCTTATGGGCTGTTGGCAGGGCTCGGCGATTTCGTTTTCCTCGCGGGGGAACCTTACGGGGCCAGTGTGGCAGCCGACCCGCCAGCCTCCATCCCTGCTATGGAGGCCTATGAAGCAAGAGGATACGCTCGCGATATGTGTGGTTACATGCGAAACTTCCTGGGATCTATGTACCTCGATAAATACTATTTTACCGGCGGACCATTTCCTAAATTCGACTTCATTTGGAGCATTCGCCATTGCCCCGCTGGTCATCCTAAGTGGCACCACTTAGTTTCTGAATATCAGGGCATCCCTATGACCTACATCGATGACGAAACATGGTTAACTCCCGATGGTGATCCGCAGCACAGGATTGAGTATGTGGCCGGGCAATATCTCGAATCAATTGAATGGATGGAGAAGGTCACTGGCAGGACCTATGACGATGAAAAGGCTATCGAGGCAATGCGAAATTACTTCCATAACGAGGCTCTATGGGGAGAGATCTGCCTACTCAACTCGGCTATACCCGCGCCTCTGGACATAAAGAGCTACTTTGCGCTGATGCCCATCCCTATGCTCAGAAGGCACGAGGCAGTAGCGACGCAGTTCCTTGAAACATTAAGGGACGAGTTGAAGGACCGTATCGCCAACCATATAGCCGCTGTTCCCAACGAGAGATACCGCATGTGCATGATGACCCCGCCACCCTGGAGCTTCCTCAAGATATTCCGCTATCTTGAGAACTTCGGCGTTGTCTTTGTCGGCACCTATGTATATCTCATAAACTCTGGCGAGGTAAAGTTTCTCTTCGATGAAGGCAAGGTGATCCCTGCCGTGGCGCCAGAGGAAAGGCCCGGGTGGCCTCAGATGAAAACCAGAGAAGATTTATGCCGAACCATTGCTCGATGGCGGGCTGAGCACCCCTTTCAGTCACACATGGAAACGAGAAAGAAGGAAATGGTCATTCTTGACAAACACTGGAATGCGCATGGGTGGCTGCTACTTCTAAACCGCGGGTGCGTAGTCATGGTTGCCCCCATGTACGACATTCAGCGTCACTTTCAAAAGCATGGTATCCCTGTGGCGATGTTCGAGGGTAACTTCGCCGACTGCAGGGATATGGATGAGACCGGTGTGATCGACCGACTGGAAGCATTTCTTGAAGGCCAGGGTATACAAAAATTACCCGAAGCATAACCTTAAATGGTAGAAAGGAAAGTAGCAACCAAGAGAGGAGGCCGATATGAGTAATGCAGGTATCGATATGGGAGCTCAGTTTATCAAGGTGGTAATTGTCGATGACGGCAAAATTGTGGGACGAAGCATTGTTCCCACCGGCTTC
>CP070819.1:1249288-1252707 GCA_020344295.1 Dehalococcoidia bacterium | reverse complement strand
CCTCGCAGCTACAGGGTGGAATTCGTAAGAGATCAGCCTTTTACCCCTCGGAGCAGCCTCATCGAGTTCCACTATATAGAATCCCTTTTCATGTCCCTCATCACCAAAGTCGATGGTCTGCAGGCTTCCGGGGTAGACGACGGATACTGGGTGATCGATCTTTTGCTGATTGTGCATATGGCCCAGCGCAACGTAATCGAAGACGGGATTGGCGACTATGCTCTGCTGTAATACGTAGTCCCGTCCCACGAGCATTGTCCTCTCCGATCCCATAACCGCTCCCGAATGAGACAGATGTCCCGCGAGGATGGCCGGTATTTCGGGATGGAGTTTGTCGACCTCGGCGTTAAGCCAGTTAGCCAGGATGTCCTGAATCCTCTCGTTAATCTGGTCCAGGGACAGGTTCTTAGTTACCTCCCTGCTCAGAAGTTTGCTGCGCCTCACCCAAGGCAGGGCTACTATTTGTAAGGGCCCCTTCTTCATCTCCATGTGAAAGCTCTGGGCCTGGTTGGCGACAGTCACATTCTCTACAGCCAGGGTGTCGAATATCTCCACTGCAGTGGCACGCCCTGTTGCGTGGGGCAGGTCGTGATTGCCGGCGACGAGGAAGACGGGGATGCCGCCGGCGCTGAGCCGCTTAATACGTCGGGCGAACTCGCGCTGGTAGGTCTGGCTGGGGTCCCTGCTCTTGTAGGCGTCGCCGCAGAATAGGACGAGTTCCACGTCCTGGTCCAAGGCATAGTCCACGAGTTGATCAAGAGCAGAGAGAAAGTCATTCAAGCGCGTGGAGAGCCCAGTTTCAGGGTCGATACGGCCGTAGGTCTCTACGCCGAGGTGGAGGTCAGCGAAGTGAAGTATACGCATCGCTTTCAGAGCCTGAATCTTGCACTATTGGTTTTATGCTTAACCTCGGATTCTGCTTCTGATAATGATGGAACAAAGGGACAGACAAGTAGCGCCGGCCTTACTTAACAATGCAATCTGCTTAGTTATCCTGGTCTTCGATTCAGTGTTTATTACTCCTCAAATCCCAGCCACTTCTTCCCGCCCGGGGGCAGTACTTCGAATGGCTGGCCGCACAGCTTGGCGTCGAGCGTCGCTTTCAACTCTGCGATGGGTACGCGTATCTGCTTCATGCCGTCACGCTCGCGGATGGTAACGGCGTTGTCCTCAAGGGAGTCGAAGTCTATGGTGACGCAGAACGGAGTACCGATCTCGTCATACCGGCGGTAACGCCGGCCGATGCTCTGGGCGTTGTCATACTGCACCATCCAGCAGCGCCGTAGGTTGTTATAGATATCCTGCGATAGCGGCAGCAGCTTCTCGTTCCGGCTTAGCGGGAGTATGGCGACTTTCACCGGCGCCAGGTCGGGATGGAGTCTCAGTACCACCCTGATCTCATCCTTGTCGGGCTCCTCATCGTAGGCATCTACAAGGAAGGCAAGTACCGAGCGGTCGACTCCAGCCGAGGGCTCGATCACGTAGGGGACGATATGCTCCTTCGTATCCTCATCGTAGTAGCTGATGTCCTTGCCGCTGTGTCCGGCGTGCTGTTTGAGGTCGAAGTCAGTCCTGTTGGCAATTCCCTCCAGCTCGGACCAGCCCATAGGGAAGAGGTACTCGATATCCGTACATGACTTGGCGTAATGGGCGAGCTCGTCCACGCCGTGCTGTACCAGTCTGAGGTTCTCCCTGCTGATACCCAGGTCAGTATACCATTTCACACGCTCGTCCACCCATGTCCGGAACCATTCCTCGTCGCTGCCGGGTACGACAAAATACTCGACCTCCATCTGCTCGAACTCACGCATACGGAAGATGAAGTTACCCGTCGTGATCTCGTTCCTGAAGGCTTTACCGATCTGAGCGATGCCGAAGGGCAGTTTCCTGCGGGTGGATGACAGTACATTTTCGAAATTGACGAAGATGCCCTGGGCTGTTTCGGGACGAAGGTATACTACGGCTGCCTCGTCCTCGACCGCGCCCACATGGGTCTTGAACATCAGATTGAACATACGGGGCTCGGTGAGATCGCCACCGCACTCAGGGCACTTTTCACCGGCAATATTGTCCGAACGCCAGCGCTTACGGCACTGTTTGCAGTCGACAAGGGGATCCGCGAAGCCGTCAACATGACCGCTGGCGACCCAGGTCTGGGGATGCATCAGGATGGAGGCATCCAGGCCGACCATATCGTCGCGTTCCTGGACCACCGATCTCCACCAGCAGGCCTTGACGTTATTCTTGAGCTCCACACCGAGGGGGCCGTAATCGTAGCAGGCCCCCATGCCGCCGTAGATCTCGCTCGAGGGGAAGATATAACCCCGGCGTTTACACAGGGAGACCAGTTTGTCCATCGTCACTTTGCGGGTCGCTTGCTCTGTCACTATAAGTTACTCCTGAGACTTTGGATAAAGGTTAGCAGTTTTACATATGAGTGTAAAGCCTTGACACGGGCGCCGGGATGGGGACAATATGTGGTGGAGGATAAAATGATTCTTAAAGAACTCGTCGTCGGGCCATTCGCGTCTAACTGCTTCATCGTAGGCTCGGAGGCCACCAAGGAGGGGATGATAATCGATCCGGGAGCCAATGCGGAATCCATCGTTAATACTGCACGCGGCCTCGGTCTATCGATTGTGCTGATAGTGGCCACTCACAGCCATATCGATCATGTCGGCGCCCTGGGCAAGGTTAAGGAATTGACCGGGGCGGACTACGCCGTACACGAGGCGGATGTAGAGGGAATGTCACCCAGCATGTTTGGCCGGGTATTCGGCGTGGTGATGGGCGGCTCGATGAAGTCTCCACCCCAGCCCGACAGGCTGCTGCACGATAGCGATATCATCCATGTAGGTGACCTGAGCTTTACCGTCCTGCATACACCGGGCCACACTGCAGGCGGTATCTCGCTTCTGGGGGATGGGGTGATCTTCTCCGGCGATACGCTGTTCAACTTCGGTATCGGCAGGACGGATCTATCCGGGGGTGACTACGTCACGTTGATAAACAGCATAATGACCAAGATCATGGAGCTTCCGGACGATACCATCGTGTACCCTGGACACGGCCCCTCAACCACAGTAGGGGCCGAACGCCACCGGAACCCCTTCCTCATCTAAAGAAGGGGTTCCCTGTTTGAGCATGCTGGAATCTAGTAAAGCACCAAAACGAAAACAGGTACGAATATAACCGCTACCTTGCCCACGAGCTTTATCAATATATTAAGCGAGGGGCCCGCTGTGTCCTTAAAAGGATCGCCGACGGTGTCACCGATGACTGCTGCTTTGTGCGCGTCGCTGCCCTTGCCCCCGAGATGACCGGCCTCGATGTATTTCTTAGCGTTGTCCCAAGCTCCGCCCGAGTTCGCCATCAATATAGCGAGCACGAAGCCCGAGACCAGTGCACCCGCCAAGAAT
>CP070819.1:1243921-1249188 GCA_020344295.1 Dehalococcoidia bacterium | reverse complement strand
CGGCGAGATAGACCTCTCCGCAGCAGCCCAGCGGCTAGGGGCGGAATACCACGACGGCAGGCTGACGGTCCAGTGCCTCGGCAAGAACTTCAGCGTCGATTCCCAGGGGAACATATTCACCGATATCCACGTCCACCCCTGGATAGCGATACCGGTATTCCTCTATATAATGTACAGCGCGGGAACGCCTCCGACAGGCGAATGGGTTACGTTCCGGGAGCTGAAGAGCGGGAAGGACTGGTATCCTCTCTATAACCAGAGGTGCGAGAATCCCCTGAAGAAGGTCGCGGATACCTATACCGAGCTGTTCGACGATATGCTGCATGTATTCAGTGGAAAACGGATCGACTACCATTACCCCGCAAATATCACCATCGTTCTGTATCCCCTGCCCAAATTGCCGATCCTTATATGTTACTCGGGGCCGGAGGACGGTCTGGAATCCAGTCTGGCTATATTCTATGACACGACGGCGGAGGAGAACCTCAACATCGAGTCCATCTATGCCCTGATCGCCGGTCTAGTGAGGATGTTTGAGAAGATCTCCTTAAGCCACGGGCAACGATAGCTGCAGCCTAATAGAGAAATGGTACAATGGCTCACTGCCAGGTGAGATTTACTCCTGCTTAAGTCCCTCGTAGGCCTTTTTTATCTCCTCCACCGAGGCCTCGTTTTCGAGAGTAGTGAGGTCGCCCAGGCTCTGACCGGTGGCCACCGCTTTAAGCACGCGGCGCATGATCTTGCCGCTCCTGGTCTTGGGCAGAGCGTCAACGAAGTTAACCTCATCTGGTGTGGCGATAGGCCCTATCACCTCACGAAGATGCGTACCGATCTCCTTCTTCAGGCCCTCGGAAGGCGTAATCCCTTGCTTGAGTGTCACGAACAGCACTATAGCCTCACCCTTCACCTCGTCGGGTTTGCTGGCCACTGCAGCCTCGGTTACGGCAGGATGGTCCACTACCGCGTCCTCAAGCTCCGCCGTTCCGATGCGGTGTCCCGCCACTTTCAGCACCTCGTCGGCCCTGCCCAGCAGCCAGAAATAGCCGTCCTCATCGCGCATGGCGAAGTCGCCGGTGTAGTAGGCACCGGGAAATCGTGACCAGTACGAATCCTTGTAACGCTGGGGATCACCATATACATCCAGCAGCATACCGGGCCACGGTTTCCTTATAATTAAATACCCGGTAGTTCCAAGTGGAGCTTCATTCCCATCGGTATCTAATATAGCCGCGTCTATCCCCGGCAGCGGGAATGTTGCCGAGCCAGGCTTGAGCGGTATAGGCTCTATCCCCGGCGTTGGAGACAGCATCGTGCCGCCTGTCTCCGTCTGCCACCAGGTATCGACGATGGGGCACCTCTCCTGCCCTATGTTCTTGTAATACCACTGCCAGGCCTCGGGGTTTATCGGCTCGCCGACACTGCCCAGAAGCTCCAGGCTGGAAAAGTCGTGCTTCAACAGATGGTCCTCGCCGTGGCGCATAAACATGCGTATCGCCGTAGGCGAGGTATAGAAGATACTGACACCGTATTTCTCGATGATGTCCCACCACCGCTCGACCGTAGGGTAATCGGGAGCCCCCTCGTATAGAACAATAGCCGCAGCATGCGAAAGAGGACCATAGACGATTGAGCTGTGTCCGGTCACCCAGCCCACATCGGCGGTGCACCAGTAGACCGATTCCTCCTTAATATCGAAAACCCACTTGTATGCAGAATGGTTATAGGTAATGTAGCCTCCCGTGCCGTGTACTATTCCTTTCGGCTTTCCGGTAGTGCCCTAGGTGTACAGAATATACAGGGGGTGTGTGGATTCAACAGGCTCCGCCGGGACTACCCTTTCCGCCTCACCCAGCAGGTCGGAAAGCCAGAAGTCCCTTCCCGGCGTCATGGGTACACTTTCGCCTGCCCTCCTGATAACAACTGTCTTCTCTATCGATGCGGACATCTGAACCGCATCATCGGTTATCTCTTTGAGTGCCAGGATTTTACCGCGGCGATATGACCCGTCCGATGTCACCAGTATTTTCGCCTGGATGTCATTAACCCTGTCGGCGATCGCCTTGGCACTGAAGCCCGAAAATATAACCGTATGGACAGCTCCGATTCGAGCACAGGCCAGCATGAATATCGGGAGATCGGGGACCATGGGGAGGTAGAGGGCGACCCGGTCGCCTTTCTTGACGCCGAGCTTCTTAAGCACAGAAGCGTAGCGGTTGACTTCACGGAACAGGGTGGAATAGCTCAGCACCCGGGTCTCCCCGTTCTCTCCTTCCCAGTATATCGCGACCTTGCTCCTCCGCCACGACGTCACATGGCGGTCTACGCACTGGTAGCTGGCATTGAGCATACCGCCAACGAACCATCGGGCATAAGGGGGATCCCAGTCTAGGACACGATCCCAGGTCTTGTACCAGTCCAGCTTTCGCGCTTCCTCGGCCCAGAACCTCTCGGGGTCCTGCAGCGACCGAAGGTGCATTTCGGCATACCGCTTGGAGGGCCATAAACGCGAACCAGTGGGTAGAGAACTGGCGCCGTCTGCTCCCTTGTCTTCACTCACGTCCTTAGCCTCCTTCTTTCCGTTCCCCGATATCTAAAGGTGCCTCATCCCAAGCATCTCTTTAACGTGAATATGTGTTGATTCATCCGCCTTCAAACCTTCTTCAATGTGCGCCAGCACACTTTCTTTCTCTTCGGGGAACTTGTAGCCGTTGTAGTCCTGTTTAAAAAGCGTTTGCCTGCGGTTACCGTCCCGGTACCAGGCGTTGAGGAAATGGTCGAAACACACTCTTCCCGTAATATTCAGATTCTCGATCAATGTCTTCACTTCCTGGAGGCGCTCGTGTGGTGATGAGAGCACCAGGGTCCCATTCTCATAATCCTGGTAAAGCGGCAGCCCCGGCCCGAGCATGACAGGCCTCATCCGAACAAAATGTGGATTTATCTCATTCAGTACCCTGGCGGTGTTCTTCGCATGTTGTTCCGACATGCCCCTGCCGCCCAGATCGGTCATCACGTACTCCGATAGCTCGAAGCCCGCTTCGATAGCCTTCTTCCCCGCCTCGATATGCTCAGCGGCGGTTACCCCTTTATCGACATACCGGAGTAGCTCATCATCACCGGTTTCGAGTCCTATATGGATGCGCGAAAGGCCGGCTTGCTTCAATTCCTTCAATTCATCCAGTGACTTCTTAGCGACCGTCTTCGCCCGGGCATACGAGGTGATGCGCTCTATTGTGGGGAAAGTAGACTTCAGATACTTCAGAACCTCCACCAGCTGGTCTGTAGGCATGATGAGCGTATTGGCATCCTGCAGAAAGACAGTCTTGGCGCCGAAATACAGCCAGTTGAATACCATGACGAAGCAGTGATTGGAATTAAGACCGGGATCGCTGCGCACGATAGCAGTCCCCACCTCCGAGTTCACAACGCCGCCGTATCCGAGCTTCCACGACACCGCCTTGATTTCATCGGCCATCGCCTTAACAGTGTCGATGTCACTCTTGATCTCGTCAACACTTCGTAGCTGGAACTTTTCGCGGTTGTATATCATGCCGTAGCAAAACTTACACCTGTTCCAGGAGCAGTTCCGTGTTGCCCTGATCAGCAGGGAATGGCTCCCCCCTTCGCTGGGTGGCCTTATCGGGCCTACCTCGAAAGAACAATCTCTAAGTTTCGCTATATCCACAGCTACGGTTCCATTATGATTACTTGATCTTTCGTTTGTCATTTAGCCTTCACCTCAATCCGAATAAGGAGGTGATCTTCCTCCCCCTTCCTATCTGCTTCATCACCTTCTGTATTTGCCGGTGCTGGTTCAGCAACTGATTGACATCCTGGGGGGTTGTTCCGCTACCCGTGGCGATGCGCCTCCTCCTGCTGCCGTCGATTATGTTCGGATTCTGCCGCTCATAAGGAGTCATAGAAAAGATTATGGCTTCCACCTTCTTCAGTTGTTTCTCATCTGCTCCCTGGGGCAGATTACGGGTAAGCCCGGACGCCCCTGGCAGCATATCAATTAATTGGCTGATAGGCCCCATGTTCTTTATCTGATGCAGTTGCTCCAGGAAATCCTCAAGATCGAAGGTGCCCCGGCGTACCTTACGCTCAAGCTCTTGCCTTTTCTTCTCATCAGTTGCCGCCTCTGTTTTCTCAACAAAGGTCAGGATATCACCCATGCCTAGAATACGAGAGGCCATTCGGTCGGGGTAAAAGGGCTCGAGAGCGTCCAGTTTTTCGCCGATGCCGACATATTTAATAGGCACCCCCGAAACCGTGGTGATCGATAGTGCAGCCCCACCGCGGGCATCACCATCCATCTTGCTTAGAATCACGCCGGTCAGGCCTACGGCGGAGTTAAATTCCTCGGCGATTCTCACTGCCTCCTGACCGGTCATAGCATCCGCCACCAACAGTACCTCAGTGGGATTCAGCTTCTGGCCAACCTCCCTGAGCTCTTTCATCAGTTCATCATCTACGTGAAGCCGGCCCGCTGTATCGACGATTACGGTGCTCGCCGCTACCTCCTTTGCCTGTTTCATCGCGCCTGAGCAGATCGCGGCCGTCGAACCGCCCTCACCATAGACCGGGATATCAAGCTGCTTCCCCAGAATTTCGAGCTGTTCCTTAGCCGCGGGACGGTAGGGATCGGCAGCCACCATGAGCAAACGTTGACCGCTCTTCCTCAAGTGCAACGCCAGCTTGCCCGTCGTTGTGGTTTTACCTGCACCCTGAAGTCCCACCATTAGTATCACAGTTGGAGGCTGTGCCGCGTGTAGCAATTTCTGCTGACCGCCACCCAAAATTGCCACCAGTTCATCGTTGACTATCTTCACCACCTGGTGTGCGGGGGCAAGGCTCTCCAGCACCTCGGCACCTATAGCGCGCTCCTTGGCTCTGGCCACGAAGTCCTTGACGACTTTGAAGTTGACATCCGCTTCCAGCAAAGCTAATCTTACTTCCCTCAGCGCGTCATCGACATCCTGCTCAGTCAACTTACCTTTATTTGACAGCCTTCTGAAAACATTGCTGAGCTTATCAGAAAGAGTCTCAAACATGTTTTCCCTCTAAAGTTATTCTATCTTGGGCCAACATAGGGGTCAAGCTTGCTCAAGGATGTATTACCTGCTCTGTTGACAGACGTTAGGTGTGAATGCTAGACTCGAAAAAGGAAATAAACTGATACTAAAATGTTGTTAAGAAAGGACAATTCGTTGAAGAAGGTACTTTGCATACTGCTTACAACGCTCGTGATCACACTTCTCATCGGG
>CP070819.1:1238830-1243821 GCA_020344295.1 Dehalococcoidia bacterium | reverse complement strand
GGTGCTCCGTTTCAGATCGAGGGCTTCAGCAACCAGGTTGGCACACTGCTTCTCCTTATAAGGGGTCGACGTCGAGGCAAGGAAGAGGCCGTCAACCTCGTTGTGGTCGATGCCTTGTAAGCAATTGATGCCGGCTTCTACAGCCATGGTAATGCTGTCTTCATCGAAGTTGGCGACCGCTCTCTCGCCGCTGACGGGCATCCCACCCCAGGTTAGCCACATCGACTCACGATTGAGTCTATAGATAGGTATGTAGGCACCGTAGGAAACGATCCCAGCCATTTAGCGCTCCTTTCGCACAGTCATATCCGTCTGCATGCTTAAGTTTGAATGGGGACAAAGCCAATGGTTACGCGGTGGTCATGGAAAGGGTTGGAGCTAGATCCAGCTTGATACCAGGCCCCATGGATGTTGTAAGAGAGATACTCTTGACAAACTGGCCCTTGGCGCCGCTTGGTCTGGCCTTAACAACTGCATCTACAACCGCGGCGATGTTCTCCAGCAATTTCTCATCATCGAAGCTGGCTTTACCCACAGGTAAGTGGATAATGGCGGTTTTATCCAGTTTGAATTCCACTCGGCCTTTTCGAGAATCCGCGATAACCTGAGGTAGGTCTGAAGTCTGTGCCACTGTGCCTGACTTGGGATTTGGCATAAGGCCTCGCCGCCCCAGGACTTTTCCCAGCTTGCCGATATTAGGCATCATATCGGGGGTTGCTATAGCGACATCGAATTCCAGCCAGCCTTCCTCTATCTTCTTAACCAGCTCGTCCCCACCGACATAGTCCGCTCCGGCATCACGGGCGATTTTCTCCGGTTCGCCCTGTGTGAATACTAATACTCGCACAGCCTTGCCAAGGCCGTTGGGCAACATAGCTACGCCGCGAACTTGTTGGTCGGCGTGGCGCGGATCGACCCCCATGCGCAGATGAAGTTCAACCGTCTCGTCAAATTTAGCATCAGCTGCTTGTTTAGCCAAGCTGACGGCTTCGTTTGGTGGATATGATTTATCACTGTCCACCTTTTCCAGTGCTTCCTTATGTTTCTTTCCGTGTTTACCCATACTGCTCCTAGTTGGTAATATCGATGCCCATACTTCGTGCGGTGCCTTCCACGATTTTCATGGCACCATCGATGTCAATGGCATTCAGGTCTTTCATCTTTATTTCAGCAATCTCACGGACCTTCTCTCTTGGGAGACTGCCGATCTTGTTCCGCCTTGGATTATCGCTTCCCTTTTCCGAGCCAAGTGCCCGTTTCAATAAATCGGCTGCAGGTGGTGTTTTCGTTATAAAGGTAAAAGAGCGATCTTCGTAAATAATGATCTCTACCGGGACAACGGAGCCGGCCTGGGATGACGTCTGGTCATTATACTCCTTACAGAATGCCATGATATTGACTCCATGCTGTCCCAGAGCAGGCCCTATCGGCGGTGCCGGCGTCGCTTTACCGGCCTCTATCTGGAGTTTCACCATTGCTTTTACTTTTTTAGCCATTGTGTCACCCTTATAAAATTATAGCTTCATATTCTTGATTAAAACAGGCTCTCCTATCAAACTAGAGCCTTTCTACCTGTAGAAAGTCAAGTTCGACAGGAGTCTCACGACCAAAGAAAGAGACCATGACTTTTACTTTACCCTTCTCCTCGTTGATATCATCGACAACTCCGATGAAGTCTATAAACGGCCCGTCGATAATACGGATGCTTTGTCCTCTGTTGAAGCCGACTCTAACCCTCGGCGACTCCGCTTCCATCTGATGCAGTATGGATTTGACCTCGTTATCCTCCAGAGAAACAGGCTCGATTTTGCCCTTTTCGTCCTGCGTGCTCACGATCCCGGTGACTCCTGGGGTATTTCGTACTACGTGCCAGCTCTCCTCATCCATGATCATCTCAACCAGAATATAGCCCGGAAATATCTTCCTGGCCACAGTGCGCCGTTGCCCGTCTTTGATTTCCATCTCATCTTCCGTAGGTACAACCACCTGGAATATCTTGTCGCTGACATCCATCGATTCGATGCGATGTTCAAGGTTCATCTTCACACGGTCTTCATAGCCCGAGTAAGTGTGTATTACGAACCATTCACGTGCAGTTTGCGCCACGCAGTTTTTCCCCACTTTATTTGATTTAAGGAAACAAGCCAAACCAGATAGCTGGTAGCTTCACAGCGATTCAGATTAAATGTACCTCTGTGCTATAACACCAACTATTAGTCTCCGAGCAGGATGATATTCATCAGTTCGGCAAACCCCATGTCAAATAACCAGAGGATAATAGCCATAATAATGGTGACGATTATCACAATTGTAGTAAGATAGGTAGCTTCCTGCCTTGTGGGCCAGGCGACCTTCCTTAACTCTGCGATGGTGTCACCAACAAATTTGAATCTCTGTTTTCCCTGGCTTTTTGTTGACACCTGTTATCTCAATGTGCTTTAGATACCCTATTATTTAGTCTCGCGATGCAACGTCTGCTTACCACAACGGGGGCAAAACTTCTTCAATTCCAGCCTTCCGGGATCGTTCTTCTTATTCTTACTGGAAGTATAGGTTCGCTCTTTACATTCTGAGCATGCTAGGTTAATAGTGATTCTTGCTTCAGCCTTCTTTGCCATTTTTTAATCTGTAACAGCGGTAACCAATCCAGCTCCTACCGTTCTCCCACCTTCTCTCACTGCAAACCTTAGACCTGATTCAATAGCTACGGGAACTAGCAGCTTTACTCTCATTTTGATGTTATCACCAGGCATTGCCATTTCAACGCCGCTGGGAAGCTCGATAGATCCCGTGACGTCCATAGTCCTAATGAAGAACTGTGGTTTATATCCGTTGAAGAACGGTGTGTGGCGTCCTCCCTCTTCTTTGGTGAGAACGTATACCTCAGAATCAAAAGTTGTATGCGGGGTAATTGAGCCCGGCTTAGCCAGGACTTGGCCTCGTTCTACCTCATCGCGCTCAATGCCCCGGAGCAGGCAGCCAACAGCATCTCCCGGCATGGCTTCCTCAAGTAGTTTGTGGAACATCTCAACACCGGTGACTACAGTCTTCTTCGTTTCCTTTAGCCCGACTATCTCTATATCCTGTCCTACTTTTATTGTGCCGCGATCAATCCTGCCTGTTACTACAGTGCCTCGTCCTTTAATGCCAAAGACATCCTCAACAGGCATTAGGAAAGGCTTGTCTGCCGGACGTTCGGGCAGAGGTATGTAGTTATCTACGGCATCGGTAAGCTCGAGGATCTTACTGCACCATTCACACTCCTGTTTGCCACATCCGCACTCCAGAGCCTTGAGGGCACTGACCCGTATGATCGGAATCTCATCACCTGGAAAGCCATACTTCGGTAGCAGCTCTTCTCTCAGCTCAAGCTCCGTGACCTCAAGCAGGTCGGGGTCATCTACCATGTCGACCTTATTCAGTGCGACCACAATCGCATGGACCTCTACCTGGCTCGCGAGCAATAGATGCTCTCTCGTCTGGGGCATAACACCATCATCGGCAGCGACAACCAGGATAGCTCCGTCCATCTGTGCGGCACCGGTTATCATATTCTTGATATAGTCCGCATGACCCGGACAATCGACGTGTGCATAATGGCGCTTCTCGGTCTCATACTCAATATGGGCAATAGCTATAGTCAAGCCTCTGGCCTTCTCCTCAGGGGCGTTGTCTATCGAATCAAAAGGGCGAAACTGGGTGGCACCCACCGAGGCGGCTAAGACCTGCGTTATCGCTGACGTTAACTTCGTTTTACCATGGTCAACGTGACCTATTGTGCCTACGTTTACGTGTGGTTTGGTTCGGTCGAAAACTTTCTTTGCCATATGCTATCCTCCCAACTGGTATTAAATGATATGGAATCCACAACCAGGCATGAACTAATGGTTATGTTCATTTCAGTTGCGTATTATATTTCCTTCGTTATTCTAGGGGTTGCATTTTCCATTGTCAACTATCTCGTTTAGATAACGTTATATCTGTTTTTATGCATGATGGCATAGATACAACTAAGGGCATCCCTACGAAACAGTACGCCATATTATAAAGGGGCATGATATACGACCGCATAAAGTGGATTGACTGCGAGGAATTCACAATACGGTCTGTTGACTACTAAGATTTGCGGAAAGAGTGGTACATTGCATGGTAACAGATAACAGTATTGCCCTCCGCTTCCTGTTAATGTCGAAGACAAGGGATGGTTATCAAACATCTCTCTATTGATGTGGTTGTGACGCGATGAGTATTTTCGTGGATAACTTCGTGGACAACTCTCTTGACATACGAGAGACCGAAGCTTGTAGAATGTGCAGACATGCAATTAGCTATGATCTGTTCAATAGATACCGACTACGCAAACAGAAATTCATGACATGAACTTAGAATTCGAAGTATATCAATTTGACGATCATCATATCTACGTGGTTCTTCAGGGTCAGGTAAATGGTCTGATACATTTTGCTAATCACAACGCATTTGAACTATTCATGAGAAGATACTTCGATTTTATTGAAGATTACGAAGGGCATATTCTTATAGAGACCCCGATACCTGAACCATTCATTGATGCTTTCGAAGACAGGGATATGTTCTAGTAGATTGAGGGCCTTCCTACCTCCCTAAGTCCCGATAACGAAAATCTCTCATATTTCACTTCAAGAGCTTCCTATTGTGGAAAAAGTGCTGCTGCCATCCTGGTGCACTGTACACAAATGCTAGATGTTTATAGGTATGACGATGATAGTACAATTTCAATCGTGGTAGGGCTATCATAGGTACCGGGCAGACTGCTCCAGCCTAGCAATTTATTCAATTTGAACAGGAAACGATGTGAACTGGAAGCCTGTAGGTTACAATGGAGCCCACAACCAGATTTGAACTGGTGCCCCCGTTCTTACCAACAACGACTGGAGAACTGTACCATTTGGTACACTTTTTGGAAGAAAAGTGAGGTATTGATGGAGCCCACAACCAGATTTGAACTGGTG
>CP070819.1:1235056-1238730 GCA_020344295.1 Dehalococcoidia bacterium | reverse complement strand
GGTATGGGGGTACTGGTAGCAGGTCAAGTCCTGCTCGAATCGGCTGCCGAGTGCTATGAGCATGTTTCTTATATCTCGTCTTACGGCTTTGCCCGGCGGGGCGGGCTCTGCGAGTGCACGGTTATCATCTCCGACGATAAAATAGCATCTCCGGTGCTGGATCAGGCACAGGTGGTAATGCTGCTGGACAGCTCTCAGTTTCCAGCCTTCGAGCACAGGGTGCGCCCGGGGGGGATTATTATCGCCGATACGGCCGGGCTGACCGCCGAGAGGCAACGTGAGGATTATAAGCTCTATGCGCTGCCGTTTCTGGATATCGCGATGGAGATGGGCTCCATCCTGGGGAAGAACCTGCTAATGCTTGGTGCTTACATCGTTATTACCGGGGCTGTATCCCCGGAAATCATCGAGGAAGAGCTGCGGGATAAGTATAAGGACAAAGAGACGGTATTGAAGCAGAACCTCGATGCCTTTAAGCGTTGTGTTGAGCTGGGGAAAAGCGCTGTATAGAACGATGCTTTAACCTTTAGGGCATGCTTGTTGCTGGTAAAGATAGGGGTTATACAAAGATGACAGGAGCCGAGGTCGTTTGCCATATCCTCAAGGAAGAAGGCGTGGAGTTCGTCTTCGGTGTTCCCGGAAACACCGAGATCCCGCTGCTGGATAAACTGGCCCAGACACCTGGGATAAAGTTCATCAGTGCGGTACACGAGCTGGTTTCGGTTGCAATGGCCGATGGCTACGCTCGGGCCTCGGGCAAGCCGGGCGTAGTCCTCGTGCATACGGCGCCGGGAACTGCCAACATCATCGGCAACCTGTACAACGCCTACTTTGCGGGAACGCCCCTGGTGGTTATGGCCGGCCAGCAGGACTCGCGGCTACAGTGGTCGGATCCCTACCTGGACGCCGATTGCCTGCCGATGGTGAGCCAGTTCACTAAAGAGCGCTGGTGGGTGGGACACGCTGAGGATATACCGAAGGCTGTTGACCGCGCGTTTCAGGATGCCACCACCCCGCCGACGGGGCCGGTATTTCTCGCCATCCCACGTGATCTGCAGTCTCAGCCCCTGGATTTCGAGCCTGCATTACCTCGAAAGCGACAGGTGCCGATGTCCATCAGGGCCGACAGGGATTCGCTGCTAACGGCAGCGCAGCTATTGGCGACCGCGGAACAGCCGGCTATTCTCGCCGGTCATCGAGTTCCGGACGCCGACGCTATCACCGAACTGACCGAGTTGGCCGAGATGCTCGGGGCGCCAGTTTATACCACAGCGCAGGTGCCCAAGCTTATCTTTCCTTCGACTCACCCGCTCTATTACAGCAGGATTCCGCCTATAGGCTTCTCCTTTCCGGGGCTGGACAAACCCGCCGACGTGCTGCTGGCTGTGGGAAGTGGTCTTTTCAAGCAGCTATTCTGTATCCCGGGTTCTCTGTTGCCTCCCGCTACAAAGCTGATTCACCTTGACGTCGACTCGCGGGCTGTAGGACGGGACTGCCCTGCGGACGTTGCACTTGTCGGCAACCCGAAAACAACCCTCTCTGAATTGGTGACCGAGTTAGGTCAGATCATGACATACGGTCAGCGCCAGACAAGCTCCGAGAGGTTCGAGAAACTGAGGAGTGCTCGCGAGCAGGCTAAAGCCGCACGCGAGGAGGATTTCAAGAAGGATTGGGATGCCGTGCCGGTTCGACCATCGCGGGCTTTAAGGGAGATCATGAACGCCCTGCCGCAGGATGGTGTTATCGTAGATGAGGCGGTGATGCTGACCAGCTATGTGGAAAATGTCATGGAATTCTCGCGGCCCGGCAGCTATTTCAGTGCCAACGCCTCACTGGGATGGGGCCTGCCCGCTTCACTGGGAGTCGCCCTCGGAACTTCCCGACGACCGGTGGTGGCGCTGGTGGGGGACGGCAGCGCTCTCTTCGGCATCCAGGCATTATGGACAGCAGCCAGATATCAGGTACCGGCCGTTATGGTCGTGCTCAATAACTCGGGTTTCGCCGCCATAAAGTGGGCTTTCTCCATGTATCCCGAGAGGGGATCGGGAGATGACTATGATTTCGGCTGCCAGCTTGGTGATACCGATTTCATCAAGCTGGCAGAGGCGTTTGGAATCAGCGGCCAGCGCATCGAGGACGCCGGGCAGATAGGGCCCGCGCTGGAACAGGCCGCCGACGCGGGAAAACCTGTCCTTATCGACCTCGGGCTGGATCCCAGGGATGTCGGCTACGGCCTGCCCAGCCTGCCGTGACTTGATTATCCAACCATGCCCTGAAATGCGGATGGATTATGGAAAAGACAACGAAAAAGGAGAAACGATGCCCTTCAAAGCCGTTGACATTGTGGGAATCTCAATACTGGTTGATTACGCTGAGATGTTCAGGGAGGCGGGGGCCGATGTGGATCTGGTCGTAAATCCATGCAGTTTCGAGGCATCGGCGGACGAGATTGTTGCCGCGATCGGTGACGCCGATATAGTAATCACACAGACAACGTTCCAGGCCTTTCCCCGAAGTGTGTTATCCCGACTGAATAACTGCCGATTGATCACGAGTATAGGCGTCGGATGCGAGAGCCTTGACATTGATGCGGCTACCGAGCTGGGCATTCTTGCTGTCAACGTGCCCGATGCCAGCATCAGAGAGGTCTCAGACCATACGATGGCCCTTATCCTGGCGTGTACCAGGAGGCTATTCCAGCTTAATGATATCGTGAAGAAAGGGGGCTGGAAGGCGATCGGCGACCCGTATATAACGGGCGAGATATGGCCCGGCCTGTCGAAGCTGGAAGGGCAGACCCTAGGGCTTATCGCTTTCGGGAGGATTGCTCGAGCCGTCGTGCCTAAAGCGAAGGCCTTCGGTATGAGGGTAATCGCGTATGACCCCTATGTCTCGTCTGAGGTATTTCGAAATTTAGACGTCGAGCAGGTGGACCTGGATCGACTGCTGACAGAATCGGACATAGTCTCAATTCATGCTCCGCTAACACCGGAAACGGAGGGCATGATCGGGCTGGAAGAACTTAGAAAGATGAAGCCAACAGCGTGCCTTGTCAACACCGGCCGGGGTTCGGTGGTCGATAATGAAGCTCTTTATACCGCTCTTGCCGAGGGATATATAGCTATGGCAGCGGTCGATGTAACAGAGCCGGAGCCCATCCCTGCGGGCAGCCCTTTGCTGAAGCTCGATAACTTCATCATTACGGCGCATTCCGCGGGTATCTCTCCCCAGGCCTTCACAGAATTGCAGCGCCGCCCCGGAAAGGAGATAATCCGGTTTGTCCAGGGAGAGTGGCCTGTCGGCCTGCTTGACCCCCGCATGAAGGAAACGTACAGCCAGCGATGGGGCCCGCTCTGAGCCGTTGCTGCAGGGAAGGGTAATACGATACATTTCTCTCCTTGAGGGAGAGGCTAGGTGAGGGTGAAAATGGCCTTCAAAGTCGTCGATCTCCTTGGGATGTCTATGGTCATCGATTACGGAGCGATGTTCAAAGAGGCCGGTGTCGATGCAGAGCTGGTCCAGAATTTCGGCCCTCTAGATGCTACTGAGGACCAGATAATGGCGGCGGCGGCAGATGCGGACGCGTTAATTACACAAACTCTGTTCCAGCCGTTCTCGCGCAGGGTGTTTGAGAGCCTGCCCAAACTTAAATTCGCCATCAGCGTCGGCGTCGG
>CP070819.1:1230880-1234956 GCA_020344295.1 Dehalococcoidia bacterium | reverse complement strand
TGTCAAGTCTGGCGCTCCGCGGCGCGACATCAGTATCGAATCGGCTGTGGGAATACCCCAGGAGGCGAAAGTGGCTGCCAACCTGTTCCCACCGTCTGTCGTAACTCTGTGACGCTCTATCTCACTCCACGCCGTGCCTCCGGCCCCTGCAACATCGATGCCAGCTACACCAGTGCCAGACAGGCTGCGAGCTATGTCTTCCGAGATACCGTGACCAACCTCCTTGATTACAACAGGTACAGTCAGTTCATGGCATACATCTTTGATCTTCGGTAGAAGATCCGTAAAATTGGTGTTTCCATCATGCTGCAGCGCCTCATGAAGCGGATTCAAATGCAACATCAGCCCGTCGGCGTCAATCATATCCACTGCTCGGCGGCATTCAGTTATACCATAGCCGTGGTTGAGTTGGACGGCCCCAAGGTTGGCAAAGAGAAGTATGTCAGGCGCGACGTCACGGACTTGATATGTTGATGCTGCATCGTGGTCCTCGATGGCACACCTTTGAGACCCAACACCCATGGCGACCCCCAGCGCCTGGGCTGCCTTGGCCAGATTGTGATTAATACGCCGGGCTGGCTCGATACCACCCACCATTGAAGAGATACACAGAGGGACCTCGAGCTTCTTGCCGAAAAGATGTGTCGACAGATCGACGCTGGTAAGGTCCATTTCGGGGAGAGCCTGGTGAACGAACCAGTATTCATCCAGACCCGTTTTTACCTCATCGAACTCCTGGATTCCATTGAGAACGATGTCCAGGTGCTCCCTTTTACGTTGGCTGTTAGCTTCCTTTGTGTAACTTTCGTTCTTTGCCTGCATTAGCAACCTCGCGACAAAGCCTCAGAATTCTCGCCCCACAAGAAAATAGGTTAATTCTCGAAGATTGGAGCTCGCCTGTGGCGAAAGTGTCATCCCCTCCAGTTCCACAAGTGCCCTATCTCTGTATTCCTCCGCCATTTCCTGCGAATGGGCTTGTGCCCCGATGCTTTTCAATATGTTCAACACTCGGTTGAATCCATTTTCCTCGATCGTTTCCTTCTCGTATATCTCAATAAGCTCTTTCTTGGCCTTGCCTTTAGCAGTCTGCATGGCATATACCAGAGGATAGGATTTCTTTTTATTCGCTATATCGCTTGCTTCGGGTTTGCCTGTCTGCTCGGATACTCCCCAGATACCCAGGATGTCGTCTCTGATCTGAAAAGCGAGGCCAAGGTTACGACCGAACTCGCGAAATGCCTCGATATATGATCCCTCATCGGTGCCTAGCAGGGCTCCCATCTCCATCGAGCACGTTATTAGCGCAGCCGTCTTACTCTCGATCATATCGAGGTAGCTGTTCACATCGATGTCAAGACGCTTCTCGAAGCTCATATCGCAGTATTGTCCTTCAGACATCTTCAGTATCGTTTCGTTCAAAAGTCGCTGCGAATACTGCTGTTTGCTAAAGGGGGTTCCGTTCTCGCCGAGACGGGACAGGGCGAGGTTGGCCAGCCCATGCATAGCCGTTACCGCATTGAGGGCCTGCGGCTTGCCCCAGATACTCCACACCGTAGGGCGATGCCTGCGCTCTGCGTCATCGTCCTGAATATCGTCTTGAATAAGTGAAAGGTTGTGCACGAGTTCAACGGCAGCGGCTGCCGGCAGTGCATGATGATAGTCCCCTTCGGTGGCCTCGCAAGCCAGCAGGCATAAAGTAGCACGTAATCTCTTACCTCTGGAGCCGTTTACGGGTTCGCCATTCCGGTCCGTCCAGCCCAGATGGTAGGTTATCATGTGGCACAATGGTGGTTGTACATGATCCAGCAAAGACGAGATCACGGCATCGACGACGCTGGGGTATTCATCGAGTACCGCCGGTGTTTTCATCGCTTCTTCACCTGGGCTGAGAGTTCTGGAAATGCCTGGCTGATGCGGCCAGCTATCCCCTGGGAATCCAGACAGAACTCGGAGCGGAAAATGTACTGATCGCCATGTTCGACAAAGTCGTCCGGCAATCCAATGCTTTCGACCTTTATGCTGCTCAGGCCCGAACTATGAACTAGTTGCAGGACCGAACTGCCGAAGCCGCCAATTAGAGCGTTTTCTTCGACAGTCACCAAACCCTTGGTCCTTTCGGCCGTCTCGAGAATCAGTTTCGAATCCAATGGTTTGGCGTATCGGGCGTTGACCACTGCGCAATCAATGCCTTCTTCTGCCAGCAATGTAGCTGCCTCAAGGGCAGGATAGACTGTTGAACCGATGGCCAATATAGCGATGTCCTGTCCCTCGCGCAGCAGTTCGGCCTCGCCTATAGCCAGGCGGCGGGGCTCGGGACTCAGTGGGGCCCCGGTCTCGCTCCCTCGGGGATATCGTATAGCCGTAGGTCGCCCACTGGCCACTGCTGTAACAAGCAGGTGCTGGAGTTCGTCCTCATCCTTGGGAGCCGCCACAATCATATTAGGAATAGCGCATAGATATGACATATCAAAAGCGCCCTGATGTGTCTTTCCATCGTCACCTACGATGCCGGCTCGGTCTATAGCGAATACGACGGGCAAATTCTGAATGCAGATATCATGAATAATCTGGTCATAAGCACGCTGTAAAAAAGTTGAGTAGATGGCTACGACGGGTATGAATCCCTGGGTTGCCAGTCCCGCTGCGAAGGTAACGCCGTGCTGTTCACAGATACCGACATCAAAGACCCTACCGGGGAACTCCTGGTCCACCTTGGCGAGACCCGTTCCCTCGAGCATGGCGGCTGTAATAGCCACTACCCTGTCATTGTCCCGCATAATCTGTGAAAGTGTTTCACCGAAGACCTGGCTGTATGACGGGCCATTTGAGGCAGCCTTGTTGCTCGGGGAAACACTGTGGTACTTGACTGCATCCTCTTCGGCCGCCAAATAACCTTTGCCCTTCTGCGTCAGGACATGGATGAACGTAGGTCTAGTTTCATAATCCCGCGCTCTGATAAAAGCCGCCTCCATCTCTCTGATATTGTGACCGTTCACGGGACCAACATAGGTGAAACCGAATTTCTCCCACGCCGCTCCCGGCATGAGAGCTCTCTTCATGCCACTCTTGATCCCCTTGCTCGCTGCCCATGCAAGCTCCCCTAAGGGGAGGAAAGTAACGGCCCGCCTTGCTTTTCGCTTTGCCCATTCGTAGCGAAGGTCGAGCGTGACATATTTCAGGTATTTGGAGAAAGCCCCTACGGAGGGAGAGATCGACATGCCGTTATCGTTCAAGACCACAATTAGCTTGGTACCCAACTGCCCGCAGTGATTCAGCGCCTCAGTAGCCATGCCACCGGCAACCGCACCGTCGCCGATGACTGCGATAACGTTGTAATTCTCTCCCGCCAGATCCCGGGCGTGCGCAATACCGAGGGCTGCGGAGACAGATGTGCTGGCGTGCCCGCTCCCGAATGCATCGTGCGGGCTTTCTTCCCGGTCGGTGAAACCGGACAGGCCCTTATACTGGCGGAGGCTTGCGAATCTATCCTTGCGACCTGTGAGAAGCTTGTGTGTGTAGCTCTGGTGTCCCACATCCCAGACTATCTTATCGATCGGGCTGTCGAAGACACGATGCAGCGCAATTGTCAGCTCGACTACTCCCAGGTTGGACGCAAGGTGCCCACCGTTGACAGGGACCCGATTGATTAACTCGTGTCTGGCCTCAGAACTTAATCGGTCCAGTTCTTGATAAGTCAGTTCCCTGAGCTTATCAGGTGATCCAAGCTTGTCTAGAAAGGAATCTTCCATGTGATCGAGCCATTCTTTGGTGACAAGGGCACGGCTCACCAGCCATAACGATATAATGGCGGCGGATTGCCGTGCCGTCTTATGGCGATTATCCTACGGAAAGGAATGTAATCTGTCAAGACGATAGTACTTCACTTATCTTAACTTTTTCTATCGCGTTTATTTGTAAGGCTTGTACCTGAGCTACGCTTTGGGATGAGCGCGCTGGACGCTCGTGGCAATACCTACATGTATACCCGGTGGTGTTGGCCGCATTTCCCGATCTGCCCAAGCATATCGAATGGCAGGGGCATTACTCTGCAAAGGAGATATCGGCCCTTACCCGTG
>CP070819.1:1226975-1230780 GCA_020344295.1 Dehalococcoidia bacterium | reverse complement strand
GCATATCCATATTTGTGGGCAGTCACTATGAGAAGGAATCTTTATTGAACCTGTCGAAGCTTGTAGATGAGGGTGAGAAATACGGTATTCCGGTGATGGCCGTTACCGCCGTGGGCAAGGAGCTGGAGAAGCGGGACGCCCGCTATCTGGCTCTGGCCAGCCGGATCGCTGCGGAGCTTGGAGCGCGTGTAGTGAAAACATACTGGTGTGAGAACTTCGATAAGGTGACTGGGGGCTGCCCGGTTCCTGTAGTAATGGCGGGGGGGCCGAAGGTGGATACCAATCTAGAGGTATTTGAATTCGTCCACGACGGCCTTCAGAAGGGCGCTGTGGGGGTGAATCTGGGCAGAAATATCTGGCAGAACGAGCACCCTGTGGCCATGATCAAAGCGCTGCGCGCTATCATCCATGATAATGCCACATTCCAGAAAGCGCAGGAGATTTACGATAGCGCAAAGAGCGGTAAGCAGAAACGCACGAAAAAGAAGTAGCAATAGCTTGATTTGACGTAGTTGAGCGTATAAGTCGATTTATCTAGTATATCCGCTGTTAATAATTGGAAATCTTATATGACTTCTGAGTTTATTGCTTTTCCCGAGGGTTTCGTCTGGGGGGCTGCTACTTCCGCATACCAGATCGAAGGCGCCTGGAATGAGGACGGTAAGGGCGAATCGATCTGGGATCGCCTGTGCCATACACCGGGCTACATTATGGATGGTAGCACTGGGGACGTGGCCTGCGATCATTACCATCGCTGGGCCGAAGATATCGCCCTAATGAAAGAGCTGGGCCTGAATGCTTACCGATTCTCTATCTCCTGGCCCCGGATTCTGCCGGACGGGCGCGGACAGGTTAACCAGATCGGGCTCGATTTTTACAACCGCCTTGTGGACGGGCTGCTGGATGAGGGAATCCAGCCCTTCCCCACACTATACCACTGGGATCTGCCCCAGGCTCTGCAGGATGAGGGCGGCTGGGCTGTACGGTCGACAGCCGAAGCCTTTGTTGAGTATGCTGATGTCGTGAGTCGCCATCTGGGAGACCGGGTGAAGCACTGGATTACCCACAACGAGCCGTGGGCGGTTGTGGCTATGGGTTATCAACGGGGAACACATGCACCCGGCTTGAAAGACTACCCCGCTTCGCTCCAAGCCGGCCATCATTTAATGCTGTCACATGGATGGGCTGTACCGGCGCTGCGGCGTAACAGCGCGGGCGCTGAGGTCGGTATTACTCTTATCCTGTTTCCGCTCGTGCCCGGCTCCTCGGATACCGTGGTCCACCCGGCCTTTCGCAAGTTCGATGGCTACTTCAACCGCTGGTACCTTGATCCGCTCTATGGCCGCCATTATCCGACGGACGTGGTGGCCGACTATATTGAGGCGGGTCATCTGCCGTCCGATGGTATGACATGTATCGAGCCGGGCGACCTCGAGGCCATAGCTACCCCGACCGATTTTCTGGGCGTTAACTATTACACACCAGTGCTGCTGCGCAGCGATATCCCGCCCGGAAGCGATGATGAGCCGTTAGCGCTCCTCTATCACGGGCCTGAATATGAGTACACGAATATGACTATGATGGTCTATCCCGACGGGCTCAGCCATTTGCTGAAACAGGTGCATTTTGAGTATCAACCCGGCAAGATGTATATCACTGAGAATGGCGCGAGCTACAGCGATGGTCCGGGGGAGGACGGGCGGGTGTGTGACCAGCGGCGGGTGAAATACTTACGTGACCATTTCGCAGCCGCTCATCGTGCTATTGAGGGCGGTATACCGCTGGCTGGCTACTTCGTCTGGTCGCTTCTCGTTAATTTCGAGTGGAACTTCGGCTATGCACAGCGGTTCGGCATTATCTGGGTGGACTACCAAACGCAGCAGCGCATACCCAAGGATAGCGCACTCTGGTATAAGCAGGTAATTGCCGAGAACGGTCTAACGACGCAGCTATAACTATCGGGCAATTCTTCTCGTTAGAGGCTTTGGCTGGTGGCCTGGATCGACTCCTGATCGCCCATGTTGAGGATCTTGGCCCCCCTGCTTATCCGCTTGATCAGCTTGGAGAGTACAATCCCCGGGCCGATCTCGATGAAGGTCGAGACACCGGCCTCTATCATGTACTCCACGGAGGGTTGCCACTGGACGCAGTTGCATAGCTGACGCACGAGCTCCTCTTTTACTTCATCGCTGGTTGTAATCGGCCTGGCAGTGCAATTAGCCACGATTGGGATCTGGGGGGAGCGGAAATCCAACTGAGATATGGCCTGGTTCATTCCTTCCACTGCCGGCTGCATTAATTCGGAGTGAAAAGCGCCGCTAACCTCGAGCGGCACGACTCCGACTGCGCCCCTCGATTGGGCCAAATCCATGGTGAGGGCTAAGGCCTCTTTGGTGCCACTGACAACTACCTGCCCTGAGCAATTGAAGTTAGCTATCTGGGCTCCGGTCTCCCGGCATACCTCGTCCACGGTTTCGTCATCTAGCCCGATGATTGCCGCCATGCTCCCAGGCCTGGCTATGCCTGCTTCATACATCAGTCGTCCTCGCTCCCTGACTAGGCGAACGGCATCGGTGAAGTCGAGGACGTTCGCCACTACGAGTGCTGTGTACTCACCGAGACTGTGCCCGGCGACGAAGGCGGGCCTTAAAGTTCCGTTAATCCCCGTGGCCGCTCTCAGACAGGCGATGCTGGCAATCAGGATCGCGGGCTGGGAGTTGATCGTCTTGCGGAGTTCGTCTTCGGGCCCCTCGAAACAAAGCCGTGAAATAGGAATTCCAAGCGCCTCGTCGGCCTCCTCGAAGACCTCCTTGGCCTCCCGGGAGTTCTGGAAGAGATCGTAGCCCATACCCACGGCCTGTGAGCCTTGGCCGGGGAATACGTAGGCTACTTTGGTTACAGAATCTGTCACAGGCTCAACCATTAAGAATCCCTCTGTTTAACTGTGAACGAAATCCTCCACAATAACCCAGTGGACCTCGTTATCGCCTTTCAGAATGGATGCTACGTGATTACGGTAATATTTGTGCTCAACCTTGAAAAGTTGATCTTTGTAATTGAGAACAATATTGTTATCATCAGGAATTGATGTCACCCGGCATTTCTTCAGTCCGCCGATGCCTATGCCAGCGGCCTTCAGAACTGCCTCCTTTGCTGTCCAGTACCTGAAGACTGTACCCCAGTCCTTTCCGCCACCCATCTCCCATTCCTCCTCGCTGGCTACGAGGCCGAAGATAGGTTCAGCCCGGGGCTCAATCTCCTCGATATCTATCCCTATGCTGCCGTCACTGACCACAGCCGCAACACACCTTGGTTTGTGGGATAGCGACCAGTGAATGCCATTCGACGGACAGGGCACATCGTCCTCATCTTTTTCCAGATCGCCGAGTACAATCCCGCTATTTCGCGCGCTGATACCAAGTGCCTCCCGCGCAATGCGGCTGAGCCGGGCTACCTTCTCTTCTCCGGACAAGCCGGGCTCGGCTTCGTGGATGGGCAGGATTACAGGATACAGTGTCATCGGGATGATTACGGCCTCATTGCTTTATCGATCATCGTCTTATCGAAGTAGTTGGTTGACATGCCGCAGTCGATAATGATTCCCTGGGCATTAATGCCGCTGGACCGCTCGCTGAGAAGAAAAGCCACGGCGTTGGCGACCTCTTTGGTCTCAATAGCCCTCTTGCGAAGTGTTAGCTGTTCGGCGAAGAGATAGTAATCGAGGTATCCGGGAATCCCGGCCGAGGCTGATGTCTTGAGCAATCCAGGATTTACCGAGTTGAACCTGATCTCGGAGAATGCGCTG
>CP070819.1:1223418-1226875 GCA_020344295.1 Dehalococcoidia bacterium | reverse complement strand
TCGAAGCAACAGCGAATGAGCTGCGCTCCAGAGGCTATACAGCGATACCTGTAACCACTGACGTCCGAGACGATGAGCAGGTTGAGAAACTGGTGAAGAGGACTGTGGAGGAATTCGGACGACTGGATATCATGGTGAACAACGCCGGCGGTACGTTTTTCTCCAAGCTCATGAACACCAGTCTTAAGGGATTCGAGGCAATCCTGCGTGAGAACCTGCTTAGCTGCTTTATATGCAGCCAGCTCGCCGCCAGAGTCATGATAGAGCAGAACAGGGGTAATATTATCAATATCTCCTCCAGGTCGGGACAACTGGGCACGAGGAACCTGGGGCACTATGCCGCCGCCAAGGCAGGTGTGAACAACCTAACGCAGACGCTGGCCTGGGAGCTTGCCCCCCATAACATTAGGGTAAATTGTCTCTGCCTGGGCCCGATCCTGACCGAGAACAACAGGGATTTCTTTATGAAAGATGAGGAGCGCAACTTAAGGAATCTGTCGATTAAGCGGTTTGGCTTGCCCGAGGACGTTGCCGCGTTCAGCGTTTTTCTGGCCTCCGACGCCTCTTCGTGGATAACAGGCACAGTCTATGAGCTGGACGGTGGCCTGCACTACGAGAGATAAGCGGATTTCCACCCTTAATCCTTTTATAGCAGCTAACAGACTTTGCATACAGGGCGTGTCGCCTGTTAATATGGTAGATAGTAAAGAGTAGAGATTTCAATCCGGAGGTTATCATGGCCACGCAGAAAAAACCGAAATACGATCGGCCGGAAGATATGCCAGTTGATTCGCCGGGCAGGCGGTTCGCGGATGTGGTAGTAGGGGAAAGGATGGGGCCAATCGAGTTCCGAATTAAGCCTTCAACCCATCAGAAACACTGTGACCTGCTGAGTATTCATCACCCATGGTTCGAAATATTCTGGAACTTGTTTCCTTGGGAGATGGACTGCGGTGCCAGAGTAGCCTCTAAATATCATGGTCGCCAGAACCAGGACCTCGAGGGATTTCATGCCTTCGACTTCTTTCAACCGGCAAAAGTAGGACAGCCGTTATTCGGTGAAACGGTGATCGTTGACAAGTACGAAAGACGCGGCAAATACTGCGTAGTTGGCGTAGCCGAACTCAGGGACGAGAACGGTACACTGCTGTGCAAGGCCTCTCACGAAGGTATAACGCTGGCGGAGCAGACAAGTCCGGTAGAGCGTGATACCGGCGAGAAGAGCGAGGAGACCTGGCATGAACTCGGAAACCTGGTCAAGGCATCCCGGGATCTTCCCGAGGGATTCGTGCTTCTTACCATTACCAAGGGCCCCTGTCCGATGCGCGTCAGTGGATTCGCCAAAGGAGGCTGGTCACGGGATCAATGGAAGGACAATATCCACGAGGATGTGTATGCCAAGCAAATGGGTTACCGTTCGGGTCTCGTTGAAGGACCGATTGCCTGGGAATTCGTATTTATGGAGAGCCTGATCAACTTCTTTGGCCCGGAGAGGTTCTTTACAACGGGAAAGGTCTCTAATAAGACCAGCGGTCCGGTCTACGTCGGTGATGTGCTGGTTGGAAAGGCCAGGATAAAGGAGAAGCTGCCCGAGGAAGGCGGGATTCGCATTGTACTCGACACCAGGGTGGAGAAACTGGACGGAACGCTGGTGAGGATAGGCACGGCAAGCGCAGTTGTAGACTGAAGGCCGTTATTATTCGAGATTCTGACGATAGATTGGTCGCATTCTTAATTATTAATCCGAAAATAGTTTACGTATGAACGATACGGCTCTGGCGCACGTTAAGGTTTTAGAGCTATGCAGTATGGTAGCGGGACCATATTGTACCAAACTCATGGCTGACCTGGGCGCAGAGGTGATAAAAATCGAGGAGCCCGGAACCGGCGATGAGGCCAGAGGAAGGGGACCTTTCCTCAATGATACACCTCATCACGAGCGCAGTGGGCTCTTTTTCTATCTCAATACCAATAAACTGGGAATTACCCTGAACGTGGATAGTGCCCAGGGCAGGGATCTCTTCAGGCGACTGGTTGGGGAGACCGATATTTTAGTAGAAGACCGGCCTCCCAAAGCCCTTGATAGTGCCGGCTTGGGCTACGAGATCCTGGCGGAGATCAACCCACGACTGGTCATGACCTCAATCACTCCCTTCGGCCAGAACGGCCCGTATAAGGACTACAAGGCCTACCCGTTGAATTCATTTCATAGCTGCGGTGAGGGCTATGTAACACCGGGACATAATCCCTTTCCCGATCGCGCGCCCCTGAAACAGGGAAGATTTGTGGGTGAGTACGAGGTCGGGATCCAGAGCGCATTAGCCACGCTGGGAGCGCTGTATTACCAGAGGGCAACAGGTAAGGGTCAACACATAGACATCTCCAAACAGGAAGCCCTTATTGGCATCAGCACGGCGGAGCTATCCTTCTACCCGAATCTGGGATTCATTCCCACCCGGGGAACCAGAGGGTACACGGTAGGCGGGATTATGCCCTGTAAAGACGGCTTCGTCGAGATCTGCCTGTATTCGGAACAGGACTGGGAGGGGCTGGTAAAGCTAATGGGCGATCCTGAATGGGCACATGATGAGAAATACAAGGACATTCCGTCTCGAGCGGGGAATAGCTCAGAAGTGCAACAGTTGTTGACCGACTGGCTGATGCAGCACACCATGGAGGAGATCTATCAAGGAGGGCAGAAGCTCAGAGTTCCGATCGGGGCCTACTATTCACCCAGGGACCTGCTCGGTTCAAGACACCTGAAATCCCGCGGATTCTTTGCCGACGTCGATCACCCTCAGATGGGTACGGTAACCTGCCCAACGGCCCCATATCGGTTCTCCAGGACTCCGTGGCACGCAGAACGAGCAGCCCCTCTTATCGGCGAACACAACGAGGCAATCTACCATGAGCGGCTGGGCTATTCAAAACAGGACCTGGTTACGATGACAGGACAGGGGATCATTTAGGATTGGTATAACTTTATGGGCTCACTATCAGGCGATAAAGTTCTGGAGTTTGGGGGAATGCTGGCTGGCGCAGTAACCACCAAACACCTGGCACTTATGGGAGCGGAGGTTATAAAAGTCGAGAGCTCCAAAAGGATGGATATTACACGGGTGCAGCACCCCGGTGCTCACGCTGCCTTAATAGATGCGGCGCCAACAGACACGTTCATGACCAATGAGACCAACCTGAATAAACTGGACGTGACCCTTAATCTCAGTCATCCGGAGGGAGTCCAACTCGCAAGGCGACTGGTTGCGATCAGCGATGTCCTTGTAGAGAACTTCAGGCCGGGGGTAATGGATAGGATTGGACTGGGTTATCAGGCGTTGAAGGAAATGAAATCCGATCTCGTTATGCTCTCCATCTCGATGGCAGGGGGCACTGGCCGAGAGGCACACTACACCGGCTACGCGCCGATATTCTCGGCCCTCGGCGGAGTGGGGCACCT
>CP070819.1:1213247-1223318 GCA_020344295.1 Dehalococcoidia bacterium | reverse complement strand
CATATCTTGTACTGCCCGTCATCCTGTGGATTGAGAATAGTCTGCCGGCTAAAGGCGAATGGCGAGGGGTAATAAGAGTTTCTTTAATTCCTGGTTTCTTATATGCTAGATAGAGTGTAAGCATCCATAAAATAGGCATCCTATATTATTGAGAATATGCATTAGCTAGATATTGAAATACCATTCGCTCAGCATTGTAATAGAAGCCATTGACAGCAATTGCCGAACGCATGACCTTGGCGTAATCGAGCGGCCGTTCATAATACATAGGCACGATAACTTTTTCCAGCTTCTCGTAAAGTGAGGCAGCTTCCTTTATACTGTCGCTTGCATCTTCCCATTCTTCGCCTATGGACCAACCCGTAATACCTTCAATATGGCCCTCAACCCACCAGCCATCAAGAACACTTAAACTGGGCACTCCATTCAATGCAGCCTTCATCCCACTGGTCCCAGATGCCTCATAGGGCTTTTGAGGGGTATTTAACCAAAGGTCAACGCCGGCACATATGTATTTGCCAAGTTCCATATTATAATCTTGAAGATATACAAGCTGTATCGCATGCTTTAAGGAAGCGATGTATTTAAATATGGAACGAATCAGGGCTTTTCCCGACTCATCACGGGGGTGTGCCTTACCGGAATAAATAACCTGCAGGAGGCCGGACTCTTTTGCGATACTTCGCAGGCGTGCTAAATCTGAAAACAGTAGGTCGGCCCTTTTATATGCTGTAGCACGACGGGCAAAACCTAAAGTCATTTTATCCACATCCAGTGTTTTTCCTGTCCTCTTCTCGATGACTTCAAATAAAGCTTTTTTCGCCTCTATATGTGCACTTTGTATTTCTTCCTTGGGAATACTGATGGCATAACGTAGATACAGGTTGTCGCGTCTCCATTCCGGTATATAGCGATCATAGAGGCTGGCGAATGCGTCTGATGCCCATGTAACAGCATGTACACCATTTGTAATCGAGTTAATCGGATAATCCGGAAACATATCACGGGAGATTTTCTCATGACGCATGGATACGCCATTGATATAATGAGATGAAATCAGAGCCAGATTAGTCATATTTAATGTATTGTCAAGGAAGCATCCGGCAGACTCAAGCCCTTGTTTGCGATCCGGGCCCAAAACCTGTTGTACTAGTTCCTTTGGAAATTTATCATGTCCTGCCGGTACTGGTGTATGCGTTGTGAACACGCATTTGCGGCGTATTGCCTCCATATCTTCCTGGGTCACTGCCCGAAGACTGCGGCGTTGGGTTTGTTCTTCTAGAAGGGCTAATACCAGAAGGGAAGAATGCCCTTCATTCATGTGATATGTCTGAATATCATTGTGTCCCAACGCGCGCAGCATCGATATCCCCCCCAGCCCCAGAACCGCTTCCTGGCAAAGACGATAACGCATGTCCCCACCATAAAGGTAATCGGTCAAGGTCTGGTCCCTGGGATCGTTGTCAGGCAGATCACTGTCCAGAAAATAAACAGGCACCTCATGATCGGTGATGCCGCGTATAACATACAGCCATGGCCTAAGCTGGACATGTCTGTTTTCTATTTCAATAATCGTACGTTGAGGCAGAGGCTCCAGGTAGTCCCGTGGAGACCACTCGACTGGATTCTCAGACTGATTCCCGTCGTTGTCCAGCCTCTGTTGGAAATAGCCTTTACGATAGAGGAGTGTCATGCCGACCATATTTATACCCAGATCAGCGGCAGCACGTAGGGTATCTCCGGCTAGTACTCCAAGCCCCCCACTGTATGTTGGCATGGCGGACTCAAGACCAACTTCCATTGAGAAATAAGCTACTGGCGCTGGTTGAATCGCTAATTTGCCCGAAGGTGACATTACGAACCCCCTACCGGAGTCGCTTCACAGGTTAAGTGTTGTATCAGATGTCGGCTGTTCGCCCTTATGTTAGACAATTACTCCCTCCGGAGTTACTTTACCATCAAGTGCCGCCAATTCCTCGTCTGTAAGCAACTCTCCACGTTTAATGTCGAGCAATCTAGCAGATTCCTGCAGTATGTGAGCCCATGTGCAGCGGTTGACAAACAGCATTCCAGGGACAGTGAGAGTGCCTCCCTGTACGGCAAATCCAAGTCCCACCGTATGATTGTATCCCGTATTTAGAGGTTGTAGAATCCCCAGCATAGGCTCCGGCCTGGTATGAGTAATAAAGATACGTTCCAGGGCAGTCTCGGGATAGAGAGCTGTGCGTAATTCCTGCGCTGCCAGATGAGCCTGTTCTCCTTCGCTACGGGGCAACCTGAATCTACCCGGTTCCAGCATATATACTACGGAGTGAGCTACGCTTCGCTCCTTGAGACGAAGCGAAGCCTTGACCGCCTGCTCAAGCTGATAGCCACCTATTGCCGTGAGTATTACACGCGGCTTTGTAGTATCAAATCCGGCCCAGTCCAAACGCAGTGCCCCCTGCTCCAATAATCTCTGGGATTCTTCCAGAGTAAACAGATCCGGTATCTGATCGATTTTCGGTATCACTAGTGTCCAGATCTGCGCATTGGTCTGGTATACGCCGCGTGTTACCACGGAAGCGGTGTTATAATCAGGGACAAATATAACCCGCGACACATTAGAAACCTCACCGAGCATTGCTTCCGCCATGGCGGGATCCTGGTGAGACTGTTCGTTCTTGGCGTTCTCCCAGGTATGAGAAGTTAGAATCAGGGGTATAGAAAGCCAGCCCTGCTTGCATACCTTTTCCTCACAGTGGTTTGCAAAGATAATCTCCTGCCTCACCACGCCGTGCATCTTCGCCCCAAATGCTTCGTATGTCGCTATCAGGTTTATGCCTGCCTTATTGGCCAGTGCTGCTGCGGCAACTGCCTCTTCATTAAGGGCTGTGATCACAGATCCATGTATATCTTCAGGGATTGTGGGTTCCGGTTCAGTAACACGAAAGTTTAATGCTTCCAGCGTTTTAATCAGGCGATTGGAACGCATTTCATCGGGATTACCCACCCGTGGTCTCAGATGTGGATTCGCCTGTACTATGGAAAGGTACATAGAATCAACTGCAAACATCGGCGATGTACGTGTCCAACTAAATACATCACAGCGGTCTTCCGGTACTGGCCGAGATACGGGTTGGGGAATCTCCTGTAGACTGACTGAGCGATTCGCCAGGGGATGCTCACGTTCTCTCGGTCGGCCTGAGGTCTCATGATGTTGAAAGATTTCTATTGCACCCTCAAGTTCGCTCATGGGAACCCACAGCTTCGTAGCGCTTTCATTGAATTGTTGTGCAGCTACGGGGTCACTGTGGGGATTCGACATTAGCGGAAGATTGTGAGCCAGGTTTGTTCCTTCTCCGTAGAAGCCGGCTCCTTTAGGAGCGACTGCTATTCCGTACGGCAGGAGCTCGGGGTAGTTTTCGCCGAAGACCTTAATTGCCTCTGCCGCTACCTTCAGCCTGTATTCCATTTCAAATATGGCCCAGATGAATGCGGCCGGGTCTCTGCCGTCAAATACTATAGGGTCGAAACTGTTTAGTTTCAAATGTTCAACAAACCAATCGGTTCCGCCGGATTGAGACATCGTCGACCGCTGGTCAATGCGCCGTCCATTGCTGATCATTATAGGCATTACCAGTCCACAGTCGTCCAACCGCCACCACCTCGTGACCCAGTCGCTACCCCGCTGCTCTTCAAAGGCCCCGTCACTGAGGAAGACGACCAGTTTTTGTCCAGGAAGAGGCATGTGTACATACTGGAGTTCAACGAAACCCAGATAACCACCTTCGGCCATCCCTCCAGCGGTATGAGCATTAACGTGACTGCCAAGTGGCGAATCCTGTTTGCCATCGTCACCGAGCTTATAGGAATAGAAATCCCTGACGTATCTGGTTAGGCCTTCGTCTGTGACCGAATAGCGTTCCGCATGAGCGGGCGTCATATTGTCGAGGATAAGGTTAACGGTATCGACGGCGGCGACACAATGGCCCTGCCCCATTATCCATGAGCGCGTATCCCCGGTTACAGCGTTCACAGCCATATAGCCGACATATGCAGGTACTATATTCAGTGCACCCCCGGTATGGCCTTCCGGCCGGGACTTGAAATCTTCCGGTACGAGGTCTCTACCATCGAGGTATACGTTTCTGGCATATGTCTCAAGAGCAACTATCCACATAGCTGCACTGGCCACACGGTCTGCAGCATACAGAAGATCGAAAAAAGGTATACCATCACCTTTGACCTCCCAACCAGACAGTACATCGGCCATAGCGAAAATTCGGTCTTGAGTTTCTATCGAATGCTGGATTACCCCGTATCCTGATGCCCATAGGTCGGCATCGGGATTCCTCCCTCGATATAGAGCGACACGTTCCTCCCTGCGAATAGCCTCGTTTCTTTCCCTCTTGTTCATATCCTCCTCCTTCCCACCTGCCATACTATGAGATAGTAGTACGGCTAATTATATGACAAAGTGCCTAATTGGATTTCAAGCACCTTATTACATCCCGGACGATGACCAACTCCTCATCCACGGCTATTACATAGACTTGTACCGTAGCCGCATCTTCAGTTATTAATGACTACGTTCCTATTGCTGCTTTATTTCGGTCATGATCTATGACTATGCCGAACCACTCGAGTCCGGAACAGATGCGGGCACGTACGTCAGGTGAATTTTCCCCAATCCCCCCACCAAATACAATGGCATCAGCACCATTGAGCGCAGCAAGATAGGCGCCAATATACTTGCGCACACTATAGCAGAACATATCCACAGCCAAAGAGGCCCTCGAATCACCTACCCTTTCTGCCTCCAGTAACATCTGCATGTCTCCCGATCCACCTGATATTCCCAGCAAACCCGATTGTGTATTTAGCCATTGCTCTACTTCCCCGACATCAACATTCTCATACCGGGCCAGAAAGCCGATCAAGGAGGGATCAATATTCCCGCACCTAGTGCCCATTATCAAGCCTTCTAATGGAGTAAAGCCCATAGATGTGTCTACGGAGTGTCCTTCGGTAACAGCTGTAGCTGAGCAGCCATTGCCCAGCTGAAGCGTAATCAGCTTTATACCATGTAGCGGTTTACCTAGTAATGCAGCACAGCGTTCGGCCATATATTGGTGAGCTGTTCCATGAAAGCCGTATCGGCGGATTTTGTGTTTAATGGCCAAATGCCACGGTATAGCATAAGTATATGCTTTTTCAGGTAAACTGCTGTGGAATGCTGTATCGAATACTGCCACCGTAGGTATATCTGGTCCAAGCGATTTTCTAATGGTCTTTATCGTATCTATCGCTGGCAGATTATGTAGAGGGGCCAACTGACTGACATCCTCAAGTTTTTCTATTACCGAATCGTTGATAAGAGTAGGTTCAGAAAAAGTATTGCCTCCATGAACAACCCTGTGTCCTACCGCGTCAAGCTTTTCAGGTTTTACCAAACCTGAGGAGTCAATTAGTTTCAACGCTTCAAGAGCAGCTTCACCATGATCTTTTACCACAACAGGTTCATTGTATGTGTGGTCTTTGCCGATTATGCAAATTAAATTCCCGTGAACGCCGATTCTATCAATAACACCATCTGCCAGGCTCTCGAAATCAGTTGGTTGCATCCCATCACCAGTTATATGGAAAAGACGGAATTTCAGACTGGAGCTACCACAGTTAATTATCAATATTTTCATTCTTTTTTTTCCGTAATTCCGGGGAATAATCTGATCAACTTTCCAACAGCAAACTCTTCCAATTCCACCAACAGCAGTCCTGTGAAGCCAAGCGCCACTATTATCCCCCACCACTGTGCGGGAAACGGCTCAATCCTGAATGGATTGAATCCCACCCGAGGTAAGGCATAGACGAGTAGCAGGTGTAAAATTATTGAGACACTGATTCCAACCGTTACCAATTTATTGGAAAAGGGATTCATTTTAAACGTCGATTTAGTCAATGACCGTGATGTTAACAGATAAAAAATATGAACCATCATAACGGTCAGAAACGCTGCAGTTTGTGCCTGTGTTAAACGCGTTTCATCGATCTCTGCTCCGGAGACTGCGATATTGCCGAAGCCATAGTAAACAGCGAAAGCTGCACCTGCCATTATCAGCGACACCAGTATCACCTTCCTGAAGAAGAGGCGGTTTGCTATCGGTTCCTTCGGATTACGGGGTGCCCGATCCAGGAGGCCCTCCTCTCGCGCCTCCCATAGAAGAGGTAAGGCAAGTGCCACCGCATCGTAGAGATTTATCCAGAGGATCTGTATCGGTTCCAGCGGCAGTCGCTCTGCGAATAGCGGGATAAAAGGAATCATCATTATGGCACCGATAACCAGAATGGCCTGGCCGCCGTTAGTCGGAAGTGTATACAGGATAACCTTACGTATGTTTTCAAAGACATGTCTGCCTTCCTCAACGGCTGCGACTATACTAGCGAAGTTATCGTCAACCAGCACCATGTCTGCCGCTTCCCTGCTCACATCGGTGCCCTTGAACCCCATGGCAACGCCGATATCGGCAGCCTTTAGTGCAGGCGCATCATTTACTCCGTCACCCGTCATGGCAACGATATGTCCCCGCTTCTGCAACTGGGTGGTCACGCGAAATTTGTCAACAGGAGCTACCCGTGCATACACCGAGACCTGCTCAACAACCCTGTACAACTCGTCATCACTCATCCTGGACAGGTCTTCACCGGTAAGTACTGCACTCCCGTCACCTATGCCTAACTGCGTAGCAATTGCTTGAGCTGTTTTCGCATGGTCACCTGTAATCATTATCACTCTTATACCAGCCCTCTTACACTTGCGTACAGCATCAATCGCTTCTTCTCGTGGAGGGTCTATCATCCCTTGGAGGCCGATAAAAACCATATCCTCCAAGTCAGCCGAAGTGAGCGATGTTCGATCTGTGGCTACTCTTTTATATGCAAGGCCAAGCACCCTGAGAGCATCCCCAGCCATCTCCTCGACCATATTAGATATCAAACGGGGCTCAACCGGTTCCACGTTCCCATTTACGAGTTGCATTTTGCACATCGACAACACCCGCTCCGGTGAACCCTTAACATATATAATATTTGCGTCTGTATGCATATGAAGCGTGGCCATGTACCTGTGCTCCGAGCCAAAGGGTATTTGGTCCAGTCTTAGCATTGCTTCTGTTATGCCTGCCTTAGTACCGGACACAACTAGTGCGCCTTCGGTCGGATCACCTGATATCTCGTATTTACCATTGGTTTGCCTCAGGAATGCGCTGTTGCACAACAGCCCTGCAGACAGTGTTTCTGCGAGGTCTATTTCACTCAAAGGAATGACTTTTTCTTTATTCAGGAAGAATTCACCCGTGGGATCATACCCCGAACCAGTTACATTGTATGTTTTCTTCCCACAGTAGATTCTGACAACAGTCATTTCGCTTTTTGTAAGAGTTCCTGTTTTGTCCGAACAGATTACAGTAGCGGAACCCAGCGTCTCCACAGCCGGCAATCGCCTGATCAGCGCGTTCCTTTTCGCCATTGCCCTGGCACCGGCAGCAAGGGCTATCGTCAGAATGGCGGGCAATCCTTCAGGTATAGCAGCAACAGCTAGGGACACAGACGCGAGGAAGGAATACACGAGATCATATCCGCCAAGTGTAGCACCAAGAACAAGGTTTATCGCCGCCAGGATCAATATGGCAATGATTAGTACCCGGGTGAACTGGGCCATTTTCTTCATTAGCGGCGCTGCTTCAGCTTTGGTTTCTTTCATCAATTCAGCGATCCTGCCGATCTCAGTCTGGTGCGCAGTAGCTACAACAATTCCATGTCCCGTACCACGTGAGACGAAAGTACCGCTGAAAGCTATGCAGCGCTGGTCCCCCGGCGGCAGGTCGGGATTCATTAGCGGCTCCGTTGTCTTATCGACTGGAACAGACTCACCTGTAAGCGGGGCTTCATCGATGGAGAGATCTCTAACATAGAACAAACGCAGATCGGCTGGAACACGGTCGCCTTCCTCCAGCAGTACGATGTCACCAGGTACCAGCTCACGTGCCGGTATGTCTTTATGTTCATCATCCCGCCGCACGGTACACTCGAGAACCATCATTTTAGAAAGTACTTCCATGGAGGCTTCCGCTTTTCCTTCCTGGATAAAGCCAATTATCGCGTTAGCTATGACGACGATAAAGATTACCGCCGAATCTATCCACATTTCCAGACTGGCAGTGACTATGGCAGCAAGTAGCAGTACGTAGACAAGAGAACTTCGGAACTGAAGAAAAAACCGGACGATAGCGCTCTGTTTCTTGAACTTTAATTCGTTGTATCCGTATTTCTCCAACCTTGTCTTTGCTTCACTGGAGCTAAGGCCAAGGCTGGTGTCGACAGAGAAGCTATCGATAACCTTGTTTACCGGTAGCTGGTACCAGTTACTGGAATCCTGAAGCTTCGAACTTTCGGTCATTTTATTCGGAACATTCCTTACAAGGGCTGATCAGATATACAAAGACTGTAAACCTTTAGCGCTGGTCTTATATTATAAAAATAATGTCAATGATTTCTTCGTCTTACATAGTATTACGGATTGATAGGAAAGTCATAAAATGTTGAAGAAAAATGTTACGAACTTATCACAGTTAATATAGAGGAAAATTAGGATATAATATTCTTATTCGGAGAGAGACAATGCAGTTCAATACATAACCCAGAAAATGCACATTTATGAAAAAGCTTGACAGTTCGCATCTATAGTTTACTATTTATCCCACTGCATGTTACCTGATCTAGATTTGGGTTGGCAGTATATAAGGTTTGCTATCAGGGGAAAGGTGTCGGGAAGTATAAATGGATGAGAGACCTCTGGTTATTGAAGAAGTGAAGCCTGAGATAGATTCAGGGCGTTTCCCGATAAAGCGCACGGTCGGCGAAGAAGTAGTCGTAGAAGCCGATGTCTTCGCAGACGGCCATGATGCTATCTCTACGTTGCTGCTGTACCGCAAAGAGGGCGATGCTGACTGGATCGAGACTCCAATGGAGCCTCTCGGTAATGATAGATGGCGAGGTTCTTTTACAGTGACCGAACAGAAGTCATATTATTATACTGTTATGGCATGGGTGGATAAATTCAAGACATGGCGCCGGGATTTGGCGAAGAAGGTTGAGGCAGACCAACAGGTTGCAGTAGAGCTGCTTGTAGGGGCGAGGCTGATCGGAGAGGCGACTGAACGTGCTTTGTCTGCTGATACGAAAACCCTTAAAGCATGGCAGAAGATATTAAATGCAGATGCTGAAAAGGAGCCGGCCAGGATCAAGCTGGCTTTGAGTGAAGATGTTTCTGTACTAATGGAGAAATATACGGATCGACGCTCCGCATCACAATATTCAAAGGAGCTAGAAGTAAAAGTTGAACGAGAAAAGGCACGTTTCAGTACATGGTATGAGATGTTTCCTCGTTCAACGGCAAATGAACCTGGACGACACGGCACTTTTAAAGACTGTGAGGCCAGACTTCCCTATATAGCAGAAATGGGCTTCGATGTGCTTTATTTACCACCGATTCATCCTGTCGGCCATACTCATCGCAAAGGTAGGAATAACTCCCTTAAAGCAGGGCCAAATGATCCAGGAACGCCCTGGGCTATTGGCTCGGAAGAAGGCGGACATAAGTCGATAAACCCCGAACTCGGTACCCTGAAGGATTTCCGGAGCTTTGTGGATAAAGCAAAAAAATACAACATCGAAATTGCACTGGATATTGCTTTCCAGTGTTCCCCAGACCATCCATACATTAAAGAACACCCGGAGTGGTTTAAGTGGCGGCCTGACGGAACAATCCAATATGCAGAAAATCCACCCAAGAAATACCAGGATATCTATCCACTGAATTTTGAGACCGATAGCCGGGAGGAACTCTGGACTGAGCTTAAAAGTATAATCCTTTTCTGGATAGAGCAGGGAGTCCGTATCTTCCGGGTGGATAATCCCCACACTAAACCGTTTGCTTTCTGGGAGTGGCTGATCAGTGAAATCAAAAGGGAGTACCCCGAAGTCATATTCTTATCAGAGGCCTTCACACGGCCGAAAATTATGTATCGTCTG
>CP070819.1:1210147-1213147 GCA_020344295.1 Dehalococcoidia bacterium | reverse complement strand
GCGGCGGCCATGGCTCTTGCCAGCTGAGCATACCTCTTTCCCCACCTGATTGCCGCCTCAACACTTATGATCACTGACTCCAGGAAAGCCTTCTTCTTTAAGTACTCCTTGGGATAGTCGCGTATCAGTTCTTTATCACTCTTAATCTCATTTAGTTTGTCCTCGGCCTCAGACAGTACGCCGTTTAGACCTACCTGGAACAGCTTCTCATAATTCGGCATCTGGCCGGTATGAGCCCCATGCACCCAGACGAATACCCCGTGATTCATATAAGACCAGTAGGGCTTGTCCTCTTCAGCAAGTGAGAAACGCTCCGCTCCATGTATAGACTTATTCATCCAGTATTCGTTGATCTCGTGCATCTCGTCCCGTTCTTCGTCGCTGAGCATGTCCCTGTAGCCCATATCGATAGCTTTGTCCACCCAGCGGCAGTATAGCTCGGGATAGCTGATCGTGTGGTCAGGGGTTCTCGCAGTGTTGCCCGCGATACGGTCATGCTCGGAGATATATATCGACATATTGTCCAGGTGGTTGGCCATCGCCCAGGCTCTTCTGATGACGATCGGCTCGCCCTCATTCTCTTTATATGCCTGCGTGACGTACCGGGCGCGCTCGACATCGAGTTTCAGCGTCCGTCGAATATGGCTAATCTTGCCCAGCCTTTCCTCCTCTTCAACTCGATAGTCACGCTGGCCCATGATAGTACGATAACGGAACTGATCGGCCAGTTTCTGTGTTAACGTTTTCTCCGCTGATATCGTCATTTCCACCGCCTCCTTAACTCTTCCCAGAGTTTTTTCCTACCTTCTATTATACACTCTATGGTGATCAGGCACGTCCCGGGGCTGAGAATGGATGGCACGGCAACAAACTGCGGGGATTGCTATCAAGGTTGAGCCACCCATCGAAAGCCCGGGTGGTTGAACTAGCCCCGGGGTAGCCCCAGACCCCTGGTAGAGATGATCTGTCTCTGAATCTCAGAAGTGCCGCCTGCGATCTTGTAGTGAGGTGACTCCTGATACATGTGAGCGATCCAACCCTTTAGCTCCGCGTAGTTGGAATCGGCCACGAGCCCTCCGTAGAGCCCCATGATCTGTGTCCCTACATTGGCGAGGTCGTAGACCATCTCAGTGCTGAGCAGCTTCGCTATAGCAGTCTCGTTCAACGCGAACATCTTGTGCTCCTGCATCCACGCGAGGCGCAAGGCAACCACCTTCGCTACAGCGAACTTCATTTCTATTTCAGCGAGCTTGCGCCGGACAAGCGGATCCTCCGACAACAGCTTTCCCCCGCGCCTGGTATTCTTGACATAATCCACTAAGACTTCCAGCGGGCGGTGGAATCCACTGATGGTGACCGCCCGTTCAAAGAGAAGAGCGGCCCCTATTATATAGAAGCCCTGGTTTAGTTCGCCGACCAGGTTCTCCTTGGGAATGCGGACGTCATCATAGAAGACCTCGCAGGAATGATAACCGCTCATATTGTAAATGCGATTGATAGTAATCCCGGGTGTGTTCTTCAGGTCTACGATGAGCAGCGAGATACCCTTGTGTTTCTTGGGATTATCGGGGTCGGTTCTGACCGCTAGCCAGCCGTAATCGGCGAAGTCGGCCTTGGTGCTGAACATCTTCTGCCCGTTTACCAGATAATGATCGCCCTTGTCATCGGCTCTGATGGAGAGCGAAGCAAGGTCCGACCCCGACCCTGGCTCCGTGTAGCCCATGGAGAACTCGATTTCACCGCGAGCAATCCTCGGCAGGTACTCGTTCTTCTGTTGCTCATTGCCGTACATTAGAAGTGTCGGCCCCACCACCATAGCCCCGATCACGGCGAAAGGCGTTGGTGCGAACGCGAGTGCCAGCTCATCCTGGATTACATAGTTAGTCAGAGCCGAAGCGCCAAGGCCGCCCCATTCCTTGGGCCAAACCGGGCACAGCCAGCCCCTTTCCCCCAGCTTGCGAAACAAAGATTTGGTATCGGGGCTGTACGGACGGTCGTATTTAAAATCCAGCCTGCTCTCGTCGGTGACCTCCTTCTGCAGGAATTCCCGCACCTCCAGCCGCAGACTTTCCTGCTCGGGTGTGAAACTGAAATCCATCTGAACTGCCTCCGTTTTCGCGAGCTATTAACTTATTTAGGTTCCTGATTTAAACCCAGTACCTTCCGCGCAGTATTAAGGTATACGTTCTGCAATACCTCCGGCTTGTGATTGGCTGCTTCCCAGTCTCCGAACAGCACTTCGTACTGAAAGAAAGGGTAGTCACTGCCGAACATTATCTTGTCTTTTACACGTGTGTTCAGTTCCCTCTTAAACAAATCGTGGTGATATTTGGGCCTCCAGCCATGAACCTCGCAATACACATTGTCCTTGTGTATCATTACCGCCGTCATCTCGTCGATGAAGGGCCAGGGGTAGTGATGCCCGATGATGGTCAGGCCGGGGAAAGCCGCGGCGACGTCATCTATATTGGGGATTGGATTTTCGGTCGCCAGGCGTATGCCCATTCCACCACCCTGCCCGGCGCCTCCGGCTGTTGCGCCAACCGTGATCTTGATGGGGACTTTCGCCTCCTGGCACATCTCATAGAAAGGCCACCATGTCTTGTCGTTTGCCGGGACGCCAGCCATACCGGAAACAAAGACGCCGTAGCTTCCCAGATCCTTGATACACCTCTCCAGCTCCTTCAGAGCCGTCCAGACACCCCAGTCGAGGGGAAGCCCCACCCAGAAACCCAGGACTACGTCCGGATAGTCCTTCTTCAGTTGGGCGACATAGTTGTGCCTCTCTTTTACATGCTCGAACTCGGTGAACCCGAAGGGTTTTCCTGTGGCACAGAGGATAACTACCTGAACAGCGGCATCCCTCCAGTCCTGTGCCTGTTCGTCTTCGCTCTTAATACGCATTCCCGATGTCTTGAAATACTCCTTCAACGCCTCTATCATCGCAGGGTCCCTGCTTACCGCACCTTCCTGGGTGCTCATCAAGCACTCCATATCGAT
>CP070819.1:1192259-1210047 GCA_020344295.1 Dehalococcoidia bacterium | reverse complement strand
CGAGCGCAACTACAACGACGAGCAGCTGGAGCGGCTGACCAAGATGCGCCGCCTGGATGTGGACCCGACCCGGGTCGAGATGGGCTGGATCATGGACTTCTGCGCCCAGAGCCTGCGCAACATCGTCATAGGTATAGGCGGGCGCATGGACGGCTTCCTGATGCAGTCCAAGTTCGGCATCGCTGTGAGCTCCGAGCTGATGGCCATGCTCTCGATTGTCAGGGACCTGGCCGATATGCGCGAGAGGATGGACAAGATCACAGTTGCCTTCGATAAGGCCGGCAATCCCGTCACCACGGGCGATCTGGAGGTGGGCGGCGCCATGACCGCCTGGATGCGCAACACCATTAACCCCACGCTGTGCTGCTCGGTGGAGTACCAGCCCTGCATGGTGCATGCCGGGCCGTTCGCCAATATCGCCGTGGGACAGTCGTCGATCATCGGCGACCGCATCGGGTTGAAGATGTTCGACTACCATGTGACCGAGAGCGGATTCGCCGCGGACATCGGTTTCGAGAAGTTCTGGAATGTCAAGTGCCGTCTGATCGGCCTCACTCCCCATGTCTCGGTCCTGACCACCACAATCCGTGCCCTTAAGATGCACGGAGGCGGACCCAAGGTGACGCCCGGCGTTGCCCTGCCCGAGGCCTACACCAAAGAGGACCTCGGCCTTCTGGAGAAGGGGCTGCCGAATATGGTGCACCATATAAACACGATCAGGACCTCCGGCATCAATCCCGTGGTGTGCGTCAATTGCTTCCATACTGATACCAAGGATGAAATTGCCCTGGTGAGAAAGGCGGCCGAGGAAGCGGGCGCACGCTGTGCTGTATCCACACACTGGGCCGATGGCGGCGATGGTGCTCTGGAGCTGGCCGATGCGGTTGTTGACGCCTGCAAGGACACCAATGAATTCAAGTTCCTCTACCCGCTGGAGACGAAGCTTCGCGACAGGGTTGAGAAGATCGCCAAGGTGGTGTACGGAGCCGATGGCGTGAGCTGGACCCCCGAAGCCGAGCAGAAAGCGAAGATGCTGGAGAACGATCCTCAATACGATGACTACACTACTATGATGGTGAAGACCCACCTGAGCCTGAGCCACGACCCTGCCGTCAAAGGTGTACCCAAGGGATGGGCTCTCCCCATTCGAGATATACTGATCTACTCCGGCGCCAAGTTCCTCTGCCCCTGCGCGGGTACTATCAGCCTGATGCCCGGAACCGGATCCGATCCGGCGTTCCGAAAGGTCGATGTTGATGTAAAGACCGGAAAGGTCAGCGGATTGTTCTAGAATAAACCGTTTCGTACTCTCCTGGGGTGAGCGGACGCTTAGACAATATGGCCGCTCACCCCGGTTTTTTTGCATATGATTCAACTGCAGACCGCAGCCTCGCGGTTGACTCTCAATTCGAGCCCCAATTATAATCTTCAGGGAGGATATCAATGGCTATAGTGAAGCTGCATATCGATGATGTCGAGGTGGAGATAGAGGAGGGCAAGACAGTCCTTGAGGCCGCTCATCATGCCGGTATATATATACCAGCCCTCTGCGCTCATCCCGACCTGCCTCCGGCTCAGGGACAGAAGCCGGAAAGCGTGATCTACCTCGGGGGACAACCGTACGAGAGCTCCGATACCCATAAAGAGTATCAGGGTTGCCGACTGTGTATCGTAGAGGTGGAGGGTATGGCCGAACCCCAGACCTCCTGCACATTGCCGGCCGCTGACGGGATGAAAGTCAGCACCAGTACACCAGCGGTCCAGGAGCTCAGGCGCGAGCACCTGAAAGCCATTCTGGCCAGGCACCCGCACTCTTGTCTGACCTGCAGTCAACGAGAAGGCTGCAGCCCCTTCGAATCATGCCCACAAAGCTTGCCTGTCCAGGAGCGCTGCTGCTCGAAGCTGGGCTACTGTGAACTCCAGCCGATGTGTGACTTCATAGGGATCAAAGATGACACCCCTCGCTACATACACCGAGGTTTACCCGTTAAGAAGGACGAACCCCTGTTTACTCAGGACTATAACTTTTGTATCGGCTGTACAAGGTGCGTCAGAGCCTGCCGGGACTTAAGGGGAGTAAGCGCGCTTGGCTTCGTTAGTCGCGATGGTGAGATCATAGCGGGGACTATCGCGCCATCTCTGCAGGAGTCGGGGTGCAAGTTCTGCGGCGCCTGCGTCGAGGTCTGCCCAACTGGAGCTCTGCTCGACCTCGACATCAAGCGGGCGGAACGTGAGTCAGCGCTTGTTCCGTGCACTAACGCCTGTCCTGCAGGGATAAATGTACCCCAATATGTACGCCTGATCTCTGAGGGCAAATATGAGGATGCGCTCGCTGTAATACGCCAGCGTGTCCCCTTCCCTGGAGTACTTGGCCGTGTCTGCATTCATCCCTGCGAGACTGTGTGCCGGCGCGGGCAGTTAAATGAACCTATCGCCATATGCACCCTCAAGCGCTTCGCCGCCGACCAGGTATCCGAAACGCAGTCAGCCGCTAAGGCGGAGCCCACCGGAAAAAAAGCGGCGATAGTTGGATCGGGCCCGGCGGGGCTTACCGCCGCTTATTACCTCACCAAGTGCGGCCATTGCGTAACCGTTTTCGAGGCACTGCCTGAACCGGGGGGGATGATGCGATTCGGTATTCCTAAATATCGCCTGCCTAGAGACGTACTCGATGCCGAAATCGGCAATATCAAGGATTCCGGCGTCGAAGTCAGGACCGAAATCCAGATCGATTCCCTCGATACTCTCTGGAACGAAGGATTCAACGCTGTCTTCCTCGCGATGGGAGCTCAGAAGAGCCGTTCACTCGGTGTGGAGGGCGAGAGTATACCCGGTATCAGCCATGGTGTTGAATTTCTACGGCAGGCGAGCGGCGCAGATAGCCCCCCTCAGGTGAATGACACGGTTGTCGTCATCGGTGGGGGGAATGTCGCTGTGGATGTGGCCCGCACGGCACTGCGCCTCGGTGCCAAGAAAGTGGAAATGGTCGCTCTGGAACAGCCTCATGAGATGCCGGCTTTACCGGAGGAGATCGAGGCAACCCAGGAGGAAGGCATTACGATTCACCACGGTTGGGGTCCGTGCCGCATCTCGGGCAATGGGACTATCGAAAAAGTAGAACTCAAACGCTGTACGTGCGTTTTCGATAAAGACGGCCGCTTTTGTCCCACGTATGATGAGACCGACCTTTTTACACTCGAAGCGGACCAGATAATCGTTGCCATCGGCCAGACGCCGGATGTGCCGGATGACTTCGAAGTGCAGATTATAGGCGACGGTAAAGTGAAGGTCGATTCCGAAACCCTGGCAACGAATGTGAAAGGCGTGTTCGCGGGAGGGGATGTTGTCAGCGGGCCAGCCTCGGTTATCGAGGCGATCGCCGCCGGAAGGAAAGCGGCAGCCTCCATAGACGGGTATCTGGGAGGGAGCGGTGATATCGATGAGACACCGTCTAAAGCGGAAAAAGCCAATCCCTGGCTGGGCCGCGATGAGGGATTCACCGCAAGAGGCCGGGCAGCGGTTCCCTGCCTTCCAATAGCAAGCAGAACGGGCGAATTCTCCGAAGTTGCGCTTGGTTTCAACAAGGCAATAGCCGCCGAGGAATCGGGGCGCTGCCTGCAATGTGACCTGCGGCTCCAGATCTCACCTGTTATATTGCCGCCGGATGAGTGGCTGGAGTTTACGCCGGAGAATGTAAGTGCTGCCCCCGAGACGGATGGCGTATTTCGGCTGCTTGACGAGTGTAAAGAGGTTATATATATAGGAAGCGGCCAGAACATTCGCGAGGGGTTGGAGGAGATAATGGAATCGGGTGACGAATGGGTGGAAAAGGCGCGCTACTTGCATTTTGAGGAAACCATGATGTATACTATGCGTGAGAGCGAACTTATACAGCATTTTATGCAGGAACACGGCAGGCTTCCCGAAGGTAACGACGAGCTCTTTTAACAATTAAATACAAATACCGGATCGATGATATTGCTTCCTGGTGATTAGAGCGGGGTGGACCCACCCGTTCCCATCCCGAACACGGAAGTGAAACTCCCCAGCGCAGACGATACTGAGGGGGCAACCCCTTGCGGAAAATATGCCATTGCCGGGAAGCATTAAATAGCCCAAATTTCGATAGCTTTAGTAAATTTGGGCTATTTTGTTGCTTGGACATATGTGTTAAAATAAGATTGTAGATAGTACCGCAACTAAATATCCCTATATTTATCAAGGGTGTTATATATGAGTAACAGATTCGATAAGTTCACAGAACGAGCTCGAAAGGTCTTGGCTCTGGCTCAGGAAGAAGCACGCAGGTTCAACCATAACTATATCGGAACTGAGCATATACTACTGGGATTGGTGCGGGAGGAGGAGGGGATGGCAGCGAAGATCCTCTCCAACCTTGGCATCGGTTTAAATAAGGTCCGAGCCGCCGTCGAGTTCATTATCGGCCGTGGAGAAGGCTCTACTCAAAATGAGGTCGGACTCACCCCAAGGGCGAAGAGAGTAATCGAGCTCGCGGTGGATGAGGCGCGTCTATTGGGTCATCAATATATCGGGACTGAGCATATACTGCTGGGACTGTTACGAGAGGGCGAGGGTGTTGCTGCCGGCGTTCTGGAGAGCCTCGGTGTAAGTGTAGACAGAGTGCATTCCGAGCTAAGTCGCACCCATAGTCAGGGTGCTGCTCATTCAGCGAGCCGACCTACAACCAAAACCCCAACTCTTGACCAGCTCGGCGTTGATCTGACCGCCGCGGCCCTGGCTGGTAAGCTGGATCCAGTTATCGGGCGCGCCCGAGAGATCGAGCGTGTAATCCAGGTCCTCTCCAGGCGTACTAAAAACAATCCCGTCCTGATCGGAGAGCCCGGGGTGGGAAAGACAGCTATTGCTGAAGCCATAGCTCATCGCATAGCTGCCGAAGATGTCCCCGAGACATTGCGGGGGAGAAGACTGCTTACGCTCGATGTGGGCTCGCTGGTTGCGGGAACGAAATACAGGGGTGAATTCGAAGAGCGGTTGAAGAAGGTCATCGAAGAGATCAAGACCGCCGCTAACTGCGTCCTTTTTATCGATGAGATCCATACTCTGGTTGGTGCTGGCGCTGCCGAGGGGGCAGTCGATGCCGCCAGTATTCTGAAGCCGTCGCTGGCGCGTGGTGAAATACAGTGCATAGGTGCAACCACCCTCGATGACTATCGTAAGCATGTGGAACGGGATGCCGCTCTGGAACGCCGGTTCCAGCCCATCCTGGTTGAAGAGCCCACGACCGAGCAGGCGATTGAGATACTTAGAGGCATCAAGAGCCGCTACGAAGAGTATCACCGATTGAACATAGACGATGAAGCCGTTAAATCGGCAGTTGGGTTGGCCGCGAGATATATCCCGGACCGCTTCCTGCCCGACAAGGCGATCGATCTGATCGATGAAGCCTCTTCACGTCTGCGTATCAAGCAGCCCGACATTACTTCAGAACTGAGCGACACCGCAAAGGAGTTGGACACTGTACGTAAGGATAAAAGCAAGGCCCTTTCCAAAGATCAGTTCAAAGAAGCTGCAGAGCTGCGCGACAAGGAACTGGAGCTGGACAGCAAGCTGGACGAGATGCGTGAAGAGGAGCTCCCGGCGCTCGAAACCGAGAAAAAGGTGGTGACCGAGGAGCACATCGCCGAAGTGGTCAGTATGTGGACCGGTATTCCGGTGACACGCCTGGCTTCGGATGAGACCGCGCGCCTGCTGCAAATGGAGGAGTCGCTACATAAACGGATAGTCGGCCAGGACGAGGCTATTGTAGCCATATCTAAAGCCGTCAGAAGGGCCCGGGCCGGTTTGAAAGATCCCAGGCGACCCATCGGAAGCTTTATCTTCCTCGGCCCCACGGGCGTAGGGAAGACGGAATTGGTCCGTGCTCTAGCTGAATTCATGTTTGGCAGTGAGGATGCCCTGGTCAGACTCGACATGTCCGAGTTTATGGAGAAGCATGCCGTGGCGCGACTTGTCGGCGCCCCCCCCGGATACGTCGGATACGAAGAAGGCGGGCAGTTGACCGAGGCTGTCAGACGCAAGTCATACTCGGCGATATTGCTCGACGAAATTGAGAAGGCACACCCCGATGTGTTTCACATACTGCTGCAGATATTTGACGATGGGCATCTCACCGATGCCAAAGGACGACGGGTCGACTTCCGCAATACCATAATCATCATGACCAGCAACATCGGTTCTGAACTTATCAGGAAGGAAGGCACTATCGGCTTCATTTCTCTCAGCGATGAGGCGAAAGTCGCCCAGCTATCCTACGATAAGATGAAAGACAAAGTGATCGAGGAAATGAAGAAGACCTTCCGCCCTGAGTTCCTCAACCGTATCGATGGGACCGTCGTGTTCCATGCCCTGACTAAGGAGCATATCCGCAGGATTGTTGAGCTTATGCTCTCCCAGGTAGAGATCCAGCTCAAGGACAAGGACCTCACGCTGGAAACAACCGATGCCGCCAAAGACTTCCTGGGAGAAAAGGGTTACGATCCCGCCTTCGGCGCCCGGCCGTTAAGAAGGGTGATCGAGCATACAGTGGAAGACCCGCTCTCCGAGGCTCTGCTCGAGGGCAGGTTCCAGCCCGGGGACACTGTACTAATCGACTGTCAGAACGGGGAGATAGTGCTGAGCAGCGCCGCCCTGGTGAGTCCCACGTCTTAAGCTCCCGCTATTTCTGAATCCCCGCTAATCTCGTTATCCTTCGGCATTAAGAGTATTTGCCTCCATCTGCCTTTTTTTGCTTGCCACGATTGTAGTTCCCTGTCATAAAAAGCTAATACATTTACTATGAGAAGGAAGAAATCTATTCGCTACCTCATTGAATATTTTGCTTGATCTTTAGCTGTCAAATGGTGTAGCCTATAGCATCTGACCCAGGTACTTTTTTTCAAGATATGGAGGCATAGCTCATATTGGCCAGAAGAAAGCTTCATACAAAACTCTGTGATCTGCTTGGTATCGAGTATCCCATTATCCAGGCTGGCATGGGTGGCTTTTCCGACCCTCCACTTGTCATCGCAGTCTCAGAGGCTGGTGGCCTGGGCACCCTCGGAGGTGCCACTTACACCCCCGAAACGTTGGATGCGGCGATAAGAGAGATAAGAAAAGGCACCAGTAAACCCTTCGGCATCGACCTCCTGCTGCCTGAAAGCCTGCAGGACTACGCCGGATTCAGTAAGCAGAAGCTCTACGAGGCCATACCCCAGGAATATCGTGATTATGAGAAAGAGTTGAGGCGGAAGTTTGCGGTGCCGGAAGATTATGTTACGCAAAGAGAAGTAGCGTTGTGGACCCTTGAGGGAACGAAAGCGATGATAGAGGTCTGCCTCGAGAACAGCGTCCCCGTACTCGCTGCCGGGCTTGGCAGACTGGGGTGGACGATGACCGAGTGCCGTGCCCGAGGAATAAAGACTATTGGCATAGGCGCCAACGTCAAGATGGCGATGAAACATGTCGAAGACCAGGTGGATGTAATAGTTGCCCAGGGCTACGACGCCGGCGGTCATACCGGGACTATAGGCACGCTGGCCCTCGTGCCTCAGATAGTAGATGCAGTGAAACCCACCCCTGTGGCCGCCGCCGGTGGCATCGCCGATGGCAGAGGGCTGGTCGCCGCTCTGGCCCTGGGTGCGGAAGGAGTGTGGTGCGGCTCTATGTTCCTGCTGACACCCGATGTAACATTTACGGAAGGACAGAAGGACAGGATCATCGCCGCTACTGAACGCGATGCCGTTATCACCAAGGGCTATACCGGCAAGACCGCTCGACAGCTCAGGAATCCCATGACCGAATCATGGGACAAAGGGCCGCTTCCTCCTTTAGGCTGGCCGCTGCACCTCCTGCTGACCGAGCACATCATAGACTATGCGTTCGAGCACAGCGATGAGAGTGAGTATGATCAGATACTGATAACGCCTGTAAGCCAGGCCACAAGGCTGCTGAACAGGCGAAAGCCCGTCAAAGATATAATCGACGACGTGATTGAAGAGGCAGTTAGAATCCTGGATGAAGGCGTCCCGCTAAAAGGTTCGGGCGATCACGTGACCCGAAGATGGAAGCTCCATTAGAGAATGTAGGCAGCTTATCAGCCTGAAGCATATACAATCTTAAAAGCTCAACAAATCGGGAGATTCAGTTTGTTAATTCAGGCTAATAGACAATTTCACTGAAACTAACTATTGACAACCAAAACACTACAGGATAATATGCTTCCACCATTCTCACTAGATGGCGGTTCCTCAAATTATCAGCTCGAAAGCGTTTCTAAGTACTTGATCCATAATCCATCCCCTGACTATCTTTAAATCAAAGGAGGAATTAATGGCCAAAACGAAATACGAGAGACTGTTTTCCCCGGGTCGAATCGGCACACTTCAGCTTAAAAATCGTATCGTTTATCCGCCGATGGGGACTAATGTATGCACTTTTGAAGGAGAGGTTACCGACCGGTTTCTGGCGTATCACGCAGCGCGGGCAGCCGGCGGTATCGGGCTGGATATAATCGAAAACGCCGCTGTCGATACCCAGATGAGCGGGGCACGGCTGCCTTTCAGTCTGAACATCGACGACGACAAGCACATTCCTGGACTGAAGGAACTGACCAAGGTTATCCATAAGAATGGTGCCAAGGCCACCCTGCAGATCTACCTCGGAACTCTCTGGGTAAAGCCCGAGGGCAGGCCCGTATTCGGAGCAGAATTGCCACTGGAATTCAGTATCGATGATATCAAACTGGCCCATCAACGTTTCGCCGAAGCGGCGAGGCGGGCTATTAAAGCGGGATTCGATGCCATTGAGATTCACGGCGCCAATATCAATGCGCAAAGCCAGTTCCGCTCCGCGGTCTGGAATAAGCGTAAAGACAAATATGGCGGCAGTTTGGAGAACAGAGCCAGGTTTATGTGCGAAACCCTGAAGGCCGTCAGAAAGGAAGTGGGAAAGAAGTTCCCGTTATGGTGCCGGACCAGCTTAATGGAACCTTTCTATGTCGGTGACGGTAAAATAGCCGAGTATGGTGTGACCCTTCAGGATACCCTGATTCACGCACCCATGTTCGAGGCAGCCGGCGCCGATGCCATACACTTTTCGGTGGGCGGCTTCTACGATTACGCCTGGCAGTATTACTCGATGTGCCCTGTAGAAGTACATGGGGTAGCCCCTTATTTGGATATGGTTGAGCAGGTCAAAAAGGTGGTTAATATCCCCATAATCGCCGCAGCGCGGATAACGCCGGAGGCTGGAGACAAGGCGATAAGTGCCGGGAAGCTGGACTTCGTCTCCATGGGCCGCTCGATACAGGCCGATCCCGATCTTCCCAATAAGCTGGCGAAAGGCAAGGAAGACGAGATTCGACCCTGCATCCTCTGCAATCACTGTATAGAGACCGCAGCCTGGGCAGACGGGGTTGTTTGCTCAGTGAATCCCTCGGTAGGACGCGAGAAGGAATTCGAGATTAAGAAGGCATCCAAGTCCAAGAAGGTATTGATCGCCGGTGGAGGACCCGCGGGAATGGAGGCGGCGCGGGTCGCCGCGCTCAGGGGCCACAAGGTAACCCTCTACGAGAAGAACAAGAAGCTGGGCGGGCAGCTAATTCAGGCCGCGATACCTCCACATAAGTCGAAGATAAATGACCTGATAGCCTTCCAGAAAAATCAACTTAAAAAGCAAAAGGTTAAGGTGGAACTGGGCAAGGAGTTGACGGCGGGTGACGTCAAGAAAATCAAGCCCGATGTGGTCATCTGTGCCACCGGGGTCAAGCCCGTCATCCCGGATGAAGAAGTCCCTGGTCTGAATACGCTCCGCAATGTAGTAATGGCCGAGGATGTCCTTATGGGCAAGGCTAAAGTGGGCGACAGGGTGCTGGTCATCGGAGGCGATCTGGTGGGATGCGAGGTCGCCGAATTCCTTGCTGACAAGGGCAAAGAGGTAACCGTCGTCCGCAGAAGCCGGTTCATGGCGGACAAGATGAATCCCGACATGAGGATGATACTGGTGGACCGGCTGAAGCAGAAAGGTGTCCGCTTGATTCCCGGTGTGCTATACCAGGCGGCAACAGACACCGGAGTCCGTGTCCATGTACGCGGCGGTGTGACCACGATGGCTGAGATTGCAGCCGACGCGATGAAGAATATTGTCGCCGATACCATTGTGATCGCTGCCGGTTCTACGCCGAACACCGATCTCGCCGACAAGATAAAAGGCGTGAAGGTGCAGAGCGTTGGTGACTGTGTCGAGCCCCGCCGTATACTGGAAGCGGTGCGCGAGGGCTGGAAAGCTGGACTCGAAATCTAAGGATACATAAGGAGGTAGGACATATGGCACAGCTTAAGCTGAATCATCTGAAGCTCGATCACATCGCGGTCGTGGTTAAGGATATCGAGAAGGCAGTTGATTTCTACTCCAAGGCATTTGCACTGGACTTTGAGGAGATCGCGGAGCATGCCCTGCCGCCCGACGTGCTAACCAGAGGAAAGCCAACTCCTTACACCATGAAGGTGACCTTCGCCCCGTTTGGGCCGCTGAGACTAGAGCTGGTTCAGGTTGTTGAGGGGGAGTGCATCTATACTGAGTTTTTAAAGGAATACGGTGAAGGCATCCACCACCTTGGCTATGAAGTAGAGGATATCGAGAAAGAGGTGGCCAATGCCGAGGCGCAGGGGCTCGAGATGATCTGCTACCTGAAGATGTTGGGGATTATGGCCTTCGCCCATTTCGACCCCGGCAAGACAAATGGCGTCAGGATCGAGCTCGTTCAGGAGAACGTGCGAGAGCGCATTATGGCCAAGCTGGCGGAGGCTTAGCACCGTTCTATTGATGCTGTAAGAATCTGAAAAGGGGAGCCCGCGGCTAGTTACGTACAATGCTAGGCGAGCTCCCCTTTTACCTATGAGATGCCTGAGCTAACGGTGATAGAAAGGGCGTAGGCAGTGCCCCGACCTAAAAGCGTTTTCATCTGCGAGCAGTGCGGCAATGACAGCCCTAAATGGATGGGGCATTGCCCCAGCTGTGGTCAGTGGAATACATACGTCGAGACAGTGGTAAAGCCCATCCCCGCAAGAAAACAATCTGAATCAACTCCGCCACAGGAACTCTCAAGTCTCACCGCCGAAGCCATGCCCCGTCTTGCCCTGCCCCTCAATGAGTTCAACCGGGTGCTGGGCGGCGGTGCCGTCCCCGGCTCAATGGTACTCATCGGCGGAGACCCGGGCATCGGTAAATCAACGCTTCTGCTTCAGGTGGCGGGGGCTGCTGTGGAAAAGGGCGTGGAAGCACTCTACGTTTCCGGCGAGGAATCGGTACACCAGATAAAGCTAAGGGCAGACAGGCTGGGCATCCGGGGGGAGGGGCTCTACCTCCTGCCTGAGACGGATTTAGAAACCATCATCGAGCGGGGGACGCAGATATCGCCACGGCTGGTGGTCATCGACTCCATTCAGACGGTCTACCAGAGCGGGATTGCCTCCTCAGCGGGCAGCATATCCCAGGTGCGCGAGTGTACGTCCAGACTGATGCAGTGGGCCAAAGCGACGGACACGACCATTTTGCTGGTCGGACACGTTACCAAGGACGGATCGATTGCGGGCCCGCATACCCTGGAACATATCGTCGACGTCGTGCTGTATCTCGAAGGAGAGCGATTCAGTGCCGACCGGTTGTTGCGCAGCGTCAAGAACCGTTTCGGCTCGACCAATGAGATCGGTGTCTTCGAGATGCGGGACCAGGGGCTCATTGAGATAGCTAATCCCTCCCAGGTCCTGATCTCGCAGCGGTCCGAGGGTGCGATCGGCTCGGTGGTCGTCCCCACCCTCGAGGGCACGAGGCCACTGCTGGTGGAGATCCAGGCGCTCACCAGCCCCACCGTCTTCGGTCTCCCCCGACGCAATGCGAACGGCATAGACTACAACCGTATGCTCATGATAACCGCCGTCCTCACCAAGCGAGCTAGGCTGTCGCTCGGCAATCAGGACATCATCACCAACGCTGTCGGGGGGATAAGGGTAAATGAGCCGGCTGCCGACCTGGGCATTGCTCTGGCCATCGCCTCGAGTTTGCGCAACGCCAGAATCAATCCCGACCTGGTCGCCCTCGGGGAGATCGGGCTCAGCGGGGAGATAAGGACTGTATCGCAGCTGGATAAACGGCTGGCCGAGGCGGCCAAGCTCGGCTTCAAGGCCTGCCTCCTGCCACCGGTTCAGAGCGGGCAGAAGCCTCCCCCAGGTATCCAGCCCATAACCGTGAGCTCGCTGTCCCAGGCGCTGAAACTGGGCCTTGAGAATAAATAGACGACCATACAGGTCGTCCCTATACAAAGTTACTTCTTAGCGGCCTTTGAACTTCGGCTGCCTCTTCTCCAGAAACGACGCAATACCTTCCTTGAAGTCCTCCGTCTGGAAGCAGATACGCTGGGCGAGCGTCTCGAAGTCCAGCTGGGCCTCGAGCTCACCCACAGCACCCTTATACACACCCTTTTTAATCAGCTCGATGGCAACCGACGGTCCGCTGGCAATCCGGGCGGCGAACTCCCTGGTCACTTTCATCAGCTCCTCATGCGGCACCACCCTGTTCACCAGGCCAAGCCGCTCCGCTTCATTCGCATCGATCGTGTCTCCCATCAGCATCAGCTCCAGGGCCTTAGATGTGCCGACCATCCGGGGGAGATAGTAGGTGGCACCGCCATCGGGGACAAGCCCTCTCTTGATAAACACCATGCTGAATCTGGCCTTGTCAGAAGCGAATCTGAAGTCACAGGCCAGAGCCAGTGAAAAGGTCACGCCGGCAACCACCCCGGGGATGGCAGCTATGGTGGGTTTGGGGAAATAGCGCACGGGCAGCGTCCACCACCCCAGAGGCCTCTTGAGAATATACGGCTCAATCGGCCCGCTGTAGTCCGCAGTCAGCTCGCTGGCGTCGGCGCCGGTGCTGAAGGCCTCACCGGCACCGGTAATAATGAGCACCTTCACTTCGTCGTCACTACGAAGCTCGGTGGCGATGCGGTGCACCTCCGTCCGCATCGCCTCGGTGACCGCATTCAGCTTCTCAGGACGATCGAAGGTAATGGTGGCTATCCCGTCCTCTTTGTTGAAGACCAGCCCTTCGACGGCCATCGTTTACCTCCTGCTGACTTGGCTACCTGCCCGGAAACTTGGGAGGCCTTCCCTCCAGAAACGCCGCGATACCCTCCTTCATATCCTCCGTTCCGAACAGGACGTTCTCAACATACGCTTCGTAGTCCATCTGCGCGGCGAGGTCGGTCTCGACCATACCCCGGTAAATGGCTGCCTTCGCGAATCCCATCGCTATGGGCGAGTTCTGGGCCATCTTGGCAGCCAGCTCCTTGGCTGCTGTCATCAACTGGTCGGCGGGGTGCACCCTGTTCACCAGACCTATACGATCCGCCTCAGCCGCATCCACCGTCTCCGCAGTGAACACCAGTTCCAGCGCGCGGGCAGTGCCAATCAGGCGTGGCAGAGTAAGAGTAGAACCGGACTCGGGTATAACTCCTCGCTTGGTGAATACCATATTGAAGCGTGCAGTATCAGCCGCCAGCCTGATATCGCAGGCCAGCGCGATGGCAAATCCTCCACCCGCGGCCACGCCGTTAACGGCAGCGATAACGGGTTTGGGCATGTTTCTGATCTTTAGCACCGTAGTCAGTACATTCCCGTCACCGCGTATCATCTCCTCCATCGTCGTCATATGGAGGGTGTGGTCCGAGCTCACAGACATCAGATATGCTATGTCGGCCCCGGAGCAGAATGCGTTTCCCGCACCGGTGATTATCAGCGCCCTGGCATCCATGTCCCTGGCTACCTCAGTCAGTACCAGGTCCATCTCCGTCTGCATCGTGCGGTCAAAAGCGTTCTTGACCTCGGGCCGGTTGAGGGTCATAATCGCGATGTTATCCTCTTTCTCATAGATAACCGTCTCGTATGCCAATGAGCACCCCTTTCCTCAAATAGGATTGTGACTGTCCTGTAATATGGACAATTACTCGACTACTTGCCTTTAAACACCGGCTCGCGCTTCTCGAAGAAGGACTTGATCCCCTCCTCGAAGTCTTCGGTAGCCATTAAAGCATTCTGTATATACGCCTCGTAGTCCATCTGACTGCCGATATCCGGCTCGAGCATACCCTTGTACATGGCTGCTTTCGCCAGCCCCACAGCTATCGGCGGGTTCTTAGCTATCTCCCCGGCAAACTCCCTCGTTGCCTTCATCAATTCATCGTGAGGCACTACTTTGTTTACGAGGCCTATTTGCTCAGCCTCCTGGGCACTAATAATGTTGCCTTTTAGTATCAGCTCACATGCTTTGGCCATTCCGATAATGCGGGGAAGGTTGAATGTGGCAGCACAATCAGGTATGACGCCTCTCTTGATAAAAACGGTGCTGAAGCGAGCCTTGTCTGAGGCGATCCTCATATCACATCCAATCGCCAGGCCCATACCTCCCCCGGCAGCTATCCCGTTGACCGCGGCGATAACCGGCTTCATCATCTGCCTTATTTTCAGCACCACAGTGGGCATGGTGCCCTGCCTCCGCACCACATCGCCTATCACAGTCCTCGCGATATGCGCCCTGTTTTCCATAAGAACCTGCAGGTAGCTGACATCTCCTCCGGCACAGAAAGCCTTACCGGCACCGGTAATTATCACAACCCGGACACCCCTGTCCGCGGCAACATCGTTAATTGCGTCATCGATCTCTTCCATCATGGGCTCATCGAAGGCATTGTTTATATCGGGCTTATTCAGCGTTATCGTTGCCAGCATATCCGCCTTCTCAAGTATTATCGATTTATAAGGCACTTCGAACCTCCTTCTCGCTTTTCGACTTAGTTCATAAAGCACTAATGCCCGAGGGAATAATACCTTCAGGCCTCTCGCTTGTCAATTTCGATACTATGGGGGTGCGGACGCTAATGCCCCCGCAATCCACATTCCGGGTGGGTATAAAAATGATTGTTTAATTGTTATCAATTTCAGGCCTTGACATGACGAGGAAAGGCTAATATAATAGATGTTAGACAAGACTAACAATACATTTAAGTACGATTTCAAGGGGCTCTCAATGACCACCGAGCGAACAGCCAGCATGGAAGACTACCTCGAGGCGATAGCGGTACTCCGCGAGGAAGAGGTCGAAGTGAGGGTGACCCAGATAAGCAAAAGGCTCGGTGTAAAGAAGCCCAGTGTTACGGCAGCCCTGCATAAACTAAGTGAAGATGGCCTCGTAAAGCATCGGAGATATGGTCATGTTGAGCTTACCGGCAAGGGCAGGAAGATTGCTGAGGAGGTTATGCGCCGCCACGAAGTCCTCTTCCGGTTCCTGTCCGAGATACTTGGGGTCGACAGCGATACGGCTCAGGAAGACGCCTGTAAGGTGGAGCATTCATTAAGCCCAACAAGCCTGGAACGGCTGGCGAAGTTCGTGGAGTTCGTCCTTACGTGCCCCAGGGGTGAACCTTTGTGGCACAAAGGATTCAATTACTTCGTTGAGCATGGTGAACGTGATCAGGAGATTGTAGCTAACTGCTTGGAAAAGGAGAGTTGATTTTTTTACTCCTGAAAGTTAGTTTCGTCTAACCAGGAGTACGGTACGAGCATAATAATCGCTTTCTGAAAAGGATACACAGTGAAAGAGGATAAGCCAATAACTGTCCGCCACATGCATGCAGGTCAATCAGGCAAAGTAGTTGAGATACTGGGCGGGACTCACCTGTTCAACCGCCTCAATTCACTCGGCATCAGGCCGGGCAAGCGTATAACCAAGGTCAGCTCCATGTTCCTGCGAGGACCAGTGACCGTCAGGGTAGACCGATCCCAGGTCGCTATCGGCCACGGCATGGCGGGCAAGATAGTGGTCGACGTGGAGGAAAAGAAGCCCTGAGCTCGTCATGTCATAGCACAGGAGTTGAGAATGACCGCCCTGAAGGAATGAGACGAATACTCCTGATGGGCAACCCCAATGTTGGGAAGAGCGCCTTCTTCTCCCGCCTCACCGGAACCAAAGTAATCGCCTCAAATTACCCCGGCACAACGGTTGGATTCACCAAGGGCTCCCTCATGCTGGGCGAGGAGCAAGTTGAGGTCATCGATGTCCCCGGCACCTATACCCTGGAACCCACCTCCAAGGCCGAGGAGGTCGCATCCCGGCTCCTTCAGACCGGAGATGTGGTGATCAACGTCCTCGATGCCACCAATATGGAGCGCAACCTCTACCTGACCCTCGAACTACTTGAGAGGGATATCCCGGTTATTGTTGCACTCAATATCTGGGATGAGACCAAACACCGTGGGATAGAAATCAACACAGCCAGATTGGAGGAACTCCTGGGAGTTCCGGTCGTCCCCACAGTAGCGCTGACCGGCGAGGGTATGAAGGAGCTGGCCAACCGTATTCCGGAGGCTGCCTCCCCGGAGATGACCGAGCGCACCCGCGACGAGCGCTGGGCCGCTGTTGGCAGCATCATCAACGAAGTCCAGACACTTAGCCATCGCCATCATACGTGGCTGGAACGCCTGCAGGATGCGTCCCTCAAGCCGCTGACCGGCCTTCCCATAGCTGTCATGGTGCTTGCCGTATCGTTCGTTATCATTCGCTCCATCGGCGAGGGATTGATCGGCTATGTTATGGAGCCGCTCTTCGACAGGCTCTGGACCCCGGTGATGATGGAATTGAGCGAACTCTTGGGTTCCGAAGGATTCTGGCACGACGTACTAATCGGCAACCTGTTCGACGGGGCGGTCGACTACTCACAGTCGATGGGAGTGCTGACCACGGGCCTGTTCATACCGCTTGGTGCCGTTCTTCCCTACATCCTCGCCTTCTATCTGGTGCTGGGAGTCCTGGAGGACGTGGGCTACCTTCCCCGTCTGGCCGTACTCCTCGATAATCTGATGCACCGCATCGGGCTGCACGGCTACGCTATTATTCCCACCATGCTGGGACTGGGTTGCTGTGTGCCCGCGATCATGGCCACGCGCATACTGGAGAGCAGACGGGAGAGGCTGATCACGGCGACGCTCATCTCCATCGCCATCCCGTGCGCCGCGTCCCAGGCCATGATCATCGGCTTGGTGGGTGAGCAGGGAGTGCAATATCTGGCAATGGTCTATGGAACCCTGTTTATGGTATGGCTGGTCCTCGGATTCGTCCTGAACCGCACGGTCAGAGGATTCAGCCCCGAGATCCTCATCGAGATTCCGCCCTATCGTATACCTCACTGGAGGGCCATGCTTCAGAAGCTCTGGATGAGAGTGTACGGCTTCCTCAGGGAGGCTCTGCCCATAATCCTGCTCGCAATCCTGGTCGTGAGCATCCTTATCTCGCTGGGGGTTTTCGACAAGATTGCAGAAGTCACCGCCCCGGTTGTCAGCGGGATTTTCGGGCTGCCCGAGGCCGCGGTAGTTGCCATAGTGGTCGGCTTGCTGCGCAAGGACATCGCCATCGGTCTTCTCGCCCCGCTTGCGCTCAGCGCCGATCAACTGGTTGTGGGCAGTGTCGTACTCACCATGTTCTTCCCCTGCATCGCCGCATTTGTTGTGCTCGCCCGGGAGCTGGGCTTCAGAGGCCTGCTCATGGCAATCGGGGTTATGATAGCAGCAACGATAGTGGTTGGCGGATTATTGAACGTTGTTCTGCTATGAAAATAGAAGGAGGCACTAGAGATAAATTCGTATCCCCTCGATATCATTCCTGCGGAAGCAGGAATCCACAATGTACCAGATCTCTAACTGCTGTTGCTCTTAACCGGCGG
>CP070819.1:1189094-1192159 GCA_020344295.1 Dehalococcoidia bacterium | reverse complement strand
GATGACTAGAGAAGGTATGCCCGCTCGAATAGCTGTATAGGATGGATGACGGAAACCCTGGCATTCTGCTCAATCTGGAGCTTGCAACCGGGACATTCAGTCAGCACCTGGCAATTAGGTGTCTGTCGCAGCGCCTCGAAAAGGCCAGCTCCTATTTGAAGCGATTGGGCCCTGTTTCGCCTGTAGGCGCCAAAGATGCCTGCCAGCCCACAGCAGCCCTTGTCCAACCGATTAATTGATAGTCCCGGTATTTCAGTTAAAAACTTGAGCCGTTGCTCTATAGGTCTCTCCCCCAGTGACTTAAGATGACATGGTGCGTGGTAAATGAAATTGTCGTATATGCCGGTAAAGTCCGTGTCCAGATTATCCTGCTCATGCAGCTGCCCCAAATATTCAATTACGTCGTATGTGCGACTGGATATGGCCCTGACCTCTTCGGTGTTCAACAGTCTAGGGTAATGGTGCCTTATCATAAAGGCACAGGATGAACAGGCAGTTACAATGTCCTCGCCCTCTCGTGTCAGGGAGCGTATGTTGAATTGGGCATGGTCAAGCACAGCGTTCATCCTGCTCTGCCCGAGGTGAGGCATACCGCAGCACTTCTGCTCGGGATAGTTAACCAGGATACCGTTCTTCTCCAGCACATGCACGACGGCTCGGCCGACGTCGGGATCGACATAGTTGGCGGCGCAGCCGGAGAAATAGGCGACAGTTCTAAGCATTTTCACTCAAGCTTTATCGATGACCGCCACGAGATTTGAACCAGCGTGCCAGCGTGTCATGGTGGAAGCCGGGCATTGGCGCATCCTTGCTGATCCCCAGTATTCTGTCTGCTATCAGGCGAGATAAGGGGTTTTTCAGCGCAAGGTTGGCAAGCACAGGTGAATCCGAGGCCCAGTGACCCATAACCTCGAAGTTGCTGAGTATAGCACCGGCCAGAGATTGTCTCTTGGGCTGATCACATCTAGCCTGGACTATCATGCCCGGTAAGTCGATATCCAGGGGGCACTCAATACGACACATGCCACAATTTAGGCAGAGATCGAGCGAGCCGTTCTTCCCCTGGACGAAGTAATACAGATATTCCTTGGGGCTCCATCCGGAATCGATCCCGAAAAACTGTTGCGTAGGGCAGCTTCTGATGCACGCCCGACATCCGATGCAGGTGAGTAGGTCATGGTAGTAACCGTTCTGAAGTTGCCTTCGTCCGTTGTCCATCACAATAACTGCCAGATCATTGTGATGCTGCGTCGAGGGGATAAAGGAAAGGGCATCCAGCTCGGATTCCCCGCCTTTGCTCCCCAGCCTCAGAAGCTTCGCCTCCCAACCGAAAACGCCCATGCCCAGCGCCTGGCGACGAGCCTCCTCTTTTTTTAGAACAATCTTGTCTAGAGCGACTAATAATATTATCTGGCGTGCCTGCTCAAATACCCTGGAGATATTCTGGAAGTGCTGCAGGAAAAAGGGCAGTGCCATTATCAGCCGAGATGGCGTTTACCCCTAGCAGCGCTGTAAAATCTTTCACACCGTTCTTTTCAGTACTAACGCTGCGCTTTCGGCCCAAGTCGGTATTGGTGAAGCTGTCCACCAGATGGCCGGTGGTTCCCCGGGGAAGCTGATGGTAGTCGGCGAAGCGGTTTTCGGATAATGGGAACTCACCGGAGTAGGACTCGATTACTCTGAAGTCCAGTTGTCTCAGCTCAGGGATTATCTCTAGGGCAAGAACCGAGGATTGGTTGACCGCTATAGTCTGTGATGTACAGCATATCCGCTCCAAGGCCTGTACTGCCTGCTGCGCATCGTTCGCCTTGAACACCTCAACGTTCGCCTGATTACGCAGGGTTTCGACAAGCGTTTCCGAGAGAAGGTCCAGTTCAGCGGCCGCCGCTTTTCTCAGGTCTTTGAGGTTTGAACGGAAGTCATCAAGGTTGGGAAAGGGGCTTGTTATGGGCGATGCCAGCGATCTACCGTAGGCGTTTCTCTTTGGTATGGAACCGGGTTCAAGGATAAACGTCGGCAACATCAAGCCCACCGTTGTTACGGATTAATAGGGAATATCTTTTGCTCAAGAGCTTTGGCATCCGGATTTGCTCAACACTTGTCTTCGGTCTCACGTCGATATCGAATCGAGCACCCGTTGTGAACTGGCCATTCGTTTAGCGCGCAGGGCCTCTGTCAAAGGTACATATTTAATAGCCTCATTCTGACAGACCTTGACACAGAGCGGATCGCCCTGGCAGTGGTCGCATTTAATGATTTTCAGCGTATGAGGATTTACCAGCATCGCACCGAAAGGACATGCCAGCACACACATGCGGCAGCCGATACAGCGGTCATAATCTACTTCGATGACCTGAGAGGCCTGATCACGGATCAGAGCAGTTACCGGGCAGACTCTTTCGCAGGGGGCATCATCACACTGACGGCAGACCACAGGTACATAGAGCCCATCAGCCTCCCAACGCGCTACCTGTATCCGGCCAAACAGGGGATTACACAGCCTTTCTTTCTTCAATGAGCAGGCGATAGTGCAGGACTGACACCCGGTGCACTTATCAAAATCCAGATCGATCGTATAGACCATGGCTTTATTCATCCCCCTTTCCTGCCGGTTCTTCTAGGTTCAAGGTTACATCCTGCAAGCGCACCGGGATTTCAACAGCGGCAATATCCGCGGCCTCTTGCTCCAGGCCCAGCCGGTTCAGGGTATCGGCAAGGGGTTTGCCGGTTTCCGGGTCCCAACCCATCACAGTATAATACTCGCCAATCATCTCCCTGAGATGGGGAGCTATGCTTATACCCTGGCCTAGACCGCTATTGGGTGGGTCTAGCCACCTGCCGCCGATGTCGAGGTCATGGGCCGGCGTGTGTCCGTGCCGCACACTAAACGCCTGCTGCAGATTGATGACACGCTCACCAACTTCGTAACCCTCTTCTTTCGTGAATCCCTGCCACCCGGTTACTGCTTCCAGCGCCTCAGCGGTCAGGTTGCCGATTCCGTCCACCCCCATGGTGGCGAACCAGCAAACTCCGAGACAGTCATCGTGCAGCTTCTTGATCATGCG
>CP070819.1:1175233-1188994 GCA_020344295.1 Dehalococcoidia bacterium | reverse complement strand
GCGCAGAGGCTGAACCTCGACTACCAGCTTAAATACCGTCTGCTGTACGCCAGCACGACGGGCTTCAAGGGGGGCATATCCATACGCCCTGAGCCGAAGTACTGGTATACCAGCATTCGCACTGACTACCAGTTGCCCTCGCCCGAGCTGTTTGAGGCAATAGACGACATTGCCCGGCACATCGTGAAAGGGGCTTAACGCATCCGTTTGACCCACCAGCTAAGCCACACGAAGTGAAGCACCGAGATCGCGGTCATGACCGCCACCGGCATCGCAGCCGTTGCACTGAAGAAGATAAGGGCAATAGCCCCCGCCGCGCCGCCGTTCTTCCTGGTGACCAGCAGCATCAGGCTGATCCTATCTGCCTTCCCCACGCCGAAGTATTTCGCTACGCGGTTGACAACCTCTGAAAGCACGAAGGTGGCGATGAAAGCAACAGCCGCCGCAGGCAGCAGAGTGCCCGGTTCCTCGAGGAGTATATCCCTGTTCAGTCCGACTATTGTGTAGATCACCAGAAAGAATCCCCAGTTCACCACCGGCTCCCTCCACCTGTCCACGCTCTCCGCTATGCGTGTACGCCTCAGGATTCGGGAGAGCACGATGGGAACTACTATCAGCTCGCCGAGCGTTATCAGCAGTCGGGAGGGATCGACTACATTCGCCCCCAGAAAAATCGTACTGATCAGGGGGGTAATGGCGAGCGCCACCACGTATGCGGCCACATTTCCCAGGAGGGAAAACCTGGTGTTCCCGCCCAGAATGAATGTCAGGGGGACCACGGCAACCGCGGGGGGTACCGCGGCGATGAGCACGAAGCCCCGGTGCAGGTCGGGATCATCGATTAGCAGATATGACAGCCCGATATACGTACCGGCCAGAACGACGAAATTGAGCACCAGGGTTACGAGTACAGGAGGGAGCACTTCCCTGAAGTTAAGAAATGCTTTGAGTGAGATGTCAAGTATCGAGATAACCATGACCAGGGCCAGCACCGGTACCAGCGCATGTTCGGTCGCTGACGCGCCCCCGCTAAACGCCATGCCCACGACTATGGCGACCAGGAATATGAAGCTGCTGTTCCTGAAAAGACTATAGAGACGGTTTATGGATGACATAGGGAATCTGCTTTTTTCCAGATCATGACTGAAACGAGGGAATCACGAATTTACAGGATAACCGGGATAACGCTGATTTCAGGACAATCTCCCTGCTTCCTGCACTTATGGCACTGTATCCGTATTGGGAAAGGTTGTCAATGCCGGGCAGATTGCTAACCTCTGAATCCGCCGGATCGATGTCGTTGCGAATGTGCCCCCTTTGGGATAACATGAAAGTGGAGGCAATGCTGCAATGGTTGGAGAGCTTTCAGAGTTCGACCTTAAGTTTCTGGATTTCCCTTCCTCCGTGGATGCAGGAGGACAAACGTTCGCAGAGGTCGACAATGAAGTTAAACTTCTTGATGCTTATTCTCAGGCTGTGACCGGCGTTGTCCATAAGGTGGGCCCCGCTGTTGTTCATATTCGCGTGAAAAAGAAGTCCTCCGCCCGCTCCGGGCGAGCCCCACAGGACGCCGAGGGCTGCGGCTCGGGTGTCATTATCACGCCGGACGGCTACGTGGTTACCAACAGTCACGTCATCGAGGGAGCCGGCAAGGTAGAGGTAAGCCTGGCCGACGGACGAAGCTGCAAAGCTGAAATCGTCGGCATGGACCAGGCTACGGACCTGGCGCTGCTGAGGATTCACGGGTCCGGGCTGCCCGCAGCGCAGCTCGGGGACTCCGACAGGCTGCGGGTGGGGCAACTTGCCATAGCCATCGGCAACCCTCTGGGATTTCAGAGCACGGTCACCGCCGGTGTCATCAGTGCGCTGGGACGCTCATTGCGGAGCAACAACGGAAGACTTATCGAGAACATCATCCAGACGGACGCGGCTCTCAATCCGGGCAATAGCGGAGGCCCCCTTGTGGACAGCCGTGGCCAGGTCGTAGGCATAAACACCGCCATCATCCAGTTCGCTCAGGGCATCTGCTTCGCCATACCCGTCAATACAGTGCGCTGGGTGATCACTCTTCTCATCAGGGAGGGCAGGGTTACACGCGGTTATCTGGGAATCGCCGGCCAGCGGGTGCCGGTCTCCGTCCCCGTCAGGCGGCACTTCCACCTCAGGCAGGACACCGGCGTCCAGGTTGTGAGCGTTACCCCGTCCAGCCCCGCCCAGGCTGCGGGCCTGCAGGAAGGCGATGTCATACTCTCCATTGACGGAACCTCGACCGCCGACATCGACGATATCCACCGTCTGCTCACGAGACATGTTATCGGCAAGAGACTGGCCCTCACCATGCTGCGGAATAAGGCCCTGCTGGAGATGGAGATAGAGCCATCGGAGAGCCCCGAGTAGAATTCGATTCATCGTAAAACCGGGAGGTTAGCAATGCATGGTTACTGTATGCGGTGTAGGAAGAAGGTGGATATCCAACATGCCAAAGCCATTGTGATGAAAAACAATAAGCCAGCGACTATGGGGACCTGCCCCAGTTGTGGGTGCAAGGTATGCCGGATTGGGAAGGGCTAGAAACTTCCAGGCCGGTTGTAGTTGCCGTCGCGACATCCAGGCATCTGAACATCCCGACGTCTCGGCTTCTAACGTTATCTTTTTTACCCCCTTCTATATCAATACCGAATTCCCCCATGAATAAAATAATTGACCGACTGGTTGGTCAGTTTACAACCGCACAAGCTATAGGACCTATTGACAACCCACTGATACAAGAGCTATAATACAATAGCTGACCGACCAGTCGGTCAGTTTACGAAATGATAACCCCAGTTAAAAGAAAAGACATCCCCCCGCAACGCCGCCAACAGATTTTCGATGCGGCATCGGAGCTCTTCGCTCACAGTGGCTATCATGGCGTTACCGTCGACGCTATCGCCCAGCGGGCTGGTATCAGCAAGGGTAATCTATACTGGTACTTCAGATCCAAGCAGGAGATATTTCAACTGCTCATCGACCATATCGTTGCCAGGATTTTCACGCCGGTAGCCGAGGTGATGGAGAGCAACGCACCACCGCGCGAAAAGCTGCGTGCCCTGGCCCAAAGCTGTCTCGATGCCGCGGATGCCGATCCCAGGGCCGTGCATCTGATGTGGCAAATCGTTACCCAGCCGGAGCTAAAAGACCTGCTGTCCTCCGAGTTTAAACTGTGGATTGAACCGTTTATCGACCATTTAACGCGCCTTTTTACACAAACAGGGGAGAAGGAGCCCGAGGGCGTCGCCATGCTATATGCCTTCATACTCGATGCCCTGATGTTTCTGGTTATCGTCAGCCCCGGTATTTACGACAGGGAGAAATTGATGGCAGCTCTCGAAGACAAATTTATTAACTCTATGGGAGGTGAATATGCCTGACACCATACATGCCAAAGCAGGGGATATCGTGCTGAAACTGGAAGATGTCTCGCGGACATACCAGATGGGAGCCATCGAGGTGAAGGCGCTTACAGGCATAGCACTTGACATAACGAGAGGGGGTTTCGTCGCCATACTGGGGCCGAGCGGATCGGGTAAGACGACGCTGTTGAACCTGGTGGGCGGCATCGACTCTCCCAGCTCGGGGAGGATCACTGTGGATGGTATCGAGCTCAGCGCGCTCGATGACAAGGGTTTGACCAGCTACCGGCGCAATCACATCGGATTCGTGTTCCAGTTCTTCAACCTCATCCCAACACTGACCGCACGGGAAAACATCGAGTTCGCTGCCGAGCTTGTTAACGCACCGCGGGCCCCCGATGATGTTCTTGAGGTGGTCGGTCTCAAGGAGCGTGCCGACCATTACCCCAGCGAGCTCTCCGGCGGAGAACAGCAGCGCGTGGCCATAGCCAGAGCCTTATCGAAGGACCCGCCGATACTGCTCTGCGATGAACCCACCGGCGAGCTGGACTTTGAGACCGGAAAGCACATCCTCAGCTCGATGAGGACTATCAACAAACAGGACGGTAAGACCATCCTGCTAGTCACCCACAACACCGCTATAGGCGAGATCGCCGATCGGGTGATCCGTCTCCGCAGCGGCGAGATCATCGAGGACAGGATTAATGAGTCTCCCATCGATCCTCAGGGATTGAGGTGGTAGATCACCATGAATAGGCTCAAGAGGATATCCCGACACAGGCTGCGGCGAAAACTGCTGCGAGACCTCTCTGCATCCAAAGGGCTGTTCCTGGCGGTAACCGCGGTCATCATACTAGGAGTCATGTTCTTCGGGGCCACGTCTATAGGTTATCAAAACCTGAAACAATCCTATGATTACTCCTATGACGAGCTCCGCTTTGCCGATTTCACGATTAAAGTTAAAGAAGCCCCGGTCGAGGCCGTTGAGGAACTGGAGTCAATTGAAGGAGTTGCCAGCGTAACCGGCAGAGTCAATGCTGACATAGCACTTGCCCTTCCCGGGGCTGAATCTAAGCGGGTGCTGGCACGGGTGATAACGCTGCCCGCTGATAACCGGCCGGCTGTTAATAACGTCAATTTGGAAGAGGGTTCTTATTTCGAAGCAGGGGATAGCGATGTACTACTGGTGGAGAAGAGCTTCGCTGAGCATCACGAGCTAGAGCCGGGAGGTAACGTAATCCTCATAGCAGACGGAAGGGAAACCACCTTCGGGATCGCAGGAATCGTTACCAGCCCCGAGTATATATGGCCAGCAAAGAACCGGCAGGAGATTCTCTCCTCCGCCGAGACCTTTGGAGTTGTCTTTGTTACTGAAGATGCCGCTATAGGGCTCACGGGGAGTTCCTCAATCAACGAGTTCGCCTTCATAGTTGAGCAAGATGCTGATAGGGACGCCATTATAGCGGAGGCGAAACAGAGGCTTCGGACTAATAGCACTATCATGGACGTCGTTCCCAGAGAGGACCAGCCCAGCAACACCGCCGTCAGTATGGACCTCGAGGAGATGGGAGAGTTCTCGGAGGTATTCCCCCTCCTCTTTCTCATCGTGGGAGCACTGGCCACTTATATCTTCCTCACCAGGATCGTACATAATCAGAGGCCGCAGATCGGACTTATGCGCGCAATAGGCTACACCCGCCGCCAGGTACTTATTCATTATCTCAGCTTCGCCCTAACTATAGGAGTCACAGGCGCAATCGTCGGCACCATTGCCGGCTACCTCCTCTCCGAGGTAGTGACCAGATTCTATGTCGGCATCCTGGGGCTTCCTTATACGCAGATACAGATTCAGTGGCTGCCGATAGGAGAGGGTCTGGTCCTGGGGATCATTCCTTGTGCGATCGCCGGGATTATCCCGGCGTACGCTGCATCCCGCCTGAGCCCTGCCGAGGCTATGCGCATACCGGCACCCGCCGCGGGCAGGAAACTCCTTCTGGAAAAGGTATTCCCCTTCCTGACCCGGATGTCTTCAGTGTGGAAGATCCCGCTGCGCAACATATTCCGCAATCGTCGCCGCAGCCTCTACACCATAATCGGTGTCACTTTCGGCATCAGCCTCATCCTGGTATCGGCAGCCTTCATCGACTCCATCGACTATTTCCTGAACCTTCAATTCGAGCGTATTCAGAAGTATGATGCCCAGATGGTCTTCTCACCGACTCAGCTCCCACCCGCCACAATGGTAAGCGAGGTGCAGGCCTGGGATGAGGTGGATCGCGCTGAACCGGTCCTACAGGTGCCAGTCAGATTGTTCCGGGGTGATGAAGAATACACTACGTCGGCGGTGGGACTTCCTCCCGATTCCGACCTATATCGCCTCTACTCCACCGCCGGAGACCGTGTTAACGTTAGTGACGAGGGAATCCTGCTGAGCGGATCACTGGAGGGTGTTCTAGACACACATGTAGGCGATGTTATTGCGGTGGTCTCAGCCGGGGTCAAAGAGGTCCAATTCTATCAGGTAGCTGGATTCTTACAGCAGCCTATGGGTGCCTTCGGTTTCGTCACCCTGGAAGAGGCACAGGTGCTGGCGGGAGGACAATCCGTAATCAGTGGCCTGATGCTCGATGTGCACCCGGATTATCTTGACTCCATCCGAGAAAAGGCATATACCGTTCCCGGTGTTGCCTCGGTGGAACTGACAAGCGAGAGCAACGATAAGGTCGTGGAGCTGATGAGCTTCATCCGCAACATGATGTGGATAATGCTCGGATTCGGTGCGGCATTAGCGCTGGCTATAGTCTTCACTACCGTCACCGTAAACATCCTGGAGCGCCGTCCCGAGATCGCCACCATGCGCACCCTGGGGCAGGATAAGGGAAGGATTGCCTCCATGATAACTATTGAGAACCTGCTTCTGGTAATAGTAGGCATTATTCCCGGCATCCCCCTGGGCTATTTACTCGCGATATACCTGTTCCGGCTTTTTCAGGCCGACATTATGACCTTCTATCTTATAGTCTACCCCACCACCTATCTCTGGACCATAGCGCTGATAATTGTGATCCTGCTGATTTCACAGATACCCAGCATCCGTCACATCAACCGCCTGGATCTGGCGAGGGTGATAAAGGAGCAATCGACGTAGAAATCACGCTTCTTATCTTAAAAGCAGCAGGTCTGGCTCAATACATATGGAACAGTAGCAGGTGGAATGGTTGTTGTCAGAAAGGAATCGCCCCAGGACTACGAGGTGGTCCGGCGAGTCAACGAACTCGCCTTCGGGCAGCCGAATGAGGCGGACCTGGTGGATGCGCTCCGCGGCGTTGCTCAACCGCGGCTTTTCCTGGTGGCGGTCACCGCTGGGCAGGTGGTCGGCCATATATTCTTCAGTCCCGTCGTGATCGAATCGGGGGATTCGGATTTCACCGCTGTCGCGCTGGCTCCCATGAGCGTACTCCCTGAATATCAACGCCGGGGTATCGGCTCCGAGCTGGTCAATGAGGGCTTGATTAAGCGCCGGCAATTGGGGATTACCGTAGTAGTTGTTATCGGGCACCCGGATTACTATCCCCGGTTTGGTTTCACCCCGGCCAAGGAACGCGGTCTTCAGTGCGAATACGAGGTCCCGGATGAGGCTTTTATGGTGCTTGAACTGACGCCCGGGTCATTGCCGGGGAAAGGTGGATTTGTCAAATTTCCGCCTGAGTTCACGAATGTCTAATCTATGTGGCTTTGCCGGGCGGACGGATTGCCCACTTACTTGAGCCCGTGTTTGGCGATCTTGCGGATTGTCGAAGCGGGTATGGTGACACCCTTGAGCATGGCCCCCAAGTAGCCCCACTTACGCCACAGGCGTCGTGACCGTCTAAGCTCCTGCTGAATGTATTCCACCTCCCGATCCGAGAGTTCCCCCGCCCATCCCGGATCGAGAAGCCTCTTGTCCAGCCCAGTTTCCTGAGCAGGCATTTCGCTCGCCTCAGAGGCCGCCTTTCGGTGTCCTTTCCCGCTCATCAGCTAGACTATAACCCACTTTCGCGGCGACCTCAAGCGCCCCTCAGAAGAACGATCTATAGTCCTTACTCAAACCGTAGGGCCTCTGCGGGGTAGACGTTGGCCGCTCGCTGCGCCGGCAGGAACGTGGTGAGCAGTGAGGCCCCATAGGCGATAACGACCACTATAACTATGTTGAACCAGGGAACCACGTATCTCATTCCCTCGATATCCTCTGCCACGACACTGATCAGGTTGTAGGATAGAGCCGCGCCCAGGCCAACTCCGAGGGCGATACCGAGCAGCGAAATGAAACTGGACTCCAGCAGGAACGAGAGCTGCACCATCCCCTTTTGAAAACCTATCGCCCGCAGTCTGCCTATCTGTTGTCTCCGTTCGACTACAGAGCGGGCCGTGATTACCCCCAGCGCTGCGATGCCCACGACCAGACCCAATCCCATGAAGCCCAGAAGCAGGTTGTTGAACATCCTGCTGATGCTGGTGGCTTCCTCTATCTCTTCCTCCAGCACCTCCGCCTGCATACCGTTTTCCAGGAAGCGTACCTTTAACGCCCTGGCTGTCGCCTCAGCATCCACGCCCTCTGCGAGACTGAACAAATAGACCTGGGGCAGCAGCTCCCGGGCAATCAGATCGTTCACCGCATCCTGGGATGTTGTTATTACTCCACCGCCACCGAATGAGGCCACCTGCTCCAGGACACCGATGACACGGAGATTACGCTCATTCCCCGTCGCAGGATCCTCCGCCTGAATATATATATCCCCGGGAAACGCCCCGTCTTCCAGCCAGAATCCCTCCAGCATGAAATCGGGCAGGGCACCGCCCAGGTTATAGTTAGACCTGGTAGGTACCAGATCGGAGGTGACGATTGCCGTCCCCGGCTCCCTTTGCAGGGCCTGCCACACCTCCCGGGGAGTGTCATAGCCGTCGGCAATTATATCGAATTTGTAGGTGACGCTGTCCGTGTAGCCCGGGTCGACCCCCTGGAGAAAGAATTCGGTCGGTTCCTGGTCGGTTCCCTGCTGCTTCACGTTTGCCTGTACATAGGTGAAGCTGGCAATTGCGTCGAAGTCTTCCAGAGCGACACCATCCGGTTTACTAAGTTCCGACCGGATATCCGGAATAGGATTGGTATAGCTGGTATCGGCACGGATATGGTAGCCGCCGGTCAACTGCTCGGTATTCTCGAAGAGCTGATTAAAGGAGTTGCTCATGAATGACATCACGACGAGAGTGAATACAATCAGAGAGAACATCGCCAGAGTCATGCCAGTGCGGAACCGGTTCTGCATCGGATAAGAGACCGCGGTCTTCAGCACCGGGGCCATCCCTCTGATACGCCCGAAGATGGCCACTCCGGCCGCCAGCAAGAGGTCCGAGTTGTATATCGCAACCCACACCGCGCCTATTACCATCATGATGCCGGAGATGAAGAACATCTCCATACCCTGCTGCATCTCGGGCAGAACGGAGCTTAGGGTATCTTCGGGCAGCAGCCACCAGATAACGAGGCCCAGGCCGGCTACCGTGAACACCACCCGGTCGGGCAGTCCGAAACGCCGTGCCAGCAGGGGCAGACCAATGATGATAAGCGATGTTCCTATCATCCAGGCGGCCAGTTGCTCACCCCCGTATCCGGCAACTGCCAGGAAGAATCCCAGCACCGGCAGCAGGATGGCCTAGATCAACCCCCGGCGACCTGTGCGTTCAATACGAGGCTCCGGTATATCGCGGATGGCACGCACGATATTCAACCGGCTCGCCCTCCAGGAGGAGACTAATACTACTAGGAAGGTGAGCACCATACCCAGGGCGAATGCGATGACAATACTCCGCCAGCTGAAGGTGAAGCTCAGATGGAAGTCCTGTCCGGCAAACGCGGCCCCCATAATCCTGACCATACCCCATCCTACCACCACTCCCAGCAGGCTTCCCACGGCCGCAGCGATCACTGCGTAGATCGCCCCTTCGAAGGCGAACATCCGAATCACATGTCCGCGCTGCGTACCCACAGCCCGGGCTATCCCCAGCTCCCGTTTCCGCTCCGCCGCGAGCATCACGAACAGGAGAAAAATGAGTAGCACCCCGGCAGCCACGGAGAACCCGCCCAGAACGAAGAAGATGGTAAACAGCGTGCTGCCGGCCTCATCGGCCTCGTCCAGCGCATCCTGCTTAAGGGGCTCTACCTCAAGGCCCGTTCCTGCCAGCAACGGCTCCAGTATACTGGTAGTCGCCTCGGTGTATTCCGCACTGTCAACAAGCCCTCCCCGATGTGTGATAACTATCGAGTTGATTTTGTTATTTCCCGTCAGCTCCTGAAACTGCGCTAGCGGCATCGCAATCGAGAGGTCTCCGGCCGGATTCGCACCCCGTTCATATACCCCGGCTACCTCCAGGGTGCTGGGTTGAGAGCCCAGGTACGTTGCAACCGTGCTGCCCGTACCTACTTCCAGATCATCAGCCAGCTCAGCGCTGATGTATGCCTGACCGGTGTCCAGGTCAGCTAGAGAAAGAGTGTTCCCCTCTCCATCCACCAGGCGGTCAAATCCCCCCATCCACTCCTCAGCATATCCGAGTACGTGGACCTGGGGCACGCTAAGCCCTGTACCCGGCGCCAGAACTGGCGCGCGTTCTTCATGCGCCAGAGGCGCCACGCCCTCCACATCAGGATTGCCGGAGAGGCTCGCGCGAACTGTATCGAAAAGTGCCTGATCGAAGTAGGCAAGCCCGCCGGATGCGTCCCGCGTCTCCGCCTGAACCACCACATCCACCTCCCCGATCTCGCCCAGTGCTTCGGTCCTGATAGAGTTTCCCAGGGTATCGCCCGTGGTGAACGAGGCGGAGAATAGAAGGGTGGCCAGCATCAGCCCCAGCACAATAAGGGTTGTCTGTGCCCGGCGCCGGGGAATGTTGCGTGCAGCCACTTTGAGTATGACCCGGTTGCGCAGAGCGACCGCTGCCAGAACGGCGCCCCCCACGCAGAAGATAAACAATAGAAATACCATGAACTGATTAACGGGCATGCCGAATATCTCTTCCATAACTACCTCACCGCACTTTTAAATAGGTGTAACCTTGCACAATGCATATGTAGCTGTACCAGTCAGGCGAATACCCTATGCCTTGGTTTCCTGTGCCTCGGCGAAGACCACCTCATAACCCTCACGACCTGGTGGCGCGCGGAATACGGTTACGAACTTGGCCACCTGCTCATCATAGTATCCACTCGTCACTCCGGCGGTCGCAGCTTCCTCACTCGACCACAGGCTCATGATAAGCCCTTTGCCCTCGGGGGTGCGCATAACATACATACCCTTGTACCCTTCCTGCTTTCGCGCCTCAGGCACTATCAACGCCTCGAACTGTTCCAGCGCTTCGTCCAAGCTGATTCTAAGAGTGTCTATCTCAAACGGTGTTACCCTTGCGTACACGGCCGGCCTCCTTCGATATAAGTTTTATCCTCATTACCCCAGGGCGGTGATCAGCCGCTTGGGCATAGTTCCTCTACTATAACGCCGTCTGCCATCCGCAGTATCCGCGCCGCCCTGCGGCCGACCGCGAGGTCGTGAGTGACCAGGACGAACGTCTGCCGTTTCTCCTTGTTCAACCGGCACAGCAGGTCGACGACCTCTTTTGATGTCTCGCTATCGAGAGAGCCGGTTGGCTCGTCGGCCCACACGATTGTGGGGTCGTTTGCCAGGGCCCGGGCAACGGTCACGCGCTGCTGCTGGCCACCGGACATCTCCGCGGGACGCTTGGGAGCCTCCCTAGCCAGTCCCACCAGATCCAGGGCTCCAAGCGCGCGCCGCCGGGCGTCACTGCTCCTGACCCCCGCCATGAGCAGAGGAAGTTCAACGTTTTCCACGGCGCTCAGAACCGGAAGTAGATTGAATGACTGGAAAACGAAACCCATCTTCTCCGCCCGATACCGCGTACGTTTCCTGTCCGACATCGAGTGGATAGGGGCCCCGTCTACGACCACCTGGCCTCCGGTGACATCGTCGAGTCCAGACAGGACATTGAGAAGCGTTGTCTTGCCGCAACCCGAAGGCCCCATTACAGCCACCATCTCACCCCGTGTGATACTAAGGTCCACACCCCTGAGTGCGTCCACAGTCACCTTGCCCGTGTCATAGGTCTTGCGAACTCCTGTTGCTTGAATAATATTATCGTTTTGCATAAAACATCTCCTTTTTCGGCTGGATTCACAAAATTAGCAGCGGTCAGTAGTGTGGCTGATTCACAGTGCAATTCCTTAGACCGCGAAGGATGCAGGTACCTTTACCGACTAACATCAGTAAGCTTATTGCCTTACTTCTAATTTTATCAATTAAGCACGGGCTGTCAATCTCATATCTAGAGGCTCTTGCCCGCATCCGTCTTCGCTGATACAATCTGGTCGCAAATGGAGATAAAAGGCAGCGAAGCGATGCCCGCTTCACTGCCTCATCAAGCAGCGTGGAGGAAGCCGATGAAGTCTACCGAAGGACGTCTGGGGCGTGTTTTTGTGATACGTCTCGAGGATGGTGACGTGGTCCCCGACTGCATCGAGCGTTTCGCGGAGGATAACGGCGTGACGGTGGGACACGTCATCCTGGTCGGCGGAATCGGGGACGGCGAGGTCGTAGTCGGCCCCCGACGATCGGAGGAAAGACCGCCGGAACCGATGCTGCTGCCCATAGACGGCGCGCACGAGGCAGCAGGCGTCGGCGTGCTCGCCCCTGGTGAGGACGGCAGGCCGATGCTGCACATCCATGCGGCGCTGGGGCGATCGGGTACAAATACGACCGGATGCCTGCGTCCCGGCGTCGGCACCTGGCTTGTGGCCGAGGCTATCCTCTATGAGATCCTAGAAACAACGGTAGCCCGTGTCATGGACAGTGAGAGCGGTTTCCAGCTTCTGGAGCCAGGTGTAAGTCCGGGCATCGATGTCCGCAACCGAACTGCAGAGGGGCCCAAATGAATTCCATCAAGGCCCGCATAATCATTGTTCTCACGGTGTTGTTCATCATCGTGATGGGCGGCGCACTGGGTTTCATTGTGCTGGAAGACCGTACATTCCTGGATGCCCTCTATTTCTCCGTGGTCACTATCTCAACAGTCGGCTATGGGGACATTCACCCGGTAACTACAGGCGGCAAGGTCCTTGCTATGGCTCTGATCGTCATCGGTGTAGGTACTTTCCTGACGGTAACAGCGAACGCCGTACAGATGCTGCTGCAGAGGAGACAGGAACAGTTACGAAAGCAGCGACTCCACATGCTTGTAGGAGTGTTCTTCAGCGAAATCGGTACTACCCTCCTGCAGCTTCTATCCGGATGTGATGCTGAACTCGATCAGATTCGTGAAGACCTGACAATAGACAGCGGCCTGGCAGACGAGGAATATGCACGCATCAGCGCACGGCTCGAATGGCACGCGTTCCAGATCGATCCCAAGCTGATTAATTTCGAACCGATGCGGAATTTCCTCTCGAAGCAAGGGGATCTCCTGCTGCGATTGCTCGAGAATCCCAACCTCCTTGAGCACGAGTCGTTCACAGACCTCCTCATGGCCATATTCCACATGCGGGAGGAGCTTATCTCACGACCTGAGTTGGTGAAGCTGCCAGATAAAGACGTTGAACACCTGGTAAATGATGCCAAGAGGATTTACATTCTCCTGGCCAAGCAGTGGATAAGCTACATGCTCTACCTGAAGAAGAGCTACCCCTATCTCTTCTCCCTCGCCATCAGGACCAACCCCTTCTGCGAGGACAGGTCCGCCATAGTGACCTAGAATAACTGTTTCACGATATCACCCTCACCCTGCCCTCTCTCATCGAGGGAGAGGGAGCTCCAATAAAAAAATCCTCCCCCCCAGTAGGAGGGAGGTTGAGGGAGGGGTTTAACCTCCTAAATCAGATACTCAGATATGATCTGGTGAGCGATGTGGGCCTTGTCGCCCCCGCGTAACTCAAACGTCCTGTCCTCGAATCCCAGGCCCTTGACCGTCAGCCTGCCGGTCACGAAAAATCCCTTCTTGATAATGTGCCCCTTATCATCCTCACTGCCGACCATGCTCATCCGGCTGTAGGGGATGCTGATCATGGCCTTCCGTTCCGTCACCAGGGACTTGTCGTAGTATATTATCCGCCTGTCGGTGATCCCCAGGAACCCGGTCGCGGCGCCCTTCAGATCGAATACCGCCCGAATAACCTCGTCCGGCAGGCAGAAACCCTCTATCTTCTCCAGTTGGTCCTTCTTGTCGAAGACCAGGTCATCGGCTAAAACCGCCATCAGTGCCTCCGAAATAACATGTTTAACCGTCAAAGGATTTCAACGAGATGGATCTCGAAAGTCAGGTTTTTCCCTTC
>CP070819.1:1166879-1175133 GCA_020344295.1 Dehalococcoidia bacterium | reverse complement strand
GCCGAGAGGTTCCAGTTCAAGATAAGAAACAGCGGTAGTCATTCGTGATGGGTTTGACTCTCAACGAATCAGGGTGTCGAAATCTAAATCAGGGTGTCGCTGTAGCTACGAAAGGCCGACCACCTGACACTTGATAAAGGTGTCGATTATAGATAAACGTGGCCAGATAGTACAGGCCCAGTTTTTCAAAGCTTCAGCAGTAAATCTTTGTTGGCCTCTATTCTATAATACCTAATTGTAAATCGACTAACGGTTAATAGAATACAATACTCGTTGGAGAGCCCTACTCATTAAAATTGACAAGGCATATACTCGCCAGTATCATTGCAAGGGCCATTTACGAACATTCAGACGTTCTCTGTCTAGCGGAAGGAGGAAGGAAAAGTGCCCTACAATGCTGTGATCCTCGAAAAGAATGATATGCTCGCAACCATAACCCTGAACAAACCTGACGTGAACAACGCATTCGATCTACCGATGATGGAGGAGGTCGATGATGCGATCAATGACGTTAGCCGGGATACGGATGTCAGGGTGGTGATAATAACTGGGGCAGGTAAGGCCTTCTGCACTGGTGGCGACGTAACTTATCTGCAGACTCTCATCGAGGACAGGGCTTGCATCGCCAGAACTGTCATCGGTGACGTGGTTCGAAGAACAGGCACGATGTTAACAGTTTCTCTCAAAATAAGAAATATGATGAAACCCGTGATTGCTGCTGTGAACGGAATAGCCGCAGGTGGTGGTATGGGCCTTGCGCTCGCCTGCGATATGAGGATTATGTCGGATAAAGCCCGCTTCAGCACCATTTTTATAAAGAGGGGTGTTATACCTGATTGTGCTGCTACATATAACCTCCCCCGTCTTGTCGGGATGGCAAAGGCATGTGAACTCGTGCTCAGAGGAAATATTATCGATGCCGCTGAAGCGGAACGGATAGGCCTGATCAACAGGATTGTGCCCCATGATGAGCTTATGGACGCGACGCGGGAGCTGGCAGCGGAGATAGCCAAGAATCCTCCGATAGCGGTGGGGCTGGCGAAAGCCTCACTCTATAAAGGGATGCTCGAGACGGACATGGGGAGTCAGATGGACTACGAGGCCTATATCCAGAACGCGCTTATGGCTACCGAAGACTTCCAGGAAGGGATAAACTCATTTCTTGAGAAACGTGAGCCAGTGTTCAAGGGTAAATAGCACGTGTCAGCACGAGGAAATCTATAGCTGTTGAGGGGCTGTTCCGCTTCGAAATCCTTGGTGAGAAGCAAATCAAGGGTAATAGGAAAAGTGTACAGCTTATAGCGTGATAGACTGTAGTGCCAGATTGACGAAGTTCGATGTCAGTGCTGAGCGCGGCCTGACCTCCGAAAAGGTGACCACCCATGCAGCAGATGGAGTTTGAAGACCAGACTTTTGAACTCATGCGAAAATGGGGTAAAGAAGGTCAGAAGAAGTAACTAAGTCATGAGGTCAAGCGGCGACGGATAGATTTATCCCTCAAAATGAGAAGCGCCCTGCGGCAAGGAAGAGGTGTACATGTTAAACAAGATATTTACCAGTTTAGATGAATCAGTGGCGGATGTCCCCGACGGCGCCTCTATTTGTATGGAGTCATGGGGTATCGCGGCCGTTGCTACCAACCTGATTGCTGCCATCAGGCGAAAAGGAACGAAAGATCTAGCCATTATCAGTGCTTGCTTCGTCCCTCAGGTTATGCCCGATGGGATCTTATTGCCCCCGATACTTCGTTGATCCTGTGGCTGATGTAAGAAAGATCGAATCCCTTTGAGAAAATCGTCCGTGGTACTAATTAGTATTGATAACTATTACTAGGAGAGAACAGATGTCAGAGCAAGCGTTATCGGGTATTAGGGTATTGGATCTAGCTGACGCCAAGGGGGTCTATGGTACAAGGATACTGTCTGACTTGGGGGCTGATGTTATCAAGGTTGAACCTCCAGATGGTGATCCTATGCGGAAAATACCCCCCTTTGTTGGCGATGTACCAGGCACTGAAAAGAGCCTCCACTGGCTCTATCGAAATTTGAACAAGCGAGGTATAACCTTAGACCTTGAGTCCAGAGAGGGCCGGGAGATATTCAAGCGATTGGTGAAATCTTCCGATATTCTGGTAGAGACATTTGAGCCGGGATATATGAAACAGTTGGGACTTGACTTTGAGTCACTACGAGAAGTGAATACCGGACTCATCATGGCATCGATTACCGATTTTGGCCAAACTGGCCCACACAGTCACTACAAAGGCTCTGACATCGTCGATTTTGCGATGAGCGGAGCTATGATCGTTAATGGCACCCCAGATCGCGCCCCCGTTAATATGCCAGGCACCGTAGCGCGAGATTGCGGGGCTATATGCGCCATGGGGGGGGTGTTAATAGCCTTATATGCCCGATCCTTCAACGGGGAAGGGCAACACGTAGACGTATCAGTGCAAGAAGCTGCCCTTACTGGCCTCTACGCGTGGTCGATACCAGGCTACAGCTACAGGTCTGCTGGCGGACGACTACCTTTCGCTGGACCTCGTATGATGCCACGAACGGGAGCATTGCTTATCGCCCCATGCAAAGATGGCTACGTCCATTGGCTGGCGACATCACCAAGGCAGTTTGACGGGCTCTACGCACTTCTGGGTAACCCCCCGGAGCTGGTTGAAATGGGGAATACACTTCTTGAGGTTGCCCCAAGAATAGGCGAGCAGATTGACAAGGTCACGAATCATACTATGAAAATGACAATGCAGGAGTTTTTCGAGCGTGGTCAGGAGCAATTTGGTCTGCCTTGTTGCCCTGTGTGCACTCCTTCTGAGTTTATCGATAACCCTCATATAAAGGCCAGGGGCTTCTTTCAGGATGTAGAGCACCCCGAAGTTGGTAAGGGCTCATATGCAACAATACCATTCAAAATGACGGAAACTCCGGCGCGGGTTGTCCGCTGGGCGCCCCGACTAGGAGAGCATAATGAAGAAATCTATCATGGGGAGCTTGGTCTTACTATGGAGGAGTTGTCTGCATTGAGGAGGGCTGGCATTATTTAGTATGTCCCATTAACCGGAAGAGGAGGTACACGAAATGGCCAGGAAAGCACTTGAGGGCATTAGGGTGGTTGATTTCAGTTATGGAGCTGCACTGCCTGAGACTTTTCGTATGTGTGGCGAATTTGGTGCCGAGGTCATAGAAATAGCGTGCTCTGAGCATCCAGAGTTTATGAGAAGAGTTGGCATCAACTTCGATATCAACATGGGCGCTGCACACAACGAAGCTTATCGTAATAAGAAGTGCTTAGGCCTTAATCTGGAGACACATAAGGGGAGAGAAATCGCGATGGAGTTGATAAAGAAGAGTGATATTGTTGGTGAGAGCTATCGTGCTTCAGTGATGATTAACTGGGGGCTTGATTATGAGAGTGTGAGAAAGGTCAAGCCAGACATCATCTACGTGAGTTCTCATGGCTGGGGGTTCGGTGGACCCTATGAGATGTATCAAACCTATGGGCCACACGCACAGCATGTCTCGGGTCTCACCTGGTTGTGGAATCACCCAGATAGCCCTTATCCGATAGGAGGTAACCTTACCCATCCGGACCACATTGCCCCCAAGGTGTGCTTCATCGCACTACTTGCTGCACTTGAGCACAAGCGCCGCACTGGCAAAGGACAGTTCATTGATCTATCACAAAATGAGGTGGCAGCAGGATTAATAGGGGAGGTCTATCTGGATGTGACTATGAATAACCGCCTTGAGCCGCCTATGGGAAATCGCAGTAACTATGCCGCCCCCCACGGCTGCTACAAATGCAAGGGGCTTGTCAACTATGAGCCTGGGTACCCCCATATGGGAGGTGCTGATATCCAGGTTCCGCAAGGTCCAACGGAGGACTGCTGGATAGCCATCTCAGTATTCAATGAGGAGGAATGGGAGGGATTGTGCAATGCAATGGGCAATCCAGCATGGACTAAAAATCCAAAATTCGCCACCCTGACGGAGCGACTAAGGAATGTAGACGAGCTAGACCAACTGATTGAGGATTGGACGCAGCAGCACGATCCGTTTGAGGCAATGGACGTCCTTCAGAGCACGGGGGTGCCGGCGGGAGTAGTAGAGTGTGTTGAGGACCAGATATTAAGAGACCAGCAATTAAAGTATCGAGGCTTCATTATCGAGCTTGATCATCCTGTTGCAGGTAGTCACCTATACGCGGGACAGCCAATTAAGCTCTCCGGGACTCCTGCTCTCCCGAGTACATATGCCCCGATGATAGGGGAACACACTGATGAACTAATGCAAGAGATGCTTGGTATGTCTACTGACGAGATAGGTCGGCTGAAGGAAGAGAAGGTTCTCGAGTAGTGTATTGCTGTTCGAGTGCCCTCCATCTAGTTAATGTCACACTCAATTCTAATTTCATAAATATATTTCATATGGATTACATTCCACTCCCACAAATATCGCTGGTATTGCCGGCCCCGTACCCCATCAGGGGCGTTACGATTATTAGGGTGAGCGCCTGGCCGCCTTTTTAGCTTTAAAAATCAAGGGATCGCGGGGTCGAAGTTTTTAGATCAAAGTATGCTGAGTTCACTATCAGCCTCTTGACGAATTCTGCGAGTTCTTTCGTTCTGTTTGGCGTCAACGTGTGGATAAGAAATGCCACTATTATGACTATTAATATACCCAATCCGCCAACAAGAATGCCCCAATGACCCAGTTCTATAGTAATGTCTTCTTTAAGAATTCTGATGGCTTATATAACGACAATAATGAGAATTTTTATACCAAGATATCTATAGAAGATATACCTTAAAGTCCTTATCCTCCCTTCTTGCCCCTTTTCCCTTCCCATGTCTAGAGTATGTGTCATAAGAAGTAATATTGAACCTACAACAAGATCCAGAGCCATATCTACGAGCCACTTACTGCTAATGTTTTGATTATTTGCAGGCCAAACAATGAGGAAATTGAATACTCCACTAGGCCTTTCGAGGAGCGACTGACTCGTCGGCCATCCTGGCAACTGTGCGAGCTGTATGCCACTCAGAGACATAACGTCGAATATCTTCATAGTTCTTCTGAGCTAGATAGTATAGCCTGGCGTTTTCAAGTGCGATGGCACCTAGATGCGCAACCGCTTTTACAAAGTAAATGTCCTCATCAGCAAAGTAGCGTGACTCCTCGGTGTATATCCTCATTACCCCAATAATCTCCCCTCTGAGCATCATCGGGACAGAAAGAATGGATACAATGCCTTCTCGCTTGGCCTGTTCTCTATACTGTATCCTTTCGTCCACGGTTGCATCCAAGATTGCTATCGGACTACCCTTCAATGCTTCAGAGATACTCTTAGCAGCTGACATAGGCCCTTTTCGTATGTACGAGTCACTTAGCCCATAGACTGCCGTATGAAGTAGCAGCTTGCCGCTCGGCGTTAGTAACATTAGAGAACAACCTTTCGCTCCCTGGACATTTGCCACGTTCTCAACTATTGAGTGCAGGATTGCGTCCGGACTACGAGTTGAATTGATTGCTGCTGCAACTTCACATAATATCTGATAATAGCCGCGCTCGACTTGCACACCCATAACCCCCTCCTTGCCTGTTTATGAAACTATTCTAATATATATCGCCCAATCCACTTCCGGTGAGCATCTAAAAATATGTGGGAAAAAGTAGTGAAGCCAGGAAAAACGATCTACTCAAGACAGATTTATACAGCTCTCTTTGTTTGCTCGCAGCGCTCTGCATCTATGCTCGAAGCCCGGCTCAAATAGGGCCATTTGCCATTGTGGTTGTATCGAGCCATCTGCAGTAAACATAATGCTAGATAGGTCGGACCGTTTCAAGTCCGCAAACCTCACCCACCCGTAAATGCTGTATTATCACTCGCAAGTGAAAGCCGAATCAGAAATCCTCGATGCTAATCCTTGTCGTTCAGCTGGCTTTCTGCCCCACCACATAGATATGAGTTCAGGCAAGTCCCTGCCCATCTTGGCCGCAAATTCTTCTGTTGCCTTGCATAGTTCATCCCACGGAAAATCCTCGTATTGACCGCGATCACGAACATATTCAATATGCAGCTTTCCATCCTCATCATAGCGTGAATCTTTGGCATCGTTCAGGCCATCGAAATCCACAGGGACGAACCGGTTTCGTCGGCATGTTTGGTAGTCATAGCTTGGGCTGGCATGAACCCACCTACCATCCAGATACAACTGCGAGTAGCCGTGGAAGATAAACAGATTATTGCCCCCCTTAATTTGAATCAGTTTGTCTGGCAAACGATGATCATGAATGTCAACAAATCCCAAACGTGCGGGAATTCCCGAAGCACGGGCTAAGGCAACAAGAAGGATCGCCTTATGCTGGCAATACCCTTTACGCCTTTCTAGAATTGCACTCGCCTTGAAATGCTCACGAAGATAGCCTGGCGTAAATGGGTTATGTTTGATTTCATCTCTGACAAAATAGAATAAGGCTACGGCCTTCTCCCTGGCAGTTTCAAGTTCGGTAGTGAGTAATTGTGCAGATTCCTTTATGGACTGTGTATCACAATCAATAGCTTCTGTAGGTTTCAGGTATCTTCGCACGTTATGGTGATTGTATTCTACTGTCTAGCTGGCTGTCAATTTTCGAGAGTAAGAAATGCTGAAAATGAATTATCGTTTCTTGGTTAAAACTACCTACGAATTTCTGTAGTACATGAGACATGGATCAGAGACTGCCGTTGGTTGAGAAGCAGTTGGGGGAGGTGATGGTGGACAAGCCGAGAACAAATCGATAATGCAAACTGATAACAGCAACCACCAGATCGTTATTCTAATTCACAAATATTATCTTCGCGGTGGTAGCCATGGCATATCCATGTGAGGTGGTTGTCGGGGCCACTCACGTGGCAAGAGCTCTCCTCGGGACTCTGCCGGAGTCGGTTTAAGATAAATTGTTCCCGCCATTCCGCCGCCCTCTGATGAAACTCTCGCAATCTCTTGTATTCTCTCTCGCAGGAAGTCTTGGATTTCCGCGTCCTCAAAATGGAAAGTGGGATATCCTTGCGTGATGTTTGGTTTCATAATACGTAGAAAATTTCTTATCATCAATGCCGGTTTATCCAATAACGAATACCAAACTTGGTACAATGCTTGAACTTTATCTGCCACTAGCTCAAGTTGCTCGACGTCCTGTTTTGATATTGTCGATATCTTTCGAGATACGAACGATAGTTCTTCGTTTTCTAAATCAGCTGTCCAAACTACCTGTCCAGTCACAGCGTCGGCCTCCTTGAATGCCCTGACCAATACCCATAATATACCATTCGTCAGAACACCAAACGTCGTCCCCTCGGTAAAACAATGTTCCACTACTTGACGCATCGCTTCCCTTTGTTCCCTATAATTGCTCAATTTTCCAACCTTCACAAAGAGTATCTTCTGACCGCTCTTGATCAAGGAGTATTCTGTAATACTATCAATAATAGATACGCTTCGTTGAACTTCTTCAGGATTTATTGTGCCCCAGCCAAGAGTCTCTAAAATTGATCCGACGATCTGATCCCTCAGCGCCAGTTCATTCCTTTGATCGATAAAACTAGAGCTGCTTAGATTCTCGACGAGCACCTTTAATTCTTTAGTTAAATCGTTCATTTCTTGCACTCATTTTTTACAGTATTGGTCAAGTGCCCCAGACCGTGAAGATTGTTATTATAGCTTGTCTATTTCAAAATCTCTATCAAATAAGCGATCTAAAAGAACGCGATTCTATGATATTCACTCATACATATTATTACTAGATATCTTTTATATAATACGGCGAGGATGGAAAGCCAATTGCTGCTACATGTATCGCTTACGCCCAAATTCTTCATATTCATCTAGGATTCTGCTACGTTTCTGTCTATTTAATGTTAGTGGACGAGGTATATTCGCGTCAAATATTGTGAACGACTAGCTAATACAAAAACGATTTGTGTAAAAAAAAGACGGCCCCATATCATCCGAAGAATAGGCAATAACGTATAAGCGCACACTTTAAAAATCACTTATTTATAAACCGCAAGTACTGCTTAGCAATACAGTGAACGCTATTACCGTCAAGCCTAGAAGATCACCTCCTCCTCTACAAGTCGATCATAATCACCTTGAGATAAACCGACCAGCTTCTTGAATACCAATTCATTGTCTTGGCCCAATAAAGGTCCGCTGCCACGAATTCGGCCAGGTGTTTCACTGAGCTTCCAAGGAATACCG
>CP070819.1:1161526-1166779 GCA_020344295.1 Dehalococcoidia bacterium | reverse complement strand
TTTCTCATAAACAATGGTATCGAAGGCGCTCATTGCGATCAGGTGTATTATTCCCCTTTAAACTGCGGTTTTCTCTTCTTGAGGAAGGCCTTGATCCCTTCATCTCGGTCTGCGGTCGTTTGGAGCAGGAACGACAGGTCAGCTTCCAGTCTCAGGCCCTGATCGAGGGTCATATCAATCCCCTTGTACACAGCTTCCTTAGAGTACCGTACGGCAATGGGCGCACGTGAGACTAACCTCTCTGCGATTGCTGCCGCTTCTTCGATCAGTCTGTCAACAGACACTACCCTGGATATCAGCCCGACCTGGTATGCCTCCTCAGCTTCTATAATGCTGGCGGTAAGGATCATCTCCGTGGCTTTTCCCCTGCCTATTATCCGGGGCAACCGCTGGGTTCCCCCGCCACCTGGAATGAGACCATATGAGGTCTCGGGAAAGCCGAAACGAGCGTTTTTCGAGGCTACTCTGATATCGCAGGCTAAAGCCAGCTCGAGGCCGGCCCCCAGAGCATCCCCGTTGACAGCTGCGATAGACGGACAATTTATGGAGGCCACTGCATTAGAGGCGAGGTTGGCCGGATTCGATCGCCTCAATTCGTCCATGGTCAGAGCGAGTAGTTCGTTTAGATTAGCGCCTGTACAGAATGTGTCCCCGGTTCCGGTAATAATAACTGCCTTGACGGCATCCTCCTCGTTTATCTCGCGGCAAGCGTCCCTGAGTTCATTCGTGAATTCGAGGTCAATATTGTTGCCTCTGGTTGGCCGGTTTAGGGTGAGCCAGACGGTTTGCTCTCGCTTCTCGTAGGTTAAAGTGTTACGGGGCATCGGAGTTCCTCGAACTGGAGCTTAGCGCAAATCTTAACGGACACACTCGGCCGTGTCAAGGACCGTATTTATAGGTTCTTGCTCAGTCTGTCAGCGGCAGATATACTGGAGCAGGAGGAGCGAATATGGCCAACGATGCCGCTCATCAGAAGGCGCTGGAGGAGATGAAAGAGATCGTTCCCTATGCTGTTGCGTCAAAGAGCGGTACGGACTATGACGGCAGCAGATTTCGAATCCCTTTCTTCAATAGGGTCTTTATTGTGCACTACCCCGAGATAAAAGTAATCGAGGAGGGTAACTCCGCTCCAGTACCGCAGTATCTGGAAATTATACTGCTGCATTATCTGCTGCAGGCCAGCGGCGTTCCGGTCACCGACGAGTGGATAGCGTACCGGCAGCTTCCGGGATCGGCCTTATTCAGTGCCAGGTTCATGCAAATGGCTGTGAATCCTCTACTCAAGGCCTTTGGAGACGAGGTCGAGGCATTCAGAAAGGCCGGTGAGGCTGTAGGTGGGATTCCGATTATTAGGACAGGCGATGTCGCCTTTAGGTTCACGGCGCTGCCCAGGATACCGATAGCGTGTATCTATTACCAGGGTGAGGAGGGACTAGCATCCTCGGTCAATATCCTCTTCGATGCCTCTGCCGAGCATTACCTGCCCACGGAGGATCTCTCGCTACTGGGTGTCATCCTCGTTGGGGCATTAAGGAAAGCAAAACCTAAATAATAACGGCCTTCAGTTCTCCGCTGTCAGCTATCAGTCGATTGCTTCACCGATCCGTCTTAATATGTCCCAGAATGCACCGCGGTAACCCTGATTTATGGCGTTAACCAGAACAGTGTTATCGTTGTAGGTGTAGTTTTTATCGGCTCCGCCCGTATCGCTGAAGAAGAAAAACCGCTGGTCTTCCCCGATAAGGTCTGCCATGTAGTGGTTGGGATCGGGCCCCAGATCCGAGGAGATATAATAGATGGGTGTGAAGAAACTGTAATTATCTGTGATGTTGCCCTGAAGGTTAGGATTGGTATCGAGTGGGCCTGCACCACGGACTGCCTGCGCAAGCCGGGTCTGTGGGAAGATACGCACTCCCAGATTGGCGCCTACCCTGTCCGGCGAGATTCTCTTCATAGTCTCAATAGTCTCTTTGAGCGTTTGCCTGGTTTCACCCGGTCCGCCGATAAGGAGGTCATACATAAGAATGATACCCTCTTCGCGACAGATATCGGCGGTTTTGGTGAGGTCTTCGACCGTAAAGTCGCGTCCCAGGCTGCGGAGTATTTGGTCGCAGCCACTGTCCACACCGAAATTGATACCGACACAACCTGCTTTCAACATCAGCGAGGCCAGTTCTCGGGAGAAACCGGCCGGAGTGGCATAGGTATACCACCTGAGCTTATCGCCAAGCTGTCGCGTGATAATCTCTTTACATATGTCCCGGGCGTGTTGTTCGGGGATATTGAATTCGCTGTCACAGAGATGGAGATGGTCGATGTCCATCTCAAGCAGTGATTCGATCTCATCGGCAACGCTCTTTGGAGAACGGAGGCGAAGCTTACTACCCTTTCCTACAGGGTCTACGCAATAGATGCAGTCCTTGGGACAACCACGTTTGGTCTCGATGTTGCCCATAGCACCCTCAATGAAGTAGCGGTGGTTATCAACAGCGTCTCTGGCGGGCGTAGACATACGGCCTAAATCCAGATAATCCGCGGGCGTTATGTGTAACTCTCCGTTGATGCGATATATAAGGCCGGGCACGTCATCGAGATTATCGTCTGTCGCAATTATGTTGAGTAATAATGACAGAGAATGCTCACCCTCACCCCAGATACCCAGGTTCACGTCGTAGTAATTCAGGATGTCCACAGGCATGATTGAGAAGCCGGACCCACCGAGGATTATTGGTGCTGATGACTGTGCCTTGATAAGGTCTATCAAATCCCTGTATTTATCGATGCAGAAATCCTGGGTGACGAAGAAAGTGTCATCGGCATTACGCAGGGTTACAGCTATGGCAATTACTTCATTGCTGGCAAAGTACCTATCGATCTCGCTTTGCACATCGTCTGCGAAGCATAGGTCCAGAACATCCACGTTGAACCGGCTCTCCCTGAGGGCATGCGCGAGGTAGTCCAGAGCGATAGGGGCCACCGGCGGCTTCATGCGGTTGGGGTTTACTAGAAGCACTTTGCGGGACTTTTTAGGCGAACCTGTTACCGTGGGCATTAGGAGCTTTCAGCCAGCCCGTTCACCTTTTTCAGCCAGGAAAGGGCGGCGTCCACCGCGGCCTCGCTAAGTCGCAGCTTATGTACACCGCCTTCAATAATGGCTATATCCTTAGGTTTTCCAGCTTTCTCATAAAGCCTCTGGGCGTGGCTTGGGTTGATGGTCTCGTCGTTTGCACCATGTACTATGAAGATCGGTCGGGGAGCGATCCGGTCTATCCAGTTCAGAGGACTGACCTCGGCAAAACCTTGAGCCCATTCCTCGACTGATGGCGGGAAATCGCTGTCCCTGATGATACCGACCTGGCGGCAGTTCCCCAGAAATTCCTCGATCATGCTGAACTCGGAGATATCGAAGAAGCGGGCAGGACAGGCACAGGACACGACCGAGGACACCCGTTGATCCCTGGCAGCGCAATAGATCACAGTTGCTGCCCCGCCACTGAAGCCCATTAGCGACAGTCGTGACCTGTCGATTTTATCCAGATCATAAAGGTAGTCAGTAGCTGCTTTGAGGTCCCGTGTCCACCCCACGATGTTGAAATTGCCCTCGCTCTCGCCTGAACCACGGAAATTGAAGATGAGAGTGACGAATCCGTGGCTGCTGTACTTCTCGGCAAGCAGGGCGTAGCCCCTATCCGTTGGGTCGGGAGTTCTCTTAGCTGGAACGCCGTGGCAGATGCAGAGGGCAGGGTGCGGCCCCAGACCTCCGGGGTAATGAACCTCCGCGTTCAGCCGAAGGCCATCTACCTCGATTATAGTTCTTTCTACCGGTCCCGAGCTAGTCGTCTTCCCGTAGCTCCTTTGCTTGAACTCTCTGCTTGAACATGTCGATGGCGTATTGGCAGGCGGCGAATGCCTCCGGCCTGTGAGTTGCCGCAACTGCGATGACCAGTGTGACACCTCCGGCTTCTACCGGCCCCATGCGATAGCAGAATGCCGTAGGACCGAGGTCCCATTGCTCCCTCATCTGACGGATGATACCACGTAGCATGCTCTCGGCGTCCTCTGCATTTACCGCGTGCTCCAGCGAGACCACACGTTTACCATCTGAGCGTCCTCTCACTTTCCCGGTGAAGGTAACCAGTGCACCGTATTCGTCCCACTCGATACTGGAGACGAAATCTTCAGGGATAATGGGCTCATCGGTAATCTGGATTAAGTCGTCCATGGCAGACGTTATTGGCCAATTACGGAAGCTGTAGTCTCGCTTCAATCAGATTATAGCCTAATAGATGGAGCAAGTCGACATCGGCTTTTCGGCTTGACGATATTCACGGCAGAAGCTACAATTTAACATGTCCGCAAAGGAGGGAATATGGAAGATCTGGAGCTGATGAAGCGTAAACTCTCTGAGATTGGCAAGATGAGAGATGAGTTAAAACAGGGAGGCGGCACCGCTGAGATAGAGAAACAGCATGAGAAAGGGAAACTGACAGCGCGAGAGCGAATCGACAAACTCCTGGACCCCGGTACTTTCCAGGAGCTTGATATTTGGGGAACGCCCCTTGTAACTGGCTTCGCCATAGACGAAAACGAGGGTTCTGCCGATGGTGTAGCCGTCGGATATGGTGAGGTGAACGGTCGTCCTATTTACCTCTGGGCCCAGGATGCCACGGTAATGGGTGGGACACTGGGCAACATGCACGCCCGGAAGATAGCTATGGTTATGGAGAAAGCCATCCATGCCAGAGTACCGATCGTGGGTATCATCGACTCCGAGGGTGCGAGGGTTGAGGACGCGATTCAATACTATCGATTCTATTCACCTGAGGCGATGGTCTACTTTCAAACGATGGCCTCAGGTGTAATTCCGCAGATATCGCTGGTGATGGGTCCTTGTGTGGGGGAGATGGCGATCTCCGCCCGCATGGCTGATTTCCTTTTCATGGTCAGGAAGACCAGCTATATGCATATGGCACCACCTCCCGAGGATAAGACCGCCGAGGAGGTTGGAGAGGCTTCAGTACATTCTCGTAAGACCGGGTGCTGCGATTTCATGACCAAGAGCGAGGAAGAATGCCTGCAGAACTGCCGGGATCTGCTCAGCTACCTGCCGTCGAACAACACAGAGTCACCACCAGTCGTAGATACTGGGGATGACCCGAATCGTAGAGACGAGGAACTCATGGGGATTGTACCCTTCGATGCGATGAATCCCTATAGCATGCACGACGTTATCTCCAAGATCGCAGATAACGG
>CP070819.1:1158917-1161426 GCA_020344295.1 Dehalococcoidia bacterium | reverse complement strand
GAATCGTCTTACGAGGAACAGCTTCTCCTGGCCACTAATATGCTTATGGAGGTGGTGGAAACATTGAAAGAGCTGGGCAAGTTTGAGGATAGCCTGATTATCGCTCATGCCGACCACGGTTCTGGCCATGGCGCACTCGAGGAGTACGCCGGCGACCCGTTGCGCGACTTTATTCAGATTGATGAGGCTACTGCCAACGCGATAGGGGAAATTAGTGTAGTAGATTGGACCGGTGCTGAAATTGAGGCAAGGTATCTGCCGTTACTCCTCATCAGGGCGCCTGGAGCCGGCGAGGACACAGGCGACTTGATAGTAAACGATGCGCTGGTGCAATTACTGGATCTCAGGGAGTACGTTAACAAAGCGATAGACGAATGGGACTATGCTTACCCAGCAAGAGAACAGGTGGACATACATCAAGGGCTTGCTTTCCAAGACCATGATGGGGAACACATTACAGTCGGCCGTGACATCATGTCGGGGTACATAAACCACTATATCATACGGCCGGACGGAAACTGGGAAGTATGTGACAACATACCATTTCAATACAAGTGACCGGGGACATGAGTTGTCCTAAAACTACCTAGCCAGACTTATCTAGCAGACTCATATTTCGATATTTATGCAGAAAAGAGGCCAGATGTTACCCGGCATCTTCAGGAGTTGGACGTGAATCTAGTCTACTCGGGATTTGCGGCACCTTTCCTAGCTCAGTCAGCGCGTGATAGGGCCAGACGGAAAGGTAACGCCCTGACTTAGAGTAACGATTATCTCTTTTGCATAACAAACAAAGCTTGGGGTAAAGCCCAAGGCGCGGTCCTACTATTAGCAAATTCACACAGACTAAGATACTTGGTAAACTGCGATTCAATATATGGCCTTGGTATAAGCGCCTCGCCATAGTATGATTTATCTCTCACACCTCCACCGCCCGTTCCTGCATATATAAACTTTCCATTGTCATAATCCTCCTTGTATTTGGAGGTAGGAATGAAAATCCTGGACATTGTCTGATGGTAAGGAAACTCGTGGTCTTTACCCCGAAGCGCCTCACATTCATCAATAAAAGACTTATCTCGGGTGGTCGCAATGAGAATCCCCTTGGGTCTTAAGATTCGTGAAAACTCGCTAATCCAGTTAATTGCCGTATTTTCGGCAAGGTGTGTAAATACCGAGAACGAATAGATTAGGTCAACGCTGCCATCTTGAAAAACTGAAGGAGGTTCGGAGTTAACCAGAAAATAATTACCACAGTGCATTTCTTTACTGCAGAAATCAACCATTTTAGGGTCAACATCCACTCCAAATAGATTCTCACAACTGGTATCCTTAAAGAAGAACCTTATGATCCGTCCCCATCCACAACCGAAGTCTAAAATCCTGGTTCCATTCTTAATAGGATTTCTCAGTGATCGGCAATGTTCCTTTATGCACTGATAGAAATTGTATGCGTCGTGCAGTGCTTGCTCTCCAAACGATCCGGAAAACTGTCTTTGAACGGTATCTTCTGGGAACCCGGGAAGGTCAACACCTCTATAAGTTAGCTCTTTCCTGTTCTCTATTAATAATGACAAGTACTCGGAGTCCGACATGGTGCCAAATAATCGATAATAGGATAAGCCCTTGTTTCGGAACAATTTACTGAGCGGGTTCAAAATACGCATAAGCTTCAGTATGGGTGATTCTGAGTCAACTCAACTTTAACGATATTCATAATTCTAATCGATGAACGACTAAATTGATACCCATAACGTGCTCTTCAACCGCTTCAGGTTATGCACGGATCATATACCTCTAATGATTAATTTGGAATATAAGCAAATAGAGAACCCGCAGCAAATATCTAGCCACATGTACAGCGGCTTGGAAGAATTATTGGAAATGGATCGTGCATGTTTGTCTCTGTGAAGCGACGCTACAACTTGTGAAATGAACGACCCTGAGTTAGATAGCTTTCTTTCAGCTTGAACGTCTGCCAATCGAGTTCTGAGGACCCGCGCTGGAAGACTGCAAGCACCTTTTCGGTGATACCGTGGCTGATGATGTCAGGGCGCGAAGCGCAAAGCATGATCAACTCAAAGACGAGGTTGCTTAATGTAGGCTGGTCGATGTGATAACCCTTCTTGTGGTCCTGCCATGTATCGCCCGGCCCGTGAGCCCAACCCCAATCCTCGATGACGTAGAGGCCACCCGGTCGCAAGTGAGGTAGCGCCACTTCGGCTGTCCGTACAGACAATTCATACTGATGCGAGCCATCATCTACTACAACATCGCATAGGCCTCCAAACTCGTCATTGCATATTTGCGCTATACGCGCCTTGTCTGTCTGTGAGGTTTGATAATAAAGCTTCACGCGATCGGGCCCGTACTTCTCCCTGAGCAGAGTGAGCACCTTGGTGTCTTCACGCCCGATATCCACTCCGACGTATTTTGAAAGACTGAATAAACTCGTATACAGGAAGGCACTACCAGCCTGCGCGATTCCGATTTCCAGCATCGTCTGTGG
>CP070819.1:1155391-1158817 GCA_020344295.1 Dehalococcoidia bacterium | reverse complement strand
GTTATGATAGAACTCCTTGAAACAGAGGGAATCACTTGTTCGTACTCGGAACAGCTGGCCACGTAGACCACGGCAAATCGGTCCTGGTGCATGCCCTGACGGGGATCGATCCCGATCGACTGATGGAGGAGAAAGAACGGGGCATGACCATAGACCTCGGCTTCGCCTGGCTGACGCTGCCCAGCGGGCAGGAGGTGGGCATTGTCGATGTCCCCGGTCATGAGCACTTTATAAAGAATATGCTGGCCGGTGTCGGGGGAATCGACCTCGCACTGCTAATCGTAGCTGCCAACGAAGGGGTGATGCCCCAGACCAGGGAGCATCTCGATATCCTTAACCTGATCGGGGTGAACCGGGGGATCGTGGTCATTACGAAGAAGGACCTAGTCGATGAGGAGCTGCTGACGCTGGTCACCATGGAGATAGAGGAGCTGCTGGTTTCCACCACTCTGGCCGAAGCCCCCATAGTCGCCGTCTCCGCTCAAAGCGGCGAAGGTATTCCCGAACTTGTCTCCGCTATCGACCAGCTTCTGGAGACAACGCCGCCCCGGGCCGATACGGGCAGGCCTAGGCTACTTATAGACCGCGTCTTCACCATAGCCGGCTCAGGAACAGTGGTCACAGGGACACTGGTCGACGGCTCACTACAAACAGGACAGCAAGTGGAGATACTACCCTCCGGCCTGAGATCGCGTCTGCGCGGGCTGCAGACGCACAAGACCCGCCTGGATACGGCTACTCCTGGGAGCAGGGTCGCGGCCAATCTCACCGGAATCGCCGTATCGCAGATGGCGCGCGGCGATGTGCTCACCAGGCCAGGATGGCTGAGCCCGACAACGATGGCTACGGTCAAGCTTCACCTCCTGCCTTCTCTAAAGCGTCCCCTCCGTTACAACGCCACTGTGAGCTTTCACACCGGCGCCAGCGAGACCATGGCCAAGGTCCGGTTGCTGGATAAGGATGAACTGAAGCCCGGTGAAAACGACTGGGCTCAACTTATATTGACCGGCCCGGTCGCGGTGGTCAAAGGCGACCACTTTATAATTCGCTCACCTCAGGAGACCCTCGGCGGCGGAGAGATCATCGAACCGCGGACAAAACGGTATCGCCGCCACCGCACAGCTACCATCCAGAGCCTGGAGACAAAGGAGAAGGGTACGGACCAGGAGATACTGACGGCCACTTTGGAGGCAAACCAGCCCCTAGAGGTTGAGAAGCTCATCCACAGCAGCAGCATTCCCGTTAAAGAGGCGAAGCCGGCGATAGACGGCCTTATCCAGGACGGAGTTCTGGTCGCAATCGGCGCAGGAGAACACCGCGTCCTATATACTGCCTCCGGCTGGGAGCATCTGGTCGAATCCGCCACGGCGGCCGTAAAAGACTACCACCAGAGGTTCCCCACACGGCCCGGCATGCCCCGCGGCGAACTCGGAAACAAGCTGAAGCTGCCATCCGCCGCCTCAACCAACGTAATGCACAGGCTCTTCGATACGGGAACCCTCGTTGAAGAAGGCCCTAATATACGCCTCTCCTCCCACCAGATCCAGCTTACCAAGGACCAGCAGATAAAAACGGATGCCTTCCTTAATACCCTGGCCCAGAATCCCTTCGCCCCGCCTTCCGATATGGCGATCGATACCGAGTTGCTCAGTGTGCTGATCAAACAGCATAAAGTAGTCAGGGTAAGCGACAGCGTTGTATTCGCCGCATCCGCCTACGATGAGATGGTGAAAAGGATCGTGGCTCATATCAGGGCGAACGGCAAGATAACGCTGGCCGAGACACGGGACCTGTTCAACACCAGTCGCAAGTACGCTCAGGCCTTGCTGGAGCACCTCGACCAAGAGAAGATCACGCGCCGCGTTGGAGATGAGAGAGTCCTGGGCTCAAGCAGCCCGTGAACAGCAGTAGCAATAACAGGACATTCATAGTGAAAGTGCGAAGTCCAGATATAGCTGCGAAGCCCTAACCACCTGGTCAAACGACACCGATTCCTCGGGACTGTGTGCCAACTCCAGGCGTCCGGGACCCAGGATTATGGAGTCGACCCCGGCAGCCCACAATACATTCGCATCGGAGTTACTGCGAAAGTCCTGCGGCTCCCAGGGAAGTGACAGCTCCTGATAGACATTCCGCAGCCTCTTCACAAGGGCCCTCTCCGGCGATATCCTGTAGCCGGAATATGTCTCCTCGAATCTGATATAGGCATCAAGGCCGGCTATGCTCTTTTCCGCTCTATCCAGTACCTGCTCCAGCTCTGTCTTTAATACATCGATCCTGGAATCGGGCGGCAGATGAAGGTCCAGCCAGGCTTCACAGATATCGGGAACGACAAATCCTCCCGGGAATCCGGAAAGCTCTCGTATGTTATATACCACGCCGTGAGGCAGCGAAGTGGTGTATTCGGTCACCTGTAAGAGAAGCTTCAACATAGTCTCAATAGCATTTTGTCCCAGTTCCGGCATAGAGGAATGAGCCCTTTTGCCCCGAGTACGTAACAGCACCTCCAGATAGCCATAGTGCCCCAGGCATGGCGCGAGATCGGTGGGTTCACCAACTATTGCCCACTGGAAATTGTATTCACGCGCCAGGGTCTTTGCCCCATCGCTGTCCTCCTCTTCTCCCACAACCAGGGCAAGGCCGACAGGCGGAAAATCATCACTTTGAGTCGCAAGAACATTGAATGCCTCGATCATAGCGGCACAACCGGCCTTCATATCGGTGGTGCCAAGTCCAAATACAGTGTCCTCATCTTCGGTGAAACCATATTCATCAAGATCATGGGCGGATACCGTATCAACATGCCCCAGGAAACACAGATCGACCTCTTCAATACCTTCGGGCATAACTACGATATTGAAGCGGTTTTCATCCACTCCTTGCCTGATGACAGTTAGACCATGATCCTTTACATACTGCTCCGAGAACTCTAGTATCTCCTCTTCCTTGCCAGAGGGGCTGTAGATATCAACGAGTTCCTTGAGCAGTGCCTTCAGTCTCTCAGGTTGGACTTGCAACGGTTTGCGTGTCTTTTTCTTCACTGCTCTGTTTCTCTCTTCAGCGCTCGGGCTTATCCGGGTTGCCGATCAGTTTCAGAAAACTGTCCGGCAAACGCAGTTCCGTCCGCCATTACATATACCTATTCTATGGCTTCCATGATTTCGGGCAGTATTTCTTTCACCCGCCCGCCTTTAGGGGCTACCTTAACCGGCCTTCTCAGCGTCTTAGCCAGCCATATATGCTCGCTGCGCGGCGAAAAGCCTATGGCCTTGAAGAAAGATATTGCCTCCTCGTTATCGCCTTCCGTATCAGCTATTACCATCCTCACTCCATCCTCCAGCAGCTCCTCTTCCAGCTTTTTATATAGACGTCGGCCCAGGTTTCTCCTTTGAAAAGCTTCGTCTACCCCCATCCAGGCGACATATC
>CP070819.1:1151533-1155291 GCA_020344295.1 Dehalococcoidia bacterium | reverse complement strand
TAGATCCCTGCCCAGATCTGGTGAATACGGAATAACGCGTGATCTTGGCAGGCTACTGTCCGGTGATCACTTTTCGGAGGTGGTAAGCTCGGCGCGGCGGCAGCAGGGATTGATACACATCGATAAGATGTTCTGTCGTCTGAGGCAGTGTCCCGTCTGTCCCCTGGCTGTCGATATCAATGCCAGTGCAACTATCAATTAATGCCTTATATTATGTTATACCAGTACACTGGTATAACAGTGCTAAGACAAAAGGGTAAATTCCGAGGCCCTGCCATCGAATTCCGGGACATCGTTCGTTGGCAGGGTGATTAACTGCGGCGGCGTTTCCCAGTTAATCTTTGAGAGAGAGCATTGTTCGCGGGATTGCGCTCGTATTCCTCCAGACCGGCACTGATCAGAATGCTGACGATCTCGGATTTGTTACATTTAATCCCCTGTCCCATGAGCTTCAGCCATACCCGCTCTAATTTAGCCAGATCATCCGGATCGAAGTAGAAGGTGCCCTTTTCGAACTTCTTCTGTTCAGATTTAGCTGGTGTACTGGTAGAATGGTATACTGGTGTATCGCTGAAAAGGGCGTCCAGTCCCTTCTTCGGCACCATATCCTGAGCGAGGCGTTTACCTACGCTTATTCTCTTTGCCATTGAGCACCTCTTTCGCTAGCTTGCGGTAGGCGGTGGCAGCAGGGGAGGAGCTGGCGTATGTCAGAATGCTCTCACCTGCCGTTGTTGTATCCGCGAATTTTATCGTGGCCGGAATCGGTATATTGATCACCTTCTCTCCGTAGTGCTCTCGTAGTTGCTCGACGACCTCACGAGAGTGCCGGGTGCGCCGATCATAAAACGTGGGCAGTATCCCCATTACCTCCAGACTGGGATTCAACCGCCCCTTGACCTTGGATATGGTGTTGAGCAACTGCTGCATCCCTCTGAAGGCGAGATAGTGTGCCTGAACGGGGATTAGAACCTCGCCGGCGGCAGTGAAGGCATTGAGCGTAAGCACTCCCAGGGATGGGGGACAGTCAAGGAGAATGTAATCATAGGTCTTGTCGATTGAGGCCAGCTTTCCCTTTAATATGAACTCCCGGCCGGGCTCGTTGATGAGCTCCACCTCGGCGCCTGCGAGATGGATATTGCTGGGAGCCAGCTCACACATAGTGTCTGTTGTGATAAGGATCTCCTCGATACCCATTTCCACGTCGCGAAGCACGTCATAGATGGTCCTTTTTATCCCGTGCACACCCAGAGCTATTGATAATGTTCCCTGTGAGTCCATATCCACCAGCAGCACGCGGTGGCCCAGTTCCCTCAGGGCAGCCCCCAGGGAAATGGCGGTTGTGGTCTTGCCTACCCCACCCTTCTGGTTGGCTATAGCAATTACTCTGGCCATGTATCCACCTTTCACTGGTATACTGGTATACTGTTTTACCAGTGTAATTATAGCATGCATGTCAAGAGGGGATTGGCTTTTAGCTATCAGCACTCAGCTGTTAGCCGTCAGTAGGCTATTAATCTGATTGCTGAATGCTTAAATCTGGCCCAACGTGAGTCCGGGGGCGACATCGAGATCCCAGCCATCGACCTTGCCTCGGAGCAGGTGAAAACAGCCGCAGGAGGCGACCATGGCGGCATTATCGGTGCAGAGGACAGGCTCGGGAATAAGCACCGGGATCGGCGAACGGTCGACCATGGTCTGCCGCAGAAGCTCGTTGGCAGCCACACCGCCGGCAAGCAGGATCTGCCTCACATGGTGGCGGTTTGCTGCTGCCGATGTTTTGGTTACCAGCACATCTACCACTGATTGCTGAAAGCTGGCGGCGATGTCGGCGGGTACGGAGTTGCGGGCTGGCGTGTTGGCGAGACTGAGTTCCCTAGCCAAACGAACGACCGCGGTCTTGGGTCCGCTGAAGCTGAAATCGTCGCTCCCTTTAATCCAGGCACGGGGCAGGCGATAGCTTGGTGAGCCTTCCTTTGAGGCCTGTTCGATGGCGGGGCCCCCCGGATATCCCAGACCGAGCACACGCGCCACTTTATCGAAGGCCTCTCCAGCAGCATCATCTCGGGTCTGGCCCAGCCTGATAATGTCCCCGTGGCCCTTCATTAGAACCAGGTCGGTATGACCCCCGGACACGATCAAAGCAATCAAGGGGAAGACGGGGGTCTCATGCCCCAGCCAGTTAGCGTAGATATGCGCCTCGAGGTGGTTGATCCCGATCAGAGGTAGCTCCCATGCCAGTGCCAGAGCCTTGGCTAGGTTTACTCCCACCAGCAGGGAACCGGCTAGTCCCGGACCGTTGGTAACTGCAATGGCATCGATGTCGTTCGGGGATGCTCCGGCCTCCTCTAGGGCCCGTTCGAGTACGGGGACGGATGAGAGTAGGTGCTGCCGGGATGCCACCTCGGGGACGATCCCCCCGTAGCGGCTATGAAGTTCGACCTGCGATGAGATGATATTGGATAGAATTCCGGTGCCATCCTCGACGACGGCAGCGGCGGTTTCATCGCAGGATGATTCAATTCCCAGTATTTTCATCTTCTACCCGATAAACGTACAGACTTCCTCAATTGATTTACGGGGCACTCTCCTCTGAGGCTGTTTTTCGGCTTTCCCGAGAGAGATGATTCCCATCAGGAACCAAGGAGGCTTCGCGCCGATCAGGGCCTCCAGTTCTTGGCGGGCAAACTCGGCCGGTGCGCTGGCGAAGCAACTGCTGTACCCCAGCGCGGTGGCAGCCAGCAGGAACTGGGCCACAGCCATGGCAACACTCTGCTGTGCCAAATTGTAAGAGGTGGCATCGAAATAAGGGCTGGAACGTCTACCCTGCCAGGGACGGGCAAGCACAGCTATGGCCACAGGGGCATCAGCGAAGTGGAGGCTGTATGTACGCATCCCCTCCAGCCGTTTGCGTCGCGGTTGGTCGGTGGTCTCCTGCATCCCGGCTTCCAGTAGCGTTTTGACCACGTCGCGCATGCTGGCTTTCAGCTCTCTGTCCTGGATTACGATGAAATGCCAGGGTTGCTCGTTGGTAGCGCTGGGAGCCATTGTCGCTGCTTCAAGCATGATTAGAACGTCTTCGCGGGCCACAGGCATATCGCTGAAGCGGCGGACACTCTGCCTTTTCCTGATTGTTACGAAGAAGTCCATGCTCAACCTCCCGGCTAGGTCGATAATGACACAATTATATCATCAAGATAGGCCAGAGTCGCTGTGCACAGCCTGTGCTATAATCGCGTTGGATATCGGCAACCAAGGGGTAAATGGCGATGGTTATCAGTACGCGTATCAATGTCCAGACGGGAGGGGACTGCGAGCTTGTTGACATAACACATGAGGTGGCGCGAGAAATCGAAGAGTCGGGCATCGTGGATGGCACGGTCACGGTTTTTGTACCGGGTTCGACAGGGGGCCTGACTACCATAGAGTACGAACGGGGCGTGATCGGCGATTTCCAGAGCATGTGGCAGCGAACTGTCCCCAGAGATATACCGTATCGTCATGATGCTGCCTGGGGGGACGGCAACGGACACTCACATGTCCGCGCCTCACTGCTGGGCCCTTCGCTGGTGATACCTTTCGTCGACAGAAGGATGACCCTGGGTACATGGCAGCAGATCGTGTTCGTGGACTTCGACAACAGGCCTCGCTCCCGGAAGATAGTACTCCAGATTATGGGTGAGTAGGGCAGTTGCTAATAAGGCTAGTGGAAGCAAACAGCCTTGAGGGGAGTAATATTCAGATTTACCGTGAGACGCCCT
>CP070819.1:1142006-1151433 GCA_020344295.1 Dehalococcoidia bacterium | reverse complement strand
TAGATCACATAGTTCCTCATCCCATCCACCGGCCGTTCTATCGGAGGATTGCCATCCCTGATGAAGTCAGGGCCGAACAGGAAGCCGTAGATAGGAATGGTAAGCCCCGAAATGACTTTCTCCCCAATGTTCTCCGACCTCTCGAGCATAAGTGTTTTCAGGCCGGCATCAGCACATTTTTTAGCTGCCACCGGACCGCCAAACCCGGCGCCAATAACCACGACGTCGTATTCCTGTTCCTTCACTTCCGCTTTCACGTGATTCTATCCCCAGTCGCTTCTATAGCCGGTGCCTCCAAGCGGCCATGAGAAGTCTATGGCTTCCTCCAGGCAGACGTACCAGCAAGAGGCACACTCCATGCATTCATCAAGGCTTTTAACTCTCGCCTTCTTATCAACTATTTCAAAGCAGTCCGACAGGCAAACTCTCAGGCAATCACCGCAGCCGGTACATTTCTCGTCATATACCTTGATGAACTCCCCGGTCTCTCCAACCCACTCCACGCCTGGAAATCTTTCCGACGTCCGTATTTTCTCTGTCAACACTCACTCCTCATGAATATTCTACTTTGGCACTGAACACAAATAGCAGTTAAAATTTTCATCTCTAAACAGTGAGGGGTAAGGAGCCACTCGTGAAGAGTACCAGATGAATGTCTAGGAAAACGCAACGACTGTCTTCACCGCCCTGTGCTGCGGCTTGTTCAGGTTGACCTCTATCATCCGTTTGTAGTCCTTAAGCGCAAACGTATGTGTTACCATAGACTCAACGTTAACTCTCTTCTGTGTCACATAGTCGATTGCCATCTCGAAGACATGCCTCCTTTGACCACCCTCACCGCTGTAGCCGTAAGTATAGGCACCCTTAATGGTCTGGAGCTTCAACCAAAGAGGTGTAGGGTCCAGCTTGACCTCCTTTTCAATCCCCACCAGACTCAGAACACCGCCGGTTTTCAGCGCCCTCATACCAAGATTAACCGTCTCCGAATTACCGACCGTATCGTAGACCTTTGAGAATCCGCCCATGAGGATGTCTTTACCCAGCAGCGGCTTATAGGCCCTGGCTTCGGTGATGCGTTCCGTGTTACGCAGTATATCCCTGTTCGTAATGAGGTGATCTGCCCCAACCCTGGATACCAGTTCCGCATGGAATTGTGAAGGCTCCGCGACTGTGATAAAGCACCCGATATCGAAAGCACGTATTGCCTGGACTATCAGGCTGCCGATAACGCCGCTACCTATGACGAGGACATTTTCTCTCTGACCAGGCATATTATCCAGCACTGTTTGGAGGGCGCAGGCGAATGGCTCTATCATAGCGCCTTCAACAGGGGACATCTCATCAGGCAGTCTGAAAACCTGATCCTTATGCGCTACAACGTATGGCGCGAAGCCTCCGCCGATATCACGACACAGAGCGCCGAACATACCCGGAGCCAGATCCCCTTCGGCGAAGTTCTCGCAGTTTCCCGGCCTCCCGGCCTGGCAGCTCCCGCACTGGGGTTCAATGCCCCGTATGGAGCAGCTCAGATAAGGAGCAACCGTGACCACATCCCCTATCCCAATTCCACTGACATTATTCCCGGCTTCAACAATCTCACCGCTGATCTCATGGCCAAGTATACACGGAAATGATGTGAACGGGCTCGCTGTCGGTGATTCCTTCAACATGATGAGGTTCATGTCACTGCCGCAGAGACCGCAGACGGATGTTTTAATTTTCACCCAGTCTGGGGAGGGCAGCCTAGGCTCCGGGACATCCCTGAGCCGCACTGTGGCGAGAGGACCATCGTAGTAGAACTGTATGATTATAGATCCCAGGACCTTCAAAGCAGCAAACTGTGGAACCGTCACCGAGAACTGTAACGCTTTCATATCGACACGATAATGGGGTAATCAGTAAATGGGATAGCTATTACGCTAGGTTATTAATCATCCTTTACGTGATAGTAACCACTATCATTATCCCATGTCGCACCCTTCCATCCACACGTCACCCAGCAGAAAGGCCAAATCCGGCGGCGCCATGTGTACTTCCACATCCACCATGACATCCAGCACCGCGGGCAGCCCGGAGTCCACCGCCCGCTGCAGGGCGGGCCTGATCTGAGCAGAATCAGTGACCCGCTCGCCATAGCAGCCGAGAGCTTCGGCAAGCTGATCATAGCGGGTGTCACAGAAGTCAACGCCGCAATACCGCCCGTCGCAGAACAGACTCTGCCCACCTTTTATCATTCCCCAAGAGCAGTCGTTGGCTATGATAACGACGATAGGCATATTCTCTCTCTTCGCTGTCTCCATCTCCATAGCATTGAATCCGAATGAGCCATCGCCGGTGATGCAGTACACGGGTAAGTCAGGCCGTGCCATCTTGGCACCTATTGCATAGGGCACGCCCGATCCCAAATGCCCTGAGTCAGCCGCCCAGAGGTGGGTACGGGGCGAATAGAAGCGATGCTGGTAGTAAATCCACATCCCCGTTGTACCCCCGTCCTGAGCGCAAATTGCTTCGTGTGGAAAGAACTCACGAATTTCGCGTATCATCCTTAAGGGATGTATGGGTATAACGTCAGAATGAGATCCCTCTTCCCAGCCGGCAAGCCAGAGCGCCTGGTCCTGCCTGGCCTCGCTTAACCGGGGATTCTCCAGTTTAGGGCCCGTCCGCTTCTTGACTGCTTCCAGCAGAGCACGCAGCGTGCTCCTGGCGTCCCCTACCAGGGCCAGGTCCACCGGCCTGTTGACACCGATATTCTGGGGCTCCACGTCAATCTGTACTAAGCGCTGCTTATCAACCTCCCCCCAGAACGGCGGACGTCCCCAGAAACTCATGTCACCTAATCTTCCGCCCACCAGAAGAACCAAATCTGCTGTGGTTTGAGCCTTCAGCGCGCCCAAGGCAGGCGCAGGGATAAGATACAACGGATGATCCTCCGGAATACCACCTCTTCCGCTGAGACTCGTCGTTATTGGAGCTGACAGATACTCCGCTAGATCGGTGACCTCATTCCAGGCACCTGCTCTAAGGATCCCACCACCGGTATATATGAGAGGCCATTCTGCTTCCAACAGCATGTCCGCGGCCTGCTCGACCAGGCCCGTGTCAGCAACAGGTGCTGCAGTCGCCCGATAGCGCTGTGGAGGCAGTATGGGATTTTCATAAATATCCACCTTGTCGCAGAGCACATTGGAGGGCAGATCAAGGTACACCGGGGCAGGACGTCCAGCCGCGGCCGCACGGAATGCTGTCTGCACAAGCTGCGGCATTCGCCGTACATCATTCACCAGCGCCTGCCATTTCGTTATCGGAGCCATCAGTGAAATCTGATCCAGCGCTTGAGTTGAGCCCTGCTCCGGATAGGAGCGCCAGGTCTGGTTCTGGGCTCCGAGGACAATCATAGGAACTGAATCAGCATATGCTGCATAGACCCCGGGCACGAGATTGGCCACCCCGGGCCCCACCGTACCCAGACATACACCAGGATCGCCCGTTACTCGCGCCCAGGCATCGGCCATATGGGCCGCCGCTTGTTCGTGACGGGTGGTGACGAACTTGATCCCCGCATCAGCCCCCATACGATGAATGGCATCGGTGATCGGACCGCACTGGTCTCCCGGAATACCAAATACACAGCTTACGCCTTCCTCTATCAGACATCGCACCAAAGCCTCAGCGCCATTTACAGCAGCCATCGTCTTATCCTCCACACTCTATGTAATTTATACCTATTCGCCACCGGTGGTGATCGTTGGCGGCTTGAGGTGTATCAGCCTGCGGCACAGATCGGAGCCCCTCGTCAGCGGGCTTTCCAGCAGTTCAACCTGCACAGGGTGCTTCACTACCTTCTCGAACATGGCCTTATTGAAATAGTTACCGCACGTGCACCACAGCGGAGTCGGTTCCAGGTGGCCAAGGGCAATCATGGGACACATGCATTCCCCCTTAACCTCGGGGTAAAAGTCATAGTGAATGACATCGCCCTTCCGTTCCAGCTTCCTCGATCCGGGAAAGGCATCCATCAAGTTCTGCATGAAGGTATCGATATCTACGTCGGTATCGAGGTTTCCATATGGCAGAAACAGCGAGTTGCACATCTCGCCGGTACACTGCAGGCACATCTCCCGTGCTGCTTCATCAAAATCCGGCCGGAAGATCCGTTTTAATATCTCGCCTTTCTGCAAACCCACGAAAAACTCTCGCTGCGCCAGTTCCTCCTCGGTCAGCTCTTGCGGCATATTTGCCCCCCTTTATTTACGGTATACCATTCTATGTGGGGGTAGCGTTGTCACTCCATTGGCAAGGACTTATCGAATGGAAATTACAATTGCTTCCCCTAGCTCGGAATAAAACAGACAACCAAGTTGCAGGATAGCAGCAGAAGCCTTAACCCCTCTCTTGGGTCGACACCGGGGGTTTAAGGTACACCAGATACCGAATAACGGTATCACCTGTCGTAAGCGGACTCGCTATCAGCTCTGCTTTTGCGCACGGCTTTCCCATGGCAGTCTCTACATAGGATGCGCCTAAATTCACCGAACAGCAGCATAGCTCAGGGAACGGCTCTATCATCCCAAGTATTACCAGGGGGCAATGGCAGACCGGCTTGCCATCCTTATCCAGAGGATGATGATAGTCTATTTGAATAACGTCCCCCATCTGCTCGATGGTCCTCGGGCCCAAAGGTGGTTGTAAGGCTGAAGCATGTTCTTTATATGCCTCCAGACCCATTCCCGGCGTAATCCCTAATACGGGCGTTCCCAGTACGCTGCAGCCTTCTGACATCTTCTTCCAGACGTGATCCCGGTACTCCTTGGGAAGCTCTTTCACTCCCTCTATGAGTCCCCTGACAGTGTGAGGTAACCACTGCTTGTAGATCAAATCCTTGATCTCTTCCGGCATCTCCTCTGCCGTATGGTAGGTTACTTCCTTTGCTTCCTGTGGTAGCTCGTCAGCCATGATAGTCCTCCTTATTTACTCAGCTAGCTGCAAGGCCATGTACTTACGGCTTATTCCTTCCCCCATTCAACCTCAGGCATGGCCACCGTCCTCACCTCCTCCGCTGCTGCCTCCTCCTGTAAGAATGGAGTGCGCAGGGGCGAGTACGGGACCAGGCCGTAGAGAAAACGATATACTACCTTGGGACGCCACTGTCCGGCCTTGGCCTCCCACTCTTTGTATGCTGGATCGCTTAGTGATTTATCCCGGATCTGCACCCAGTCGCTGTGGATATTGCCCGCCGTCCAGATGTTTATCACCTCACCGCTGCCGGCTGTTCCCCCTGCCGACTTGTAACAACCCACCAACTTCATGCCCCAGTTCTGAGCCATGGGCATAAGCTCGGTCCCGACAGCATTGATATATTCATCGGCCTTGCCGGGCAGGACACGTGCGAGGGTATGAAGGTATATCGTAGACTTATAATCGCCCTTCTTGATCTGGGCCAGTGTGGGCGAAAAGGGCGCGGGCTCCAGTACCTTGCCAACCCAGTCGGTCCTATAGTCCACAGCCTCCCTCTCCCATGACTTCGCCAGGAGATCGTTATCGTGAAACTCCTGAAGGCGATCGATCGACGACCAGTCGTCTACCTCCCAGAGAGCCAGGTTCTCGTTGTAGTGTATGCCCACCATAAACATGCCGACAAGGCGCAAGCCGTTTTTCTCGGCATCGGGCACGTAATCCGTGCCCATTACCTTCCAGTACTCTTCCTGTAACCGGGAGACGATCGTTATACTCTCGTAGAGATAAAGCATTATGTATCCTCCGACTGGATGAGATTCACCTTGGTAATACTTAGTGAAGCATGGAGTAGGGCACGGGGATTAAGAATTTGTAGCTCCATTCGGCACACAAGCTTGACGCTTTATCCATCCATCTCCGGAATTCCTGCTCCTTCAGTTGTGCCTCACATATCTGGCCCCAGTGTGCCCAATTCTTCAGCGACCAGAAGCTAATGATCTCGCCTGATTCCCCACAGGCACCGAACCAGCGATAGCATCCTGCCAGCTTCATGCCAAGCTTTTCTTTGATCGGCACCAGCTCCCGCTCAAAACCCTCGAGGAACTCATCTGTCTTTCCGGGCAAGACACTGTGGGACAAACGATGATACAGAGTATTCCCCACGAAATCGCCCTGGTTTTTCCGTTCTTTGAGCACTGCCGCCGTAGGTGAGAAGGGAAGTCCTTCCAGCAGGCTGTCAAACCATTCATCACGGTATCTGAATCCCGCACGGTGCCAGGTCAGCCCGTCACGCTCATGCATCACAAAGTTAGACAATCCCTCTAGACTGTGAACACCCTCGGGCAGCTCGGACAGGAAAAATGTTTCCCGATGCCTGAAAGCCACGCGGAAAACTCCCATTACCGTCATATGGCGATCCAGTCCTGGCATCAGATCGGTTTCCATAACCCTAACATACTCATCCATCACTCCAGTGAATGGATATGTGTTCTCATGCAGATAGAGCATAATCGCTATTCCTCCTCGCCTTTATGTGAATCGCCTTCACCGCCGGGAGAGCCATAACGGGACTCGAGGTCTTTCTTATGGTCCATTAATATACGCCAGGTTATCCGTCTGGTGTACCAGGCCACCGGCCACTCGAGCGGCTTGAATAAGCCAGGTACCCTGACATCTATCCTGTCTACTATCCTCGTACCACCATCCGTCTCATAGAGAAAGGTGCTCTCCAGCGTGCCTCTGGCAAAGCCGCCAATAGTCTCATTCGTCATTTTATCGGGAGGTGTAATAATCTGCTTCTGTTTTGCCTCCCGGGTAAATCCCAGCACTTTCAGCTTCCAGAGGGCAATGCTTACATCGTCCTTATCTTCGAGAACATTAACTGACTTGATGCACCAGCTATGGAGTATTGGGGGGTGTGTATATTCCGAGATCTCTCTGAGCACTACCTCTCTCGGCGCATTGATGTCGATGGCCACTTCCACACTTCTCATGGATCGATCCTCCCTCGACGTAAAGTACCTTGATAGATGACGTCAGATTTGCATCCCGAAGTACAAATTGGATAAACAGGGAGTAGTTATCCGAATAAGCGAGTAAGAGACACTTTAAGACGCTGAACCACCTTTGTCAAGCATCTACATCAGCGGAAGGAGACATGCCCTTCACCTACAGCCTAATACGTCCCGGCGGCTGGCTCTTCTCCGGGTTGCAGCCTGCGCCATTTATCCAGCAACTGCTCTTTGGTCTCACGATGCTGAGGGTCGGGCACACAGGCGTCTGCAGAGCATACCTCGGCACAGTGGGGCGATTCGTGGGCGCCAACGCATTCGGTACATCTATCGGGATCTATGACATGTGCGGTACTTATAGCCGCGTTCGGGCACTCCGGTCGGCAGTCACCACAGAGCCAGGGAACGGAAGCGCATTTCTCGACAATGATCTTGTATGCTATTGCCTTAATCTCCTGTCCTAATCTCGTCTTTCGTCATGAACTAGCCTTAAGATAACCACACAATATTATCATCCGGAAGATGATTGTAACTTAGAGTCAATGCTGCTTCTTACCCGTCAACTTCTCCAGGGCTCTGAGCAGCGATGCATTGGCTTTCTGCGTCTCGTCATGCGCTTTCATCAGGTCTTCATATACGGCGGTCTCGCCAAATCCTTTCGCCTTCTCCGCCCACTCTTTAAACTCCGCACCATGCTCCTCGTTGTGCCTGATCCAGTAATCCAAGAGCACTTTCAGTTTACCCATTTGTTCCATATCCATTGAACCCACCTCCTGCATTACGCCGACAACGAGAAACGTCTATAATATGGATACTATCACAGATATTCAGCATCAGGTATCGGTCATTAACAGCATATCCCCGTTATCGACGGGCGCAGATTTCACCGAATAATACTAGGAGGTATGATTATGCGACGCTTAAGCTGGCAGGTTATGCTCGGGTTGTCCCTAGTCCTGCTATCACTGATACTCTATGGCATCCACTACGCCGTATTCCAGGATTCACACCACATTTACATATTCATGCTGGGAGATATCGCGTTCGTCCCCATCGAGGTCCTGTTGGTTACTCTTATTATACATCAGCTGCTGAACGAGAGGGAGAAGCGCATCCGGCTGGAGAAATTAAATATGGTCATCGGGACTTTCTTCAGCTCGGTCGGGACAAGGCTCCTGACGTATCTGTCGGACGCCGACCCCGGCCTCGATAAAATTAGAGAACACCTTATCGTGAGCAATGCCTGGAGCGACCAAGAATTCGCCGATGCCAGCCGGAGCCTGAAAAATTATGAATATAAAATAGATATCACCGGGGTTAATCTAGAGGAACTGCGCAGCTTTCTTAAAGAAAAGCAGGAACTCTTGGTACGTATTCTGGAGAATCCTACTCTGTTGGAGCATGAAGCCTTCACCGAGCTTCTGCGCGCGGTATTTCACCTGTCGGATGAACTAGAACTACGTGAAGAGCTCACGCAGTTGCCCGATTCAGACCTCAACCATCTTGCGAATGATATAAAAAGAGCATATGTATTACTGGTACGGCAGTGGGTTGACTACGTTAAATACTTAAAGAGCGATTACCCGTATCTTTTCTCGCTCGCCATGCGGATGAATCCATTCGACATGGAGTCATCTCCACTTGTACGATAGACTATGGCCAGGTCCCATACCTTGTTAATGAGATATAAGTCACATACATGGATGTTAACTTTCCATAAAATCATAATCGTGGTAGAATATAGTAAGTATTAGTATAGATCAGCACACCAAAAGGTGTACGGCAAAAACGACCGGAAGGGCGGTGGCGGAATGGCTAACGCAACTCGAAAGATAAAACCAGAGGCTGATAAGGAAATGTTGCCCAGCCCAATGCTTACGATAAGTGAGGCATGTCAGCTGCTCAACATTCACAGCAATACACTGAGGCGGTGGAGTGCGCGGGGCCTGATAAAGGAATATCGCGTCGGCCTTGGTGGCCATCGCAGGTTCAAGGCTGAGGATGTAGCTGCATTGATCATGGATCAACCCAAGTACCGCCAGACGAAGACAAATAAACTGAGTGGCCATTGACCATAGGCTACTGAAATAACCTGAATAGCGATTACAACAGCGCGCCTGAATAAGACTGCGGGAATTACTTCAGGTTCGCTGTTTTTTTGCTTTGTTTTGTGGTAATCAAAGAACAAGGAAGGATAAATAGTGAGTGCACTATTTACAGGATGGGATATTAGTAGTATTATCCATGAATCTAGGCGTATATCGTGCTGTCTACATTACGTTAGGTGGCAGGAAGGAGGCAGTAATGGGTAAGGAAGAAAGGTACGATGTAGTCATCATCGGTGCGGGCCACAACGGCACAACCACGGCTGCGTACCTGTCCAAGTGCGGACTGAGCGTCTGCCTGTTGGAGGAGAGGCCGGAGTGCGGAGGAGCGCAGGAGACCTGCGAGCCCGTCGCCGG
>CP070819.1:1135214-1141906 GCA_020344295.1 Dehalococcoidia bacterium | reverse complement strand
TTTGATGTCCTTGGCTAGGTAATACCCGCTGTCCCTCCACTCAATCATCTCGAGGTCCTTGAGGGACTTAATGAACTCCTCGATGAAGAATGGTATCCCCTCTGTCTTCTCTAGGATTAGCTCCTCGAGGTCACTTCCAATTACCTCGGTACCCAGGATGTATGCCGCCATCGCCAGGGTCTCGCGGTTGGAGAGCCGCATCAGGTTCACCTGGCTGTGATATGACTTGGTGCCCCAGGTGTGGACAAACTCGGGTCTATAGGTGAATATCAGAAGTACCTGTGCCCCCGATATGGCGTCAAGCAACGATTTCAGGGTATCTTCCGAGCTTCTGTCCACCCAGTGGAGGTCCTCAATGGCCAAGACCAGGGGCCGCATCTCAGAGCCCTTGAGCACGATTCTCCTCAGGGCCTCCAATGTCCTGTCTTTCCTGGCCTCGGGGCTGAGGCCCAGGGGATCAATCCCGCTATCCTTGACCGACATCAGCTCCAGGATAAAAGGAAGGGTGGAGGCTTCATCAGTCCCCATTTCCTTTAGGCCCCTCTTCACTTTCTCCCTGATCCTGTTGTCACCATCCCCCTCCTGGATGTCGAAGGTGGACTGCAGCAGGTCTATGACCGGGTGGTAGGCCACGTTTGTGCTGTATGACAGGCACCTGCCCTCGAGAAAGGTCACATCCTGGCTGCCGAGGGCTTTTCTAAACTCGTAGAGCAGCCTGGACTTGCCTACTCCGGCTTCACCCATTACGGAGAAGGCCTGTCCTCTGCCTGACCTTGCTCTGTCGAGGCCGTCAAGCAGCAGCTCCACCTCACGCTCCCGGCCGAGGAACGAGGTCAGGCCTCTTTCCGCGCTGACATCGAACCTCGTCCTCCTGGTACTGGGAGCGATCACGCGGTAGGCTTTAACAGGTGTTTCCTTACCCTTGATATGTACTTCGCCAAGGGCCTCAAAGCGGAACAGACCCTCGGTGAGCTTGAAAGTATCCTCGGTAACATATACGGTGCCCGGCTCCGCAAGCCCCTCCATCCTGGAGGCGAGATTGACTGTATCCCCCACGGCGGTGAACTCTACCCTGAGGTCGTTGCCCAGGCTGCCGACAACGACCGGGCCAGTATGAATACCAACGCGTATCCTGATAGACGGCATACCCGTCTCTTCCTTCTTGCGGTCGCTGAGCCTGGAGATGTCTCTCTGTATCGCCAGTGCGGAGCGGATAGCCCTCTGGGGGGCGTCTTCCAGCGCGATGGGGGCTCCGAAAAGGGCCATAATGCCGTCACCGGTCATCTTGTTCACGGTGCCGCCATATTCATGCACCTTATGGATCAGTATTTCGAAGACCTCATCTATGACGGAGTAGACCTTCTCCGGGCCGAGCTTTTCCGATATCTGGCTGAATCCCTCGGCATCGCAGAACATGACGGTGACCTGCTTGCGCTCACCCTCGATCTTGCCCCGCTGCGCCAGTATCTTCTCGGTGAGTCCGTCAGGCAGGTAACGCTGTATCTTCTCCAGCTTCTCCTCGAAGGAGAGGTCTACGGGGAGAGCCACTTCCTTGCGCTGCAGGTTCTGCCCACACTTCTTGCAGAATTTTCCAGTAGCTGGTGTCGCTACCCCACACTGCGGGCAGTAGAACTCGACGGGAACACCGCATTCTACGCAGAAGTCCGCGTCCTCAGGGTTCTCAAACTCACACTTGGTGCATTTCATATGTTGATTCTCAGTAACGTGATTATGGCTTAGTGCTTTAGTGCGGAAATCCTAGACGAACGGCGGGTAAATGTCAATGGTATGACAATACATAGATGGAGCCAGAATAGGATTTTAGTTGGTGGAGGGGACGACAAGACCGTTTGTGAAATCTATCCGGATTAAGAATGTGTCGGAATCACTACTACCACACAGTTGTGCCGCCGTCGATGCAGATCACCTGCCCGGTGATATAGCTCGATGCCTCGGAGGCCAGGAACACAACAGCTCCCTTAATCTCGTCGGCTCTGCCTATCCTGCCCAGAGGTATCCAGCGCAGCATATTCTCCCCGGTCCGTTCGATCAGCGCATTCGTCAGCCTGGTAGCGAGGAAGGAAGGGGCAACCGCATTAACGCGTATATTGTGACAACCCCATTCCGCCGCTAGTTGCTTCGTCATGATGTTGATGCCTGCCTTGCTCGCCTGGTAGCTAATGAACTGCCCCGATTTGGGGTCTACCGCGGCGACGCCGACCGCCGAGGACACGTTGATAATATTGCCGGCCTTGCGCTTTATCATCTCCCGACCGACCTCCTGGCAGCAGATGAACGTGCCCCGGGCGTTGATGTTCATGACGTAGTCCCAACGATCCAGTGTCATTTCCTCAGGCGGTGACGCCCAGACCACACCGGCGTTATTCACCAGGATGTCTATTGTTTCCCATTTTTCGAGGGTTTTAACGACCATGAGCTTCACGCCTTCAGCCTCGCTGATATCGGTGGTTATGGGCAGGCACTCGATTCCACTGTCGGCTAATTCCTGCGCCGTCTGAAGCAGCCCTTCCTCACGCCGCGCCGTTATCGCCACCTTGGCACCGGCTTCGCCCAGACCGAATGCTATCTCTTTGCCCAGACCCCTCGACCCTCCGGTGACTATCGCAATTTTATCCTTCAAATCGAATAGCTCTCTCACATTCATAAATAGTACCCCCGTGGCCTTTGACTCGTCTGTAAAAAAGCGAAGGCTTAATCGTCTATGCCCGCTAGTCGCTTGATAATTCTCTTGCGTTCATCAAAGTCATAGTTTCCGAGAATAGCGATGGTCTCCATAGCCGGAGAGCCACCGCCATGGACATCGGCCACCTGCCATACCCCCGCCCAAGACGATGCCAGATAGTCCGAGAGCGTGCGCTGGAGGCGATGGATATTCTCTGCGGATACTGCAGGATTCCTCACTGTATATTTATTTACCAGCGGGCCTATCTCCGGGTGATAGTAGTCTTCCTCAAAAGGCATGGTTACCGGAAAGCCGCCTGCGATATCGGCCACCATCCCCCAGGAGTCATAGGTGTTCTCGCCCGCCAAGCGTCTTCCTACATTGGCGTATATTGTACCGGGGAACTGCGTACCAGATGCGGTCTTAGTCGACTCCACAGCCGCTGCTATGCCCGCTGCATAGATGAGCTCCGCTACCCCGGCGAGATGCGCCAGCTTCTCCCGCACATGCGGCTTCCCCTCAACCCCGTAGTACTCCGCGGTGAGGGCTATCAGTCCCATGATAATATCCTCAACAGCAGGCTTACAGCCGCAGTAGCTGTGCCGGTGACAGGTCGCAAACGTCAGCGCCATCCTGCCGCCGAACTCGTGCTCACCACACATGAATACCCTGTCCCAGGGGACAAAGGTATCATCGAATATCACCAGAGCATCCGAGCTTCCGTACGTATTCAGCGGTGCTTTGATGAATTTCCTCTCCCGGGGAGCGCTCGCCCGGTTTACTATGTGGACTCGATCCCAATCCGCAGGCACGGCAAATGCTACCGCCCACTGTTTCTCCTCGGAGGTCAGCGACCTTGTGGGGAATACCACCAGCTCATCGCAATAGGACGCCATAGTAATGTCCTGTTTGGCCCCTTTCACGATAATGCCATCCTTATTCTGGCTGATAACCCTGACATCCATGTCGGGATCAACCTGCTCGTGCGGCCGCTTGCCCCTGTCCCCCTTGGCGTCAGTCTGAACTGCAGCCGCAATCTGGTCTTTCTTCTGATAGTTCTTGGCGAATTCGAGGAACCGCTGATAGTATTCAGTCCCGTTCGCATCGTCGATATCCTTGGTCACAATCGAAAGCGCATTTAACGTGTCCGTACCCATGCATCGCTGGATGCAGAACCCGGACAGGCGGGCGCCAGTGCGTATCATTTTCTGCTTTATGAGTAGGTCATCGACACTGGCCGATACATGGCAGAAGCGGTTGATCTTCTCTCCAGTGTACGGAGAAGTTGCTGTAAAGAGCTCTGAATTCTCGGGATCACCTGCCATATCGAACGTTATTCGCATCACGTTAATGCCCGGGATGATGAGATGGTCATCCCGCCTAACGATTTCACCGCCCATATAGACGTTCGGCCTCATAGAACGCAGATCTTCAAGATATTGTTCAGATGTCCTCATTGATGTCCCCCCTGCAAACTGTAAGAAGCTAGAACTGCAACCTATTCCCTCGCAAGCAGACGCCGCGGATTCTTTACCGTCATGGTATCGATAGTGTCATCGGTGATACCGGCCTTTTTCAGCGCAGGGATAACGTTTTCAAATATATGCTCTAATGACCAGTTGAAACCCGTTGCTTTCCAAGCTTTGCGTGATTCCAGAGTAGTACCAGGTTGATTAACAATGTAGTCATGTGACATTATAATCCTGTCTGCATACCCAATGCCAATCAGGCCAATGATAATGGCCTCCCTCAGCGCATCCGTGGTCTCTATCTCAATGCCAAACCTGTCGAACGCTATATTGCCCCCCTTATCCATAACATTTATGTGGTGTCTCAAATCGGTGTCGGCGCCTCTGTGGCCAATCATTATCCGCTTCGGATCAGCCCCTTCTGATATGAGCAGTTCTGCCTGTTCAAGTCCCATTGTCCCCGCCTCGGTATGTGTAATAATTGGAACGCCGGTATCCTTCTGGGCCCGGGCTGCTGCCGTGAGAACCTTCCGCTCATATTCGGATATCCTCCCGTTGCCCGTCCCCACTTTGATCGCACCGGCCTTTATGCCAGTACCTTCTATTCCCCGCGTGATCTCCCTGGTAAACAGCTCGTACATCTCATCAACGGTTTTTCTCTTTTGAGTCTCATGTGTAATTACACTGTCATGTTCATATGTTTCCCTGTAGAAACCGGTGGAGCATACAATGTTAATACCGGAAGCTGCGGAGACCTCCTTTATCAGCTCGACATCCCTACCCAGGTCAATAGGCGTGGCATCCAGTATCGATGCCAGTCCGTAAGATTTGACCTCCTCCAGTACACGGGCACACTCAGCAGCGGCTGATTTTCTCTCATCGAAACTGATGCATGCACTGTCTGCCTGCTCGGACTGGCTGCAATGGATATGCTCATGAATTAAAGTTATTCCCAATTTGTCCGCAGAAATGGGCCCCATTACAGTATTGATTTCAGACATCTTCAGCCACCTCCGTTATTATCTTTCCTCAGCACGGTTAGAGATTTCAATTAAAACCGCTAGCGTGCTATGAATGTTTGGTTCGACCTGGCTACCATGTCGCCATTCTGGTTGATATAGGTTGTTTCGAAATCGCATATCATCATCGCGCTACTCTTGCCTTCCTTTTCCACAACCTTGCTTACTTTGGGACTGGCTACCAGGGTATCACCAGCACGCACCGGCAGGAAGAATTCATATGATATGCCCCCATCCAGTATTCGTGGAAAGCCAGCTTTGCTCAGTGCTTCCTGCAGATCACCCACGATGTCGGCAAGCCCAGTGGATGATGCGACCGGTTTCATGGGCCAGCCAAAGAAGCCAGGAGGAGCAATGATACCGCCGTATTTTGATTTAACTGCATACTCCTCGTCACTGTAAACGGGATTATTATTGCCAACCGCGTCGGCATACCTTCTAACAGCCCCCTTCTCCACTTCCCTTATAATCGGAGCAGCAGTTTTACCTATGAATGGCTGTACTTCTTCAGAGATCACAAAGGGCCTCCATTTTCAATTCTCTTTACTATGATGTCTCTTACTTTATGCATAGGCTAATCATGTCCAATTCGATTGAGTACAGTGCTCATAATATAGCTACGATGTGAAGACATTGTCAAATGATACCTAATGATATATATAGATAACCCTGTACTGGTAGTGCAAGGCCTCATTCTGCGATCAATCTAACTTGACACATTACATACCTGTAAGCTATACTATCGTTCGAGATTGGTCAAGTGCACGTGCTCGTAGTGTGAGTTATGGGTGGATGTCATTAGTCTGACATTGAACCCATATTTTTTCGGAGTACACCAAATCTTCCCACGATCGACATTTAGAAATGTAACGGGGGAGTGATGGAAAAAAGAGAACGCTTCAAGATACTTATTACGGATACCATTCCGCTGCTGACGGGTATGGTCGACCAAGCCAAGAAGAAGTTCCCTGAAGAAGCAGCAAAGATAGACTTCATTCTCGTTGAGAAGGGTGACGAACCGGAATTAATAGAGAAAGTGCCCGGTGTCGATATTCTGGTAGGCGCCCGTAACCGTATGACAAAAGCGTTATTCGATAAATCTGACAGGCTCTTCTTCATCCAGCAGTGCAGCGCCGGTTATGATAACATTGACCTTAAGGCAGCCCGGGAAAAGGGCATCGATGTCTCCAATTCAGGTGGAGCGGGAGTAATTCCTGTAGCGGAACACACGATAATGCTCATGCTGGCGATATCCAAAAACCTTGCCAAATCCGATAGAACGATGAAAGCAGGCGAGTGGATTTTCGGCGAATGCATGGGAAGGGTTTATGAGCTATATGACAAAATGCTGGGCATTATCGGACTCGGTCAGATAGGGGCACAGGTCGCCAGGCTGGCCCATGCGTTCAATATGAAGCTACAATACTACGATCCCTACCGCGACGATGTCAGCGACCTTAATCTTCCCATCAACAGGGTATCGCTGGAGGGACTGCTCAGGACCTCCGACTACGTCTCTAT
>CP070819.1:1127372-1135114 GCA_020344295.1 Dehalococcoidia bacterium | reverse complement strand
GCGTTAAACGCGACGGGCTCGTACATCACAGGTCACTTTCAGCACCTCTATTACGACTGGATGGCTAGAGGCTTCGTTTCAACGGGCTGCATACGTGTGTTATTAACTTCTTTCATTGGCAGTGGCTGCGCTTCCTGAGGCTGGGGGGTAACGACAGGGCCATACCTTCCCCAGAGAACACCCTCAGGATCATGGCCCACATGACCCCATCTACCTTTGAAGCGATTATCAGCCCATACGCCCTTCAAGTACCCCTGAGCACTGCCATCGTTAGTCTTCCAGAGACCGTAGAATCGGCCATCCAAAGCCAATCCCGCGAGACGGCCACGTGCACCTTCGTAGGCATTCCACCTGCCTTTGAAGTAATGCATCGTGGTCCCATCAACCAGTTGCAACACTCTATAGGCCCCCCGGAGCTTGCCATCAGCGGCAACGTCCGTGGCTGAAACATCCGGATTGTATTTCCACAGCCCGGCGAATTTGCCCCCTGGCTGCGACTGTGCCACTGGAGCCCAGGTGCCCTTGAGATACCCGGTATGCTGTCCATCACTGGTAACCCATATTCCCCTGAAACGATTCACCAGTTCGCTAGCGGCACCGGGATCAGGGCTATATGTCCCTCCTACGAGTCCGCCTTCCCCGGTCTCGAGACAGCGCCACGTCCCCCAGAAGTATCCATCTGCATACCTTCCCTGCAGATAGCCGCCAAGCCCCCCGTTACGATCACTCCAGACTCCTCCGAAGAAACCGTATCCGGTACCATCCGGCTCATCGACCCTGCCATAGATACCGGCTACAACTCCAGTAGCTTTTACGTCAGGCGTGTTGTCACTGCCCCAGACACCTCTGAACCCTCCGTCAATGCTGACAGTCCTCCCTGGCAGAGGCGCAGGCTCGAGTTCGAATTCCTCAATACCTTCCATTTCAGCGACCAGCGACTCCAGTTCAGAGATATCCATCATCGGGATGGACTCGCTTTCATTACCGTCCCCGTTACTGGCCAGGGCTGAGAGTGTGCCTCCTGCCAGGAGTGCTATGGTAAGCACGGCAGTTATCAGAATCCTTAACATTTTCCCTTTCCTCCTTTCCAAGCTGATCTTACGGCCAAGGATTCTCCGTAATGGACGTCCATTCGACTATATAAAACGAGAAAGGAGCTAAAAGGTTAGCTATATCTGTGAATCCGCAACTGGACTCCGGGCAGGTTACTGGAAGATTGACCGTCGTGTGACATCTCCACTAGAATACCCCCAGGGCAATGCTCACTTGAGATTGGGGCAGTGGCTTGAATAGTGGCGGAGATCAGGTAAGCGAATTATGCCAATGCAGGCGAAATCTATCAGTGACATAATTGCAGGATGAGCGAGAAGGCTTTTCAAGACTATTTTCCGGACCATCTGAGCCACTGCTACGGTTGTGGCCGGTTAAATGAGCATGGTTTTCAGATTAAAAGCCACTGGGATGGCGATGAAGCTATATGTATCTTCAATCCCGAGCAACATCATATAGCTGTCCCGGGATATGTTTACGGCGGTCTGATAGCGTCTGTTATCGACTGTCACTGTGCCTGCACAGCTATGGCTGTATCGTATCGCAACGAAGGGCGTGAGCTGGGTACGGAACCTCTGATTATTTATCTGACGGCATCATTACACGTAGACTATTTAAGGCCAACGCCTCTAGGTATACCGCTGATATTTCGCGCATCCGTCGAAGAAATGAAGGGCCGAAAAGCCAGAGTCAGTGCCACCCTATCGGCGGAGGAGGAGGTCTGCGCTCGGGGAAACATCGTCGTAGTCAGGGCGCCGGAACACCTGGTGCCTGAATAGCCGGCTGATGCCATATACACAGTTGGAGAGCACACGACATTATCTCAAATCAGTTCCGCAACTATATCCTGCCAGTTATAGACTCGCCTGATATTGGGGTGCTCTTCGATACTGCGGTTCCAGGGATAATCATAGAGGAATGTGCGTATTCCCGCTTGGGCAAGCGAGAGGGCGGTCTCGGCATTGTCTTCAATGAAGCAGTCGAAATTATGTCCGGTACGATGCTTCGCATCATTGAAGATAAGCACGTCGTAAGGTATGTCTTTAAGCCTCAGCCAGTCCCGGGTCTTGTCCACAATATCGGGATGTCTGCTTGTTACCAGGACGATCCGATACTCCTTATGCAGCAACCGTAGCGACTCAACAGCCCCGGGGACCACCTCCAGCACGCTGCAGGTCTCGTCGCGGAAGATTTCGAGGACTCTCTCCTGCTGCTCTAGCGATATCCCGCACTTGTGATAATCATAGTACTCTACCTGATCCTGAATCAGATGGACGCCGAATATCTCCCATACGGTCCGCCTGATCGCTGGGTCGGACAGCGAGATAACGTTGTCGATGTCGACACCCAGCGTCTTGCACTTATCTTCAGATTCCATAGCTATATTACTGTTGTAGCTCTACATTTTGGCCATGGCGGACTGGATTGAGAGTATTTATGTCTAGTCGAATGGGTACTCCAGCACACCCATCGGGTCATAGGGGAGGCCCACGCCCATCCTCCTGACACCTGCCACCTCGCCGGTGGTGCAGCCCGCCTTGCAGCACTCCATCTCGAAACACAGTATCTCCGGGTCCTCGGACTCCACAGCGTGGCGCAGTGCCTCCAGGGCGGCTTTAGCTTCAGTCTGCGAGCGTGTCCGCTTGAACTCCTTCAGGTCCTCGATATAACGATGCACGAGATCGAAGTCCACCTGGTGGTGGTAGGCTTCAATGTCAGCGTCCTCATCTTCCGGGATGGTGAACTCGTTGACGCCGACGATGATGCGTTTCTTGTCCTCCAGCTCCTGCTGCACCTTGAGCCACGCCTTTTCCATCTCACGATCGATGTATCCGTTGATAACCGCTGTCGACATCCCTCCCATCCCCTCGATGGTATCGATGACCTTCTGCATCTCCTCGTCCATCTTATCCGTGAGGCTCTCAACGAAGTAGGAACCGCCCAAGGGATCGGCCGTGGCGGTAACCCCGGTCTCGTAGGCCAGTATCTGCTGGGTCCTCAAAGCAATCGTAGCAGCTTCCTCAGTGGGGATGGCAATCGCCTCGTCATAGCCCGCTACCTGGAGGGACTGAGTGCCTCCGAGCACAGCCGCCAGCGCGCCATAGGCAGCACGAATGATATTGATCACCGGCTGCTGCCGCTCCATCATCACCCCCGCGGTGTTGACATGGAACTTGAGCCGCAGAGAACGGGGATCGGTAGAACCGAATCTTTCTTTAAGGTTCCGCGCCCACACCCTTCTCGCCGCCCGGAACTTCACAACCTCCTCGAGAATATCGATCATGGCGCTGAAGGTAAAGCTCACCTTGGGGGCTATCTGGTCGATGTCCAGGCCCCGCTTGGTAAGCATGTCGAAAGCCTCAAAAGCCCGGGCAAACTCCCATGCCACCTCCTCCACAGCTCCGACGCCGGTCTCCCTGATAATATACCCGTTGAAGTTGGCAGGGTACATCTTGTCGCAGTTCTTTATTATGAATTCCAGCTTGTCAGCGAACTCCTTCATCCTCTTGTGCTGTACCGACGAGAGAATATCATCGCCTTCTGCGCCGACTGCCGTCCAGGGGATTCCCTGCTGGTCTGCCGAGAGCCTGCCGCCGTAAAGGCAAACAGGGGCCGAGACCGTGGGCGGGGTGACCACACCGCTCACCCGCAGCTCTGAGTAAGGGACGCCCTGGTGATCGGCCAGCAGCAAATATGAGGGGAGTGTCAGAGGCGAGTGCGCGGTGAGCATGGTGCTGGTCTCATCCAGAGGTATCTCATCCATGATAGTCCATACGTCCTGCATGGTGGTGACGGGGACGCCAGCGCGGCCAACGCTGCCCTCGGCCCAGGGATGGTCGGAGTCAATCTGAATCTGAGTGGGCTGGTCGCAGATCACGTTGATGGCGTTCTCGCCGTGGCTGATGAGATATTTAAGCCGCTCGTTGGTCAGCTTCGGAGTGGAGCAACCGGTTATCTGGCGCCGACTCCACAGCCTGCCGCGGTACATGTCGTCATAGATGCCCCTGGTATACGGATACTGGCCGGGATCGGCAACAGTCTTAGCATAGTCAACATCGCTCACATCATCGGGGGTATACACGGTTTCGACTGGAATACCCGACCAGGTCTCATTTCTCTCCGATTTCTCGAAGTATCTGCTTCTTGAGTTCTGGTTCATCGCCCTTCCACCTCATTTCCTTCTCTTACGGGCGTTATTCCTGATGTAGTTCACACAGACGCTCATGGGTGTGGCGCTGGGAAACACCCCGTCAACCCCCATCTCCTTGAGCACTTCGATGTCGCGCCGGGGAATATTACCGCCAACAACCAGCAGCCTGTCCTCCAGGTCGTTGGCCTTTATCTGCTCGGCCATCATCCTGACCAGGGGGATATGATCCGCACCCTGGAAGCTCAGCCCGATAACGTCCACATCCTCCTCAACGGCTGCCCGAGCCACCCGTTCCGCCGTCTGGTGAGTGCCCATGTATACTATCTCCATGCCCGCTTTCGACAGCCACGTAGCGATCATCCTGATCCCTCTGTCATGCCCATCGAGGCCGATCTTACCCAATACAACGCGTATCTTCTGTTCAGCCATACGCCAATTCTCACCCTTACCTGTTCAATAACTGCAGTGAAATTTTACCATATCGTAGAGAACCGCAGCAACGCGTCTCCGAAGAGATACCAACAGACAACGGCTCTAATGTGCATTAACCCATGCATTGTCCTTGACAGTTAACAGCCCGGCCACTTACCATAGCTACAGATCTGATTTGGGGAAAGCTATGTATGATGTTGCAGTTGTGAGATATGAGAGACCGCTTGAATCCCTGCGGGAAGCTGTAGAGCTGGCGGGAGGCCTAGAAAGCATATCCCGCGATTCGAAGGTATTCATCAAGCCGAACTTCTGCCAGTGGTACGAGGGTGTGAGTTTCCCCAAATACGGCGTTCTTACTACAGCGCGATTGATTGAAGACATGGTGCTACTTCTTAAAGAGCGCGATGTTACAGATATCACCTTAGTGGAAGGGGTCGTCGAAATAGAGAGGAAACCAGAGTCAATGCTGCAGAAGGTGGCCCGTGGCATGGGACTGGATATTCTGGCGAACCGCTACGGTATGAAGATGATAGATGTACTGCGAAGTCCGTCTGCCAGGGTCACTGCAGGTGGTGTGACAATATCGGTCAACCGGGATGTGCTGCAAGCTGACCACCTCATCAACATGCCAGTGCTGAAAACGCACTCACAAACGGTGGTATCTCTCGGCTTGAAAAACCTGAAGGGTCTGCTGAGCATTCCCTCAAGGAAAAAGTGCCACAGTATTAATCCACATACCGATCTGACCTACCATCTGGCCAAGCTGCTAGATTTCTTCTCGCCTTCACTTACGATCATGGATGGTATCTACACCCTGGAAAGAGGGCCACTGATTACAGGCAGAGCGTACCGATCGAACATTATCATAGCTTCCAAAGATCCCTACTCCGCTGACAAGGTGGGGACAACGCTGCTGGGGATCGGCCCGGACACCGTACCCCACCTAACTTTGGCGGCGACGAACCTGGGCCGTACTCCTGATCTGAGCGATATCAACATCAGGGGCGGAATAGACGTCAGGACAGCTCTTAAACCGCATTTATGGGAGTTCGAGCAGAACGAATCGGGAGACCTGCCCATGTACTTCGAAAGAGCGGGGGTCAGAGGATTGACTTATCCCCAGGCTGACACCACCATGTGCACATACTGCGCTGACTTCATCTATTATGTGATCTGGGGCGTCCTGATGGCGGAGAACAGAGATAAGCCATTTGATGACATTGAAGTGCTGCATGGAAAGGCCCTCGATCCCTCGGGGATTCATAAACATACGCTCCTGGTCGGTCAATGCCAAGTCAAAAGGAACAGCAAGAACCCGCTGATAAACCACTGTGTGAACATAAACGGTTGCCCTCCCAGCAGGGAAGGTCTTCTAGAGGCATATGCGGAGTTGGGAATCGATCTGCCGCATGATTTCCTGGAACGGATGAGAACAAGTTCCGAGACATATATGAAAAGATATGCGGGCAATCCCGAGTTCGACGAGTCGTTTTACAAAATCCAGTAATCCTTTTCTGCCGTATTGTATGGACTACCGTCTTCGGGAACGGATTTCACCCTGCCGTGTTCAAGGTTGCAGTAGTATCTTGCCTCCCTCTCCGCTGGCCGCTTTCCGGAAGGCCTCGTCGATATCCTCCAAGGGCATCACGGAGGTGATTAGCGAAGCCCCGTCGATCTTCTTCTCATTGATCAGCTTCAAAGCCGTGGCAAATTCAGCCGAGTAGAAGAATACAGTCCCTTTAACAGTAAGCTCCCTCAGCGGGATATCGCTTATCATCGTTTCAACAGGATGGAGGCACACTCCCGGAATGACAACCGTCCCGCCTTTTCTCGCCAGGGCCAGTGACTGTTGGGTTGCCGCGATAGCTCCCGCGCACTCGAATACCACATCGGCCCCTCTTCCGCCAGTGAGATCGAGTATCCTGGCCACCGGATCAACCGCGCTCACGTCTATCACTTCCTCGACAACGTCTCTTGCCAGTTCCAGCCGGGACTTACTCAAGTCAGTTGCATATACCGCACCCGCACCTGACAGCTTCGCTAGCCGTGCAATGAGCTGTCCGATGGGGCCAAGGCCAAGCACAGCAATATTGTCTCCTATCTCCATTCCGGATATATTGACCGCATGCAGTGCCACCGCAGTCGGTTCCACCATCACCGCCTCTTCGTAGTTCATCTCGGGGGGCAGCTTGTAAAGTCGATTGTATTCGACCTTGGTATATGTGGCGAATACACCTGGGATCTGTGCCCATATGACATAGAGGTTCTCACATAATCCCGTCTCACCCCGCTTACACCAGAAGCACTCGCCGCACCAACTGTGAGATTCGGCTGTGACCCGATCCCCCACCTCCCAACCCTTTACATCCGCTCCCACCGCAACTATATCCCCGGAGAACTCATGTCCATGCCTTATATTGGCCCCCTCGTAATAGGTATGCAGATCGGAGCCGCATATTCCCGCATAACGCACCTTTATCAGGACCTCCTTGTCTGCAGGAACAGGGTCCGGCGCATCTCTAACCACATATTTACTCTTGCCTTCCAATATCGCTTCTCTCACCTTATATCCTCCTCGGACACCCCTCGTTGAGCCTTACTGTCGGAAGCCCGCGATATCCTTATCTACCTCCTCAAGGCCAAGCCTGACCAGCGTCTCCCTGGCGGGGATACCATTTCGGTCCCATCCGCTGGCATCGTAATACTGGTCTATGATCGCATCCGGCTTTCTTATCACCTCACCATCACGTACACCTCCGCGCAGGGGCTCAGTGTAAAATCTCTTCGGAAGCTTGTCATCCTTCCTGCTGAATCCCTCGCGGACGTTGAAGCACCTTTCCAGATTATATACCTTCTCGCCCACATACCACATATGATCCTCACTGTTGAACCTGGACTCTCCCAATGCAGCATCCAGCATCTGCGCAATAAGCTCCAGCCCGAAGAACTGCAGATGGTGAGAGGGGAATATGCAGGCGACAGTCAATTCCAGAGCGGCCGTCTGATCATGATTGAATTTGATTACATCCCCCTGACCCTCATCAGCGGAAGGGTCCAGGAGTCGAGGATGCGCGTCCCCGATCTCCTGCTGAGGCCAACCGTAGTTGTG
>CP070819.1:1124064-1127272 GCA_020344295.1 Dehalococcoidia bacterium | reverse complement strand
ATAAGCTGTCTTACACCCTGTGTTGCCAGCAGTATTTCAAAGGCAGCTATTCGTCCTCCTCCGATACGGGTTAGAAGCATCTGCGAAAGCACCGCCTCCAGTACTTGTGAAAGCTGCAGCCTGACCTGCTGCTGTTGAGCCGCGGGGAAGATATCGATAATCCGGTCAATGGACTGGGCGGCATCGATAGTATGCAGAGTGCCAATTACCAGGTGGCCCGTTTCAGCTGCCGTCATGGCTGTTCTGATCGTGGGCAAGTCGCGCATCTCACCGATTACGATTACGTCGGGATCATGGCGAAGTGAATGAATCAAGGCAGTTGAGAAGGATTTGGTGTCGTTCCCCAATTCGCGCTGCTGGATTATACATTTCTTATTCTGAAACAGGTATTCAATCGGGTCCTCAACAGTAATAACGTTTCGTTTCTCTGTTTCATTGAGGTGGTTGATCATCGCTGCCAGCGTGGTGGACTTGCCGCTTCCAGCCGACCCTGTTAATAGAATAAGTCCTCTCGGCTTGACAATAAGCTCCTTGCATACTTGAGGCAGTCCCAATTCATCGATGCTCGGGGCCCGAATCGGTACCAGACGGAATGCAAGGCTCAGTGAGCCCCTCTGCTTCAATACATTTACTCGGAATCGGGCAAGTCCGGTGACACTATGGGAGAAATCTAACTCAAGGTCTCGATTGAAAGTGAGCTTCTGGTCCTCAGTGACAATCTGTTCGAGTATGGATTCGATATCCTCATTGGTGGCCGCCGGTATATGTTCCTGGATTGCAAGCTCGCCCTCTATACGCAGTACCGGCGGGCTTGGTACCGTAATATGCAAGTCGGACGCGCTTTTGTCCACCATTGACGCAAGAAGACTATTTATATCCATGACAAGCCCCCACTGATTTCATTTGTGCTGCTCCATATATATAAACGAGATGTGTAACTATTTTGTCACTCTTACTATAGTCATGTGCTTGAGAATGTACTTCTATTTACCCTGTTTCCAGTACTTGACAAATGCAGATGTACGGGGGGATAATGTAAGTAAGTAGTCACTTACTATATATCAGCTTATGGCTAAGATGAGAAACCGGCTTCCAGCGGAAAAACGAAGAAAGCAGATATTAAAATGCTCCGTAAAGGTGTTTGCCAGGTCAAACTATCGTAAGACGAGGGTGGCGGACATAGCAGCCGAGGCGGGTATCTCGGAGGCCATGATCTACAAGCATTTCCCATCAAAGAAGTCCATATTCATCGAGATACTGCATGACATGTCGGAGAGGATTATTTCGCGCCTACGGGAGGAGGGAAACAGGGAACAGGATGCCCTGGAAGCGATACGGAATATGGCGAAGACCTTCTACAACCTGATAATCAGTCATCCCGACGAGGTCAAGGTGCAGTTCCAGGCCATCTCGGAGATCGATGACAGCGAGATCGCCGATCGGCTGCATAGGGATCACGAGGACTACATGCGATTTATCGGCAGCATCATCGAACGGGGTATCCAGCAGGGCACCTTCAGGAAGGACCTGGATGTGGGGACGATGGTGCTGCTTCTCGACGGTGTCGGTGTTTTCATCGAGCTGATGAAGCTGCTGTCATTTGAGGAGCAGTTCACCGAGGAGACGGCTGTTAGAATGACGGACAGTCTGATCGAGCTGATGAGAGCATAGCCCTTTTTTTATCGTAATTAGTAAGTAAGGTATCACTTACTAATTTCTAGAGGCTGATAAATCAACTGCTTCATAACGAGAAAGGTAGGTACGGACATGAGTTACGAACAGGAGAAGGCCCTTTCATACAGGCAGATGGCCAGGGACGAGAGGTATGATATCCCCGCGGATGTGCAGAAATTCATACTGCAGCTCTGCTGGGCCCAGCATGACGCACAGTGGTTCCTGAAGTCCAAGAGGAGGTACGGAATTGAGCAGGCGAACGAGCTGAATCAGGAGGTCATTTTCTCGATGGCGAAAATCGAGGCCCGACATGTTCTTAGTGCGCTGAATATCCCGGAGCATGCGTCCAAATCCATCCTCGAGATCTTCAAGATCATGAATACATTCATGTATGTGTTTTTCCCGGGGATTATGGAGTTCGATATGGTCCCGGTCTCGGAGTCGGAGGGTGTGGGCATAGTCAACAAGTGCTACATCTGGGAGGAAGTGAAGAAGTCGAAGGGGGAGTCGGAGTATATGTGTGCCTGTAACTTCAGGCACAGGGGGTGGCTGGAGGCCATGGGTGCGAAGGGAAAGATACTTCCGGTCAAGCGCATCTCCGACGGCGACGATTCCTGCGAGTTCAGGTTCGTCCTGCAGCCTGCGGCATCAGCTCTTGGCTAGATTAATATAGGCGGGGATTGATGGAGTGGCCCATACCGGGGACTATTGGAAGCCGGTACTTTACTTTACAGCGTAGCCCAAATACATGATACTTTTAAATGGTAGCAAGCCAAATACAGGCTCGAGTCGATGGTTTAACCTCACCGGTCCCATCCCCACCATCGGGGCAACCTGGAAACCAAGAGCCTCCAACTCCGTCCTCAGTTCGTTAGGACGGATAAATTTAGCCGGGTCATGCATTCCCTTAGGCATTATTCTGAGAACATCCTCCAGCAGATTGACCGCCAGCAGACGCGAAGCCCAAGTGCGGTTGACGGTATCGAAGAAGAACAATCCCCCGGGCCGGAGTACCCGATAAATCTCAGCCAGTACACCCCGCAGGTCAAGTACATGCTCTAATACGTCCACGCTTACTACCCGGTCGAAGCAATTATCGGACAGGGGTAAAGATTCTCCGGCACCACCGATGTACTGAATGTCTAGCTTCTGCGTCCGGGAATGCACACGCGCTATCCGGAGAACTGCAATCCACGGGTCTATCCCGGTCACACGCGCTCCTCTGCTGGCTAGTGCCTCTGCCATGAACCCTCCGCCACAGCCGAGATCAAGAGTGCTGACACCCTCCCATTCGGGAGCAACGCGCTCGAAGTAGGCTATTCGAGCATGTACTTGGTTAGCCAGCATTCGCAGGAAATACCTGGAACCATCCCACCAGTTTTGGGCGTGCTTGTCATGGACAGACAGTTCACCTATTTTCATGCTTCTTAGCCCAGTTGTATTTCCTTACAGGATTGTGAAGTATCACTGTTCACTTACCTCAACTAAGTGAATTGACAAGGTTCACATGAACTCGGACTTCACTTGTGCAAGT
>CP070819.1:1120759-1123964 GCA_020344295.1 Dehalococcoidia bacterium | reverse complement strand
CGTGCTGGGTATACCTCCCTCGCCCATGACCAGCGCCACAAGCGATGCCTGGCGTTCACTGGCCATCCGCCCGACGGTCTCCAGCTTCTCAGGATCGGCGCTGACCGAGTTGATCATCACGGTATCACCGCGGTATTTGCCTAAAGCGGCCTCGATAACCGACGGGACATCGCTGTCAATAGTAAGCGGCTTTGCCGTGGCCTCCTGTACCAGGTCTATCAGCCATCCCATGGCGGCTTCTGCGGTATCCCAAGCCCCCAGTCCAACGCCGGCGTTCACATCGATGAAATCGGCCCCAGCATCTTCCTGCGCTTTCGCCAGGTTCGCTAGAAATTCACGGTCTTTATTACCAATTGCCTGCCCTACCGACTTATTCGATGCATTGATGTTTTCACCGATTACCAGCATGTGTCTCCATTCTAATTGACAATTCCCGCTATATCCGATAGAACACGGCTTTTTACGTCAGTCGGCAGGCTATAGCCTTCCCGGGCAAGGATCTCGCCTACTATCTCGGCGGCTCTCTCCCAGATGTCTTTACTACCTTTGGCCTCCCAATCGTCCCTGTTATTCCGATCACTAAGCGATGGCTGATAGTGTTCCCGCCTCATGTAGTGCCTCGTATGCCTGGCGGTAACAAAATTCCCTCCCGGCCCCACGTCCTTTATCAGGTCAAAGGCCAGGGTGTCCTCATTCACGTTCACGCCCTCGACCGCTCTCATCACCATCCCCAGTATCTCATTGTCAACGACATACTTTTCATAGCAGACGGTAAGAGCGAATTCCATCAGCCCCGCCGCATCATGAATGAAGTTGGCCCCCGCCAGAGCGCAGAGCAGGACCGTAATCGCAGATTCATAGCCGCTCTGTGCATCGACTATCTTTGAATCAGTCATCCCGCCGGTAGCATAGAAGGGCAGTTTATAGAACTGGGCCATCTGGGCACTTGCCGCATTACTGAGGCCCATTTCTACTGATCCGGCCAGATAGTTGAAATTGCTGAGGTCAGTGCTCGTAGCCACCGAGCCCAAGATGACAGGGGCACCGGGACTGGCCAGCTGTGCCAGCATTACGCCCATTAAAGAGTCAACAGTCTGCATTACTACGTTCCCGGCGATCGTAACCGGTGAGGTAGCTCCGCAGAGCGGCTCCGAAGGACAGACCACAGGCACGCCGCTCCTGGCAATGGATATCAGGAAATCACCGTATTTCTCGTCTATTTTCAGAGGACTTATTGTACAGGCTATCATCGATATAATCGGGCGCTCTCGAAGCTTCTCATCAGACCCGGCGATAATCCGCGCCATTCGTATCACCTGTTCCAGCCCTTCATGGGTGTAAAGGCCCCCCATGATATGCTTGCTGGTATTGTCCAGGCCGGCAAAGAAACGGTTTACGTCCACCTGGTCTATGGGCAGGTCGTTGGGGTAGGTAGGGAGCAGAAAAAGGTGGATATTCTCCAGTGCATCTACGAGCCTGGCAATGCTCTTGAGGTCTTCAAGTGTCGCCAGAGTTTTATCGCCTGTCTTCTGACAGTAGACATTGAGGGCAGTCCCCCCGGTCCCCGTATATACACGGCTACCGCCGAGAAAGATGTCGTTCTTCGCATCCTGACCGCAGAGCGTGATCTCGGAGGGCGCCATCTCTATAAGCTCCAGGGCTTTTTCCTGAGGCAGGTGTACCTGGCGCTTATCCTCGTCAACCTTGGCTCCTGCCCCTCGGAACAGCTCCAGCCCCTCATCAGAGTGAACCTGAAAGCCGACCTCCTCAATAATTCGCAGCACTGTGCGGTGAACCATTTCGATGGATTCTGCTGTTAAAGGTTTAAAACTACCGCCCGGTAGTCCCATTCTAATCATTCAGACTTTACCTCCTCCCCGGACAACCCCGCTTGTCACAGGTTGCACAGGGACTGTAACTCTCTATATCGCTATCACAGGAACCTATACCAATAATACCGGACATCGATTTCTCAGGTAACATGAGATATTCATCGGTCAAGAACACGCCTGTATATTCGATGTTTATGGTAGAGAAGACCATTTCCTGCTGACTTATATCCCAGTCACAGTAGCCGGGGCAAAACCGACGGCTGATGCAGAGTCCCTGAGCGCGGGCTGCTTCTTGTATCCTGCCCTCCACTGAATTAGCCAGTCCCTCAGCAACGCTGGAACCGATAGCATCCAGCACGTATGCTTCAATTATCTGCTCACTGTCAGCCAGCCAGCGCACTGTTTCATCCAAACGCCCCCCGACGGTCAGTATAAAGACGGCAACCTTTTCGCATCGTTCTAATAATCGGGCGATGGCTTCACTTTCGAATATAACCGGTCCCTCTATGAAAGCGCGAGAGCCCACGATCGCTTTAATATCCTTGATGATATAGGAATAAGCTGGTCTGATTAAGCTCCGGGCCGTCTCAATATACTCGCCTAGTAGAGATGCGATGCGAGGGGACGGTTCGACATCGGGACTATATCCGAGATAGCGGCATACGTCTTTCATGTTGACATTGATATCCATATCAACGTCCATACAAATATTGCTAATATTACTACTAATAACCATAATTTTAAACAACCCTCCCTTCGTCTCAGCCAATGAAGCTACATTGAGGAGGCTTGAGGCACTCAAGCCAACATATCTAGGCATATGTGGCCAATGGTGGGGCTTCCTTTGCTACCGGGGTCTTATAGAATAAGGACAGTGTTTACTGCGGCAATCAGATGGTATTTGAGGAAAACTCTGCGGGGATTACAGAGATGTTATCTACCTGCTCAGAGAGTGCAGGCAGAGGCCCCTTATTAAGTATATCCTTCCCAATATTACATCACCAATAGACCTCCTCATGGAATTACTCACAACCCTCCCCCAATTTAATATTGGATTGGTACTAGTTTAGCATATCGACTGCCTCCTGTCCAGCGTTATTAACGCTGGATTCCTCACCTTTGTTGAACAATCTTCATGTATCCCCCCTCCAGCCTCTATATTACTCAACACCTATGATGCTGTACTCATGCTCCAACAAGCAGGCAGTGATGCCAAGAAGTGCTGTGGCTTGCATTATTCGGAGATTTCGTGTATATATTTACATAGGAGCTAACAGAAGATCGAACCGCTGGGGGAGCTCAGAGGCTGAGAGGTGGCGCTGCTGCCAACCCCTTGAACCTGATCTCGATAATTCGAGCGTAGGGAAGCGAGT
>CP070819.1:1115409-1120659 GCA_020344295.1 Dehalococcoidia bacterium | reverse complement strand
TTCCTTCGTTCATCAAGAACCAGTCAATCATGAACGAAAAGGTGTAGATCAGAGCATGGTTCCCAATCTCGTAGAACCGCAGCTCCACGGCTTGGGAAGGGGCACACATGATAGCATCGATAACCCCCTGTGTCCAAGCAGTGTACTGCTCCTCGTAGGATAGAGGAACGACGATCACGCCGGAGTAGTCAATTACTGGAGACGATCCCCCTCCTTCGGGCACACCCACCCTGTATCCTTCTACGTCTTTCCAACGCCTAATCTCCTTATCCTTGGTAATATACATGGCGGTTATCTGTGGACCTGGAGTCCATCCGAGGGCTTCCACAGGTGCTTCTGCTTGCTCCAGTCCCTGGAGCAGTTGCTGAGGCACACGGCCGTCGTCCATAACAGCAAAGCCGTGCTCCCACGATTCCCAGTGTCCATCCCATACAAAAGCGAGGAAGTCAAAATTATATGCCGAGAGGTAATAGGCATTAACATTGACAACATCTGCCAACCCCGTTTTAACGGCGTCAAATTCCGCATCGCCTCTTACCAGGGTGCTTCGTGGGAAAACCTCGACTATTACCCGACCATCGGTATACTCCTCTACAAGCTCCGCGAATAATTCGTTGACCTCACCATAGCCACTATCAACGGGGTACTGATACGGGAATTTTAGGGTTATCGACTCCGTCGTTGTAGTTGTTTCATCTCCACCACAGGCACTCATACCAGCAACTAGTGCCAGCACCAAGAGCCCAGTAAGAATCATTACGAGCTTATTCATGTTTTGCCCTTTCTTCTAATATTGCCTTAGAATAGATATATCAGCACCGTATTACAGTATTGACGCATTGTCAAGGTGCAGTAACCACTTATTTACACCAATATTTCTGTTATCACTACTATGTAAATCAGATTCCTTTTTATGATCATGATCCGTTCTGGAGACCCAATGCACCTACAACTGTAATCTCACGCCTTGTAATCTGTGACTGTTCTAACCGTCGCTATGAACCCTGCTTGCTAGGACGGAGATCGTCGACAATCTGCACAATCTCAGGATCTATCATGAGCATCAGCGTTTTTTGTACTGGGTGTGTCGGAAGATATTCAAAGTACGGAGCATAATCTTCTTCTGTTACCCAGTGCATTGTCTCTACGTTAAGTTCGATTGCTTCCACGGCGGCGTTTTCCTCTTCGCGGTACAGCGTCTTGGTGTACTCATATACCTCGGGCATTACGTCGTTGAGGATTATGTCTTGGATGTCAGCAGGCAGGATTTCCCAAGACGAATTGTACATGACAACAGCGCTGGTAACGAACATCGAGTAGCGACATAGCGCGTGTTTGCCGGTCTCATACAACCTTAAGTCACGCATTGTGGCAGGTGGATACTGTACGGCATCGAGAATGCCTTGGATGAAGGCGGTGGATACTTCCTCGACAGCAATCGGAGCGGGCACCATGCCAATGTAGTCATAAATGGGTGATGCCGGGAACCCAGGCTGCGCTTGAGCCCTTAAGCCCTCGAGGTCTTTTAGCTGCTCAGTCTCTCTGATGCTGTTCAGGATACACATCAGTCCTGTGGTGGGCTGTATGCCTAACATCTTGACCGGGGCCGCCTCTTCGAGCCTCTCTGCCAGTTCCCGGGGTAACTCGCTTTCCTCCAGTACAGCGTAGGCATGCTCATAAGACTCCCATAATCCATCAACGTAAAAGACAAGTACGTCGGGGACAGCATTCCGGAACCAGTACGTAGAGTCAGCGAGGATGTCCACCGCCCCGGTGACCAGTGCCTCCCACTGTTCAGTTCCAGGAAAGAGCTGGCTGTTGGGATAGAAGTCTATCAACACCCGGCCATCGGTATACTCTTCAACCAGATCGGCGAAGTACGAGTAGGCCTCTGCGCCTGTCCCGGGTGAAGCGGATATCATCTTCAGCGTTATCGGTTCAGGAGTTGGCGTCGGCATCACCCCGTCACCGGGCGCTGGTGTTGCTTCCTCATCGCCGCAGCCAGCGGTACCAACGATTAGTGCCAGCACTACGAGCACGGCTACTGCTAATATGCCCTTGTTCATGGTTCTCCCCTTTCAGTATTGTCCTACTTAGAACCATATGAGCACAATGTTACTATTAGCGCCTACACATGTCTGAATACTACCTCTAAGAGTTCACAAAAGCATATCCTCTTTGTGAGAATGAGTCAAGCATATAGGTGACTTGTCTCCGAAGGTCTGCTCAGGGAGAGGTTCCTTGTTAGTTGATGATAAAATTATCATGATTACGTTGTTTGTGCGGACTTGTGAAGAATGAAGGAGGATGTGATGTCGTACAATGAGGATCTGGAGTTTCGAATTCGAGAGGTGTTGAGCGGGCTCCCCGATCTCGAAGGTAAGAAAATGTTTGGTGGCATCGGATTTCTGGTGAAAGGCAATATGGCTTGTGGTGTTCATAAGGACGCACTCATTATCCGCGTCGGGCCAGACGCGTATAATAAGGCCCTTGCCAGACCTCACACACGGCCATTTGACATTACAGGGAGGCCAATGACAGGTTGGGTGATGGTGGAGTGGGAGGGATACAAATCTGATGAGGAACTCAAAAAATGGGTGAAGCAGGGAGTTGATTACGCACTTACGTTGACACCAAAATAACAGGAGGGAAAATTACTTACAGCCTGCTTGGACGTAGATTATCCACGATATCTAGGATACTTGGATCTACAACAAGCATCTGTGTCTTTGTTACAGGGTGGGTTAAAGTAAATTCAACATAGGCATCGATATCATCGTGTGAAGCCCAATGCACTGTCTCTACGTTCTGTTCAATTATCTTCATGTCCGCTTCTTGCCCCTCGCGAAAATTGGTTTTGTGGAAGTCATAGGTGTCGGGCATAACTTGGTCTACTACGATGTTTTGGATATCGGAGGGTAGTTCCGCCCAGGTATCTCCATTTACTGCTATTACATAGACTGGAAGCATCGTGGTGCGATAGAGTATATGTTTGCCTGTCTCATACATCCTGAATCTGGCTATGGTATCGGGAGGATAATGCACTGCATCGATAACACCCTGAGTAAAGGCGGTGTACGCTTCTTCAAGTGCCACTGGAATGCCTACCATGCCCGTGTAATCATAGAGGGGCAGGGGGGGAGCCCCCGGCGCTGAACTTATCCTCAATCCATCGAGATCTGCCAACTGATCGGTCTCTCTAACGCTGTTCATAATAACAGTGACAGCTCCTGCAGGGAGGAAACCAAGCACCTTGACCTGATTTGCTTGCTCGATTCTATCAGCAAGGATTCGGGGCACCTCGCTCTCCTCGAACACAGCATACGCATGCTCATAACCCTCCCACAATCCGTCGATGTAGGAGACCATTGCATCCGGAACGTATGAAACAAACCAGTATGTAGAATCTGCGCAGATATCTATAGCTCCCGTGCTCACAGCCTCAACCTGCTCAGTTACGGGAAAAAGCTGGCTGCCGGGAAAGACGTCTACTTCTACCTGGCCATTGGTATACTCTTCTACAAGGTCAGCGAAATAGTAGTAGGTCTCAGATGCCAGACCATTGTCCGGTGAAGAGGTGACAAGTTTGAGTGTTGTCGATTGGGGAGTCGGTGTGATGTGCGCTGCGCCTGAAGGCGTTGGCGTCATTTCTTCATCACCGCATCCGGAGACGCCAACAATCAGAACTAGCACAAGGCCTGCAATAAACAATATTTCACGTTTATTCAAGATGTCACCCCTCTCAGAATCGGTGATATTGAGGCCCGATTACTTCAAGGGTGTTGTACGGGCTCTATAGTATACTCGTTACCGCGATGTGGCGAGATTGCTCAAAGTGTAGTGCGTAAGTGGACGTAAGTCAAGTAAGATACGCTTACTAGAAATGCCGTTATCGTTGAAGTTTGGATAGCACCTTGAATCGTTCTCTTTTTCATGCGGTAAGAAGCGCTTTGACATCCCAACCAAAGGGCTCTGCTGTATCAAAATAGGTACGATTTTATGCTCTGTACATCATAGGGGACGGTAAAGCTCAGGTACCTCTGCAATGCTGCAGTTGTCTTTACACCTAATATGTGGTATTAATTAGGCCATCCTTCGACCTCGATTACTTTTAAGATAGGAGACACTAATATGACGAGGCTGGCAGTACTGCTAGGTCTGTTCTTGCTTCTAACGCTCATGCCAGGTGTTGTTGGCTGCGGCGATGAAGCGGAGGAGACACCCGCGCTAACTCTGAAGCTCGCCCACTCCGTGCCACCCGGGCATACCACTGACCAGGTGGCCCAGGAGTTCGCCCGCCTAATAAAAGAATACTCGGAAGGGCGGATTCTGGTAGACATCTACCCCAATGCGGCGTTGATCGGGGCTGAGGCCTTGTGGGAGGCACTGAACACCGGGACGATGGACGTTTATGTTGAGTCCAGCTGGTGGATTTCGTCTTGGGTCCCAAGTGTTTATGCTTTTTTCATGGACGGTTTATGGGAGTCCTGGGAGCATGGTTATGCTGTTATGGATGACGGTCGTGTTTCCCAGATACTGGCTGATTCTATCGAGGAGGCCGGCCAAGTTAAAATGCTGCGTGTGCTCTCGGCAGGACTTATGCTCGGTCATATAACCAAGGACAAGGAGATCACTCACCTCAAGGATCTTGAGGGATTGAGGACCAACACTTCGCCCGGATATCCGGCGATGCCGATTCATGAATACGCTGGCTTGGAGGCCGTCCCAATTGCATTAGAGGAAACGACAATCGCCTTCACGCAGGGGATTATCGATTCTGTCTGCATGACACCTACAGCATTACGGCAGGGGCATTACTATGATATAGGTAAGCACATGTATTGGCGCCCCGGTTCTTTTCGTACCAACCTGTGTATGATGAACGGGGAGACGTGGGAAAATCTTCCCGTTGATATCCAGGACATACTTATCAACCGGGTCGCGCCTGAGTTAGAAGACTTCAGCCGGCGTCTCTACCAGGAAAGTGAGGCGGCTGACATAGAGTTCCTTGAAGAGCAAGTATATACTGTGAACTGGATGACCTCAGAGCAGGCCGCTGAGTTTTGGGAAGGGGTCAAGGGTCACCCAACGATGCGTGTGCAATTGCTCATGGTAGATCCCAAGATCATCGATATAATCCAAGAGCTTCGTCCCAGTGTTCAGTAGCACGAAGTGGGTGAAGTCTTCTGGGGGCTGGAACAGGCCGATGCTGACATAATAAGAGAACGCTGACACAGTCATGTTCGCCTG
>CP070819.1:1112643-1115309 GCA_020344295.1 Dehalococcoidia bacterium | reverse complement strand
CTTTCATCCAGCAAATCCGGATTTCCAACCAGCATTTCGATTGGCGCCGTATCCTCCGGAATGGCGCGCTTATCTATATGGGCATATAATACAACGCTGGGATGGGTGGGGACTTGGTTTGCAGCCCATTCTATTCTTTCGGCTGTTAAGTGCTCCTTGTCTATCAATTTCCCGTACAAATTCCAAACCGTTCCCGAGTAAATAATATTATCTGCATATATATTAGTGCCGCTCTTTAGTTCTACACCGAAGGGATGATCGCCGCTAAACAGAATTCTTACTGCTTCATTTTCAAGCAGCATATCCCCGCCATTTTCCTCAATTACTTTCTCCAGTTTCCCAGGTAGAAAAAGCGTGGAACCGGCCGGATAGTAACTGCCTCCGACATGATTATCCACAAACATGACTGCAGCGAGGACGGCCGGGGATTCTTCTAAAGTGGCATAACAGTAAGTAGAGGTAAGCTTGTTAAAGAATTTGAATATCTCCGGATCAGAAAAATATTCACTCAGTAAGTCCTTTGCGCTCTTATCAAGATAGCTCAAGAACCGGGCGTAGGAGTCCGGATGCTGTAAGAAGACTTTTGATGCTTCGTCTGAATCTGTTTCATCGGGGGTGGTATAACTCGGACTCTCAACCATCACATGTCTGTACATTGTCTCAAGATCATGATAGAACCTCTTTATATTTGCCTTTTCAGAGGGGAACACCTGTGCCAGTTCTTCAGCAAACATATTAATATCAGCCCAGAATTTTATTCTCTTGCCTTTAAAATTCACACAATACAGCAAATCATGCTTGATAACGTCGATCGGCTCCTCCAGGCAGTTCAACACAAAGCGATGGGCGTTAAACCCTTTTTCTCCAAAGCCGTAAAGCATGGCTGCCCCCTGGTCAAAGATAACGTTGTTGCGTTTGAAGATACCACAGGAACCGCCCGGCTCGTAATTACTATCAATAACGGCTACACGCAGGCCTCTCTTGGCAAGCAGACTAGCAGCCGCTAGGCCCGATAATCCTGCCCCGATGACAACTACGTCATATCGCATGATAACCCTCCTTAAACAAATTAGCCGGTTTGTTACTCAGTATGGGCTGCTACTTGCACCACCATCTCATTGTATCAGACTCTATTCAACTAGTGTTGCAGGCATACTTCGACGCCAAATAAGCGTCAGATTCTACCCGGGTGGCACTGTGTTCTTGGGATTTTCTGAAGGTGGTCCAGCACGTTCAGCATGGTAAGTCTTCATTCCCCCGGAGATGTTTTTGGCCGGCAACCCGTTGAGGCGCAGGGCGCGCGAGGCATAATAAGACCTCTGGCCCACTGCGCAGTAAACCAGTATCTCTCTATCACGCGGCAACTTGCTCATATTGTCCCGAAGCGAATGAAGCGGGATATTGCTGGCTCCCTCCACATGACCAAGAGCGAACTCCTGAGGTTCGCGGACATCAAGAATGTATGCTTCTGTAGATTTCACATCCGCCCAGTGTGCAACCGGAGCATCCCCACGCAGGACGTTGGCAGCTATCATGCCGGCGATATTGACCGGGTCTTTAGCAGCACCGAACTGGGGTGCATAGCATAGCTCAGTTTCCTCCAGATCAAAGACTGTCGCCCCTTTCTGTATAGCCATTGCTATCACATCTATGCGTTTCTCAACTCCTTCTTCGCCGACAGCCTGCGCCCCCATGATTCTCCCGTCTTCCGTTGAAAAGATAAGCTTCATGGTGATGGGCTTTGCTCCAGGATAATAACCGACGTGATGGCCCGGGTGTAGATAGATTTTCTCGTAGTGCTCACCCAGGCCGCCGTCTTTACTGCGATTTAGACTTTTCTCACTCATACCGGTGGCGGCAACGGTAACATCGAAGACTTTGCACACTATGGTGCCCTGAACTCCCCGAAAACGGGCTTTGCGGCCCAGGATAACATCTGCCGCAATCCGCCCCTGGCGGTTGGCAACGCCGGCCAACGGGAATAGGCTCCACTCGCCGCTCACGAAATTTCTTACCTCCACCGCATCACCGACCGCCCATATTCGCTGGTCGCTTGTGTACATTTCACCATCGACGCGAATGCCGCCCAGCTGTCCTATCTCCAGGCCGGCCTCCTTTGCCAGTGAAACCTCCGGGCGGACACCTATGGCGAGCAGGACCATGTCGAAGTCGAATCTGCCTCATGATTTGGTGACTACCGAAAGCGTGTTTACTTTGGGAACTTGCTCGAACCCGGCCACACCATCGCCCAGACAAAGGGAAACACCGTTCGCAGTCAGGTGTTCCTGTATGGGCACTGCCATCTCCGGATCAACCGGAGGCATAACCTGTGGAAGCATCTCAACTATGGTGACGGAGACGCCCCGCCTGACCAGGTTCTCAGTCGTCTCCAGACCAATGAAGCCACCACCAACTACGACGGCGCGCTTTGCCTTCCTCCCGGCAATTTGTTCCCTTATCTGACGGCTGTCGGGGATTGTTCGCAGGCTGAATATACCGGGTAGATCAATGCCGGGAATGGGAGGCCGAACCGGCGCCGCTCCAGTAGCAAGAACCAGGGCATCATATTTCTCCCGGTACACTTTGCCGGTTTCGCCATTATTTACCTCGATTTCACGCTTTTCCCTATCGATTGACCTGACTTCGCTCCTCAGTCTCACCTCGAT
>CP070819.1:1105237-1112543 GCA_020344295.1 Dehalococcoidia bacterium | reverse complement strand
GCGTAATCTGTCCTTCGCCTGAAGCGGGGCTAAACCCCCTTCGTCGCAGGCAGTAATCACACCGACTAAAGACACTACTAGAATTGCTATAGCTGAAACAAGTAATAGCTTCCTCACACGTTGCATACCTCAAGTACATTAAATTAGGAATTCTCCCGGCAAAGTAGTTCAGCTGGGGGGGAACGTGTCGGCAGACAAAAAGCGAGCGCCCGAGGGGATTGGGCGCCCGTATATCGCGTGCAGTCTCTCATCATTTCTCCTTTCCAAACATGGGAGGCATCGCCGTTTCCCGCGATACCCTATCGGCCAGCCTCCTTAGGCAGTTACCCTTAGGAGGAATGGCTCGGAGAGCTTATTAAGCTGGTTGCAGTATATCACAGGCCAGGGGCAATGGGCAAGTTCTACCTGCGTTCGAACTCCAGGCGGAGAACACGCCTGGTCGAGGGCGTAACCCTGGCCCGCTGATCGATGCGACTGCCCACTACCCAGATGATGTGCCCGGTCGAGCACACCAGAGGCACATTATCACGCCAGTAGCGGGGGATCCTGGCATCGACCATGAAGTCCTGAAGCTTTTTTAGAGACTCCATTCCCAGCGGCTGGAACCTCTCACCGCGCCTGCGTCCCCGAACGGTAAGCCGATCTCCAACGACATCAAAATCGAAACAGGCCCTGAGTTTGCTTTCGTTTCCCGCTTCATGTTGATCGATAATACTGCTCCGCACACACCAGCCACTGAACTCGGTCTCTCCGGGGACGTTGAGGCGGTATTCTCCCTCCAGCACCGGAAAAGGGCTTGCCATAGCTCCGTTGACTGCTATCAGGCCATGATCATAGTCAGTGTGGAAGGACAGGTTATGGGGTAGGGAAATCCTCTTCCCGGCGGGCTTGGCTATGGCCTTAAGGATGTTCTCTATGTGAACAGACTCAATATCCTGCAGTTCGCCCAGTATTTTCCGTAGGGCTGCCCGGATTAAGTGCCGCTGCAGTGACATGGGCAGGCTTGAAAACCCCTTTCTGTCGATAGAGATGCCGTCAGGACGCTCTCTTGCCACAGTGCCCCAGAGTCCGGATACTTCTTCATCGATATAGTCCAGATCCGCCGCGACAGCGCGTGCCGTGCGCAGCAACGCCTCTTTGATGTCGGGATTGTAACTCTGCAGCAGTGGGATAAGCTGCGAGCGTACCTTATTGCGCAACTGATTGGGCAGGCGGTTCGAGGAGTCGCTTCGTGGTGAGAAACCCTCGGCGGCGCAGTAGGACTCAGTCTCCTCTCTGTCGATCACGAGGAGAGGCCTAGCCAGCCTCATTTCTGTGCCGTCGGGCAGGTACCAGGAACTGAGCGGCTGCATGCCCCGGAGCCCGGTTAGTCCGGTCCCGCGTATGATATGCATCAGGATTGTCTCGGCCTGATCATCGGCAGTATGACCCACTGCTACCGTATCGCCGCCGATAGACCGGGCGACCTCGGCAAAGAACGTATACCTCACCGCACGTGCTGCTTCCTCCAGGGTTAAGCGATGCTCCCTTCGATAGGCCTTTACATCACGCCTTTCAATGGTAGCGGGGATACCCAGTCCACTGGCCAATCGGGCGACGTAGTCTGCATCGGCATCGGATTCTGCGCCTCGCAGCAAGTGGTTGAGGTGGGCTGCGTGGAGTTTAACCCCCAGAGGCCGCTTGATGCTTGACAGCACATGAAGCAGGCATACCGAGTCCGGCCAGCCAGAGACACCTACTACAAGCGGCTTACGTGCTCTGACCAGATCGTGTGTCCGGATAAAGCTTAGAATCCTTCGCGGAAGTGGCTGTCGGCGGCTCATTGAGTCCCTTCCCTCAGGTGGCAGGTGTCATTGAACGAGACGAGCACTGTCCTCGATGGATTGAAATCAAGGGTGCACAAGGAGGCAAGATCTAACCTCAGTCTTCTGCATTCGGACAGATCCAGGCCGATCGCTCTGCTGATAATCGAGAGTATGGGAAAGAAATGGGTGACTGCGAGCACAACCCCCTCATTGTCTTTTTGCTTATTATTTTCTCTAGGCAGTTGCCTCTTAAGGATTTCCTCGATAGCTGACCAAACTTGTTCCTGGAGTTCGGGCAGCGTACAGCCTCCGGGAGGTCTCACCGAACTGCAGTCACTCATCCACTTTTCCAGGAAATCGCCGTACTGGGTCGCCATTTCTTTATATGTCAGGCCGTCTACTTCTCCGGCGTCGAGTTCCCTCAGACCGAAGAGAGTAACTATCTCAACCTGGTGATGGCGGCCGATAGCATGCGCCGTATCCCGGGCTCTTTTCAAGGGGCTGGTGTAGATTGCTTCGACCTTCTCATCTCTAAGTGCTCTAGCCAGCGATTCGGCCTGCTCTCTACCCGTCTCATTCATCTCCAGGTCGCTGATTCCCTGTATTCTACGTGCTCTATTCCAATCCGTCTCTCCGTGCCTGACCAGAACCAGTCTCATTACTGCTCCTCTCTTAGATAGCTGCGGATCAGCTCCATTCTCTTATAATACGGTGGATGGTCATAAAAGAGAAGCTCCGCCCATCTACTGGGTCTGGACTCGGCAAGGTTCTGATCTGTGAGCTTGGTAAGCATGGCTCCGAACGCCTCAGGGTTATCGGTGGCTGCGAGAGCGTACCTGTCTGCAGCCATCTCCAGTTTGCGACTGTATGCATTGGCCAGGGGGGCGATAATGAGGAAAACTGCGGCTAGGACCAGTATCAGCAAGGGGAACGCTGCTATATCCGAGATGCCGTAGAAGTCAAGTCTGGGAACAGCCCATTTGAGCGTAATGTGTACCACATAGAAACCGAGGAGTATAAATGCCGATTGAGCGATGATGAGCCTGGCGATATCTCTGTTGTGTTGGTGCCCCAGCTCGTGAGCCATAATTACCTCTATCTCTTCGGGTGAGTAGCGTTGGAGAACCGTATCGCTGACGGCGATGCGCCGAGTCCCCCCCCAACCCATTAGCATAGCATTGCCGGTCGATGTTTTACTGCTGAATCCTATCTGGAAGACATCCTTCACCTGGGTATGACAGTGTTCTGCCAGGTCGAGCAGCCGCTGCCGCAGTTCGTCATTGTTGATTGGTTCCAGCTTGTAGAAGAGGGGCAGGATCAGCACCGGGGCCAGCCTGGTCATAACCACGCTGAGGAATGCCACAAAGGCGAAGGATAAGAGCCACCACGTTTGAGGAAAAGCGTCCAGAAACAGATAGACTGCAACCACCAGACCCGTGCCCAGGGACAATCCCAGTCCCATTTCCTTCGCCTGGTCGCCTAACCATGATCTCCGGCTTTGGTGTGACAGTCCGTAGCGATGCGGCAGAATATAGCTGTGATATACGCTGAGTGGTGCCGAGATAACGCTGTAGCCCAGCATCAGAATCAGGAAGTAGAGTGCAGCCCTAGCCGGTTGGGAGAATCCCAGGAGGTTTCTCAGGCCACCGGAGGCACCGCTTAGCAGGATGGCAAGGAAAAAAATTGCTGCCAGCGCTATTTCAAACAGCAGGAGACGCCTGCTCAGCCTGGTGTATTCGCGCGCTTGCTTCTGCTTCTGTGGATCCAGTTCTTGCTCTGACATGACTGCGGATCTATCGGCGGGACGGGTATTGATTCTGTTGGGCCAGAATCAGTCCGGTGCGATGTATGGATTTAGGGGTGGTATCGAAGCCAAGCGCCGATATCACCTGTTCCGGCCTCCCTGTCCCTGTGCTGTCGCAGCGCAATCGCATCCCGAGGGTGCACTCGTGTGAATTCCGGTCCTGTATCCAGATACTTTCAATCAATTTTCTGAGATCGTATCTCCTGATCTCCTTATCCCGCGTGTGTTGCCAGGGCAGTGCGTCCTTCGCCAACAAGGCGCGCACGGAATCTTCCACCTCAGTCGGCTCTTTGTCTGTCTCCATACAGACCACGTAATCCGCATAGAGCACCTGAGACTGGAGCGATGGCAGTCCCGTACCTATTTCCACTACCTCTGAGATGTCAATTCCAGGGGGCAGTTGCGGGCCGACAGTTTTGAGGAAGAGATGCGGCGAAACCCGGCGCTGAAGAAAGACATCCATAAGCTCTGCGCTACTGGTCACTCCTATAGCCAGCGGGGCTGCGAGCGATAGCCTCGGATGAGGGCTGAATCCTTGGGAATAGGCAAGCGGGATGTCAGCACGGCGCAAAGCTCGCTGCCATAGACGCATCATGTCCAGATGCGAAATGAATTTCAGACTATCGCTCCTACTGAAGGTTACACGCAGCCGTTGCAATTCTACTCCTTTGTAACAAGTATCCTCTCGACCTTGACGCCCTTCATTTCGGTTACTACTAACTTTAAGTTATTGTATTTCAGTTGTTCGCCTTCCTTGGGTATATGCCCCAATAAACTCAATACAAAGCCGGCCACAGTCTCGTATTCACCTTCCGGAAGATCCAGTTCCAGTTTCTTATTGGCATCGTCCAGTCTCATACCTCCATCGATCTGGAAACTGTTTTCACCGATGGTCTCGTAGCTCTTTCTAACCTTGGCCAGCTCATCGCCGAACTCACCGACGATTTCCTCCAGTAGTTGTTCCATTGTAACCAGGCCGGCGGTACCGCCGAACTCATCTACTACTATGGCCGTTTGCCCTCGGGACTCCTGCAATTCGGCGAATAGCTCGGCAATGGGTTTGCTCTCCGGTACGAAATATGACCGACGCGACAGCTTGTCAATCAGACTGTCCTGCTGGATAGTGCCTTTAGCCTGGGCCATGAGCACATCTTTTATCCACAGGATGCCGACTACGTTGTCTATGGTGTCCTCATAAACCGGAAAACGCGAGTGCGGGGATTCCGCGTAGATGTTGAAGAAATCGGAGAGCTTAGTCCCTTTCTCCACCCATTGTATGTCTGGGCGAGGGGTCATGACCTCGACAACCCGATGGTCACCGAAGCGAAATACCCTCTCCAGCATCTCAGCCTCTGCTTCTACCAGTGTCCCCTCTTCCATTCCCACCGAGACGGCGGTACGTATCTCATCCTCACTCACCAGCATCCGTGGTCCTGGCGATGCCCCTACGAGCCGAGCCAGTCTATCGGCTATCCAGACGAATATGGAGGCGATCGGAGACAGGATCCATATCAATATTTTCATGGGGGCAGCATAGAATAGAGCCATTCGCTCTCCGTACCTGGTGGCTACAGTCTTGGGAAAGACCTCACCGAAGATCAGCAGCATTATGGTGACACCTGCCGTAGCTATAATTACGGCTCGCCCTTGACCCGTTGCCGATGCCACGAGAACTGTGGCCAGGGCCGCCGCCGCCGTATTCACGAGGTTGTTGCCCAGGAGAATGGTGGTCAGCAACCTTTCGGGTTTCTCTGCCATTGTAGCCACCTGCTTGGCTGCACCGCCCTCCGTATTAGCCAGATGCCTCAATCGCAGCTTCTGCAGTGAGACGAACGCTACCTCCGAGCTGGAGAAGAACCCGGAAAGCGCCAGGCAGAAAAAGAACAGAACCAGGTACGCTATCTCGGTATTGTTCATTGTGAGACCCCCTTACCACTCAGGACTTGAGATTTTGGACTATTAACTAATTCTCCCTGAAGTCCTTCGGCATTTTGGCCGATTAATCGCGTTAGAAGCAGTTCATTGCCCAGTAGTTCGCTGCTGGAGATGTATACCTTGAGATAATTGCTGGTAAGCCCGAACCATGTGTTATTTCGCTTGCCTTCCCAGAGTACATAGAACTCATGATCGATACAGCTTTCTTTGAAGCGCCGGCTGCTCTTGCTCGCCAGGTCGAGCATAAGGCCAGTGCGCCGTTTTCTCTCGGTGTCTGCTACCGTATTCCCTGTACAGGTTGCTTTTGTACCGGGCCGTGCCGAGTAGGGGAATACATGAAGATCGGCGAAGCCCACGTCTTCGCAGAAACGGTAGCTTTCATAGAATTCCTCGCAGCTCTCGCCAGGGAAACCAACCATAATGTCGGTGGTCAGGGCCAGATTCGGTATCGCCTCCCGCGCACGTGATACTGCCTGCTGGAACTCGTCGGTTGAATACACACGGCCCATGCGTGCCAGCACAGAGTCGCAGCCTCTCTGCAGCGGTAAGTGGATGTGCTCGCACAGGCGTCTGTCCTTCCAGAGGCTTAGCAGGTCATCCGTTAGGTCGGCGGGCTCCAGCGACGATAGACGCAATCGGGGAATACCACTTTCGGCAAGGATACGCGCGATCAAATCCCGGAGGTCTCCTTCCCTCCAATAGCTCCCGATTCTGGTGCCTGTCAGTATCACCTCTTTATAACCTTCGGCCGCCCTGGCCTTGACTTCGGCGATGATCTCTTCCTCCGGCCGGCTTCGTTCGGGCCCGCGGACGTGTGGTACTAGGCAAAACGAGCAGGGCTGGCTGCAGCCCTCCTGAATCTTCACAAAGGCTCGAGTGCGCACGGATGCATTCTGAAGTTTGCCCCACTCTCTTCGGACAGTGTCTCCATTGATTCTCTCGCCGACTATCTCGACTGCCCTATCCTTATCGTGGTTTCCGATAATGAAAGACACACCATCAATGTCGGCGAGTTCCGTGGGCGCCCTCTCTGCATAGCACCCGACTGCCGCTATCAGCGAACTCGGGTTGCGCCGGTAAGCTGCCCGCAATAGCTTGCGGCATTTGTGGTCAGCGATATGGGTTACCGTGCAGGTATTTAATAGATAGATATCAGGGGCATCAGTTGGAGCAACTACGTGGTAACCTGCGTCGAGGAATTTACGAGCCAGTGAATCCGTTTCCGCTTGATTGAGCTTGCAGCCCACAGTCTGGAGTGCTATTTTCCCCGTTCCAGACCACCCCTCCTCAACTGTCAACTTTATTCCCTCCGAACAACGCCTGGCATAGGTCAGGTTAAAATTATATGTTGCTGCAGACAGCTAAGTCAAGCTAGCATCGAACGGATCGTTTAGTGATGTCGGCTGTTTTTGCTATCTAATACGTTGCTGCTCTGGAATTTAGCAGATATAACATCATTTCGTCAAGATAATTACAGTAAAAATATTAAAAAATATTATAACATTATTATAAAAATCTAGTCGTATTCATTGGATTCCAACACGAATAGTTGACAAAGCAATTGTCAATAGCTATAATACGCCGCAGGAGGTTCCGGGCATGGCAGGGAAGAACTATTATGACATCCTGGGCGTAGGCAAGACGGCGTCCGCCAAGGAAATAAAGCAGGCTTATCGTAAGCTGGCCCGAAAGTATCATCCTGATGTTAATCCGGGGGATACAACGGCTGAGGCCAAATTCAAGGAGATCAATGAGGCCCACG
>CP070819.1:1099962-1105137 GCA_020344295.1 Dehalococcoidia bacterium | reverse complement strand
TGATCTTCCCCAGCTTCTCCTGCTCCTCAACTCGTCCCGTGCGCTGCCCCATCATCGTCCGGTATCGCACCTGGTCAGCTATGATCTGCGTCAGCCGCTTCTCCTGTATCTCTTCACCTGCGGTCGTCATTCCAAACCTCCGTTATCAGTTTTGCGTCCGCCTAAATAACCAATACGAAATCTGCCCATTTGTATACGAAATTAACCCTATACAAATTGTACCAACCATCATTCCCCAAGTCAACAATCGCACACTGTAACCAACTTGCCCTCACATGATTCTACATTACCTTATCAATTAGGATAAATACCGGTTAAAAATTAATAAAGCTAGGTGTGGCTCAACGGATTAATAAGTAAGCGGTCTAACCACTTGGCCAAGCGTTTTAAATTCATCCTCATATTAGCTAAATACAACCTTCTACCACATATAATGAAGTAAGACCATACTTTAATCTATAATTCACCGGCTGTAGACGGCTCCTGAGATAGTGATTCCTCGTAACCACCACTTATGTTAAACTAATATCGCTTTTTAATGACTAATATGACTGTACAGTACGGATACGCCGGAGAAATCCTGAGAGTAGATTTGTCGTCGAATAGGGTAGATCGATTCCCTACAGAGATGTACGCCTCCAGATTTCTGGGCGGCAGGGGTATTGCTGCCAGAATCTATTGGGAGGAGGTTGCTCCCGAATGCAAGGCTTACGATCCGGGTAATAGACTGCTCTACTTCACTGGCCCTTTAGCAGGATTCAACGGGCTAGGCAGTTCCAGATGGACCGTTTGTGGAAAATCGCCACTGACTATACCTGAGCAGTTCTCTTATTCCAACCTTGGCGGCAGTTGGGGTGTAAAGTTAAAATACGCAGGCTATGACGGGATAGTTATTCAAGGCCGAGCCGACAAACCAGTTTACCTGCTCATCGATGATGGGATTGTCGAGATACGAGATGCAGCCTTCCTGTGGGGTAGGAACACCATCGAGGTTCGAGAGATCCTCAAACAGAACCTGGGAAAATCGGTAGCAGTTGTAGCGTGCGGACCCGCTGGTGAGAACATGGTCAACTTCGCCAGCCTTCTCGCTGATAATGATGCCAGTGGCTCATGCGGCTTCGGGGCTGTCATGGGCTCAAAGAAACTGAAGGCTATAGCTGTACGCGGCAATAGAAGACCGAAAGCAGCTGTTCCAGAGACCCTGCATGGGCTCACGCGGCGGGTTCGTCATTTGAAAAAAGATGCGGTGGGCAATGGACAGCAGGACCTGATCTTGGGCCCGAAGATGAAGAAGGATATCTGCTACGGTTGTATAGGCGCTTGTATCAGACAAACATTCGAAGCACAAGACGGAACCAAGGGCAAGTACGCATGTGGTTCAGCCTGGTTCTACCAGGAGCGGGCCATGCGATACTATGGCGAATGGAATGAGATACCGTTTTTCGCAACCCGTCTGTGTGACAGCTACGGTCTTGATACGGAATCAGTTCATACACTGATCATGTGGCTCTCAAGGTGTCATAAGGCAGGGATTCTGACCGACGAAAACACCGGCATTCCTTTATCAAAGCTTGGCAGCTACGAATTTATAGAGTCCCTTACTAAAAAAGTCTCGCTTAGAGAAGGCTTTGGTAACACCCTAGCTCAAGGGCTTCTCAGAGCAGCCGATACTGTTGGGAACGGATCACAAGAGCTGATTACCGATTACACCTCAAAGGCGGGTTATGCCTCAGAATATTGTCCCCGGATGTACATCGTCTCATCACTGCTATACGCTATGGAGCCAAGATTACCCATCAACCAAGTCCATGAAATAGGCGTGCCCCTTTTCGCCTGGTTGGGTTGGATCAACAAGGTTGAAGGCTCCTATCTTTCAAGCGATATCTTCCGCAACATCGCCGAGAGGTTTTGGGGGAGTGAACTGGCCGCGGATTTCTCCACATATGAAGGTAAAGCCATAGCAACGGCGATGATCCAGAATCGTGAATGTGCCAAAGAGAGTCTGATTCTCTGTGACTGGATGTGGCCAATTACTCATAGCAAACATTCAGACGATCATTTGGGTGATCCCACACTTGAAAGCAAACTTCTGTCGTCGGTAGTTGGTGAAGATGTCAGTGAGGGTGAGCTATATGTGCTGGGTGAAAGGATATTCAATCTGCAGAGGGCAATACTTGCCCGAGAAGGCCATGTGGGACGGCAAAGCGATATACTGCCTGAACCCTTTTATACTAGGCCTCTCAGATGGGCAGTTCAGGACCCGGAATGCCTCGCCCCAGGTAAGGATGGTGCGGTAGTCTCAAGGAAGGGTGCTGTAGTAGATCGGGAACAGTTCGAACTGATGAAGGATGAGTATTACATACACCGTGCGTGGGATGTGGCAACGGGGCTGCAAACAACCACGCAATTAGGCTCTATTGGGCTCTACGATATTGTTGCAGACCTGCAAAAGAGAGGGCTCACAGTAGATACAATGTAGTCCAAATATATAGCAATGAATAATTAGGCGTACCTCACTTGCCTAACATCTCGAATAAACCACGATTATCCACAACTCGTCTGACGGATGAATACACTGCTTTTCGGCCATAGCTTGATCTACTCAAACACGGATAGAAAGGGTAAATTATTGAGAACATATTATTGGAACTGTAATGTCATTGTAAGTATTTTGTAACCTTTGCTTTATACCTTTTTATCTATTCCTGCTAACATATCACATAAGGCCTATCATTTCTGTCGCCATTATAAACCTCTGCAATCCGCAATTAACATGACTGCAAATTGACATCTTTGTATTGATAATTACCTTATTTTCGATTAAACACAATCCACTGTAATAGCATTGTCTAGAATCGGAGGTAGGTTGTGAAAGCGCTCATTATCGAAGACGACCCCGAGATCGTGGAATCAGTGTCGCTTGCTTTCCAAATGGGCTGGCCCGAGGCTACATTGATCACAACTCACCTAGGGAAAAAGGGATTAGAAATAATGGAAGTTGAAAACCCCGATATCATCATTCTCGACTTGGGTCTTCCAGATATCGGTGGATTCGAGGTGTTGAAACAGACGCGATTATTCTCGTCAGTCCCTATAATTATCCTCACCGCAAAGACCGATGAGGTAGATATAGTCAAAGGGCTTGAATGGGGCGCCGATGATTTCCTAGTCAAGCCATGTGGACAACTAGAACTCCTGGCTCGTATAAAGGCCAGGGTTAGGGAGAAAAACAACCATAATAATGATGCGCCGATCTCCTACGGCCCTCTTTATTTCAATCCCCTTACACGGCAGCTTATGAAAGATGCTAGCGAAATAAAATTAACTGCAATCGAAGCTCATATTATGAACCGTATCATGATTAACAGTGGACGTGTGGCAACTTACAGCAAGCTTGCTGAATGTGTATGGGGCGATGACTACCCGGGTTCTGTGGATAGTCTCCGAGTTCATATCCGGCGATTACGAGAGAAGATAGAGGAAGACCCAAGCCAGCCTAAGATTATTATCACTAAATCCGGCATTGGATACAGCCTCGCTAAATTCAATTAGTCATCCATTATTAGTAAAAATTAATGCCGCTGGTCTTTGCTGACACCAGCGGCATTTTATTCTGTATTTTCTTATGATCCCGTATACATGCGGCGAAATTCCTCTGGTTTATTAGCTCTCATCATTGCTTCTTCCACAGTCACCATACCCGACTTGACAAGTTCCTCCAAAGCCTGGTCCATAGTTTGCATGCCACTCTGCCTGCCAGTCTGCAAATAGGTGGGGATCTGGTCTGTCCTTCCATCTCGAATTAGATTTCTAATCGCGTCTGTGCTGACCATGATCTCAAAGGCAGCCACCCTCCCCTTACCACCGGCTCTTGGCATTAAATGCTGAGAAAGCACTCCCTCTAATACCATCGATACCTGGAATCTTATCTGCTCCTGTTGGTGTGCAGGAAATACGTCCACTATTCGATCAATGGTCTGTGGAGCACTCACCGTATGCACCGTACTTAAAACCAAGTGGCCTGTCTCTGCTGCAGTGATTGCCGTTGCAATCGTGTCTAAGTCCCGCATCTCACCCACAAGGATCACGTCCGGATCCTGCCGGAGTGTATGACGCAGCGCCACGGAAAAAGATGTGAAGTCATCACCAAGATCGCGCTGGGCTATAATACACTTCTCATTGTGATACACGTACTCAATAGGATCCTCGATTGTTATGACGTTCCGCCTCTCAGTTCTGTTAAGGTGATCGATCATAGCGGCTAAAGTCGTTGACTTTCCTGCACCGGTGGGACCAGTTACTAATACTAATCCCCTCGTCCTCATAGCCAGTGTCTTACTAACTGAAGGCAGGCCGAGCTCGTCTATTGTGGGCACCTTAAGTGACACCTGACGAATGGCTATGCTTATCGTTCCTCTTTGAAAGTAGGCTGCAACCCTGAAACGTGCCAATCCCGCTACACTATAGGCCAGGTCTATTTCCAATTCATTGTAAAATCTCTCCCTCTGTGTCTCCGTTGTAAGATTCTCGAGGCACTCTTTTACATATTGCGGTGTTACTCTAGGTAGATCCTCCAATATCTGCAGCGATCCATCAATACGCAGCACTGGCGGACTAGGCACCCTAACATGAAGATCCGATGCACCTCTTTCAACCATTACATGCAACAATTCCTCAATGTCCATTCCTCACCTCCTGCTTTTTCTACTTGAAAAGACGCATATTTGGTTTCTCCCATCCCTTTTAGCTCCATACATAGCCTCATCAACCCTCTGTAAAAGCTGTGTTATGTTGGAAGCATGTCCTGGATATGATGCAATGCCGATGCTAATAGTGATTCTTTCTTGTTCACCATCAAATCTTGGGCGATATCGCTCAACCTGCGATCGTATCCTTTCCCCAATCTTTCTCGCACTTCTGCTGCCAGTATCAGGGGTAAGCAGCATGAATTCATCCCCACCCCACCTTGCGGCAACATCCGAGGCACGAGTGTTTGCTTTAATTATACCCCCCAGGCCATTCAGAACAGCATCCCCTTCATTATGGCCATAGCTATCATTGATGCACTTCAAACAATCCCTGTAGGGATCCCGGGTGAGGTTGGTGTTATTGAGATCGCTATGACGACTTTGTATACCGCCTTAGGAATTCTTCCTGCAGTTGCTGCAACAATTA
>CP070819.1:1097314-1099862 GCA_020344295.1 Dehalococcoidia bacterium | reverse complement strand
GGAGGACAGGTAGTCACCGGCCCCGGATGGACGCCCGTTAACCAGTTCTGGGATATGAGAAGGCCGAAACAGGCACTGGTGGGGACGCTGGAGAACATCTGCTGGTGCCCGAAAATAACAATAGCCGCTATAGACGGGATATGTACGGCCGGCGGTATCGAGCTGACCCTTAGCTGCGACCTGGTCGTGGTCTCGGAGACGGCCCAGATCAGCGATATGCACCTGAAGAATCTGGGATGGATCGGGGGGGCGGCGGCAAACGCCAATATGGCCTGGAGAGTGGGGGTTTCAAAAGCACTGGAGCTATGCCTTACCGGCGATGTTATCGACGGCAAAGAGGCTCACCGCATTGGTCTCGCCAACAGGGTGTTTCCGCCCGACCAGATGCTGGACGGGGCCAAGGAGCTGGCCAGGAAGATCGCCCAGGGGAGGCTAGCTGGTATTATAATGACCAAGGCGACCTGTCGGTCGGTCGAGGATATGGGCCGGGTCGCGTCCTGGCGCTATTGTGACGACGCTTTTATGACGCTGCAGAACGAACCTGACTCCGCAGGTTTCGGCGCTACAGCCTGGGTGGAGAGCCGCGAGAAGTAGCTATTGGTATTCCTGGCGCAATTTAATCCATGCGGAATGCTTCTCGCGTGGCCCGTTCCCACTTCACTATGGGGTGCTGGTCCCTTAGCTCCTTTATCTGATTAAACACAGGTAGTCCGGCCTTCTGCTCGGCGTCCCATTCACGGGCAAAGGCCCCGGATCGAATCTCCTGCAGTACGTCTTTCATAGTCTCGGCTATCTGAGGGATGATGAAACGGGCGCCGCGCGTCATCGAGCCGTATTGCGAGGTGTGGGAGTGGAGCTCCATCTGCGGGAAGAAGCCGATCTCGGCGATCTTCTGCATGGAGTAGGCGAACTCCCCGGACAGTATCAATTCGATCATCACCGCTTCCTCCGGATATCCTGCATCGATGAGGATCTGGATAGCCGACAGTAGTGTCTGGCCGAAGGCTGGGCCGAAGCCCTGCTCGGTGAAGAGGTCCAGTTCGGCCTCCTGGGCAAATGTCAGGAGCATGGCGCCGCTTTTAGTGGAGCCGATACCTCTGGCGATTGCCAGCGTAGTATTGAGAGCGTTCCCGGTAGCGTCCTGGTGGACGCCGATGAAGCTGGGAAAGCCCTTTCCCTCCTGATACCGCTGGCGCACGCCTGCCCCGATCATCCTAGGCGCAACCATTACTACATCGATTCCATCCGGTGGTTCAATGAATCCAAAGGCCACATTGTATCCTGTGGCGAAGCAGATCGCCTTACCCTGGGAGAGCCCCGGAAGTACCTGAGACTTGAAAACGTCTGGCATAATCTCATCGGGTATGAGGAGCAATAAGACCTGCGCTCGTTGGGCCGTTTCCTCGATGGGAAACGTATCGAATCCATCGCTTTGAGCCTGCAGTTGGGTCTCATCGGCTCGGACGCCGATAATTACGTCAAGACCGCTGTCTTTCAGGTTAAGGGCCTGGGCGCATCCCTGATTGCCATAACCGATGACGCCTATCGTCTTTCCCTTTAGAAATCCCACGTCTGCGTCGTTATCGTAGTAGACCTTCGCCATAATCTTATTCCTCCGTACGGTGATGCGGAACTCCCCTGATGAACCACATTATACGGGTTAAGTCAATCCCGCCACCCGCGGGGGCTTTAGCCCCGGGAAAATACTATGGGCGGGTGTGCGGGCTGCAAGTAACGCTGGTCAGCAGCTTTGAGGGACAAGGAAAAGGGGCGTTCATTTAAAACGCCCCTACTCTCATTGCGTGGTGACGTCTACTCTATCGCCTTGTGTAAAAGGTGATACTTATGCACTGCATTGGCAACATTGATACCCGAGCATACCGCCTGCTGAGTACCTACGCCCCAGCCGCCGGCGTCGCAGCCCACGTAGAACAGCCCTTGAATCGGGGCCTTGATGCTGGGCTTCTTGCCCCCGCCCTGGCCCAGGATCTGGCCCAGCCCGATGCACTCGCCGCCCTGTCCCGGCAGCACCTGGTCGCGGGTAAGGGCCGACACGTCCCGTGACGAGTAATACTCCTTGGACTCGATATTCTTGGGCAGGTCGGGAAACACGTTGAACATGATCTCGTCGATCTTGTCCCACCACATCTTCTTCTCTTTGGCTGTTATCTGCGGATCGGCGGGACTCCATGAGGCGGCCAGGACGATCTGCTTGCCCTTGGGCGCGGCATCGGGGTCATAGTTCGAGGGCACCTCGTACAGGATGCCTATGTCCTCGGGCATTTCACCAGCCGCAGCCTTGTTGAAGCGCTCCAGCGACCAGGAGCTGTCGCCCGAGATGATGTTACCGAAGGGGGACTTGATGACGGGCTTCTTCAGGAAGTAGCGGGCACCCGGCAGGCCCCAGGAAGGGACAAGGTCCTTAACGTAGCTCACGTAGCTCTGGTCGAAGTGCTCCTCGCCGATCAGCTTCAGCACCGTCGGCTGGATACCCGCGTTGCTAACCACGATGGGGGCCTCGAATTTTCCCTTGTCGGTGAGGACGCCT
>CP070819.1:1093225-1097214 GCA_020344295.1 Dehalococcoidia bacterium | reverse complement strand
TGCTCAGGAGGTTAACTAATTATGGAGAAATGGGTACTTGTTGCTGAGACCAGCTGTGCTATTCCTGCGAGAGATGAAGAGTATAACCACTGGTATAACACTATTCACATTCCCGACGTTCTGGAAACACCGGGCATATTGAGAGCAACGCGATATGAAAATAACGAGCCGCCCGAGGGGCACGGGAAATACATTACAATCTATGACATAGAAACTGAAGATATAGATAAGTTAATTAATACCTTCAGCGAGATTGTAACTGTGAAGTGGGAACAAGGACGCATGTCCGAGCTGGTAGCTCCGGTATTTGCAGCCTTCTATAAACAGATGGCTCCACATATAGAGAGCAAGTGATCTGACGACGATTAATAATTCCCCATACGTGGGGGTTTATCAATTATTAGATAGTCTCCGTTTTTTGCTGCGTGAGTGGTATATTTCTGCCTTAAATGTGACATTTGTCCTATTATCAGCCTCTGATTTGACTCATAATTCTTTCTGCCGTTTCGATAGATAGACGGTCGAATCTCTTTCTGTTGCAGGAAACCCTCCGTTCGGAGGGTTTCCTGTTTGTAGGCCCTTTTTAAACTGTCATTATATCCACTTGTTGCTTATCAATACGCTCGATAATTCCAATAACTAGCTGGAGCGAAACTGAAAGCGATTCCGGGCGTACGTACTCGTAAGTATCGTTTCGCGTGTGGTAGTTGGGCACCAGTTTGAAGGTATCCTGGCAGGTTATACATGTCGACGGGATTCCTTTCAAGGAGAAAGCAGAGGCATCGGATGCCCCCACCGGAACAGGTTTTACGGCTATTGGCCAGTTGTGGTTGCCCGCTACATCTTGTGCTATTTTTATTAGTTTACGGTCATGCTTCGCGCCTGTGAAAAACTCACGATCAACGACTGTCAGTGCCCTTTCATCGTATATGCAGTCGAGGAACAATCCGAATGTTGGCACCGTTTTCATTTCCTCCAGATGCTTTGTTACGTAACGCTTGGCTCCTCGCAATCCGGCTTCTTCCGATGAGGTGGCAAGCAGAATAACCTCCGTTCTTTCCGGTGCCCACTGTTCGTTCCTCTTTGCTTCGTTCAAGTATCTGCCCAGACCGGTGACAACCGCAATGCCTGTCATATCATCCATAGCCCCAGGGACGGGTTTATACGTATGGAAAACCAGTAGAAGGCTAATGACAGGTGTAATGGCGGCTGTAATAATGCCGATGACCGTGAAGACAAGCATGCCTGAGGAGCCGCCGACGTAAGCTATAGTCTTTGCCAGGCTTCCCCCTAGAAGTATCAGACAACCTAGGATGCAAATGGCGAAGACCAAAAAGGAGGCACCCCTTAGGTAATAGAAGAGGTTAAACTCGTATGCCGAATCAACGTGGGCACTGACAATAACTCGCTGTCTTGGTTCACTATTACTCGCAATGGTTCCAATTATATTTTCACCTTGTCTTCGCGGAAAAAGGAAATCTATAAGCTCGTGATATCTCAGTTCAAGAAACAGCACACTTACTCCGATAACAATCATGGCTAATGAGACCGGCGGGTAAAACCAGTAGGAGATGACTGCAGCGAAGTAGAACAAAGCTGCCAGAGGTAATGAACTCAGGAACGCTGCCGGGCTGCATTTAAATGTCTCAGTTGAAACCCGGTCACACAATGGTTTCCATTCTTCAACCAGAATATGTCCCAGCCTTCTCTCCTGCTCACTGCAGGATGGCCGTGGACCTACATCATCGATCACTCTCTTGACCAGGGAATACATATAGTCCGTATATGAATTTGCGATCATTTCAGTAATGATTTCTATACTTAATATCAGACCATGAACTCGTGCCTGCAGTAATAAACAAATCCCAAAAGGATGTTGCGGTAACCGTCAGGCTGGGCAAGCTGCTTCTACGTGGAGCCAGCGGTCGGATTCGAACCGACGACCTGCGGTTTAGGAATCCTACAGACACCATGTCAATCCGTGCCGCTAGCTACGATTCAGTACCCCTGTTCCACGTCCATTCTATCGTAAAGTACCACGGTCTGCTAGCCCGTGTCTCTCAGTGGGTTAGCAAATGGATTAACAGAAATGAAGAAGCCCTCTATTTTTGCTAGGGCTTCTTCATTTATCCAGAACTTAATCTCTACTTCACTGTCTCAAACCGAAAGCCCCCATTGACATCACAGTCGTAAAGCTGTAGTCTCCCCACAGAACTAGGGGGTGGGTGATGCAGGGCTACTGTATGAAGTGCCGCAAAAAGGTAGAAATCAAAAACCCGCAACGGATCACAATGAGAAATGGCAAGCCCGCTACGCAAGGGATGTGCCCCAACTGCGGAACCAAAGTTGTCCGAATTGGGAAAGGTTAGATCTATCTCAGGACAAGCGAAAGTACCATTAGCTGAACATCAACTAACTAACTGTAACCTAAACTGTGGAGAACGATTGTCCCATTTACAAACACACACAGTCCCAGATAGTCTATAGTTGAGAGGGAGGTGGGATTTTCCTAGGTAAGTGCCTTGTTGTATTCAGGGCCCATTTCTTCTCCAGACCGAAGCATCGTTGGCCCTCCTGGAAGGCTCACTCAGTTGGGGTGGGCTTTCTTGTACGTCACTTAAGTCTGCTTTTTTTATAATAACAGGAACAGAATAAATAATCGGATCTAAATATGAATTGGTTGGATCTAGTACTGCTCGTCGTTCTTCTCATCATTGGGCTGATCGGTTTCAGTAAAGGTATCATCAAGCCGGTCCTATTTATCACTGGGATAATCACTGGTACTATTCTTGCTTCACGATATTACGATTCTCTGGGCAGCTCTCTTAATACATGGCTGGAAAGTAGGATGCAGGCAAATATAGTTGCTTTCATTGCCATATTAATCTTCGTAATTGCAGTGGCTCTGGTGCTTGCTTATATAATTCGGAACATACTGCGCCTTCTATTTCTTACGTGGCTTGACGGACTCGCAGGAGCAGTTCTTAGTTTGGCAGTAGGGATTGTGTCACTTGGTACGTTACTTGCTTTGGCAGCTAAGTTCCAAGCTGCCGAAAATACTATACAAGGTTCTGGTGTAGCTAATTTTCTCATAGATCGTTTCTATTCTGTTCTGTCTGTATTCCCTCATCAACTCGATCCAATACGGAATTTCTTTGTCTGAAGTTGATCAAGTGTTACATATAATATCGATATACAAGCCTTAAGTACCACATAAATAAAGAAGCCCCAGCTAGTGCCCGGGCTTCCCTGTTCCCCCGCCTCTTCACCCCCGATTGTGCAGTCGTGATAAGTCCTGGTGCTAATTCCAACTGCTGCACAGGCAGTTTTAATGTAGTTGCCTTTCACCACAAGCTCGCATGTCTTTTCCTGTAGCTCAGGTGTTAGTTTGGACTTACGTCCTTACTTTCTACCGATTTTACTCTGTTTTTCCACGTATAACTCCTAAATTCCTTCTTTTATAGTGTCCGCTTTCTACCTGATAACTCTCCAATCCATCTCTAGTGGTCTAGTGCGATACCAGGGCCTGTGGTAGAATAGGCTCGCTAAAGGGGGTAATATCGTGGCGAATTGCCCTAAGTGTGGTACAGGAATACCCAAAGGGAGCCAATTCTGTGGGGGATGTGGCACAGCTGTAACTCAATTGGGAGGGGATACGGACGAGGATCAGAACAAGTCTGTCCTAGGATCTATCCTATTCTGGGGGATCACATTTGCTGTGATAGCCTTGGGGACCTTCCTTATCGATAAGTACATCTGAGCCGCTTTAGTCAATAGTTCCAAGGCCATAAGAAGATGTAACTGGTACGCTGTTTAAGATTGGCTTCGGCGCTTCGCGCACGTGGGCACGCGTGCGCGTTTTTTGTTGCGTCCGACTAAAGTGATTAATCCCTGTTAATCCGGCTTCGTTCTCTGCCTTTTTTATTGACTCTGCCAACTCCACAAAACCTCTTTCTTATAGACTGCGATAAATGCAATTAACCACTTTT
>CP070819.1:1090557-1093125 GCA_020344295.1 Dehalococcoidia bacterium | reverse complement strand
ATATCTCTATCCTCTTCATGATTGCCAAACTAGATTACGCCGTTCTGGAGAAGCTTCTCCAAGTCTTCACGTTTGTATCCCAGGCGTCCGCAGTAGATCTCTTCGTTATGCTGCCCGAGAAGCGGGGCCGGATGACTGATTTGCCAAGGGGTCTCCGACATCTTGAACGGCGCGCCGGGATAAATCACCTCACCTGTTTCCGCATGGTCGACTGTGGTGAAGTATTCCCTCTCCTTGAGGTGCCGGTTGCGCAGCAGGTCCTCGGGATTATTTACGGGCGCACTCGCCAGTTTAGCCTCGACGAAGATCTCGAAGAGATCCTCCTTGGTATGATCGGCGAGCCAGTCGTACCAGATGGCATCGAACTCCAGGCCGCCCTCGGCGCTGAAGATATTCTGGAACTTGGGATCATCCTTCAATTCAGGCCTGCCCAGCGCCTGGACATACCGGGGCCACCAGTCCGGCAGGCTGAGCGTGTTAACGAAGCCGTCCTTGCACGGATAGACGCCTGTGGGCATGATGAGCATCCTCATCGCCTCACGCGGCGGAGGCCAGCGCGTTGTCAACACCCCGGCAGACGTATAGCCCAGGATGTAGACGCTCCGTCTGTCCGCACCACCTGCCTGGGTCTCCATGATCGAGACGTCCACGTGCTGACCGGCCTCCTGCACTTCGGCGGAGTAGAAGGCTCCCAGGGTGGACACGGCGGCCACTGTCCCTGCCTGATATTGAACGACATTACCTCCGAGCTTCAGGGGTTCCCTGCCCTCGATGCCCGTGGAGTACATCTCGCCACCCATGGCATATTCGACTATCTCCGAAGCTTTGAACTCCCGGTAGGGGCCGGTCTGCCCGAAGTTGGAGATAGACGTCATCACCAGCTTCGGATTTATCCCCTCCAGGGTCTCGTAGTCTAGTCCCAGACTGGGCATAACGCGGGGGCTGAAGCTCTCCACCAGGATATCGGCAGCGCGGACGAGCTCTTTGAATATGCTCTTCCCCGCATCGGTCTTCAAGTTGAGCGTGATCCCCTTCTTATTGGTGTTCAGGTGCAGAAAGAGTCCGCTCTTCTCGGGATGGGGGTCATCCTTGAAGAACGGCCCCATTCTTCGGGCGGGATCGCCCTCACCAGGTCTCTCGACCTTGATAACCTCGGCTCCGTAGTCTGCCAGGAGCTTGGTGCAGTACGGGCCGGCGATATGCCAGGTCAGGTCCAGCACCTTTACGTTCGATAGCGCCTGGATCAGCATATCTCACCCTCTACTCGTCTTCGCTTAGGGTTGTTGCCCGCAGGCACCGTTTCTGTAGTAGCGTGTGGGGCAGCTGGCTCTTCTTCCGACTTATACAGCGTATCCGCAACATCGGTCATACCCAACCTTTCCAACTCCTGCCTTAGGGGCAGACGAGTCCAGGGATCAACGCCCATAATCTCAAGATACCTGTTTGATACCTGGGATACCTTGGCAATATCGATTGTCGCCCCTTTGAAATACCCGTCCGGCCTGGGCATGAGCAACTTCAAGGATATCTCCTCCTGCTCTCCAAAAGCCCTAACGCATAACTGATGATATGCTAGCTCCAACAATCGCCTTCTTCTATGTGCATCGACCAGCATTTCGGTACTGCAGTTCATGCCGGTTACAGCACTGATTGCCTGAGCTATCTCTTCAACCCCCCACCATCCATACAAGTGCGGACATCTATCGGACAACCAATCGCAGTGCCCACTGATATCACATGCGGCAATACCAGTCTCATTGACTATTCCATAGTCAGCAAAATGATCGTATTTATCCTCCCGCCAGGCATCCCTGTCGCCTGTAGTCCTCTCAGCATAGTCGGAAGCCTTCTCATTGATGATATTCTCAGCCTCCTGTTCAGACACACCCAGCCTGGGGGCAAGCCATGCATAGAAGGAATGTATGTCAGCCGCCGTGGGGTGGGTCCAGACCTCCGATGTACCGCCAATTACCTGAAGTCCGGCACTTCCGTCTATTGGAGCGAATCCCGGGAATGGAATCTGGTTCCTGAATTGCACGGCATATTGCATAGAGTCTCTGCCTATTTTCCGGGCAGCGGGCACAACACCATCGATAAGGAGTTCTCCGAAACCCTCTCTCCTCGCGATCTTCTCAATAACGGTCCTGCAGGCTTCTTCACTTCCCCATTCTATTGGCACACCATCGGTATCGGATGCGCTGATAATGCCGTTTTCATATAGATCCATCAGCCACGCAGTCATGCCGGAAGTTGAAAGGAGTTCCATCCCATAGCGCTGGCATAACTGATTGAGCCTCCACCAGACTTTGAGGTCTTTGTTCTTAACCAACCATCGGAACCCCATATAACAGTCACAAGTGACACCGCCTCTTACACCGTCCACATCGCACATCTGATGACATTGAGCCGGACAGAAGGCACATCCCGTGCCTCCGACCAGATACTTTTCAAAAGACTCTATGCACTCCTCTTTGCTGAGAGGGGGGACTACAAAGGAGTCGAAATTACCCCAAACCGCCAGATCCCTCTTCCGGTAATTGTCTATGGAGAGACCAACTCCCATCCCCT
>CP070819.1:1087906-1090457 GCA_020344295.1 Dehalococcoidia bacterium | reverse complement strand
GTGCGGATTATCTGTGGCAGGTAGGGGAGAAGGTCTATAACCTCGAACGCTGTTTCAATATCCGTGAGGGTTTCAGCCGCAAGGATGACAAACTCCCCAGGCGAATGTATACTGAGCCGCTGGAAGGTGGAGTCCGCGACGGCGAGGTTATCAGAAAGCCCGATACCATTATCGACGAATACTACGGGGCGAGGGGTTGGGATCAAGAAGGTATCCCAACCCGGGCGACACTTTCCAGATTGGGCCTTGATGCAATCGACGCGGATATTGCCAGGTTCCGGCATTGAAGTTTGATCGCAGGTACTAATGTATATGGTGCGTTGCCTAGTCGGCAGAGCACAGGACAAAGGAGGTACAAGTGGCAGATGCTAGTTTCGATGTAGTGGTGATCGGGGGAGGTCATCAGGGTCTCATAGCCGCCAACTACATGGTGAGAAACGGCTATACGGTGGGCCTTTTCGAGCAGAGACGCGAGCTTGGAGGTGGCGGCGCTACCGAGTCGCGGCCGATATCCGGGTTTATAGGGAACCCATGTGCTCATGTTGCTGGATTTTATGCAAGCCCTTGTAACCAGGACTTCAAGCTTCATGAAAGGGGCTTGGAGTATTTTTTCCCCAAGGTAAATACCTCGATGGTATATCCTGATGGCAGGTGCATTGTATCTTACAGGTCAATAGAGTGGGATCCAGAAACTGGGATGATAGCACCTCAGCCAGATATAGTAGAGAAAAATGTTAAGGAAGTAGCGAGAATCTCGCAAAAAGACGCCGATAGACTTTCGTGGTTTGCCGAAGGCAAGGGTTGGGAATGGGGTTTTGCCGCAATGACCGTTCTGTGGAATCCCCCTCCACTCCCCGGTGAATTCGATCCTGTAGAGGCGATTGTTACTACGCCTGGTTCCGGACTTGATCGTAGACATTGTTATATGACAGCGACCGAGTTTGTCAGTGATTTCTTCGAGAGTAATGAATTGAGAGCCCATGCCTTAAGAATGATCGGCTCAGGTGGTTACTATCCTGACGATCCTGTACCACTACCTATATTGATTACCAACGTTCCACAGCAGATAATGGGCATGGGTGGTGGTGTTTATGTGGGTGGAACTCATAACGTTATTCATGCATTGCAGAGAGCCTTAAGTGAAGAAGGAGGCCAGTTCTTTGTCGGCGCCGACGTGGACGAGATACTGGTGGAAAATGGTCGCGCAACGGGAATAAAACTAGCTGATGGTACGCATATTGAAGCCAAAAAATTTGTTATCTCTTCTATTGTTGTGACTCAGACCCTGGCCCGACACATGCGTAATGTTGATCTGGGTACCGAAGGCGCTGAATGGCGAAGAAAGATCGCTAAGCTGCGTGTAGATAGAGGCCAGATTTTCTGGGGTCATATTTGTATGCATGAAGAACCAAATTATAACGCAATGCAGTGGAATCCTGATGTGAGAGATGGTCGCTGGATCTTTATGGGTGACGCGGACATCGAGTATATGGATCGGGAATACCGCTTCCGTAACGCACAAATAAGGCCGGGGCAATGTCCTGACAGGCTTTATCTCTGGGAGGGTACCGATTCCAAATGGGATCCAAGATATGCTCCTCCAGGCAAACATGTTTCTCTTCTAGAGGAAATGGCATTCCCTGCAAGCTGGAGGACCGAAGCAGAATGGATGCAGATCAAGAAGGAAGCGCCTGATCATTTCCTCAAGGAGTGGCAGAAGTACGCGCCAAACATGACTTGGGATAACGTAATAGCCACCAATATCGACACGCCATGGGATATCCAGCATCGAAGTGACAATTTCCTCGATGGTAATTGGGGTTTGATACCTGGAATACCGAGCCAATGGTGTACTTTGAGGCCGATTCCTGAATTTGCTCAGTATCAGATTCCTACAATTGAGAATTTCTGGATGGCATCGGGTTCATGCCACTACTCTCAAGGATTAACAGGTTGGGCCGGATACAATTGCTATAAGAGGATTGCCCAGAAACACGATCTATGGAAGCCCTGGGAGGGGCGCTTGTATTAATCAACACCGGATTTGTTCAGCCTTACCAGAATATGGGTGACAACCCTCGGAGGTAAAAGAAATGCAGACAAAGTACGATTTCATCATAATAGGTGGCGGTCCGAACGGACTTTGCGTAGCGGCATATCTGGCGAAAGCCGGACAGAAGGTGCTGGTGCTGGAAAAGTATTTCGAGGTCGGCGGCGGCCTGATGACCGAGGAGGTTACCCTCGGCGGCTTCTACCATAATACTCATGCCGTCTACCACATGATGGTCGATTATGCCCCTATCTACAAAGACCTGGAGCTTGAGGAATACCGCTGCAAGTACGTATATCCGGAACTGCAGGTAGCGATGCCTTTCCCCGACGGCAAGGCCCTCTGTCTGTATTCGGACGTAAATAAGTCGTGCGAATCGATTGCCAGGTTCTCCCAGAAAGATGCTGAAGCCTACCGGGAGGCATACCACAGGTTCCGGGAAATGGTAGACGACTACATCGCACCCGCCACCTATGTCCCCCCGCTGCCTCTGATAGAGAC
>CP070819.1:1084726-1087806 GCA_020344295.1 Dehalococcoidia bacterium | reverse complement strand
TTTAGGGCCGACGGCATAGTTGGCTCCTCTGGCATGACAAGCAATCTCACTTACAGTTCTGTTCGCGATGGGGATATTCCCCGCGCCGCAACCTGTCCCTATGATGAAATTAATAGCGTTGGCCTTTAAATCAGTTCCCTTCAGCGCTACTTCCAGTGCCTCCTGTGAACTGTCTGGATTATCTGCACCGGTCCAGAGACTGCTGTAAGCAAGGATCTCATGATCGCCGAGGATCACGGCTTGAGATGTGGTTGAACCGACATCGATTCCGGCAGTGATCACCTTGGCCTTGTGCCAATCGTATTCAGTACTATGCCAGGCATGGTCTTGCCTAGTAGAATAATCAATACTCATCTTCTATTCCTGGGTCATTGGAGAAAGCCTTCTCAATCTCAACTATCTTGTCAGCCAAATCATCTACTAATGGCGTAATACCGCAGGCCTCCTCGACCTTCTTCAGCCGCTCAATTAGTCTGGCCTGCTCTTCCAGGATAAGGCGGACCGCTTCACTAAAGGGGTCAGGCAGATTGCCGTGCTCAAGGTCCATGACTGATTCCTGCCGGCCTCCCACAATTCTACCGGGAACACCTACAACCACGGAGCCCGGAGGTACAGACCTGACCACAACGGAGTTAGCTCCGATTCGTGAATTCTCTCCTATCGTAATAGCACCGAGCAGAATCGCTGCTGAACCAATGACCACGTTGTTGCCGATGGTCGGGTGACGCTTTTTCTTCTCCAGTGTTGTTCCACCCAGGACTACGCCCTGATACATGAGCACGTCGTCACCGATTTCCGCTGTCTCACCGATAACTACCCCTGATCCGTGGTCGATGAAGAACCTTCTGCCAATCACGGCACCGGGATGGATTTCAATGGCGGTCAGAAACCGTGACGTATGCGAAACAAAGCGGGAAAGCAGGCGCAGTCTGTGTCTCCAGAGGAAATGGGCGATTCTGTGAAGCAGCAGGGCATGTAGCCCGGGGTAGAAAAGCAATACTTCCAGTTTGCTCCTTGCCGCCGGATCTCTAGCAAGTGCAGCCTGGATATCCTCCCTAAGCGTCCTGAACAATTAGATTCCCTCCCTATTGTCCCATATCTATTGTTGGAACAGCCAGGTGGTGAGATATCTCTCACCGGTATCCGGAAGGACCACAACAATAAGCTTGCCGCTATCCTCTTCCCTGCCGGCAACTTCAAGTGCTGCCCATGTAGCCGCGCCGGAGGATATACCCGCTAGAATACCCTCCTCTTTAGCCAGTCTTTTGGCCATATCCCCCGCATCTTCATCGGTAACACTGATTATTTCATCAATAAGGTCCAATCGCAATACATCAGGGATAAATCCGGCTCCGATTCCCTGAATCTTATGCTTCCCTGGATGGCCGCCGGATAGAACAGGAGAGGTGGCAGGTTCCACGGCAATGGCTTTGAACTCAGGATTTCTCGGTTTGATAACCTCGGCCACACCAGTTATCGTCCCTCCGGTACCAACACCAGCAACCAGAATGTCGACTTTTCCGTCCGTATCCCGCCAGATTTCCTCCGCGGTGGTTATTCTGTGGATAAGAGGATTGGCGGGATTACTAAATTGTTGAGGCATAAAAGCCCCTGGATTCTGCACGAGCAACTCTTCAGCCTTCTTTATCGCACCGGGCATGCCCTCAATTCCCGGCGTTAATACCACCTCGGCTCCTAAAGCGGAAAGGAGCTGCCTGCGCTCAGCGGACATTGTATCCGGCATTGTTAGCATCAACCTATAGCCTCTGGCGGCGCAGACAAAGGCCAATGCGATTCCCGTATTTCCGCTGGTGGGTTCAATAACGACAGTGTCATCACCGATAAGACCGGCTTCCTCGGCAGCATTGATCATTGAAACGCCTATCCTATCCTTTACGCTGCCACAGGGATTGAAAGACTCCAGCTTCGCCACAATATTTGCAGAGGTGCCCTGTGATATCTTATTAAGCCGAACCAAGGGGGTATCTCCGACTAATGCAGTGATATCGTCAGCTATATTAGCCATTGGACGCCCTCTGCTCCGCTTTCATATGCCTTTCTACAAGGTGCTGTAAAGTCGTCGATTCCAGAACGCCGTTAATCGCCTGCTTTAGCTCAGACCATACCTCACGAGTAACACAGGATTCGCTCCGTGTGCAGCAATCAGCGTGATCTACACATTCCACAGGTGCTGTTGATCCCTCCATAATCTGTATGATATCTATCAATTTAATCTCGGAGGGCGGCCTTGCCAGTGAAAAACCCCCTCGCGCACCACGCACAACTCGTACAAGGCCGGCGGATTTGAGTGGAGTCAATATCTGCTCCAGATACCGGTCGGAAACTTCCTGCCTCTTCGCAATGTCTTTAACCATCAAAGGCCCTTCGCCGAAATGCAGAGCAAGATCAAGCAGGGCACGTGTTGCATAGCGACCTCTTGTAGATAGCTTCATAAATATCCCTTCTATAAAAACAGTAAGATTATCGGATTACTGTTAATAATATTATCATTCTCGCTGAGAACGTCAAGTTGCTCTTTATAGTCAGGTTATCAAACAGTGCTATTTTTATCCCTACTCGCCAACCCTTTTGGTTTTAGCCCCTGAAACTCGGGGGTATACGGGGGCAACAGCCCCCGAAAATGAATTATGGGCGGGTGGGTAAGCAAATAAGGGAATGTGACGTTGTTCTTATGATTCTAATTGACAATGGTGAACGGATATGTGATAAGATGGCATTGATTAGCTGATGACACAGTAAAGAAAGGGGATTGAAGAGATGGAAGAGATATACAAGCGCCTGGCGACGAAACTGGGTTATCCGGACTCAGAATACATAGCCAGGGTCTATGAATACGGTGCGTCTCCGAAGCAGGCGCGCATATTGGAGAGGTTGAATCAACCGCCGAATCCGGCGCTTACTGCAGAACAGCTATCGGAGCAGCTGGGTATGGATGCAACTGAGATTCAGCAGGAGCTCGAGGATCTCTTTCGCAAGGGGCTTACTTTCCCCCGCAATTTCGAAGACCTGCGGGAGTGGAGGTTCGGCAAGTCTTCAATGCAGCTGCATGATGCCATGAT
>CP070819.1:1081375-1084626 GCA_020344295.1 Dehalococcoidia bacterium | reverse complement strand
GTAGCGGCTGAGGAACTCGTCGAAGCTGATGTCGTCCAGTTCGTCGATGGCCTGCGGCGTCATGAGCGTGATCTCGGTCATAGCGCCGAGGGCGGCCGCCCTGTCCTCCTCCTTTATCTCCAGCCAGTCGAAGATAATGTTGGGGTCCATCACGGAGTCCGAAGGCATGGGGGGCATGGGTATATACTTGCCCTTGGAGTTCTTGAAGATAGTGCCGCCGGTAGGGTCGGGGATCACAAGCTCTACACGGTCCTCCATGCCCAGCTCCTTGAGCACGACCTCGAAGTAGTTGTCCTGTATGGGGGCGGCTATGACCACCCAGGCCGTGTAGGTGAATCCCTTCTTGGAGATGGACATCGCCTTGCCGCCGGCCTTGGCGTTTTTCTCCAGGAGGAGTACCCTGAGGCCTCGCTTCGCCAGTAAAGCGGCGCAGGAGCTGCCGCCGAATCCGGCACCGACCACGATAACATCATATGATCCCTGTACCATATTTCTCATCCTTGTTTTAATTCGGCAGGCATCAATCGATGCCTGCCGATCCGGTTCGCTGTGATGTCAGCGGTTTCTATTCCAGGTATGTTCTAATGTATTTCTCCATCGCTTTTGTGGGCTTCCACCATTTGGTCACGCCCAGGTCCTCGGCCACCTTGTTCGCTCCCAGGTAGCCCGGGCCTCCGAGCACCATCCCACCGGGGTAATTGGATGCACCGCATACGTACAGGCCCTCGACGGGCGTAGCAGAGCTGGAGCAGTCCTGGTTGGGACGGAAACAGCCGAGCTGAATGGGCTTATAGTCGCCGTGCTTGATCGCGCCCCGGCGCATATTGGGTAAACGCAGCTCGATGCCGACAGGTGTTTCATGGCCGACCTTGATGATGTTTTCCCTGGTCATATTCGGAGCAGCTTTCTGCCACTTGGTTAGGATAGCTTCCTCGAGCTCCTTGCCCTTCTGGTCCCAGCCACCCTCGATTTCATATGGTGCGTGCATCTGGAAGAAGGAGACGTAACCGCCATATGGCGAGTGGACGAGATGCGGGTCGAAGAGGCTTTCACACGTGGCGTGACCTCCGAAATTATTGAAGTCAATACTGCCCCCAATCACATTATCCCAGTGCGCCAGAAGCTGGTCCAGGCCTTCGATACCGACAATATTCATAAAGGCGTCGTTGATCCAGTTATCATCGCACTTGTACTTCGGTGGCTCCTTGGTGGCGATATGCAGCGTATAGAAGCTCCACTTATCGTATTGCCAGCCCTCGACCGATTCTTTCAGATCAGCGGGCAGGTTCTCGGGACCGACAAGATCGAGGAATGTCGTATGGGGGTCGAGTGTAGAAATGACAACCTTGCTGCGCAGGGTACGGCCCTCCGCGATCTGTACTCCGGCTACACGTCCGCCTTCCATGATGATATTCGTGACCTCCGCCGCATCTACAATCGTCCCGCCATTGCCGACAACCTCGCGGGCAAGTGAAGCCGCAAACTTGTGGGATCCTCCGTCACAGTAGCACTTGTTCATGCCGAATCGCTGCAGCAGCAGGGCGACGAACATGCCTATGCCGGTCTCCCTCGGATCCAGCCCCCACATGCAGCTTGTGTACAGCAGGAAAGCCCTTACCTTGTCGTTCTCGAAGTTGTTGGTGATGATTTCCAGCGGGCTCTGCTCGACAAGCTCCAGCATTTCCTGGCCGACTGCGGTGCGCTGCATGGCCATGCTTATATCGAGTGGAGACATCGGAGGGATGTAGGTGGCCGGACCCAGTATCTCATCAACGATCTTTCGCCACCGCCTGATCAGCTTGCCGAAGGCGACGGCATCCTTGAACGAGAACTTGGTTATCGAGTCCTTGGTGTCCTCTACCATGCGCGCCATGAGCAGCGATGTGCCGTCTTCGAAGACCATGCCCGTCTGCGCGTTGGGCTTGGTCCACATCAGCGCGTGATTGTCAAGATCGAAATCCTGGATAACGGGCATATAGTCAACCATCATGTGGTAGACAGCGTGCATGTTGGAAGAATAACCGGGGAACAGTATCTCCTCGGTGGCGAGCCCGCCGCCGATCTCATAGCGGCGTTCCACCAGAGCTACCTTGACTCCTGCTTTCGCAAGGTAGGCTGCGGCGATCAGGCCGTTGGGGCCGCTCCCTATGACTATGGCATCCCACTCGCTCTCGTCGGGAAACTCATCGAATACCTTGCCAATCAATGGATCTGGCATAATAATTACCTCCTTATCAGCGTGGTATGGCTGATATCTTGCCCTGTTGTGGTATGTACCAGGGGGACGGATACCACCAATTCCCCGGCTCGACCAGACCGTCTTCGATCAGGATATGCATAAGATTATAGGGGATGGCCATCAGGGCCAGGCCGCCGGGGTGACAGGCTGTCTGGTTGCACAGGTACAGCCCGTCAACGGGTGTGCGGTATCGGGCCAGCTCCGGACTCGGCCGGTTTTCTCCCCACTGGTCGTCGCAGTGGCGTGTCCCGCACCAGGTGCCGCCTATAAGACCTGTGTTACGGAACTCGGACTCATACGGTGAATTGGACAAATGGGCGACAAGATTGTCGTCGTCCACGTTCTCAATAACCTGGCTGAATGCCTGACGCATGTACGCGTTTATTTCCTCTTTGTGTTTATCAATGGCATCCGGACCATCCGGCTGATATTCCGGCGGTGGAACGTAGACGTAGTAGGGTGATTCCAGATAAAGTCCGGGGATTGTGCACTGTGAATCCGTTTCATGGAACCTTACGCTCTGGGTTGCGATCCACATCAGCCTTTCCGCCGGCACGGTTGGTTTGCCTCTGCGGCCGTCCACGTCGCCAACATGCTCGTAATAAATCTCACGCGAGCCGCAGGGATAAGGGCCGCCGTATTCACCGGGACCTTCGCATTTCGGAGCCTGGAACTTGGGCCGTGGCACAAGTGGCTGGCGGGTCAGCAGATGGGATACCCAGATGCTTCCTCCCTTAACGCTTATATCGTCTACTTTCCGCAGGAAGCTGGTGCCCAGGTGTTCGCTGCCTATCAGCTTCTGAAACGTCTGCTTGACATCGATCCCGCTTACCACGGCCTTGTCGGCCCATACCCGCTTCTCGTCACGGGTAGCGGTCTCTCTCATTCGGACGCCAACAGCGCGTCCTTCTTTTATGATTATCTCGTCTACGGGGCAGCAGGTGCGTATAACCGCTCCATGGGCTATGGCGCAGCGTATGATGGAGTGGAAATACCCGTGCATGCCGCCGCG
>CP070819.1:1076001-1081275 GCA_020344295.1 Dehalococcoidia bacterium | reverse complement strand
GTGCCGGATGTTATTCCGCTTGATGTATACGAATCGGATAAAGTCTTTGTGTCCGTAGTTAGTATGGAATGTAATAATGTAAGATTGGCGAACCTGCCCTGGCCCAGATTTAACTATTATCAATTGAATGTACGGACTTATATTACAGACCCTCATACGGGTTACCGAGCGGTCTACTTCATCCAGAGTGGAGTCACCTCCGCAATGACCTCCTGTTTGACCAGAATCATTGGGATTCCGTGGAAACAGATCCCGTTTGAACTGAATATAGATCGTGAAAATGAAGGGCATCGCAGGTCTTACTCTGGTGTGGGTAACTGGAGTGGTGAAATCGTGCTAAAAGCGTCTGATTTTATATAGCCAGCAGATTCTACAGGATCATCGAATATATCGGAATCAATCATAGATCACATAACAGGACCATTGATTGGCCTTGTAGGACCGAAGGGACGCACTATGCGCTTTGGTATCAGACATAAAGCTCTCGATGTCTGGTCGGGCAAACTGGACGAGATCAGCTATCCATTTTTACTGACAGCAGGAATATTAGATGAAGAGGAGATATTGCAACCCCACAACGTACTCCTTGTTCCTGAAGCTGAATTCACTATTATGTTGCCTCCAAGGCGAATATAGACTGAGTTGTAAAAGAAAGAAGAGAATGAAAAAGTCGGAAATATACTGCCTTTCACTCAGTCCAAGATAAGGAGTTGAGCTATGCCAGCACAGGATATAGTCGGTGCAGCAGTGATCGCAGGGATTTTCATGTATCTTACATCCGAATTGGGCTTTCGTATGGGCCTCAGCAAATCGAATCTTGCCTTAATCGATGGCGAGTTCGCAATCAGGTCTCTTAGAATGCAGAGCCATAAACTTTTAGCGTACTTGTTTGGCATTCCAATACACTTATTCACCAGCGCCATATTTGGTGTTGTATATTTCGGTTTAATAAAGGGCCTCGATCTCGATGCACCATCGGCGCAGGCGATTGCCCCATATGTCTTCTGTCTCTACTTGGCGATGCTGTTTAATGCACTGCCGATAGCAGGTCAAGGGATTCTGGGACGTAAGATAGGTCGATCGACATGGGTAGAACAGCTAGTATACCATGCCGTATTCGGTATCGGTTTTTGGTGGGAGTTGGACGTAATTTAGATCGTTGAACAGGTTAAGTTCGTTTAGGGTATTCAATAATCACACAATGAATCTTAAATCTAGGTAGGGCCTTTTAGTAAACGCTGCAGGTATGAAGACGCATTACTATAGGACATCGATGAGATTACCACTTCAGATTGATGAAGTATTCCCCTTCTTCTGTGATGTAGTGAATCTCGAACAGATTACTCCGCCTGAACTGCGGTTCCGCATCTTAACGTCAAAACCTGTCAAAATTGCTGAAGGCGTAATTGTAGATTATAAATTGCGGCTCTATGGCGTTCCTATGAATTGGCGGTCGGAGATCACAATATGGGAACCCCCTTACAAATTCGTGGATAGGCAACTTATCGGCCCTTATAGTTTGTGGATTCATACTCATAGATTCTGTGAGGACAGCGGTGGTACTTTAATTGACGATGATGTTTGTTACCGTCTACCGCTGTGGCCTTTGGGAGAGATTGCCTTTCCGCTGGTTAATTGTCAACTGCGTCGGATTTTTAAATATAGACAGAGTGCTATAAGAGAGGCCCTTATTGGTCTGCGCAACTGAATATACGGGCTTCCCATGATATAGTCCTTCTTTGTTTAATCCTCTCGCGTGTAGCTACACCTAGTTGTACTTGATACCTTCCTTTGCACTTAAAGGGGTACGATTTTCCTATTGGTACTCGAACGGAAGGTTCATTCCACCGCACCCGCGGGTGTGTTAACGTTCATGTAGTACTATTGGGGATACTCTGTCTTTATCGGACGAATGAGATCGAGATGTTAGTGGAACTCGGCTCAGAGGGTTACTCAGGAGTAGTTGTTGATTTTAGTGACCGGGATCGAAGTACTATGCGGATTGAACTCTTGGAAGGCCGGGCGGTACCGGCTGGGAGGCAGATGAAGTGAACGTGTTGGCGCTGGTCCCTCTGGCTTCTCTGGTGATATGCCTCGTCGCGGGAATTCTCGTTTACCATCAGAATCGCAGGGGCCTTCCGAACAGGATTCTGACCCTCTATTGCTTCCTAGGTGCCTACTATGGGTTGGTTGAATTCGGGCTACTACAGGCCCATGGCTATGATGAAGCGTTCTTCTGGCGGCAGGCCGGCGCTATATGGCTATTTGCGCCGTCCCTTCTGCTGCATTTCGTCTTGAGTCTCACGGGGAAGACGAAGCGGTTTGGTTATGTCCGGACAGCTGTTGTTATTTACCTTCCTGCTTTCGTTTTTTCACTCGTAGACCTGACGACTAACCTGGTCCTTGGTGAACCGGAGAAGCTAGTATGGGGCTGGACCTACGGCGTCTCCGAGTACATCTTGGTGCCGGCCTTAGCTTTCTTCTGGGCTGTTGTTATGGGCGTCGTGTCACTATACCTCTGTTGGCGATACTATCGTTCGGCTACTGAACGGCAAACAAGGCGGAATGCTGGATACGTGCTTCGTGGTCTGGCTCTACCGCTGATTGCGCTTCTTCTGGTAGACGGCCTGCTCCCGGAATTCGAGATCAGGTCGCCCGAATTAGCCTCAATTGCACTTGCCATTGGTGGCAGTTACATAGCGTATGGTGTAATAAGGCATAATCTTTTCGCGCTGACGCCTGAAACAGCTGCCGACAGCATTATAGCTACCATGTCCGATGCCCTGCTTCTTGTTGATAACGAGGGGCGAGTGGTAATGGCCAATCAGGCTGCATTAGACCTTCTGGGATATGACTATGCCGAGCTTGTTCACCAAAAACTATCAGATATATTCAACATGGATGGAGTGACTGGACATGAAGATGCAGAACGGAAACATCCAGCAACACACTTTGGCGAATCCGAAGAAGTAACGATAACGGCCAAAGACGGTTGGCTGGTGTCTCTGTCCGTTTCAACGTCTCCGGTGCGGGATGCCTGGGGAGGCAAACTCGGTGAAGTATATGTCTGTCGAGACATTACAGAACAGCGGATGGTGCAGGAGGCGCTGCGGGAATCCGAGGAGAGGCTGAGAATCCTCCTGGACAATGCCCCCGAGGCTATAACTGCCTACGACTTCCAGGGCTGTATTACTGACTGCAACAGGAGGGCGGAGATTCTGGTTGGGTACTCGAGGGATGAGTTGATCGGCAGGTCTGTCTTTGAGCTCGGAGTAATACCTGAAGGGTATGTACCAAGGACGGTAAAGGCGTTGGCCAAAGCAACTGAAGGGGTAGAAACTGTACCCTTTGAGTTCGAATTGGTCAGGAAAGATGGCTCGCAAATCACTGTAGAGGCGACGACGATTGCTGTGGAGAGAACCAGCCAGCAGGAAGTAATATGCATCGCGAAGGATATCACCGACCGCAAGCGCATGGAAGAGGATTTGCTGCTCAAGGAAATGGCCATGGAGAACGCAGTAAGTGCAATCGCTATGTCTGACATGGAGGGCAATGTCACCTATCTCAACCGTGCTTGCATGAGGTTGTGGGGAGGTGGCAACAAGGAGGAAATACTCGGAAAACAATACTGGAAAATGCTGAAATCGGTCGAAGGTGTTGAAGCTATTGCCGAGGCAATGCTGGAGAAGAAACACTGGGAGGGTGAACTTGTCGCCAGGAAAAGAGATGGACAGGAGATTCAGATTCAGGTAAACGCAAGTATAGTGGAGGATGACCAGGGCAATCCCATCCAAACGATCTCATCTTTCATGGATATAACCGAGCATAAGCAGGCTGAGGAAGAAAAGAACAGGATGGAGCGGCAGTTGCAGCTTGCCGGACGTTTGGCCGCTGTGGGTGAACTGGCAGCTGGAGTTGCACATGAACTGAATAATCCGCTCGCCGCGGTTCAGGCGTTCGCACAATATCTTGTGGATAAAAAGGATCTCGATGACGACACCCGTGATGATGTGCAGACCATCTACCGGGAATCTCAACGTGCCAGCAGAATCACCAGCAATCTGCTTTCATTTGCGCGGCGGCATCGACCTGAGAGAAGTATGATCTCGATCAATGAAGTTGTGCAGAAGAGCCTGGAATTAAACTCCTATCGAATGCGGGTGAACCAGATTGAAGTAGTAGAGAAGCTTGATCCGGAACTGCCCATGACCATGGCCGATTATCATCAACTGGAGCAGGTTTTCGTAAACCTTATAGCCAACTCTGAGCAGGCAATGACGGAGGCGCATGGTAAAGGCATGCTCCAGATCAGCACCTTTGTTGCGGACAATATGATCAGGGTAGTGTTCACTGATAACGGGCCCGGTATACCGGAGGATAATCTGAAGCAGATCTTCGACCCATTCTTTACCACCAAAGAGGTAGGCAAGGGAACCGGTCTCGGCCTCAGTATCTGCTTTGGCATCGTACAGGAGCACGGAGGCCGGATTTATGCGGAAAGCACACCCGGTCAAGGTGCCACCTTCACTATAGAGCTGCCTATCCTGTCGGAGCGCCAGGCATTGGAAGTAGATAAGCACACGAGCTGAATAGGGTCACTGTGGTTCCCCGGAAATCGGCTGTAGCCAGTTTCTCCTCGACTGACCTCGATATCTGGTTACGAAATCATCTACCTAGACAGGACGATATTCCTATGTTGCCGCGGTGAAGTCGATGCTACAGTAGCAGGGGGATACACAAGCCTGCGATCAAATAATAAGGGAAACATCCTATGCGATCAAGAAGGCGAAAACGCATATTCACCGGTCTTGGCATCGCCGCTGTTATCGGCATTGTCCTGTGCCTTGCATTTTCGTTCAATATGCTTTCCAGAATGCAGCTGCAGAGCAGCGATTTCCTCTTCAAGGTAGGCGGTGGTTCGAGCGCGTCAGGTTCAGCCGAGAGAATTGTCATAGTGGGGATCGATGATAAGACACTGCAAGAGCTTGGCCATTTTCCCTCGTGGCCGCGTTATTATTACGCGGACGTGATAAACAGGCTCGCCCAAGCCGAAGCGAGGGTGATCGTCCTCGATATCCTTTTTTCCGAATCAGCCGTGGGCGATGCAGAAATGGCGGCTTCAATAGAGAACTCTGGAAACGTGATTCTCCCCATAGCGTATGAGGCCAGTCGGCAGGATTCTACCAGTGTCGGTGGTTCCACCTCGCCTGGCGAATTCGTTAGACCACTGGACAGATTCGAGCAGAAGGCCCTGGCTGTCGGGCATGCTAGTGT
>CP070819.1:1073268-1075901 GCA_020344295.1 Dehalococcoidia bacterium | reverse complement strand
CCCATATTGGAGCCGCCGTATTTCTCCGGGACACAGCAGCCCAGTAGCCCAATTCCGGCCATTTTTTGTGTCAGCTCGACGGAGAACTCCTCCCTCTCATCCAGTTCCTGAGCCAGCGGGGCGATCTCTTTCTCGGCCAAGTCCCGAACGGCCTGACGGGTCAGGTTCTGTTCCTCAGTCAAATCGAAACTCAGCGCAATTTGCCTTTTCTCCGGATGCAGATGGTAATCGGTGAAGGACACTTTAAGTAGCCAAGACTGCCTTGTCAACCCCTAAATGCTTGATAACACATCCGAAAGGTGATAGCCTACGTGACACGGGCTGCCGCGAAATCCGCAGTTGAGAACGAGTTTAGAACTGACATCACAGTATCATGTAAAGTAACGGATGGCAATGAATATAAGTACCTATTTATCACAGAAGGGAACAGTATCTCCCGAGTTTGTTGAGAAAGTCAAACGTATTGTCGGTGAGGACAATGTCTCAGACAGGGAGTCCGACCTCATAGCTTACAGCCTCGACTACTGGCTGTACGGTGTGTTCCTCTCCCAGTACGGCAGTCTGCCCTCGCTGCCGTCGCTGGTGGTGTCGCCCGCGAACCGCGAGGAGATACAGGGCGTCCTCAGTTGTGCCAACGAATACAAGGTACAGATCACGCCGTTCGGCGGGGGCTCAGGCGTGCACGGCGGCGCCGTTCCCCTGGACGCGAGCGTTGTCCTGAACCTGCAGCGGATGAACGGTTTCCTCCATCTGGAAGAGACCTCGCTTGTCGCCGAGTTCGAATCGGGGATAATCGGCGCTAACCTCGAACGAGAGCTGAATTACAGAGGCTATTCGCTGGGCAATATCCCGCAGTCCCTCTTCTGTTCCACCCTCGGTGGCTGGATTGCCACCCGCGCCGCGGGTCAATTCTCCACGAAGTACGGGAAAATCGAGGACATGGTCCTGGGAATGGAGGTAGTTCTCCCGGACGGCAGCTTCCTCGACATCAAGCCGGAACCGAGGCGTTCCACTGGACCCTCGCTGAAAGACCTTTTCATCGGAGGGGAGGGCACGCTCGGTATTGTGACCCGGGCAACGGTAGCGGTTCACCCCTTGCCGGAGGCAACATTAAAGCAGTCGTTCATTTTCGATTCTGTTGGTAGGGCACTAGACGTCGTGCGCCTGATTCTGAGGGGCGACGCCCGGCCGGCAGTGGTGCGGATATTCGATGAAGCGGAGAGCGAAAGGTATTTCGAGGATATAGGCAGGAAGGTAACGATCATCTTCATTTCGGAAGGCGATTCCGATTTCGTAGGGCTAAACGGCAGCGTAATTGAACGGATTTCCAAGGGTAATGGGGGGTATTCACATGGCGAGAACCCGGCCGATATATGGCTCAAGAAACGTTTCGACATAGGTCTGGGGTGCGTATTGATGCAGCTGGGCGGGGTTGTGGACACCATAGAGGTTGTATCTCTGTTCACGGACGCAGCCAGACTATATGGCGATATGATCGCTTCGATGTATGCCGTAGAGGGCGCCATCATGGTCTCCGGCCATTTCTCTCATTTCTACCCGGAGGGAGCCTGTCTCTACATCACGTTCGTCGGCTTCCCCAAGGACCCGTTCCGCTACTACCACGATACATGGACCGCCGCTACGGAAGCCGCTTTGAAAAACAACGCATCTATCAGCCATCATCACGGGATTGGCTTCTGGCGAAGACCGTTCATGGAGCAGGAGCACGGCGTCAGCGGCATGGAGCTGCTCCGCAGGATCAAATCCGCCCTGGACCCGAACGGCATCCTGAACAGAGGGAAACTTGTCTGAGATGGATGAGAGGGAACTGGCGCAGGTCACAAACTGTGCGATGTGCGCCAATATGTGCAAACACAGCTGCCCCGCCTATCTCGCTTCAGGGAGCGAGAAATACACCCCCCAGAAAATAGCGCGTCTTATTCTATATGAAGAGAAGGAATTCATCGAGGATAGACATGGTTTCTGCGACGTGGTGTTTCACAGTGCTATGTGTGGGGCCTGCAGCAAACACTGTATCTATGAGGACTACGACCTGAGAAAGTACATACAAAAAGGGCGGCGCAAGGCCTTTAATGAGGGCATGCTGCCAGATGCCACCAGGAGACGGGTGGAGACATTCAAGAAGTATGGCAACCCGAACGGCGAGCGGCAGCTTCTTGACGAGGGAACGGGAGGCATTGGCTACTTCGTCGCCTGTTCCGCCTACCAGGACAACGAGCTACTGCCGGCGATGGAGCGGATAATAGCGGCAAACGGGGAGCAAATACATCGATTCGGCGGGGCCGACCTCTGCTGCGGGGCGCCGCTCTACTACGCGGGAGATATGAAGGGATTCGAGAAGGCGGCGGTAAAAATGGCGGGGGAGATAGAAACGAGGAAACTGAAGAAGGTCATCATAGACTGTCCTAACTGCCTGAAAATAATGACGGATATATATCTTGAAGTAGGAGCTATTGCCGGTGTTGATTTCGTCCATACGACAGAATACATCAACGATCTTATCGAAGAGGGCCGGATCAAGGTAAATGGACGAAACGGCACGGCAACCTACCACGATCCCTGTATCCTGGCGAACGATCTCGCTATCACGGAAGCCCCGAGAAAAATCATTG
>CP070819.1:1070276-1073168 GCA_020344295.1 Dehalococcoidia bacterium | reverse complement strand
CAGGGCTTCCGCAGGGTCGCTCAGGCTTTCGTCCACCTCAACCCACATGATCCTGGTGCCGAAGCAGAGCGAATCGGTGACGACCAGGCCGCCTTGGTCTTCGATGACCTTGATATAGGCCGGGTCATCCAGAATGCCCCCGACTATCATCAGTCGCGCCCTGTGGCCGCCCGGCCCCTCCGTGCCGCCTAGCTCGTCCAGAAGCTCCCGAAGCATGTCGTTGTATTGAGCCTTGGGCATGGCCGTTCCCGCCACCATGGCGGCGAGCGTCTCCGCGCCCGTGATCGGCGGTTTCTCCTGCTTCCGGAGCTCATATAGCTTCTTCTGCAGCCGTCTGGTCTCGTTGTGCAGTTTTGTCGCGTCCCACAGTGTTTTGTCGGTGATCGCCACGCCGAAATGTTTCTCTAGCTTCTCTCTCAGCATGTTGATCTCATCGCGGTACCATGCTACCTGGTCAGGACCCGTTTTTCGGGGAAGGCTCATAACCTCGACGAACGGCGTTTCCGGTACGAAGCGTATCCAGTTGTCGTAGATACGGCGTACGTGGTCGCAGGAGTTAACGCAGACAACACCATCGAGGAATTTGAACTCCCCGGTCAATGCCTGATTGAAGCAGTGGCGTGGAAAGCTGCAGTTGATACTGCTGTAGTATGCGTCCGACTCCTCCGTGCTCGTGCTTCCAGTCGCCCTCATTCGAAAGGGAACCATTCCAGCAGCAGTGATAAGCTCCTCAGGCACAGTGGAGCAGAAATAGCCCACGATCTTGCCCCCCTGGTCCTTCCAGCTCTGCAAAACAGGGTTGAGGAGCGTCTCGCCCGCTTCACTTAACTGTTCGAATGCTTTGGACCTAATCTGTGTCTCCATTGCCTGTACCTCCTTTCCTTGGACTGTTTAGTACGTTTCGCTGTCTCTCTGCAACACAGCGCTTTTTAAACAGGTTGCGCGCTCAATCGCTCAGCAGCCAGTAGGGCTGCCCCGATCGCTCCCACAATCTGAGGGTCAGCCGGTAGCTTCTTCACGGATACACCAAGCTTATCTTCAAGGGCTTTGCCCAGGCCGTCGTTCTTGGCACATCCGCCAGTCAGGACAACGTCCTCAACCAGCCCTACCTTGCGCACCATCGAGTTCAACCGGCTGGCTATCGACGTATGCAGGCCGGCCACTATATCCTCCAAGTCCATACCCTCATTGACCAGTGTGACAACCTCCGATTCAGCGAAAACACTGCACTGGCTGGAGATCGTCGCCGGGTCTTTACCCCGGAGAGATAGCTCCGATAAACCATCAAGACCGCAATCGAGCACCCTCGCCATTGCCTCGAAGAACCTTCCCGTCCCCGCGGCACATCTGTCGTTCATCACGAATTCCAGGACCTTGCCGTTTTCGCTCAACGACATCACCTTACAGTCCTGCCCGCCGATGTCTACTACAGTCCTTACTGTGGGCAGCAGCCATTGGGCACCCTTGGCGTGGCAGGTTATCTCCGAGATATTCTCGTTAGCAAAGGGAACCTTAAGCCTACCGTATCCTGTGCCAACGATATAGTTAAGATCTTCGATCGACGATAGGCCGGCCTGTTCGACTGCCTGGTCCATAACCGTTCGCGCCGTTACCTCGGGCTTGGTTGTAGATGGTATGATCACAAAGGACACGATCTCTTCGTCCTTCATGACAACCGCCTTGCCCGTTGCCGAGCCTACGTCACAGCCTCCAACTAACATTCTGTCTCCTTCCTTGATCGGTTATTCTTACGCCACATGGCGATATTAACGCCTTATCTTAACCGAGCCCCATAGCCGTGAAGAACTGAGCTATACTGTCCTTCACCTGGTCGATCGTGGTGTACCTTCTGTCGTACAAGTCGAGCCCTATATGCAGCAGCGGGACATTGAGATCGCGGCACAGCTCCCTCATCAGGCTGCCGCTGGCGGCCCCATCCTTGTGGCCCATGTGGCCGGGCCAGATGACTGCGTCCATTTTATAGTCTCTCACTATGCGAGCGATGTCAGCCATGAAGTTGTCCGCCACACCGCGTGCCTGTCTGATCATCGGGACATCGAAGAGACACCTCTTGGCTAGCCCCTGGAACATACTGTCCTCGGTTGAAGTATCCACAGTCGTATACGGACAGTAGCCGAACATGGTGAGCACGGTCACCGCCCCCCACTCCATCTCCAGCCATGATGAGAGACTCATATACCAGGTAGGTTGAACATCGAACCAGAGCAACCTGATTTTCTGGTCCGGCACCTCAGGCTTGTTCTCCCGTATACGCATCTCAGCATCTTCAATTGCGTCCTTATACCACTGAGTGTTTTCAGGATATCCGCAACGGGCGGTCTGCAGCAGGGAAAAGCATCCCATCCCTATATTATGGCTGTGGGGGCAGGGCACTGCCCTTCTCAGTTCGTTGTATTCCGCCCACAGCGAGTACTGCTCGTTACTAATCGTGACGACCTCACGGAGACGGTTTATATCCAGCGTCCTCCCCGTGTGCTTGGTAAGGAACTCCACCATTCGCTTGAGCTCGTCAGCGAAGTAGCGAATGCTCCGTTCGTCCTCGAAGTACGGCGGATCCGGGGCGAATACGGGAAGATGGCGCCACTCCGGATGATGCCGCATCGCTTCATGCAGTCCGATCACACCGTCGCATGGTTCATTGAGGCTGACCAGCGCCGTTGGCATTGGGAGCACGCCGGCGTCAAGGTAATACAGCGCAAGCCGGAGGAGCGTGCACATATCGTTCGCCGCCGGCATCTTCTCCGCTCCCTCGAGGTCTTCCATTGTGTGTGGATTCTCTACTCCTCCGCCGAAGGCCCACTGGACGAGGTGGTACCAGTGCAGATCCATGGCGGTGAATATCTCTGGTGCATTGGTGTAATAGGAAGCTAT